>JBAQJS010000063.1:0-24965 GCA_049300435.1 Candidatus Acidiferrales bacterium | reverse complement strand
GCGCCAGACCGGCCGCTACAAAAACTTCATGTGGGGCGGGGGGTTCATGGCGATTGGGTCTGCGCCGCCGGCTTCCATGCCGGCGTCCAGGGATTGGCGAGGTCGAGCGAGGGTTTCCAATCCGCAGCGAAAGAGCCCGAATATGCGTAATCCTGCTGTTCTGAGCGGAGACCTTTGCGGACGGGATTCAGCCAGATGTATGCGGCCACGCGATCCGTGGAATCTTTAGGGCGGAGGATATAGTCATAGAATTTCTTCTGCCAGAGCGGGCTGGAATATTCCGACTGGAACTCGATGGTGCTCTTTCGTTTGAAGTCCGACATGAAATTCAAGCAATTGCTGGAGGGATCGAGACCAATGACGAGGGCGTGCAGGTGGTCCGGCATCAGGCAATAGGTGTAGAACGCTATTTTGTGCTGGATCGCCGTGACGCGGAGTATCTCGATGATACCTGCGGCGAGACGATTCTGCGTGAAAAACCGGCGCCGATGCTCGCAGCACAAGGTTATGAAAAACCGCCGGCGTCCTCGGTAATTAAGCGCGGGCAAGCGAATATTCTTTCGAGCAAATGACATGGTGCTTGAAAAGCATTTGTAGCGGCGGCTCGACGGTTTGTGTCGAGCCGGCAGGGTTGATGTGGGCGTTGCGTCGAGTGCCAGGTCACGGGATCGAGCGCCGCTGGTTTCGTTTGGCTGAGGCCCGGGCGAGCGCTTGGGTGCCCGGTCTGGCTGCGCCAGACCGGCCGCTACAAGTTCAAGTTCGACGACCGATTCAAATGCAACGGCGAGTTCAAGCACAACGGCAAATTCAAATGGCGCGGCAGATTCGGATAATACCGCAACTTCAATGGGCGCGATTGATTTGAATTTTGCGGCATATTTGGGTGCGAACAGCTCTTCACGCGCGCGAAATTCAAATTTGGCTACAAATGCAGCGCCTTGCGGCCGGGGAAGCGGGCTGCGCCGCCCAGGGCTTCTTCGATGCGAAGGAGTTGGTTGTATTTGGCGATGCGGTCGGTGCGGGAGGCGGAGCCGGTCTTGATCTGGCCGGTGCCCATGGCGACTACGAAATCGGCGAGGAAGGTGTCTTCGGTTTCGCCGCTGCGATGGGAGACGATGGCGGCGTAATTGGCCTTGCGCGCCATTTCCACGGCTTCGATGGTTTCGCTCACGGTGCCGATCTGGTTGAGCTTGATCAGGATGGCGTTGGCGATGCCTTCGGAGATGCCGCGCGCGAATATTTTGGGGTTGGTGACGAAAATGTCGTCGCCGACGAGCTGGATTTTTTTGCCCAGGTCGCGGGTGATGAGCTTCCAGCCGTCCCAATCGTCTTCGGAGAGGCCGTCCTCGATGGAAACGATCGGATACTTGGCTGCCCAGGCTTCCCAGAATTTCACCATTTCCGCGGGAGTGCGCGCGGACTTATCGGATTTCTTGAAGACGTATTTTTTTGCGGCGCGGTCGTAGAACTCGCTGGCGGCGGGGTCAACGGCGATGGCGACTTGCTCGCCGGGCCTGTAGCCGGCGGCGATGATGGCTTCCAGGACGCGCTCGAGAGCCTCTTCATTGGATTTCAGATTGGGCGCGAAGCCGCCTTCATCGCCGACGGCGGTGGAGTAGCCGTTCTTCTTTAACACGGACTTCAAATGATGGAAGACTTCGACGCCCCAGCGCAGGGCTTCGCGGAAATTCGGCGCGCCCACGGGCATGACCATGAATTCCTGCACGTCCACGGAATTATCGGCGTGCGCGCCGCCGTTTACGATATTCATCATGGGGACCGGAAGCGTGTTGGCGGATTTGTCGCTGGAATAACGCGACAGGTACTTGTAGAGCGGTTCGCCCAACTGCGCGGCGGCGGCGCGCGCGGCGGCCATGGAGACGGCGAGAATGGCGTTCGCGCCAAAATTCGATTTGTTGGGCGTGCCGTCGGCTGCGATCATTTTGCGGTCGAGTGCGTGCTGGTCGGCGGCATCGAGGCCAGTGACGACTTTGGCGATGGCGTCGTTGACGTGGCCGACGGCTTTCAGCACTCCTTTGCCGAGGTAGCGCGCTTTGTCGCCGTCGCGCAGCTCATTGGCTTCGAGCTCGCCGGTGGATGCGCCGGAAGGAACGGCGGCGCGGCCGAGGGCGCCGCCCGCGACGCGGACGTCGGCTTCGACCGTGGGATTGCCGCGCGAATCAATGATTTCGCGGCCATGAACGCTGGTGATCTTGGTGGACATGAGGCTCCTATGGTTACCGGCAATTTGTGCGACAAACATCGTAATCGTTTCGGGGTGGGTGGTTCAAGGCGGTGGATGCGATCGGTTTCTGGAGTTCGGAGCAGGGCGTCGGGTTGCGAGTGGAGATGGGTCCGCCATTACTCGATCTCGATGGTTGCTACGTCAAAACCCCGCACCTTTCGAAAAGCGAAACGTGCGGCACCCGCGCGGTGATTCAAGTTTGGGTGGCGAATTGCGGGTTATTCGGGCTCTTCGATCATGGATTCGGGGCGCACGACCACTACGACGCCGCGCTCGGTGACGGAATAGCGCGCGCGGTCGGCTTCCAGATCGTAGCCGATCACGGTACCTTCGGGGAGATTCACGTGGCGGTCAATGATGGCGCGGCGAATGCGGCAGCTTCGTCCGACATTGACGTGATTGAAAATGATGCACTGCTCGACTTCGCTGTAGCTATTGACGCGCACGTTGAAGCCCAGAACGGACTTGGTGACGCGGCCACCGGAAACGATGGAGCCGCCGCCGACGATGGAATCGAGGGCGACGCCCATGCGCGGGGGATCGGCGAAAACGAATTTGGCGGGCGGATATTGCTGCTGCCAGGTGTGCAGCGGCCAGCCCTTGTCGTACAGATTGAAAATCGGCGAGACGGAAACCAAGTCCATATTGGCTTCGTGGTAGGCCTCGACGGTGCCGACATCGCGCCAGTAGGCGTTCTCCTTTTTATTTTCGTCGCGGAAATTGTAAGCGAAGACGCGGTGCTTTTCGATGATGCGCGGAATGATGTCCTTGCCGAAATCGTGTTTGGAATTGGGGTCTTCGGCGTCGGCGATGAGGATGGGGACGAGAAGCTGGGTATTGAAAAGATAGACGCCCATGGAGGCGTTCACTTTGTCGGGATGGATGCGCGAACGTTTGGGCTCGGCGGGCTTTTCCTCGAATCCGACGATGCGCCAGTCCTTGTCGGTTTCCAGCACGCCGAAGCTGCCGGCGGCTTCCTGGGGATCCACTTCGAAGGTGGCGACGGTGACGTCGGCGGCGGCCTCGACGTGCTGCTCGAGCATCTTCTGATAATTCATTTTGTAGATATGGTCACCGGAAAGAATGAAGACGAAGTTGGATTGCTCGGAGCCGATGGAATAAATGTTCTGATAGACGGCGTCGGCGGTGCCTTGATACCAGTGCTGCGAGACGCGCATCTGCGGCGTAAGCACTTCGATGAAATCGCCGTGGCCCACGAGCACGGACCAGCCGCGGCGCACGTGGCGATTGAGGCTGAGGGCTTTGTACTGGGTGAGGACGAAAACGCGGCGCAGGTCGCTATTCAGACAATTGGAGAGAGTGATGTCAATGATGCGGTAGATGCCGCCGAAGGGTACGGCGGGT
Organism: Candidatus Acidiferrales bacterium; assembly: GCA_049300435.1. Lineage (GTDB taxonomy): Bacteria > Acidobacteriota > Terriglobia > Acidiferrales > UBA7541 > Palsa-295. The sequence goes on along the minus strand of JBAQJS010000063.1, from coordinate 21,355 downwards.
TTGGCGCGGTCGCGCGTGAGCGGCCAAAGGCGTTCGCCCTGGCCCCCGGCCAGCAGCACCGCCAGTGCGTTGCGCATCAGTGGCATGGATACGATCTCCGGAAAACGCCCCGTGCCGGGGAAGGCTATTCTAGCAGCAAGTCCGTGGGGACTGAAGAAATGTGTGGAAGGGGCGCGAGGGAGCGCGAGACGGAAGGCCGATTGCGCGATGGCGTTCGCGAACGTTTGCGGAGCCGGCGCGGATGTGCTGGCGCGGCAATATTAACCAGAGAGTAACAATTACGGGATTTTGAGCCTCTGCCAATTTAAGCCTTGACTTACGCCCTAGCGGGGGATAGAAGAACTTGGCAATTGCCGGTTCGGGTGTGAACCGGATACACTGGTGGTAACCCAGAAGTGCAACTCAACATTCAACGGGGAACGGGGGTGAATACGCGTGGCAGAAGTTGTCATCCAAGAGGGTGAATCTCTGGAGAATGCACTCCGACGCTTCAAGAGAAAGGTGCAGTCGGAAGACATAATCAAAGAGATTAAAAAGCACAGCTATTACATGAAGCCGGGTGAAAAGCGACGTGCCAAAGAGGCCCTCTCGCGTAAGCGTCTCCGGAAAAAGCAACGGCGGGAGCAAGACTAGGCGACCATTTATTGGGGTTCATTCAAATGGTTCCGCGCCAGGCAGGGCCGGGAAAACGTGAAATTGCGTGCGGGTTCCCGCAACCGTCTGGCCGTGACTGTTCCGCTGCTACTCCTTTTCTGGTACTGCTCTGGAGCAGCGTATGGAATACCACGATAGGGTTTTGAAGTGCGGCGAGTGTTCGGCTGAATTCGTCTTCACCGCCGGCGAGCAAATGTTTTTCGCCGACAAGGGGTTCAAGAACGAACCCAAGCGGTGCAAGGCTTGCAAAGCCAACCGCGCGGCGGGCAGCGGGTCCGGTTCCGGCAGCGTGCAGCGAGTCGAGACCAAGACGGTGTGCTCGCAATGCGGAAAAGAAACGACGGTTCCGTTCAAGCCGACGCAGGGGCGTCCGGTGTATTGCCGGGAGTGTTTCCAGCAACGGCGATCCATCGGACCGCAGAGCGTAGCGGCGCCGTAAACGGCGCGACCTACAACTGACGGCAAACGGGCCGAGCGAAGTGCACGGCGGGCCAAGTTCCTGAGGCTCCCGCATGATGCGCGGGCGGGCCGGGGAAGTCGCCCGGATAAAAGGGAAATGTATCTTCAAAGGCTCTTCTCCGCGCGAAAACGCGGGGAAGGGCCTTTTTCGTTTGCGCGAATTCGAGTTGCGGCTTGCTATGCGGCGGCGGGTTGCGCGACGCGAGCGGGAGCGATCTCGCGGAGGGCGGCGAGGAAGGCCTCGGTTTCGGGCTGCGTGCCGATGGTGACGCGCAGGAAATGGGGCATGGCGGGGAAGCGGCGTCCTACCAGAACGTTGCGCGCGGCAAACTCTTCGATGATAGGTTGCACGTCCGCGCCCATGTCCAGCATCACGAAATTCGTTTGCGAGGGAATGAACGGGCGGGAATCCTTCGCGAGCTGGGCGCAGAGCCATCGCCGGGTGCCATTGAGCTGCGCGCGGCGGGAGGAGACGTAGTCGTTGTCGCCGAGACAGGCCAGGGCGGCGGCGAGCACCGCGGCGTTGCCATTGTCCTGGATCAGCTGCGCGGTGATGCGGGCGATGGGTTCCTTGGCGCCGATTGCGTAGCCGAGGCGCATGCCGGCCATGCCGTAAATTTTCGAAAACGTGCGCGCGACGACGACGTTGGGATGTTGGGGGATGAATTCCACGGCGCTGGAATAGCGAGGGTCTTCGGCGAAATCGAAATAGGCTTCGTCCACCAGGATCAGCGTGGTGGGGGGAACGGCGAGCACGAAGGCGGCCATTTCATCGCGGGTCACGATCGTGCCGGTAGGATTATTGGGATTACAGACGTACACCACGCCCGTCTTGGAAGTACAGGCAGCGGCCATTTTGGGAAGATCGTGGCGATGATCGGGCGTGAGCGGAATCTTCACCGCGTTCGCGTGCAGCGCGTGGGCGTACTGCAGAACGGCCTCGAAGGTGGGTTCGGCAGCGACTACATTGAGGGTGGAGTCGAGAAAGGCGGCATCCGAAGCGCGCAAAATCTCCGTCGAGCCGCAGCCGAGAGCGATATTTTCCGGCTGCATGAAGTATTTTCTCGCCAGCGACCCGATCACTTCAGTGTAGGTGTGCTCGGGATAGCGGTTGGCGATGGCTCCGCAATCCTTGAGCTCGGCGAGCGCTTTCGGCGAGGGGCCGTAGGGATTTTCGTTGTAGTTGAGACGCACGGGACCGCCGGGAAACGGATTGGCGGCCGGCGCATCCAATAAGCGCGGCAAGCGGGGCGCGGCCAGAGCCACGGCGAGCGACTGCCCAAACAGGCGCGAGAAGTTCCGGCGAGTGCATGTGACAGCGGTCATCGAGTGCTCCTTGGAAAATTTCCACGGATGATACTCCCTCGCTGTACAACGAACAATGCCAGGAGCGAAAGTTCGCGGGTACGGCTGTGGTTGACCTTCGTGGAGGGTGAAATGGCGAAAAAATCGCAGAGCAAGCCGAAATCGAAGCGTAAGACGGATACGACGAGCCGGAAGACAACGGGAAACGGGAACGACAAGGCGCTGCGCGAAATGCTGCGCAAGGTCCTGAGTTGGGGCGAGGCGCACGCGGACTGGAAGCAGGCGCTGGCTGGATTGGATGCGGCGCAGCGCGGGTTGCGTCCGCCGGGATCGCCGCATTCGGCCTGGGAACTGCTGGAGCACGCGCGCCTGGCGCAGCGGGACATTCTGGAGTTCACGCGGAATGCGCAGTATAAATCGCCGGAATGGCCTGCGGGATACTGGCCCAAGAATCTGGCGCCTGCGAATGACGCAGAATGGGAGAAGAGCGTGCAGGCTTTTTTCCAGGATACGCAAGCGATGGGGAAACTGGTGATGGACCCGCAGGCGGATCTTTCCGCCCCGATTCCGCACGGCACCGGCCAGACGCTGCTGCGCCAGGCGCTGCTGCTTGCCGACCACAATTCCTACCATCTGGGGCAGTTTGTGCTGGTACGGCGCCTGGTGGGGGCGTGGCGCGAAGGTTAACCGGTGCCGCTCGCGCGCCTGCGGGCGTTACCGCTATAATAGTGGTGGTGTTTTGGGGACTCTCATGAGCCGTCAGCAATCAATCGTGGATTCAGGAACCACCCAGGACGCGCAGGAGCGCGTCTGGGACTCTTTCCGCCGCTGGGGATATCTGCAGGCCAATCTCGATCCTTTGGGGGACATGGAGCCGGTAGCCATGCCGGAGTTGGAAGCCTCCGGCCCGGAGGCGGAGGCCGCGCGGCGAGCGTACTGCGGGACGATCGGCGCGGAATTCATGTACATTCCGGAGCGTGAGAAGCGCGAATGGATTCAGGCGCGCATGGAAGCGGAAGCGCCGGAGGAGGATCGCGGGCGCATTCTGGAATGGCTGGTACGCGCGGAAATCTTCGAGCAGGTGCTGCAGACCCGCTACCTTGGAACGAAGCGCTATTCGCTCGAGGGCGAATCGGCGCTGCTGCCGCTGCTGGACGCCATCCTGAACGCATCGTCCGAGAAGGGAGCGGTGCAGGCGGTGCTGGCGATGAGCCATCGCGGGCGGCTGAACGTGATGGTGCACATCGTGGGACGCGGCGCCGCGGAAGTCTTCGCGCGCTTCGAGGACGTGGATCCGCGCAGCGTGCTGGGCGGCGGCGACGTGAAATATCACATGGGCGCGACCGGAGAATTTCCCGCCGCGAACGGCAAGAAAGTGGGCATCCACCTGGTTTCCAATCCGAGCCATTTGGAGGCAGTGGACCCCGTCGCGGTAGGGCGCACGCGCGCCAAACAGATGCGGCGCGGCGATGCCGGCGTGGCGCAGGTGGTGCCGGTGCTGATGCACGGAGACGCGGCGTTTGCCGGCCAGGGAATCTGGGCGGAGACGCTGAACATGGCGGGCGTCGAAGGGTTCACGGTGGGCGGGTCGGTACACATCATCGTGAATAACCTGATCGGCTTTACGACCATCCCGCGGGATTCGCAATCGTCGCGATTTTCTTCTGATTTGGCCAAGCGGCTGCCCGTTCCCATCTTTCACGTGAACGCGGAGGATCCGGACGCCGTGGCGCGCGTCGGGAGGATGGCGGCGGAATATCGCTATGCGTTCGGCACGCCCGTGGTGGTGGATTTGATCGGCTACCGGCGGCACGGGCACAGCGAAGTGGACGACCCGACGATCACGCAGCCGTTGCGCTACCGGAAGATCGAGGCGCATCCGCCGATTTGGCAGATTTATGCGGAGAGAATCGGCATGGATGCGCGGCCGATTGTGGAACGCGTGCGGTTGGAATTGGACGCGGCGCAAAAAACTGCGCTGGAGCTCGAGAAGAATCCGCCGATGCGCCGCCTGCCGCCCTACTGGGATGCGTACCGCGGCGGCCGCTGCAACGCCTCGATGGAAGTGGATACCGGCGTGGCGACGGGGGAACTCGCGGCCGTCGGCGAGGAATTGACGCGCTATCCCGAAGATTTTCACATTCATCCGAAAGTAAAAAAACTGCTGGAGCAGCGGCGGGAAATGGCGCAGGGCAAGCGGCCGCTCGATTACGGAATGGCCGAAGCGCTGGCGTTCGGCTCACTGCTGAAGCAGCGCGTTCCGGTGCGGCTCAGCGGGCAAGACAGCCGCCGCGGAACTTTCAACCAGCGGCACGCGGCGCTGATTGATATCGAGACGGAAGAGGAATACGTGCCGCTGCAGCATGTGGGGCAAGGCGAAGCGTGGTTTGAGGCGATCAATTCGACGCTGTCGGAAGCCTCGGTGCTGGGATTCGAGTACGGCTTCAGCCGCGATTTCCCGGAGGCGCTGGTGCTGTGGGAAGCGCAATTCGGAGATTTTGCGAACGGCGCGCAGATCATCATTGACCAATTTATTTCGGCGGGCGAGGACAAATGGAATTTGCTCTCCGGCGTGGTGTTGCTGCTGCCACACGGCTATGAAGGGCAGGGGCCGGAACATTCCAGCGCGCGCATCGAGCGTTTCCTGCAACTGGCGGCGCGCGACAATATACAAATTTGCCAGCCGAGCACCGCGGCGCAGTATTTTCATCTGCTGCGGCGGCAAGCCCTGCGCGCGTGGCGCAAGCCGCTGGTGGTGTTCACGCCGAAGAGCATGCTGCGCAACCCGGCGGCTGCTTCGACGCTCGCGGAGCTGGGCACGGCGCGATTTCAGAACGTGATTCCGGATCGCGGCGACGGATCGGCGGAGCGCGTGCTGCTGTGCACCGGGAAAATCGGACACGAGCTGGTGGCCGAGAGAAAGCGCCGCAAGGACGCTTCCACCGCGATTATCTTTCTCGAGCAGCTCTACCCATTTCCGGAAGCGGAGCTGGCGGCGGAGATGGACCGGCATACCTGCGCGCGCGAGTTCGTGTGGGTGCAGGAGGAGCCGGCGAATATGGGCGCGCTGGCATTCCTATTGCCGCGCCTGGAGCGCCTGGCGCGCGGCCGCGGCGTGCTTTCGATCAAGCGTTCGGCGAGCGCCAGCCCGGCGACGGGTTCGCACAAAGCGCACGAGATGGAGCAGCACACGCTGATTAATCTGGCGTTTGGCGGCCCCGACAAGGGCTAACGGCGTTCCGCTATTTTTTCGAAATGATGAAGCTCTGCGGCCCCGGCCCGCGGCGCAATTCGTTGAAAGTAAACCCCACGTTGCGGAACATGCGGTCGAATTCGGAGTAGGTGTACGCGTCCCCGGACCGGGTAGTGCCGAGCATGACCATGCTGAAGGCGGCCGGGGCGGGCGGCGTGACGCGATCTTCGTTGGGCACGAATTCCACGGTAACCACGCGGCCTTGCGGCTTCAGCGCGGCGTGAACTTTGCGCAATAGCCCTTCGATCGTCTGCGGATCGAAGTGATGCAGGAAGCCGGTGAGCAGCACCAGGTCGTAATCCTTCCCGAGATCCACTTCAAACGCGCTTCCCGGCAAGTCGTGATAGCGCGCAGCCACGCCCGCGGCCTCGGCGTGTTCCTTGGCTACTTTCAACACTTCGGGCCAGTCCAAGGCATAGATTTCCGCGTTCGGGTTCTGCTTGGCGATGGTGACGCCGTACATGCCGTGGCCCGCAGCAACGTCGAGCACTTTCCACTTTTCGCCGGCGCTGGCCCCCAGCATTTCCGCCACGGCCGCCGCGGTAATGCGTTGCAGGGCGGCCATGGAGCGAGCAAATTCCACCCATCTGGGGCTGTTCGGCGCAACGGTGGCCTGATCGCCCTGCAGCGATGCTCCGGTGCGGACGATGGCGGTGAGATTCTGATAAAGGCTAATCATTTCCGGCAGCGCCAGAAAGCCGGCCGCTGTACCGAGATAGGCGGGCGAGCGACGATCGAGGAACAGCGCGGAATCACCTGCCAGCGCGTATTCGTGATCGTTCTTGGTCAGAAATCCGTTGATCACCAGGTAGTCGCAGAGAATGCGGATGCCGCGTTCGCTCGATTGACAGCGCTTAGCGATGGCCGGAACCGCGGTTGCGCCGCCGGCGATCGCCGAGAATACATCCAGCTCAATCGCGGTTTTCAGCGCTGCGGTCTTCTGGTAGGCGTTCAGGGTTTCGAAGATGCGTTCCGGAGTGACGCTGGCGTGCTCGGCGGCGGTGGTCATGGCCATTTCTCCTGAATTTCGGGGAAGCGTTAATCGGCAGCGGAATTTTCGGTGAAGCGGGGCGGAGCCGGGACCCGCCTCCGGTTGCAAGATAACGGACGATTGTAGGTTTTCGCGCGGCGGTTAGCAACGGCGACGATGCGAAATTCGCTTGGGTTTGGCGCGCGACTTCGCTTACATTCCTGACGCGGCAGACCACGGCCCTATTGCGCGCGAATTTGAGGTGAACGAAATGCAGATCGAGCCATTTGAGCTGGAGCGCTGGCAATCGGTTTGGGAGAACAAAGTCGAGCTGAATATTTCCGAAAGCGGCGTACACCCGCTGACGACGGCGGAGCTGGTGCCGGACGCCGAGCAACTGCGGAAGATTTTGGACGTGCAGCAACTGTATCCGCAGACCAACGGCAGCGAAGAGCTGCGCGGGCGGATCGCGGAGCTGTATCCCGGCGCGAGCGCGGAAAATGTGCTGGTGACCTGCGGCGGCTCGGAGGCGAATTTCGTATCCACGTGGTCGCTGATCGAGCCGGGCGACGAAGTGGTATTCATGATGCCGAATTATATGCAGATCGCGGGGCTGGCGCGGTCCTTGGGCGCGACGGTGAAGCCGCTGTGGCTGCGCGAGGCGCTCGATTGGGGCATCAATGTGGACGATTTGCCGCGCGTGGTGACCGCGAAAACGAAATTGATCGCCATCTGCAATCCCAGCAATCCCACCGGGTCGGTCTTGCGCGACGACATGCGCGCGGCGGTGGTGGCGGCCGCGGCGAAAGTGGGCGCGTGGATTCTTTCGGACGAAGTGTATCGCGGCGCGGAGTTCGATGGCGAATTGACCGCGACGATGTGGGGCGGCTACGAGCGGACTTTGTGCACCGCGGGGCTATCGAAAGCGTTCAGCTTGCCCGGGCTGCGCACGGGATGGGTGGTCGGTGAGCCCAAGACCATCGAAAAGTTGTGGAGCTTTCATGATTACACCAGTATCGGTCCGACGATGCTGACCGACCGGCTGGCTTCGGTGGCGCTCGAGCCGCAGCGGCGAGACTGGATATTGAGCCGCACGCGTGAATTCCTGCGGCGCAATTATCCGCCGCTACAGGCCTGGCTGGACGCGCATGCGGAGACGTTCTCGCACGTGGCGCCGAAAGCAGGGGCGATTGCCTGGGCGGGGCTGCGCGGCGGGGGAAATTCGGCGCGCATGGCGGAAGAATTGCGCATGCAGAAAAGCGTGTTGCTGGTGGCCGGCGAACAAGTGGGGATGGAATCGTTCGTGCGGTTTGGCTTCGGCGGCGATCCGGAGCACCTGGCGAAGGCTCTGGCGCGCATAGACGAGTGGCTGGGAGAGACGCGCGCTGCCATGGCTCGTTAAGACAGCGCGACAAATTGCTGAGTGCGCGGTGCGAGATCCGCCTGCTGCTTCACGGTCGCCGCTAATTTTGAGGCGTGTAGCAGAGGGGAAAACAATGATGAATTCTGCGATGTTTCTTGGCGGTCAAAGTACGTACTTCTCAGGCTCCTATGATCAATTTCGTGAGTTCGGCGGCCCTTGCGTGTACTTCCATCTCGAATGTCTTCGTGCGGGAAGGGAGGGCTTCCTCTCCCACCGGCACATCGAAATGCTTTATGCCACTCTTACCGCGTGGGGAATGCACCGCATGGGTGGCACAGAGACCACCAAAACGAAATTGGTCAAATGGGAGCATTTTCAGAACTCGCTAGCTGCCGCGGCTCCAGTCCTCGCGGAATTTCGCGCCTGCAATCAATTAGGGATGTCCGAAACCGAGTATTCGGAGGCAATATTGCGATTACGCGCCCCGTATGAATCCCTAAAGCTATCGGAGTCAGACGCAACCATCGTCGTTAACTCCAAAGCCCTCTATCATCTACTTCCGGATTTCATCCCACCGATAGATCGGCAGTACACCATCAGATTTTTTAAACAAGCCCCAGACGCATGGCGGGATTCGAAAGGCAAGTTTCGTGTGATCTCACTTCCATCTGGAATGGACGCTCAATTCAAGCTCTTTCACACAACGTGTGTCGAGTTAAAGCGATTGGCGGACAGAGTCGACCCAGCGTTGTTTGAGGCGGAACTCCGTCGGAACGGCGTTTCAGCTCCCAAGGCCCTGGACAACGCGATCGTCAATTATGTCAGGACGATTTCGACACCTCGGCCGTCGGCAACCCGAGAAGCTGCTCCGATTGTCAGCGACTAAGGTCGAATGAAGCGCAGCGAACACCACCCGCAACAAGTGCCCTTCCAATTTATCGCACTGGCTTGCGACTGAAGTAGTGCAGTAGTCGCGGTGTTATCTCCGTTGACCGGGCGCCTTACCGGAGCGAATGAAGTAGTGGGGCTTGTCCAGGTCCGCGCGGACCGCGACGTCGAAAAATCCCACCATCATTTCATCGTAGGTCTGATCGCCCCAGCGGACGGCGGCGTCCGGATCGGGATTGTGCGGGTTATTTTTCGAATTGTCGTACCAGGCGACGGCCTGCAGCACCGTGCCGGCCGCGAGCGAGCGCGGTTCCGCAAGGCGATAGCTCAATTGCCAGTAGAAATTGTAATTCACGCGCAGCAGCGGCTCGACGCTCCCGTCCGCATGCAGAATGTTGTATTCGAAGAGTTTGCCGCGCAGATGCATGTGCGGGAAAAAGCTGAGCAGAACGGCGTCGTTTGGTAACGAGCCGTGAACCTCCACGCGGTAATCGTCCACGCCGGGCGGGATGACAAAGCGGTCGTTGGTGAGTTGCAACGTGAGCACGCGCCGCTGCGGCGGGCGCTTCGCAAAAATCATGCCGATGCTGGATTGATCGCTGGCCGGATGGCCGCGCGCGATGTAGTGCATCTGGAAAACGAGATCGGAGCCCGCCGGGACGAATTTCGCCATGCCCGCGGGCCAATTGTCCGGCGAGCTGCCCGGCGCGTACACCAGCAGAATATCTGCCGTGGTGAAGTGCGTATCCTGGCGGTCTTGCTCGTCGGTCATGTCCGCGCCGGTGAAGGGCGTGCCGATGGGAGCGTGCTGCAGCCAATGCGAGCCCGGCGGGCGGACGTACACGACGGCATGATGGACGTTCGCGCGGCTGGACGGCCGGACTTCGGACATTTGCACCCACTTCCCCTCTGTGAATCCGGTGGGAACGATTTCGTAGGTGTAGTCAATGTCGCCTTGCGCGGGCAGCGCCACCGGCTGGGGCATGTGCACGACCGCGTCCGGCTGCGGAATCATCCAGCCTTGCGCCCACGCACGCTGCGGCGGCGCGTCCTCCGGGTTGCCTGGGGGCGCGCCCGCATTCGCCCAGGAAACCAGCGTGTCCATTTCCCGCGTTGTGAGTGACGGATCGTTCGAAAAATGGCCGACGGCCGGATCGGCGAACCACGGCGGCATCTGCCGCGTGCGCGTGGCGTCGGCGATTTCTCGCGCAAACGGGCGGGTTTGCTCGTAAGACATGAGCTCCATCGGGCCAATTTCGCCGGCCCGGTGGCAGCTTTGGCAATGCTGCTGGAGGATGGGCAGGACGTCGCGATAATACGTGACCGTATTGGCGGCAGGGCGCTGCGCGGGCCGAGCGTGGCGCGCGGCTGCGGCCAAGCCAAGCGCGAACAGCAGCGGCAGTACCGGTAGCGAATAAATTCTCAAGAGATTATGGATGCCAAATCAATCGCCGAAGTTTTCGTCATGCAACTGAGGGCGCAGAAAATTGTACACCGGGCGGGCGCGCCGAGTCGTTGCGATAACCGAGCGGCCGGGATATCCGTGCCGACCAGCAGGGACCACAAGAGACCGCGGTCATTCCGGCATGATCACGGCTTTGTCTTTCGGTAAAGCGTCCAGCGTGGCTTTATCGAGATTCAAGTGAGCCGCCACCAGCTCCGGCGGAGTGTGGGTAAGCCATTCGGAGAGCGAGAGGTCCTGGTAGTAGCTGCTCTTGAACATTTCCAGAAACTTGAGATCGGTGGTTCCGGTGTTTTCCACGTAGTGCGGGAGCGCCTTTTCGATGTAGCCCACGTCGCCAGTCTGAAAATCCATGGTGCGCGCGCGGCCTCCGGTGGCGAATACGGTCATGCGTCCTTTGCCTGCAAAGAAGTATTGCCATTCGTCGGCGTTGGGATGCCAGTGCAGCTCGCGAATGCCGCCGGGCTTGACGATGACGATCGCGGCGGCGATGGCCGTGGATACCTTGAACGTGCGGGAATCAATGATGCGAACGTCCCCGCTCTTATTCTGCTTGGTGGGCGGAAACTGCATGGTGCGAAAAGCAAAATCAATGGGCGAAGGGCCGAGGGCGCCGGCGGCGACGCGGCGATCTTCGTCGAGCGGGCCGGGAACTTCGGTCTGAAAGATGAAGCGCTCTTTCTTGGGCAGGTTCGCGAGCGCGTTTTCGCTGACGCCGAAATTCTTTGCTAACACTTCGGGCGGCGTGTGCGCCATCCAGTCGGAGAGCAGCACCGTCTCATATTCGGAGAAGTTGCCGTCATCGAACACCAGCAGAAATTCGCAGCCGTCCGGGCCGAGTCCCTGGATCGAGTGGGGAATTCCGGTCGGGAAAAACCACAGATCGCCTTCTTTCACGTCGGTGACGAAGCTTTTGCCTTCGGCATCAATGCAGGTGATGCGGGCGTTACCGTACAGCATGAACGCCCATTCCGACGCGGCGTGCCAGTGCAGCTCGCGAACGCCGCCGGCGGTGAGCCGCATGTCCACGCCAGCCATGCTTTTCGAGACGGCGAGCTCGCGCTGGGTCACTTCGCGCGACCAGCCGCCCTCCTGCAGCCGCTTGTGCGCCAACGAGAAAGGGTATTTGAAAGTTGGCACGCCGCCTGCGTCCGTCGGAGGTGGCACATTCGAATCCGGATTCGCGGCGTCCAGGGCCTGATTGGTGGGACCCGGATCGCTCGAGCTGCGATCCGCGTGGGATTTTTGGGCGGATTGCTCCTGTCCCGCCAAAGGCGTACCGCCCAATATGCCAGCGGCCGCAAGAGCCGCCGAGCCCACTCCCAGAAATCCCCGTCGCGTCAATGGGTCCGTCTTGGGTTCATCGTGCATGTCAACCGCCTTCCTGGACCGAAATGGATTTTTTAGGTACGGATTTGAAGATCAAATCGGATGCCGAATTACCCGATAGAGGAAAGGCGGGAAACAGTATGGCCAGGAAGTGCGACGGCATGGCTAGTGGCCCGAGCGCTTACCCTCATGCACCTCACCTCGAGGTTGATTTTACACCAGTCTGGAGGCGCAGCATGGCGCGAGGATCCCGGACCGAAAGCGGGCAAAATCCGGCGAGCGTTGACTTGGGCTGGCCCCGGCCATAAGATGGCGCAGAACTGAGATCCTGCCCGCCTGCCATGAAAGCGCCGCCACCTGAGAACGAATCGGCACGACTCGAAACCCTGCGGCGCTACGCCATCCTGGATACGCTTCCCGAGCAGGAGTTTGACGATCTCTCGCGCCTGGCCGCGCTGATCTGCGGCACGCCCATCGCCCTGGTCAGCCTGGTGGATTCCGACCGGCAGTGGTTCAAATCGAAAATTGGCATGGAGCAACCGGAAACGCCGCGCGACGTGGCGTTCTGCGCGCACGCGATTCTGCAACCGGACGTGATGGTGGTGCCGGACGCACTGGCGGATGAGCGCTTTCGCGAGAATCCGCTGGTAACCGACGACCCGCGGGTCCGGTTCTACGCCGGCGCGCCGCTGATTTCACAGGAGGGACACGCGCTGGGGACTCTGTGCGTGATGGATCGGGTCCCGCGCAATTTGTCGGCCGAACAGCGGGATGCGCTGAAGTCGCTGAGCCGCCTGGTGGTGACGCAGATGGAGCTGCGGCGCAGCGTGGTGGATTTATCGAGCGCGATGCGCGAACGCCGGCTCACCGAAGAAGAACTCGACCAGCTCTTCATGCTTTCGCTGGACATGCTGTGCATCGCGGGGTTCGACGGATATTTCAAGCGCATCAATCCGGCGTGGGAGAACACATTAGGCATCCCGATCGAGGTGCTGCTTTCCAAGCCGTACAACGAGTTTGTTCACCCGGACGACCGCGATAAGACCGACGCGGAGGCGCAGAAGCTGGACGAAGGCGAACACACCATTTCGTTCGAGAACCGCTACCGCCGCGCCGACGGGACCTACCGCTGGCTGCTGTGGAATGCGACGCCCAGCCCGGAGCAGCAATTGATTTTTGCGGTCGCGCGCGACATCACCCAACGCAAGGAGGCGGAACGGCGGCTTTCGACAGGCTACGCGGTAACGCGAGTGCTGGCCGAGGCGGAATCTTTGGATGCGGCGGTGCCGTTTCTGCTGATGTCCATCTGCGAAGGGCTGAGCTGGGACCTGGGCGCGCTGTGGCGCGTGGACGAGGCGGCCGACGTGCTGCGCTGCGTAAACATGTGGCACCTGCCCAATCTCAGCCTTCCCACGTTCGCCAAAGCTACCCGCGAATACACCTTCCAACGGGGCGTGGGACTTCCCGGGCGCGTGTGGGAATCCCGCCAGCCGGCGTGGATTCCGGAGGTGCAGGTGGGCGAGAACTTTCCGCGCGGTTCGTTTGCCGTGGCCGACGGGCTGCATTCGGCGTTCGCGTTTCCGATCCGTCTGGGCGACCACGTCGCGGGCGTGATCGAATTTTTCACGCGGCAGTCGCGCAAGCTGGAACCGGAGTTGATGGAGATGTTCGATTCCATCGGCAGCCAGATCGGGCAGTTCATCGAGCGGCGGCGCGCGGAGATGGAACTGAAGCTGTACGCCGATTATCTGGAAGCGGCGCGCAACGCGCAGCAGGAGGACGCACGGCGGCTGGCGCAACTCGTGAAGGAGCTGGAAGTGGCGAAAGAGAAGGCCGAGGACGCCACCCGGGCCAAAAGCGAGTTTCTGGCGAACATGAGCCACGAAATCCGCACGCCGATGAACGCGATTATCGGCATGACGGACCTGGCGCTGGAAACGAAGATGTCGCCCGAACAACGGGAATTTCTGGGCACCGTCAAAAGCTCCGCGGCTTCGCTGCTGAATCTGATCAACGACATTCTGGATTTTTCCAAAGCCGAGGCGGGCAAGGAACAGCTCGAACACATGGAATTCCAGCTGCGCGAGACGATCGAGGACACGCTGAAATCTCTGGCGTTGCGCGCGCAGGAGAAGGAAATCGAGCTGGCCTCGCATTTTCCGCCGGATGTTCCGGACACGCTGATCGGAGATCCGGACCGGTTGCGCCGGATCGTCGTGAACCTGGTTGGGAATGCGATCAAGTTCACCGAACACGGGGAAGTGGTGGTGCAGGCGAAGGTGGAGGAATGCTCGGAACAGGAAGTGCTGCTGCATTTCTCCGTGAGCGACACCGGGATCGGCATTCCACTGGAAAAGCAGCAGCATATTTTCGAGGCGTTCGCACAGGCGGATATGTCCACGACGCGCAAGTACGGCGGCACCGGCCTGGGCCTGGCGATTTCCGCGCAACTCTGCGAGCTGATGTCCGGCCTGATGTGGGTGGAGAGCGAAGAGGGCCAGGGCAGCACGTTTCATTTCACCGCGCGCTTCGGCCGGCCGCCCTCGTGCGCGGAGAAATCCGCAGAGCCCGCGCCGATCAAGCTACGGGATCTGCCGGTGCTAGTGGTGGACGATAATTCCACGAACCGGCAAATCCTGGAGGAGATGATCGCGAATTGGCGGATGAAGCCAGTCGCGGCGGCGAACGGTGCGGCGGCACTGGAGGCGTTGCGCCGCGCGCATAAGAGTGGAAATCCGTTTCGCCTGGTGCTGCTGGACGGGCACATGCCAGAGATGGATGGTTTTGAAGTGGCGGCCCGCGTGAGGCAAGACCCACAGCTGCGCGACTCGGCGGTTATTCTGCTCACTTCGGCGGGGCGCAGCGAGGACGTAGCGCGCGCCAGGAACGCGCGAGTGGCGGCGTCGCTGAGCAAGCCGGTGAAGCAATCGGAATTGTGGGACGCGATCGTGACCGCGTTGCATGTGCCCGGTCCACGGAAGAGACGCCCATCGGCGGCGGCCAGGCGCGCGCGGACGTCTGGCCGACCGTTGCGCATCCTGCTGGCCGAGGACAATCCCGTAAATCAGGAAGTCGCGGTGCAGCTGCTCGAGCGCCGCGGCCATTCCGTGATCGTCGCGGAAAACGGCCGCCAGGCGCTCACCGCTATCGAGCGGCACAAATTCGACCTGGTGCTCATGGACGTACAAATGCCGGAAATGGGTGGATTTGAAGCCACAAGGTTGATCCGCGAGAAAGAAAAATCCACAGGCGAGCATTTGCCAGTGGTGGCGATGACGGCGCACGCCATGCAGGGAGATCGCGAACGCTGCATCGCGGCGGGAATGGATGCATATCTGGCCAAGCCGATCGAGCCCAAGACATTTTTCCAGACGGTCGAAGGAATCCCGCAGGCCATTGCCAATGCTTCGGCGGAGCGCCAGACCCCCGGACCAACGGACGGAACGCGCGAGGGTTCGGGCGCCCACACGCGCGCGCTGGACGCCGAGAGTTTGCTCGAGCGGTTCAGCGGGAACCGCAAGCTGCTGCGGGACATCGTGAAAACCTTCCGCGAAGATTGCCCGCGGATGATGGCGCGGATTCGCAATGCGCTGGCGGAGCACGACGCCAGCCTGCTGGCAGATGGGGCACACGCGCTGAAAGGCTCGGTGGGGAACTTTGGCCCCACGGACGCGCTGGAAACCACTCGAGAGATGGAAAAAGCCGCCCGACAGGGTAAACTCGACGGCGCCTGGGAGCTCTACGCAACGCTCGAAGATGAAATCGCGCTGCTCCTGCCCGCGCTGCACGCCATCGGCGCGCAAAAAAAGCCGCCGCGGCGGATTGGCCGGCCGCGCCACACAACAGGGAGGAAACGATGACGCGCATTCTTGTCGCTGATGATGACCGCACCACGCGCTTGCTCCTGACCGAAACGCTCCGGGCCCAGAACTATACGGTGGTCGCGACGTCGGACGGCGCCGCCACGCTGAAGAAATTGAAGGAAGGTAAGTTCGACCTGGCCCTGCTGGATGTGTGGATGCCGAAAATGAACGGGCTGGAGGTGCTGGCGAAGCTGCGCAACGTGAAGGACCGGCCCAAAATCATCGTGATGACTTCGGACGACACGCCGCAAACTTTGCTGGGCGCGATTCGCGAAGAAGCGTACACGTACGTCGCCAAGCCCATTGATCCGCAAGCGCTGGTGATCCTGGTGAAGGAAACGCTCTCGAAAAAGCCGGGCCAAGGCCAAATCGAGGTAATTTCCGCCAGCCCCAACTGGGTGGAGCTATCCGTTTCCTGCTCGCTGGAAGAAGCCGAGCGCATCGAAGCCTTTATGGCGCATCTGAAGTCCGGACTGTCGGAGGAGGTGCGCCGCGCGGTCGGACAGGCGTTTCACGAACTGCTGCTGAACGCCGTCGAATGGGGCGGGAAGCTCGATCCCAATCGCAAAGTGCGCATTTCGTATTTGCGGGCGCGGCGCATGCTGATGTATCGCATCGCGGATCCCGGCCAGGGATTCAAATTTGCGGAGCTCGACCACGCGGCAATCTCGTATACGCCGGACCAGCCCACCGCGCACGACCAGGTCCGGCAAGACAAGGGGCTGCGTCCCGGCGGATTCGGCCTGCTCCTGACGCAGGCGAACGTGGACGAGCTGCTATACAACGAGAAGCAGAACGAAGTGGTGTTCGTGAAATACCTCGAGGAGTAGTTCCCGCGACCTGGACATTCCACACACGCCTAAGCTGATTCCGGGGCGATGTGGTAGATTCGATTTGCACGAGACGATGAAAAAGCTGCTCATTTTCGTGGTGTTCGCGGCGGTTCTGGCCTCCCTGATTTTATTCGTGTTGCCGCGATTTCCCCGGCAGGAACGGGTTGCGCGGCCAGCGCCGCCGGCGTCGCCGTGGAATTCGGGCGCGATTCAGGGCACCTTTGCGGGCGTGGAGGTGCGCGAAGCCGATCCCACGCACGCGACGCTGCTGTTTTCTTACGACCTCGATAACAATACGAGCCTGGATTACCGGTTCACCAAGGGGCCGGGAACGGTGGTGATGACCCGTCTGAAGTCCGACGGCAGCCTGAGTTCGGCGGAGCCGATCGAACTGGATAATTCCGCATTCCTCCCCGCGCGGAACCGGACGCGCATTGCCGTGCAAATCACGCGCCCTTTCAACTGGCCCGCGGGGATGGCTCCCGGGCAGATCGGGCCGGTGAACCAGGAGAAATTCCGGCAGTTCGTGTCGGAAGAAGTGGCGAATCTCAGCGGATTTGCATTATTCGATCAGGCCACCCATTTTCAGGTAGAGCTTCCCGGTGGCTGGCAGGAATTGCAGATGTCCGCGAGCGCGGCGGGGCTGAATTAGAAACTGCCGGCGCGGCGCAAGATTGGATCCGGCCATGCTACAGCGGACGGAAATGCACGGAAGTATAAGGCTTAGCACTGAGAGTTGTTGCGCGCGCCTTTCGCGCAACAAGCAGGATGCATGATTGACGATCCAGAACGGACCCAGGAGTCGCGGCCTGTCTCCGCACCGGTGAAGGACCGGCGCTTGCACCCGCGCCAGCGCGTCCGCTCGCTTTCCTACGTCGAGCTGGGCGAAGGCAATGGCGGGATTGTGCTCAATATCAGCGAAGGCGGCATCGCGGTGCAGGCGGCTGAGGTGCTGGATGTGGGCGACTCCAGAATTGCGATGCGCATCGAGGTTCCGCGCTCGCGCCGACGCCTGGAAGTAAGCGGAGAAATTGTCTGGATCGGCAAATCGAGAAAAGAGGTTGGGCTGCGCTTCGTGGATCTGCAGGAAGAGGCGCTGCGGCGAATCCGCTCTTGGATGGCGCGCGAGGCCTCTCCTGAAACAGCAGTAGAGGAGAGTGAGGCGGAGGCGGAGGTCGAAGCGCCGGTGCGGGCACACGCGGCAGAGACCGCGGAGGCGTCGGGAGGAGAGGTCGCCGCGCAAGAGGAGGAAGTGGCGGTTCAAGCCGAGGAGTCGAGCGCCGAGGATGAAGAACCGGCCGGCGAAGTTGACGAGCTGGTTGCGGAGGATGACGAGTCGGCCGAGCTAGCCGAAGCGGCGGACGAAGGTTTCGAGGACGACGATGCCGACGACGAAGCCGAAGCCGAAGGCAAGCTCGAAGCCAAGACCGAAGACAAGATCCCAGAGCCACGGTATGAGCCAGGTCGGCAATCGGAAGCGCCAGTCCTGGAGGCGGCCGAGCCGCTTCAGCCGGCACCGGCAGTCCGCGAAGCAAAACCCCCGCTGCCGCCGATTGCCCCTCCAGCCGTGGCATTCGAGAGAAAAACGCAGATTCCGATTTCTCCACTCAACGCGATTAGCGGCGCGCACGGCGCGCCCAGTTTTGGAGTGACTGCCGCGCCGCCAGTCGGGCTGGGGCATTCTAGCGCCGGGGATGCGGGGTCAACGCTGTTCCCGCGACCGCACGTTCCCACGGAAGCGAAAGCTCCCGACGATGGCGGGAGAAGCTTTCGCGTGCAGTTGCAAAGCGGATGGTTCCTTGCGCTACTGATCCTGCTGCTGGCGGCGATTTCATTTATCGCGGGTATGGCGGTGCGCCGCGGCGCGTTGAACGGGATGATGGATGATATTGATGACGTCGCGCAACCCAAGAGCGCGCCCGCGCCGACTCCGGGAACTCTGGCGACGATTCCTGCAGCCAATGCTTCCGGCGGAGCGGCTCCCGCGCTTCCCGCAAAGCCGCTGCAAATCGAGATTGTGGATTCGGGCAACCGGAAATGGACGATTCCCGCGGCAAGCGGTTCGAACCGCGCTGATTTGAATCCGGTGCGGCAAGTGCAGGCGAGTGAACCTGCAATCAGAAGCGCGAATGCGGGCGCGTCGAATGCGTCAGCAACGTCCGAAAAATCGGCCGCGCCGCTGATGTTGAGTTTGCCGGAAACGCCGATCAGCGCTTCGGGCTTCGTCGCCATTCGTTCCAGAGGCGTGATTGCTGTGCCGGCTAATGAAGCCCAGTCCGCGGAGAATCCGCGCAACCTGCAGATCGGCCAGCTCACCAATCTGGTCGAGCCCATCTACCCTCTCGATGCGCGGCGAACGCACGCGGAAGGCATCGTGAAATTGCACGCGGTGGTCGCCGTGGATGGCAGGATTGAAAGCCTGGAAGCCGTCAGCGGGCCGGACACGCTGGTGCAGGCGGCCATGACTGCCGTACGCGAATGGCGCTACAGTCCGACCCTTTTGAACGGGAAACCGATCGCAACGCAGGAAGACGTCAGCTTCGTATTCCGCCTGCCCGATTGACGGTGGGTGCCGTCGCCGTATAACATGGCGGCGCTTTTATCAGGAGGAAGAAATGGCCAAGAGCAAGCTCACCAAGGTAGCGGAAAGCATCGGCGGCGCAATCGGCAAAGCCGATCGCAAGGCGCACCAGGTCGCCAAAGCCGGCGTGCTGGCAAAGAAGGAACTGGAAGCGCTCTCGAAGGAAGTGGATTCCCTGAAGAAGCGCCTGGTGAAGGCCACCACGCGCCTGAAAAAGGCGCTGCAGTAGTTCCGCCTCGCGCCGGTCGGGCACGGACATCTCTTCAGGCCAAGCGCGGCGCCCGCTTCTGCGCGCGCGATGTATTTCCATTGACCGCGGGTAGGATCATGCTGCGGCGTCCAGCCGTCGCAGCGCTTCATTCGTCGAAATCGTTTCAGCTCCCAGTGCGGTTAGCTCCGCCATGGTGCGGCTGGCATCCTCCGCATTCAGAGTTTCGATCGCGTCTTGAACCACCGCCACGCGCCGCCCGCGTTCCAGCAGGCCCTTGGCCGCGAAGCGCACGCAATATTCGGTTACCACGCCAAACACCACAAATTCTGCGTCGCGCGGCAGACGGTCCAGCAGCGCCGTCACGTGGCGGCTTTGAAATATGTCGAGCGTCTGCTTTTCCAGCACGATCTGCTGGAATTGCGAGAGGTCTGCGGGTAGGGCGACCGCGGAATCGTTGGGGACGGTCACATATTTTTCCGCCAGCGCTTCGGGCACCATTTTCGCGCCCGCCGTTCCGCCGATGCAATGCGGCGGAAACTGCGCGAATTCCGGGTCGTCCGCCTTATGCACGCAGCCGTGCGAAACCAGAAAGACGCGCCCCTCGCGCGCCGCAGCGGTGAGCCGCCGGATATTGGGCAGCAGCTTTTCCGCACCGGGGACGTAAAGCTTGCCCCCCGGCTTCATGAAGTCTTCCTGCGTATCCACTTCCCAGAAAATTATTTTCTTCGAGGCCATTTGGTTTCCCGTAGCGGTCCGGGTGGATCACGTATCCGCCGGATGCGATTTGCCGATTCCCGCAGCCGGAATTTCATTTATAGCCCGGTTTGCAAGATGGTGACAAGCCCGCACAGCCCACAATAGGCTGGCGCGTGCAATGGTGCGGCGCGGCTGCTTCCTTTGCCGGCGGATTGATGTTAATTTTCAAATGAAATTCGCAGGCTGACCTTTCCGTGCGCGCCTATGCCCGAGCGATTCGTCTTTTCCGGTCTCCGTGAGCTCTTTGCCAAAGCGAACGAGGAAAAATCCGGCGATCAACTGGCCGGCATCGCCGCGGCATCGGAACGCGAACGCGTGGCCGCCAAACGCCAGCTCGCGGATTTATCCCTCGACGAAATCGCGCGCAACCCGCTGATTGATCCGGAGGATGACGGCGTCAGCCGCCTTCTTCTTGACTCGTTTGATTCAGAAGGCTTCCGGCCGCTGAAAAGCATGACGGTAGGCGAATTCCGCGAATATCTGCTCGAAGACGCCACCAGCGAGGCCGACCTGCGCAAGATCCAGCGCGCCATCCTGCCGGAAATGGCCGCAGCCGTGGCGAAAATCATGAGCAACAAGGACCTGGTGCTGGCCGCGGCGCGAATTCGCAACGTCACACGCTGCCGGAATACCATGGGCGAGCGCGGCGTCCTGGGCATTCGCGTGCAGCCGAATCATCCGGTGGACGACGCCGGCGGCATCCTGCTCGCGGCGTTCGAAGGCTTGCTCTATGGATGCGGCGACGCGGTGATCGGCGTAAACCCCGCGGCGGATTCGGTGGAGACCGTCGGCGCGATTTTGCGCGCGCTCGATCGCCTGATGCAGGCTTGCCAGGCTCCCACGCAAACCTGCTGTCTCGCGCACATCTCGACGCAGCTCGCGGCGCTCGCCCGCGGCGCGCCGGTGGATCTGCTGTTTCAATCCGTGGCCGGCACCGAGGCCGCCAACAAAAGCTTCGGCATCACCCTCGCAATGCTGCAGGAGGGCCGCGAGCAAGTGATCGAACATCACGGCCAGCGTAATGACGTCGCCTGGAAAGGGACGAACGTGATGTATTTCGAGACCGGGCAGGGCAGCGCGCTTTCGGCCGAAGCGCACTGCGGCGTGGACCAGCTTACTTTGGAAGCTCGCGCGTACGGCGTCGCGCGCGTATTCGATCCGTTCCTGGTGAACAGTGTGGTGGGATTCATCGGCCCCGAATATCTCTATGACGAACGCCAGATCATTCGCGCCGGCCTGGAGGACCATTTCATGGGCAAACTGCTCGGGCTGCCCATGGGCTGCGACGTGTGTTACACGAATCATGCCGAAGCCGATCAGAATTCCGCGGATAATCTGCTGCTGCTGCTCGGCGCGGCCGGCTGCAATTATTTCATGGGCGTTCCATGCGGCGACGCGGTGATCGGCGTAAACCCCGCGGCGGATTCG
>JBAQJS010000062.1:0-39237 GCA_049300435.1 Candidatus Acidiferrales bacterium | reverse complement strand
GGTAAAAGTCGGCGGTGAGCTCGATGGCGCGCTTGGGAATCAGGCCGACGATCACGCTGCCGACGATGGAGACGCCGTAGCGTTGCGCTTCGCTCTTGACCATTTCGAAGACGCGATGAAGAGGGGTCTGCTCGAAGTCCGTCATGTTGATGGAAACCTGCGCGAGGTGGCGCGCGCGAAGGTCCACGCCCATGGCTTTCACGTAGCGCAGGCCGCCGTTCGAGAAGCGGATGTTCTTGCTGATTTTTTTGGCGATTTCGAGGTCGGGAGTGTTGAGGTTGATGTTGTAGGCAACCAGGAATTTGCGCGCGCCCACGACCGTGGCGCCGGCAGTGGGATGCAGGCGGGGCTCGCCAACGTCCGGCGCGCGATCCGGATTTTTCGGGACTTCGGCGAGCAAACCTTCGAACTGACCCTTGCGGATGTTTTCCAGGTTGCTGCGTTCGGGGCGCTGCGCAGCGGCTTCGTAGAAATAGACCGGAACGCGAAAGCGCTCCCAGATTTCGCGGCCGACTTTTTTCGCGAGGGCGACGCAATCTTCGATGCTGACGCCCTCGACGGGTATGAAAGGGACCACGTCGGTTGCGCCCATGCGCGGATGCGCGCCGGAATGCCTGGTGAGATCAATCAGCTCGGCGGCCTTTCCCACGCCGCGGAGGGCGGCTTCGGCGACCGCTTCCGGCTCGCCGGCAATGGTGACGACGCTGCGGTTATGGTCGGCATCGCTTTCGCGATCGAGCAGATACACGCCTGGAACCTCGCGCATGGCGGCGATGATGGCGTCTATTTTGGCCAGATCGCGCCCTTCGGAGAAATTCGGAACGCATTCGACAAGTCGTTTCATCGAGTCAGAGATTCTTGGCGTGGATGATGGCGCCGCGTTTCATGGTGAAGGCGCAGAGATTCACACCAAAATAATACGGGATTTCGCGGTAGTCAGCCACGTCAAAGGCGGCAAGGTCCGCATACTTGCCAACTTCGAGGGAGCCGGCGCGATCGTGGGCGCGCAGCGAATAGGCGGGGTTGATGGTGGCGGCGCTGATGGCCTCGGCGGGGGTCATGCGCATCTGTGTGCAGGCGAGCGACAGAATCATGGACATACTGAGCGTGGGGCTGGTGCCGGGGTTGAAATCGGTGGCAAGGCCCACGATGGCGCCCGTTGCGATGAGCTGGCGCGCCGGGGCGTAATGCCCGAGGCCCAGATGAAAGCAGCAGCCCGGCAGCAGCGTGCAGACCACGCTGGAAAGCGCGAGGGCGCGAATGTCCGAGGCGCTGAGTTTTTCCAGGTGATCGGCGCTGGCCGCTTGCAGCTCGATGGCGAGGCGGGCGGCGCCGGTGTTGGCAAGCTGCTCGGCATGAATACGCGGCACCAGACCCCCGGCGCGGCCGGCGGCGAGAATCTTGCGCGACTGCGCCACGCTGAAGGCGCCGCGATCGCAGAAAACGTCGCAGAATTCGGCGAGTCCGGCCATGGCCACGGCGGGAATCCAGCGTTCGACGAGCAGATTCACGTAGGCGTCCGGCCGGCGGCGATACTCCGCGGGAACGACGTGGGCGCCGAGAAACGTGGCATGAATATCCAGCGGTTGCTCCTGATGCAGCTCCGCGAGCAGCGTGAGAATTTTGAGCTCGCTTTTCCAGTTGAGGCCGTAGCCGCTCTTGGATTCGATGGTGGTGGTGCCATGGGCCGCGAATTCGTTCAGATTGGCGAGGGCGCGGATCTTGAGCTGGCTGGTAGTGGCGCCACGCAGGCTATCAACGGTCGAGTGAATGCCGCCGCCGCGGCGCGCGATCTCCTCGTAGGTGGCGCCGGCGATGCGGTGTTCGTATTCCGCCGCGCGGCTGGCGGGAAAAATCAGGTGGGTGTGCGAGTCCACGAAGCCGGGCAGAACCACGCGGCCGCCGAGGTCGAGTTTTTCGGCGCGGCGCGCCTGGCGCAATCTTTCGATGCGGCGGCGCGGCCCGACGGCCGCGATGCGGTCCTCGTGGGTGAGGATCGCGCCGTCCTTGATGATGCCGAGTTCGGCGAGGTATTTGCCGCGGCGGGGGACTGGCCCGCGCATGGTCAGAAGCTGCGAGCAGCCGGTGATGAGTGTGTCGGGCACGGGTGAAGCGATACTAACGCCGCGCAGAGGAAAAAGACTACTGGCGATGCGGATTCGTTAATACTTGCGCGGTAGTTCGAGGTGGCGTTGTTTGACGGGCGAGTGGGCCGCTCTGCTCTGAGCTTTGCTCTGCCCGGCGGCGGAGCGGCGTGGATTCGTTTGCGAGCCGGAGTGGTGCCCGGTCTGGCTTCGCCAGACCGGCCGCAACAAAACCGTCTTCCGCTTGCGTATAGCTACCGATTGGGGGAGAGAGCGCCGACGCTACGCTTTGGCCGCCATGCTCAGGTACGCCGGGGCGAAAATTTCGGCTACGAAGGTTTCGAGCGACGTGGGCGTGGTGCTTTTCGCGCTGCGCGGCTCGAGCGGCCTGATCGCGCCGGAATTTCCGGCTTTCCACATTTCGATTATCAGCGCGGCGGTATTCTTCTGCATACCCATCTGCACCAGCGCAGGCTCCAGCATCATGAAGGGAACCTGCATGTAGCCGAGCTTGGGCTTGCCGATGGCGTTGCCGACGATCGAGGCGACTTCCTTCATGGTGAGGTCGCGCTGGCCGAGCAGTTCCTGCACGGAGCTGCCGCTGAAGTCGCGGGCGTGCAATCTTTCGGCCGCGTACGCGCCGATATCGCGGCAGGCGATCATCGGCTGCGGGACATCCCCCGGAAGAGGCCCGGGGAGCACGCCCATGGTGCGCAGCGGCTGCACGCTCATGAAAAGATTCTCCATGAAACCGGCGGGCCGCAGGAACAGGACGTTGAGACCCTGGTTTGCACGCAACTTCGCTTCCAGATTGTGGAGTCCGACGATCGGGCCGGTTTTTTCAGGCTGCTCCGCGCCGAGGCTGCTGAGGACGACCACGTAGGGAACTTTGCTTTCGGCAATCGCCGCGGCATAAGCGTCGGTTATGCGGGCTTGATAACCGCGATAATCGCTGTTCGTCATGTCCGGCGGGATTATCAGGTATGCAGCCGTGGCGCCCTGGAACGCTTTGCGCAGCAGCGCGGGATCCTCGACGCTGCCGGTGAAGGCCTCCGCGCCCTTTTCAACGAATGGCGCGAGCTTGGTTGCGTCACGCCCGATAACGCGAACTTTGTCACCTTTTGCGAGCAATGCTTCGGCTGCCGGCTTTCCCGTATGTCCTGTGGCTCCCGTGATTGCGATCATTTTGTGCTCCTCGTGACTCCGTCAAGCTGATGCGTGTTTGCAGTGCTATAGCTCGTTCTTGCCCTTCTTTTGCGGCGAGGCTTGCCTTGCCGGTCTGCTTTCGGTGATGCGCTGTATTTCGCAAAGCGGCGGCGAGCCGCCGCACTCCAAAAAAACTACAGCATCGGGACTTTTATCGCGGACTTTTTCGCGAAGTTCACGGCTTCGGGATAGCCCGCGTCCACGTGGCGGGCGACGCCGATGCCGGGATCGTTGGTGAGCACGCGCTGGATGCGTTCACCCATTTCCTTCGAGCCGTCGGCGACCGTCACCTGGCCGGCGTGCAGCGAATAGCCGATGCCCACGCCGCCGCCATTGTGAATGGAAACCCAGCTGGCGCCGCTGGCGGTGTTGAGCAAGGCATTTAGGAGCGCCCAATCGGCGACAGCGTCCGAGCCATCCAGCATCTTTTCGGTTTCGCGATAGGGAGAAGCGACCGAGCCGCAGTCGAGATGGTCGCGGCCGATCACGATGGGGCCTTTCAATTCGCCGCGCGCGACGAGATCGTTGAGCGCGACGCCGAAGCGATCGCGCTCGCCGTAGCCGAGCCAGCAGATGCGCGCGGGCAGGCCCTGGAAGCGCACACGCTTCTGCGCGAGCTTGATCCAGCGCGAAAGAATCTCATCGTGCGGGAACATTTCGAGCACCAATTGGTCGGTGCGGTGAATATCCGCTGGCTCGCCGGAAAGCGCGGCCCAGCGGAAGGGGCCGCGGCCCTCGCAGAAGAGTGGCCGGATGTAAGCGGGTACGAAGCCGGGAAAATCGTAGGCGTTTTTGACGCCCTGCTGAAAGGCGAAAGTGCGGATGTTGTTGCCGTAATCGAAAGTGACCGCACCCATTTTCTGCAGGGCGAGCATGCCTTCCACGTGGCGGGCGATGGAATCGAGCGAGCGTTTCTCGTAGGTTGCCGGGTCGGACTTGCGCAGCTCGGCGGCCTGGGCGACGTCGAGGCCTTGCGGGATGTAGCCGCCGACGGGGTCGTGCGCGCTGGTCTGGTCGGTGAGCAGGTCCGGCAGCACGCCGCGGCGGGCGAGTTCGGGGATCACGTCCGCGCAATTGCCGGTGAGGCCCACGGAGGTGGCCTCGCGCTTGCGTACGGCGTTTTTCAGGACGCGCAGGGCCTCGTCGAGGTCGTTGACCATCACGTCGCAATAACCCATCTTCACGCGGCGCTTGATGCGCTCGGGATCCACGTCAATACCGAGAAAGGCCGCACCGTTCAGAGTCGCGGCCAGCGGCTGCGCCCCGCCCATGCCACCCATGCCGCCGCTGACGACCAATTTGCCGGCGAGGTCGCCGCCGAAATGCTGGCGCGCCGCCGCGGCGAAAGTTTCATAGGTGCCCTGGAGGATTCCCTGCGAGCCGATGTAAATCCAACTGCCGGCGGTCATCTGGCCGTACATCATCAGGCCGGCGCGGTCGAGCTCGTCGAAATGCTTCCAATCGCTCCAGTGGCCGACGAGATTGGAATTGGCGATGAGCACGCGCGGCGCGTAGGAATGCGTGCGAAAAATTCCCACCGGCTTGCCGGACTGCACCAGCAGAGTTTCGTCCGCTTCGAGCGAACGCAGAGAGGCGACGATGGCGTGATAGCAATTCCAGTTGCGCGCGGCCTTGCCCCGCCCGCCATAAACGATCAAGTCTTCGGGCTTCTCGGCGACCTCCGGATCGAGGTTGTTCATCAACATGCGGAGAGCGGCTTCCTGCTGCCAGCCTTTGCAGGAGAGTGTGGAACCGCGGGGGGCGCGCACGGGTTGGTATCCGGCGGCGTCTCCGGTGGCCAGCTTGGACATGGGCAACCTCCAAGGCCATCTTAGCGCACACGGGCGCTCGATTTGTAGCACGGCGGCTCGCGGCGGCGTGCCGGGTCAATCGCGTTGCGCGCGCGGTGCCTATGAGCTAGAGTTGCTTGAGAACACATGGACTATCCCTCGCTGAACAAACTGTTTCTGGACGCTCTCGACCGCTACGCAAATCCCAAATTGCAGATTTACAAGACCGCGAAGGGCTGGGAATCCATCCCGGCGGGCGAAATGCTGCGGCGCGTGGCGAGCCTGGCAAAAGCGCTGGATGAACTGGGAATCAAGGCAGGCGATCGCGTCGGCATATTCGCGCCGAACTGTCCGGAATGGCATGTGGCTGATTTCGCGATCAGCGGGCTGGGGGCGGTTACGGTGCCGGTGTACTTCAACGAATCCGCGGACCGGATGGTGTATATCCTGAACGATTCGGGCGCGCGGATCGTGATTAGCAAGGGAGAGGCGCAGGCGCGCAGAATTGCCGAAGCGCGGGAACGCCTGCCGCAACTGGAGAACGTGATTTCCGTCGCGCTGCCCAACGACTTGCAGAGAGAAATTCTGCGTTACGAGTCCTTGATCGCCACGGGAGGCGATGCGGAGGTGGCCGAATACCGGAAGAAGTCGGCCGCCGTAGCGGGGAATCAGCTGGCGACGCTTATTTACACTTCGGGAACAACGGGCGAGCCAAAGGGCGTCATGCTGACCCACGCGAACCTCACCTCGAACGCGCTGGATTCGCTGAAGGAACATGAATTTTTGCCGGGCGATGTGTCGCTGGAGTTTTTGCCGCTGGCCCACGTGTACGAGCGCACGGTAGCGTACGGCTACTTTTCGCGGGGCGTTTCCATCGCCTACCAGGAACAAATCGAAGCCGTGGCGGAAGCTTTGCTGGAAGTGCGTCCGACCATGACGGCCGCGGTGCCGCGGCTGTTCGAAAAGATGTACGCGAATATCATCGAAAAGGGGCATCGCGAAACGGGGCTGAAGCGCAAGATTTTCGATTGGGCGCTGCGGGCGGCCGCGGAAGCGGTGCCGTGGAAGGCTTATGGCAGGCCCGCTTCGAGCGGATTGCGGTTGCGATGGCGCATCGCGGACCGGCTGGTTTACTCGAAAGTGCGCGCGGGATTGGGCGGGCGGATCCGGACGTTCTGCTCGGGCGGAGGCCCGCTGGCGCCGGAGCTGGCGGAATTCTTCTGGTCGCTGGATGTGCCGGTGTATCAAGGGTACGGTCTGACCGAGACTTCTCCGGTGGTGACGGCCAATTTGCCGACGGCGAACAAGGTAGGCACGGTGGGGCGTCCTATTCCGCATGTGGAAGTGAAGATTGCGGGGGATGGCGAGATTCTGGTGAAGGGGCCGAACGTGATGCAGGGCTATTACCACAAGCCCGCTGAAACGCGCGAAGTGCTCAGCGAGGATGGCTGGTTCCGCACCGGGGACATCGGCAGGCTCGATGAGGACGGATACCTGATCATCACCGATCGCAAGAAGGAACTGCTGAAGACGGCGGCGGGAAAATTCGTGGCGCCTGCGCCGATCGAGAATCTGCTGAAGACGTGCCCGTATGTGACGAATGCGATCGTAGTGGGCGACAAGCGCAAATTCGTTTCGGTACTGCTGGTGCTGAACGCCGCCGCGGTGGAAGCCGAAGGGAAGAGGCGAGGGCACGAGTTCGCTTCGCCTTCGCAGATGATTTCGGATCTCTGGGTGCGGGACTTGATTGCGGGCGAGGTGGAGCGGCTGACGGCGTCGCTGGCGCAATACGAGAAGCCGAAGCGCTTTGCGCTCCTGGATCAGGACTTCACGTATGCGAGCGGCGAACTGACTTATACGCTGAAGATGAAGCGCCGCGTGATCGAGCAGCGCTACCAGGATGTGATCGCGCGTTTATACGCGGACGTGGAAGAGCCGCGGCCGCAGCATCGGACCTAGCGGCGGACGGCTGCGCCGTGCGGCACGCGCCGAGCTGCGGCGCCGGCGTACAATGAATCGCGGAGAATCTTTATGGCCGACCAACTGGTGATTGCCGGGCGCGCTTTTAATTCGCGTTTGATCGTGGGAACGGGGAAGTACCGCAGCTTCGAGGAGATGCGACGCGCGCACGAAGCTTCGGGCGCGGAGATGGTCACGGTGGCGGTGCGGCGGGTGAATCTCACGGACAAGTCCAAGGAATCGCTGCTGGATTACATTGACCGCAAGAATTTTTTCATCCTGCCGAATACGGCGGGATGTTACACGGCGGACGAAGCGGTGCGCACCGCGCGGCTGGGGCGCGAAGTGGGACTCTCCGAATGGGTGAAGCTCGAGGTGATCGGCGACCAGCAGACGCTTTTTCCAGACACGGAGCAATTGATTGCCGCGACAAAGACGCTGGTGCAGGAAGGTTTCGTGGTGCTGCCGTACACGAATGACGATTTGATCGCGGCGCGGAAATTGATTGACGCGGGCGCGTCTGCGGTGATGCCGCTGGGAGCGCCGATCGGCTCCGGCATGGGAATTCAGAATGTGGCCAACCTGCGGATTCTGCGGGAACGGATTACCGAAGTGCCGCTAATCGTGGATGCGGGCGTAGGGACGGCGTCCGACGCGGCCATGGCGATGGAATTGGGCGCAGACGGCGTGTTGATGAACACGGCCATCGCCGAGGCGCAGGATGCAGTGTTGATGGCCGAGGCGATGGGGTTCGCGGTGGATGCGGGGCGCAAGGCGTTTCTCGCCGGACGAATCGCCAAGAAGCTGTACGCTTCGGCGTCCAGTCCGCTGCAGGGAGTGGTGAAGTAGGACTTCGCGCTCGCGCGCTCGGAACGAGAAGCATTTCGCCGCGGGCCTGCCCTAACGAAACAAGATGTGCCACAGGATGTCCACCGACGCGTGGACAATCGCGCCCGGAAAAAGCGAGCCGGTTTTGATCCAGGTGCGGCCGTAGAACAACCCCGCCACCGTCGCCAGCAGCACATATTTCCAATTCGGGTAGGGCGCGTGGAAAATGTGCGAAAAACCGAAGATTACCGAAGCAACGATCAAGCCCACCCACTGATTCTTGAATGTGCGCGACAGAAGATTCTGCAGCACGCCACGAAACAGGAATTCCTCCGGCCACGCGGTAAAGAATAGGATTCCAGTGACCTCGATGGGCGCGGTGCGCAAACGCGCGAGTGAAGGCGCGAAGGTGAGAAATCCAATGCGCAGGCCGAGCGCGACGGCGATGATCGCAAATACCCCGAAATGGAGAATTACGTTCCATGCGAAGCCGCGCCGCCACTCGACAGCGTAGCCGATGCCGTCCAGGCGTCGCAGCAGCACGAGCGCCGCGACGCCGGTACTGAGGGCGAGAAGGATTGTGAGCGTGTGCATCAACTGCGGCGGATAGGGGAACAGCCGGTACAAGAACGGGCGATCCATCCAGCGGAGTTCGACCGGCAGCCAGATGAGCAGGGCAGCGGCGTAGTCCTGCCAGGTGCCGGGAGGTTTTCCGATGCTGGTGGCGGACAGAAGCGCCGGCAACACGACATAGGCCGCACCGAAGAGCGCCGTTTTCCAGTTGGCGGTAACGCCGATGGTGTAAATCAAGACGGCAAAGAGCGGCACGAGCGGCGCCAGCACCGCGCCGTGTTCCCCCAGTGCAGCCCTGGTTCGTTCGAGCACGCGCGGAGCCGCGAGAAACAGTTCGAACGCGAAAAGGGCCGCGGCCACGCCGAGCGCCAGCGCGTACGAATAGCCGCTGTAACCCAAGCGCATCCCGTAAATGGCAGCGAGCGCGACGATGATCGCCCAGGCGACCGCTGCCGTGGGGAGATTCATCGGCCGGGATTTGGAAGTCTGCGCCACGATGAAGGATTCTACTGAAATGCGCGGCGGTTCCGGAAACAACTTCGCCGGCGTTTACGACGGGCGGCCGATCAGCTGAGGCGGTTGAGTCCGTTGAACGCGGCGGTCTTATAGCACTCGGCGAGGGTGGGATAGTTGAAAACGGTGTTGATGAAGTAGGTGATCTTGCCCTTGAGCTTGAAGACCGCCTGGCCGATGTGCAGAAGCTCGGCCGCGTTTTCTCCGAAGATATGCACGCCCAGCAAATCCAGGGTTTCGCGATGGAAGAGGATTTTGAGCCGGCCGTCGGTGTGGCCGGAAATCTGGCCGCGGGCGATTTCGCGGTAATAGGCGACGCCGACTTCGTAGGGAACGTCGGCGTCGGTGAGTTGTTCTTCGGTCTTTCCGATGAAGGAAATCTGCGGGATGGTGTAAATGCCGTAGGGATAGCTTTCGGGGTCGGTTTGCACCGGCAGGCCGAAAGCCCGTGCGGCGGCGATGCGGCCCTGCTCCATCGAGACGGAGGCGAGGCTGGGGAAACCCACGACGTCGCCCACGGCGAAGATGTGCGGCTGAATGGTGCGGAAGTCGGCGTCCACCTTGATGCGCCCGCGACTATCGGATTCGATGCCTGCCGCAGCCAGGTCCAAACGATCCACATTGCCCTGGCGGCCGACGGCGTAGAGCAGGGCGTCGGCATTGATGCGCTTCTTGCTGACGAGGTTCGCGGCCACTTTGCCGTCGGGCAGCTCTTCCACGCTTTCGACTTCCTCGTTCAGGCGCATGGTGGCGCGATGATCGCGCATCTGGTAACTGAGGGCTTCGACCATCTCGGTATCGGCGAATTCGAGCAGGCGCGGGCGCTTTTCGACGATGATGACGCGCACGCCAAGCGTGGCGAACATGCAGGCGTACTCGACGCCGATGACGCCGCCTCCGACCACGATGAGCGTCCTGGGAATCTGTGGCATGCTCAGGATCTGATCGCTGTCAATGATATTGCGGCCGTTGATGGGGACCTTGGCATTGCAGGCGGGCTTGGTGCCGGTGGCGATGACGATGTATTCCGCTTCGAAATCGGCGAAGCCGTTGCCGTTCTCCACGCGGAGGTGGTGCGGGTCGGTGAAATTTGCGGTGCCGTGGACCATGTCCACGCCGTTGCGCCGGAGCTGGTCCTGAGTGACGCCGACTTCGTTTTCCACGACACGCTGCACGCGGAAGAGAACGTCCGTCATAGTGATGCTGGCCGCGACGCCGCGATTCGCGCCGTAAAAACTCTTGGTATAGAAGCCGGAAAGATGCAGCACCGCCTCGCGCATGGTCTTGCTGGGGATAGTCCCGGTGTTGATGCAGACGCCGCCGATGGAGCTCTGCTTCTCGACGATCGCGACCCGTTTGCCGGCCTTCGCGCCCTGGATGGCGGCGCGCTGTCCTCCAGGCCCGGAGCCAATCACGATCAGATCATAGGGAAGCATGCAGTTGCTCCTGTGCGGCTGTTTTGTGGGTCGCAATTCTGGCGCGCAATGGACGGAGGCACGTTGGTCTGAGGCCATTTCATGGGACGAGAAGTGATAGCGCATACGTGTTACGGCGGGATGAATAAGGAAGATTGCCGCGACGGCATGGTTTATAGTCGCGCGGGAGCGGCGCCGGCTGGGCGCCCCGGCGGCGATGTCCGTGCAATCCCGGTGCGCGTTGCACCGGCGCCCAAACCATGCCTGAACTGACCAAATCTGGACGATACGCCTACATTGACTGGCTGCGCGGATTCGCCTGCGTGGTGATGTTCGAAGTACACGCGTACGATTCGTGGCTGAATGCCTCCGCGCGCGGCACGAAGTTTTTCAAATGGTCGCAGCTCAGCGGCACGCTGCCCGCGCCGCTGTTCCTTTTCCTGGCAGGCGTTTCGTTCGCGCTGGTAACGGACAAGTTGCGGCGCAAGGGAGTGGCGGCAAACGAAATCGCGCGCAAGACGATTCTGCGTGGGGCGGAAATCCTGGCGCTGGGTTACGGCTTCCGTTTGCAGGAATACGTGCTGGGGCTGCCGTGGGCGCCCTGGACCGACCTGCTGCGCGTGGATATTCTGAACACCATCGGCTTCTCGATGATTCTGATGGGTGTGGTTTGCCGTCTGACCAGGACGCGCATGGCGAATCTGGCGCTGGCGGTGTTCGTGGCGGCTGCGATCGCGCTGGCCACGCCTCCGCTGTACACCACCTGGCGGCCGCGCTGGCTGCCCTGGTATCTGGAGTCCTACGTGAACGGGGTGCACACGTTCAAGACGCCACAGTCGTGGCTGTTTCCCGTTTTTCCGTGGGCGGGCTTCGCTTTTGCCGGACTGGCGCTGGGCTTTTTCCTATTTGACGATTGGGCGATACAGAATCAGGCGAAGGCCATCGCGTATTTGGGCGCGTTGGGAATCGCTCTGTATTACTTGTCGGTCTGGCTGGATGCGCGGCCCCGGCAATTCTTCGCGATGTACGATTACTGGCACACCAGCCCGAATTTCTTTTTGGCGCGCGTGGGAATCATGCTGGTGCTGTTTCCGCTGAGCTACGCGTGGTGCCGCTGGGTGGTCTTGCGGGTGCCCTTCAGCCCGACGGTGCAACTAGGGCAAACCTCGCTGCTGGTTTACTGGGCGCACATCGAATTCGTGTACGGGCGGTTTTCCATCCTGGAGAAGGGCGCGCAGTCCATCGCCATGGCGACGTTCGGCCTGCTGCTGATTACCGCCGGAATGGTTTTATTGTCTGTAGCCCGGACGCGCTGGAAGCGCGATGGGGCGAAGGTACTGGGGTGGTTTCGCCAGGCGCTGCGCCCGACGGCGGAGGGTTAAGGCTTTTGTGAGGAGCAGGGTTGCGTCGCGGGATGCGCGGGGTCCGGGGCCGACGGCTGCGTTTTGAAGATGAGTTCTCCGGGCCGGGCCAGGCCGATATCCTCGCGGGCGATGCATTCGATGGTGGCCGGGTCCGTCTTCAGGTCCTTCACGTGGCCCTGCAGCTTCTGGTTTTCGCCGTCCAACTGGTTGATTTCCTGCTGAATTTTGCGCGCTTCGGCCTGCGAGCGGCGCATGGCCAATACGCCGTGCGTGCCGAAGATATCCTGCAGGAGCAGCAGCACAAAGCCCGCCGTCAGGAACCAATAGAGATTGCGGCGCAGGAAAGCGGCCAACTGCTCGGCAAAGGTCTGGCGGGGAGCGGACATTCCGACGATTTCCGCCGGCGGCTCCTCGGGTGGCCGACCGCTGGCGCGACGATTCACTTGCTGATCCATGCGCGCGCATCCTCCGCAAGTTCGTGCGCCCGGGCAGGGGTGGCGGCTTCGGCATAGATGCGCACCACCGGCTCGGTGCCGGAGGGGCGCATCAGAATCCACGAGCCATCTTGGAAAATGAGCTTCAGACCGTCGGTGCGATCGGTCTTGGCGACTTGGTGTCCTGCGAATTCACTGAAATTTTCGAGCAGACGCGCCGGCAGCTTTGCCTGGGTTTCCGCGGGGAGATGCAAATTCTCGCGCACCGGCCAGAATTCGCCGCCCACTCTGCGGAACAGGTCGCGCAACTGGTCGGTCAGCGAAGCCTGGCGCGCGGCGATCATTTCCGCGACCAACAGGCAGGCGAGTATGCCGTCCTTTTCCGGGAGGTGCCCGTGGATGGTCATGCCCGCGCTTTCTTCGCCGCCCAGGGCGATCTTTCCCGCGCGCAGCAGCGGGCCGACGTACTTGAAGCCCACCGGCGTCTCGTAGGCCTTAACACCGTGCAGGCGCGCGACCGCGTCAATCAGATGGGTGGTGGCGACGCTGCGCGAAGCGCCGAGTTTTTCGCCGCGCGTTTCGAGCAGGTAATCGAAGACGAGGCCCAGGATGTGATTCGGCTGAACGAAAGCGCCGTCGCGGTCGAGAATACCGAAACGGTCGGCATCGCCGTCGGTGGCCAGGCCAGCCAACGACTTTTTTTCGAGCACCAGCTTTTTCAGGGGCGCGAGATTTTCCTCGGAAGGGTCCGGGCCGGTACCGTCGAAGAGGACGTCGCGGCGGGTGCGAATGGATTCCACGGTGATTTTGTGAGCGGTGAGAATGCCGTCGAGCCAACCGGCCCCGCATCCGTGCAGCGCGTCGTAGGCGAAATTACCCTTCGCCCGGGCCAGCACGTCGAAGCGAATCATTTTTTGCAGCTGCGCGAAATAAGGGCCGCGCGGATCAATCGTCTGGAAATCGTTTTCGATTTCGTGGTGATCGCCGTTATCGTCGGGCAATGCCGCGGCGCGCTTTTCGATGTCTTTGGTGATATCCGGTAAGGCGGGGCCGCCGTCGGGGCCGGAAAATTTGAAACCGTTATACTCGGCAGGGTTGTGGCTCGCGGTGATGTTCACGCCGCCATCGAACTTGTTGTGGATGATGGCATGGGCCAGCACGGGTGTGGGGGTGGGCTCCGCGCAGAAAACGATTTGGCAGCCACCTTTGCGCAACACGCCTGCCGCGGTGCGCGCGAATTCAGGGGAAAAGAAGCGGGTGTCGTGGCCGACGATGATTTTGGGAGATTTCTTTTGCGCGCAGACGTGTCCCGCGACAGCCGCCGAGGCGCGGCGAACCCCGGCGAACGTGAAATCGTCGGCAATGACGCCACGCCAGCCGGAAGTGCCGAAATGGATCGTTTGTTTCGTCACGGGCGACTATTGTATCTTGGCCTGCGAATTAAAATCACGCAAGAACGGGGCGAGTCGCAAGAGTAAAGGTGCGCGAGCGGCGAAGAATGACGGACACAATCGTAGTGCTGGTCACGTGTGGGTCGCGAAAAGAGGCGCGGAAGATCGCTCGCGCGCTGGTGGCGCGGCGCTTGGCGGCCTGCGTGAACGAGATGGGGGTTCCGGTGACGTCCACCTACCGGTGGAAGGGAAAGATCGAGTCGGCGAAAGAGTTCTTGCTGCTTATCAAGACAAGCAGGAAGCGGTTCGCGGCATTGCGCGACGCGGTGCAGGCGCTGCACAGTTACGACGTGCCGGAAATCATCGCTTTGCCGATTGCGGAAGGGTCGCGCAACTATCTGCAATGGATTTCGGAGTCGGTAAAAAGCTCGTAGCCTTCCGCACGGTGTCGGTTCCTTGGCGGTGAGCTCGCACGGAGCCGGCGGGCACGGGCAAACCCTAGACTTGCGCGAGCGCCTGATCCAAATCGGCGATAATGTCTTCCACGTCCTCGATCCCGACGGACAGCCGCACCAGCCCCTGCGTAATTCCGATTTGCAGCTGGATTTCCGCCGGGATGGAGGCGTGGGTCATCAGCGCGGGAAGCGAAATGAGGGTTTCGACGCCCCCCAGGCTCTCAGCCAGCGAGCACAGCCGGACGTGATTCAGGAATTTCTTGGCGGCTTCCAGCGGGCCCAGGTCGAATGAAATCATGCCGCCGAATCCCTTTTGCTGCCTTTTCGCGATTTCGTGCTGTGCATGCGAAGGCAGACCAGGATAGATCACATATTTCACTTTGGGATGTGCTTCGAGATACTTGGCCACGGCCATCCCATTTGCATTGTGGCGATCCATGCGCACCGCCAGCGTCTTGACGCCGCGTGAAACCAGGAAGCAATCCATGGGCGCCAGGCCCGCGCCGGCCGAACGCTGCACAAAATAGATCTTCTGCGCTTGCTCCGGAGTGCTGACAATCACCGCGCCGCCGGTGCAATCGCTGTGGCCGTTCAGGAACTTGGTCATGGAATGGACGACGATGTCCGCGCCCAGAGCGAGCGGCCGCTGGAGGTAAGGGCTGAGGAAGGTGTTGTCCACGACAACCGTCAGATTTCGTTCGTGTGCCAGATTCGCGACGGCCGCCAGATCGGAGACGATCATCGTGGGATTCGTCGGCGTCTCGACGTAAATCATGCGCGTATTGGGCTTTATGGCCAGCCGCACCTTTTCGAGGTTGGACGTGTCCACATAAGTGAACTCCAAGCCAAATTCGACCAGCAGCTGGGTGGTGAGGCGGAAGACGCCGCCATAGACAGCCTGCGAGAGGATGGTGTGGTCGCCGGGGCGCAGGAGACGGAATACGGAGTCAATGGCGGCCATGCCGGAAGTAAACACATACGCGGCGTGGCCGCCTTCCAGCTTCGCGATGGTGCGCTCGAGCGCTTTCCGGTTCGGATGGTTGGTACGAGCGTAGTCGTAGCCCTTGCTCTTGCCGATCTCTTCGATCACGTAGGTCGAAGTTTGATAGATCGGAGCGACGATCGCGCCGGTCAGCGCATCCGGCTCCTGGCCCACGTGAATTGCGTCGGTGGAAAAACCCATCAGATTCCTCCAGACAAGCTCCCCAAGGAATTTTGGACCTCGGAATATGTGTGTTCCACGGCGCGACTGAAGTCGCTTCAGGTCACCGCCGCCTGAATCGCAAACACAAGATTCGCACGCGTTTAGAGCGACGAAGCGAACGTTTTTGGCGCGCTCTGTCCTGCGAATTCGAGCCCTCATCATACGTCAGACAGTCGTTGCCAGGACATCGCGCAGGCCAGTCGGTTGCGCAAGTTGCAGCCAGACAATCCCAGCGGAAGGCCGAGGCCGTTTTCCACAGCAACGGAACGCTCGCCCAGGCGCTGTCGCAAGACTGTTAGCGATTCGAGCGGAACTTCCGTACTTGAGGCAGTTCGCGGAAAGGAGTACAACAAGGTCTATGAAGCGCACGGCCTTCCGTCGTGTATTTTTCCTGCTTTGTGTCTGGGCTGCAGTTCTGGCAACCGGATTGCTGCGCGCCGAAGCCTGTCAGGCTCAGGCCAACGACACCGGCAAGAATGCGACCCAGAGTCAATCGGGCGATGCAGACAAGTCCAGTCCGAAGAACGACAAGAAAGGCGAAGAGGCGACGACTCGGCTGCGCATCATCGTGACGAACAGCGACGACAAGCCGGTGGGAAATGCCAGCGTGTACGTGCGATTCAATGAGTCGGGCGGGTTTTTGCATCACGATAAGCTCGCCGAGTTGAGCTTCAAGACGAACGAAGGCGGAACAGTGAAAGTCCCGCCGGTGCCGCAAGGCAAAATTATGATTCAAGTGATTGCGAAAGGTTTGCACACATTTGGAAAATGGTACGACATCGAAAAAGATCAAGATACGATCGCGATCAAGCTCGAACCGCCTCCGCATTGGTATTAGATTTGCCCCCCGCTCCGCTCGCCCGTTTTTCTTTCGGCCAACGCCGCGCATCATGCCCTGAAACTGTGCAAAGAGGATTAAACCTTTGCGTTGCTGGACGATTTCGATTCGCGCGCGTTCTTTTGCACACGGTTTTCAACAGAACTGTTGAAAACTTTCACACAGCATTTATATTTTATTCGCCCTTCGGCGAACGAATGGTTTCCAAAGTGCGTGCGGCGAGAGTGACTTTTCCCCCCGACGGACCCGCTCCGTGCGCGCAACTCATTGCGCGCGCTTGATATCGCCGCTTCCCCGCTGCAAAATGCTCCCGGCGCAAATGAAAAACCTGATTCTCAATGCCGATGACTTCGGCATGACGCGCGGTGTGAACGAAGGGATCATTCGCGCTCATCGCGAAGGGATTCTCACCAGCACAACGCTGATGGCCAATGGTCCGGCGTTCGACGATGCGGTGCAGAGAACCGGTGCAAATACCGAACTGGGAGTCGGTTGCCACTTAGTTCTGGTTGGCGGCAAATGCATGGCCCGCCGGGAAGATGTTGCATCGCTTGCCGATGCGGGCGGCAATTTGCCGGAGTCTCTGCCCAGCTTCGTCGCCAGATTGAGTTCCGGAATGATCCCCGGCGAGGAAATCGAAAGGGAATTTCGTGCACAGATCGAACGAATACGAGCTGCGGGAATCGTGCCGACGCACCTGGATACGCACAAACATACGCATGCGCATCCGCGGGTGATGGAAGCGCTGGGAAAAGTCGCCAAGGAATTTGGAATCAATCGAGTGCGGAAGCCGGTCGAGGATCTTCGCGATTCCTGGAGGACGATGCGCGGCGACGGCCAGAGCGTCTCGATACAGATTCTGGCCGCGGCCGCCGTGCGCGCCATCGCGCCCCGCTTTCGCGCCATTTCCGCGAAGTACGGCCTTCTTTCTCCGGACAATTTCCTGGGTTTGGCGATGACCGGAAAAGTGAGCGCCGCGGTATTGCGTCGCATGATTGAGATGCTGGAGGACGGGAGCACCGAGATCATGCTGCACCCTGGCGTATACGACGCCGACCTGGAACGTTCGGGTTCCCGGCTGCGCGGGCAGCGGGAGACCGAGCTGGCGTCGCTGCTGGATCCTGGCGTGCGCAGTGCGCTCGAAGAACGAGGTATTCGCTTAATAAGCTATCGCGAGTTAAACTAAGCACATGCGGGAACGAACAGACACGCCGCCGCGCTTCTCCGTGGTGGTGCCCTTTCACGACGAGCAGGAGAGCGTGCGCGAGCTGCACAAGCAGTTGAGTGCGGTCATGACCGGACGCTTCGAACCCGTCGAATTCATTTACGTGGACGATCAAAGCTCGGACGCCACTCCGCGGATACTGGCGGAGATCGCGGCGCAGGATCCGCGCGTCGCGGTGTTGCGGCTGAAGCGCAACTACGGCCAGACGACGGCGCTCGCTGCCGGATTCGATTACGCCTCCGGAGACGTGATCATCTCCATGGACGGCGACCTGCAGCACGACCCGGCGGACATTCCCCGCCTGCTGGAAATCCTGGACGCCACCGGCTGCGATATCGTCAGCGGATGGCGGCAAAAGCGCGTGGATAATTTCATCCTGCGGCGGCTGCCATCCCGGGTGGCCAACTGGATGATGGCCAAACTATCGGGCGTACCGATCCACGATTTCGGCACCACCTTCAAGGTCTATCGGCGTGAAACCATCAAGGATGTTCCGTTGTACGGCGAGATGCACCGGTTCATCCCGGCGCTGGCGGCGTGGAACGGAGCCAAGATCGTGGAGGTTCCGATCCGCAACATCGTGCGTCCCGGCGGCCAATCGCACTACGGGATTTCGCGAACGCTGCGCGTTTTCTTTGACATTATTACGATCCGCTTTCTGATGCGCTACATGACGCGCCCGTTGCACTTTTTCGGTCCTCCGGGATTGCTGGGATTGATTGTGGGGGGAGCGATCATGGCGTTCCTGCTGGTGGAGAAGCTGCTCTGGTGGCGCATTGACCTGATCACCGAGCACGGCCCGCTGCTGCTACTGGGGATGATGCTGTGTCTGTTCGGCGTGCAGATACTGGCCGTCGGCCTGGTGGGCGAAATGCTGATGCGCACGCACTTCGAATCGCGCGAGAGCCCGATGTATCGCGTTGAACGTATGTACGGCGGACCCGAGTCCGTGGATATTTCGGCCTACCCCAAAGCAAAAACGCTTGCGTCCAGGCAGGCGGGCGGATAAATTGCCGGTGGCGCGGCCCGGAGGCGCGGGGTGCGCTGGCAATTTGCTCGGACGGGTGATTCGCAAGATGTGCGTTCGACGGAAGCCCGCAGTAGTAATCTACTGAGAGCGAGCCAAGAGGAAAATTTGCGCGAGGCATTCCTGGGCGGTTGCGTGGTTCTATTGCTCGCGGCCCTTGCGTGGGCTAGCGGCGATCCGTGGAAGTCCAAGCCCTACCAGCAGTGGGACGCCAAGGACGTGCGCAAGGTTCTCGAGTCTTCCCCGTGGGTGAAGGCGGTCCAAATTAACGCCCCTTGGAAAGCGGCGCAGGCTTCCGGGGCGGGTGCCGATAGCGATGGCGCGACGGCGCCCGGCTCTCCCATCGGCAGGTCCACCGAAGGCGCGCGGCCCGCTCCCGGCGGCAGCTCCGATCTCGGCAGTCAGGGTGCCACGGCCACATTCCTCGTGACCTGGGCGTCCTCGCGTACCGTCCGCGAGGCTTTGGTCAGGAACGCGATCCTGAGTGGCCGCATGAAGGAAGAGCAGGCGGAACCGGAACTCGCCCATCCCGTCACTTCCTACGAAATCGTGATCACCGGAGCGGATATGAAACCGTTTCAGTCTGTGGATGAAAAGATACTGGAAGATGCCGCCTTCCTGATTGACCGAAAAGAAAAGGAAAGAATACCCGCGGCGGGCGTCCAGATCCAGCGCAGCGAGGACGGCGCGAAAATTGTGTCCGTGGTATTTTCGTTTCCCAAAAGGGCGAGCGACGGGACGTCCACGGTGCCCGCGGATGAGAAGAACCTGGATTTCTCGTGCATCGTCACCAACGTGAAAATACAGGCGAGCTTTGACACATCCAAAATGATGGATTCGCAGGGACGCGATCTCTAATCTCCAGTTCCGTAAATCTCAAGCTCACGAGGGAAACTCATGAAAACAGCGGCTCGGCTCGAATGCGCGTTGGTGCTGTTCGCGACGATCGCGGGGGGCGCCGGCGCGCAGATGGGCATGCATGCCGGTCCGGCGCTCCGCGGAATATTCAATCCGGTTGTGGGTTCCGGGGCGCAGTACGAAGTCACAACGGAGAAGGGCAGCAAGATGGTGATGGAGATCGCGATTGTGTCGAAGGAATCCGTGGATGGCAAAGACGCCTACTGGTTGGAGATGACCATGTCCAACACGCCCATGGGAGTGATGATCACCAAGACTCTGACCGTCCTGAACGGACAGGACACCGTCGTTTCCCGCATCATTATGCAGATGCCGAACCAGCCGCCGATGGAGATGCCCGCGCAGATGACCAGGATGCATTCCCAGAACCAGCCGGCCGACATCCGCGACCGGGCCGACGACATCGGCAGCGAGACGGTGACGACTCCGGCGGGTACGTTCGTGGCGGAGCATTACAAGATGAAGGATGGCTCCGGCGACGCGTGGGTGGCGCCGAAGGCGGGACCCTACGGATTGGTGAAGTTTCAGGGGAAGGATACGTCCATGGTTTTAACCAAGGTCATCGCCGATGCGAAAGATAAGATCACCGGGACTCCCCAGCCTTTCAATCCGATGATGTTCCAGCAGCAAAATCAGCAGCATCCGTGAAGGCCGTGCTGTAATCTAAGCGTTGCGAGGCGCCCCCGGTGGCAGCGGGGCGCCTCTTATTTTTTTTTGGACCGATTTTCTGAGTGGGACGCAAATCGAAGTGAACTTGGGAGCGATACGATATGGCCTCCGCTGGCGACAAATTCTATCGCGGCCGCATTACCCAGCGAGAAGACTTCGCGGCGGATCTTTGGAAGATCAAGATAGACCCGGGCGGCGCATTCGAATTCGCGGCGGGTCAATTTGCAACGTTGGGCGTGGAGTCGCCGGCGAAGAGGATCGAACGCGCGTACTCGATCGTATCCTCACCCTACGAACGCGAGCTGGAAATTTTCATCGAACTAGTGGAACAGGGAGAATTGACGCCTCTGCTGCACAAGCTTCACATAGGCGATGAATTGTCGGTGCGCAGAATCGCCAAGGGCCGTTTCACGCTGGATTTCAAGAGTGGGCACCGGAACCATCTGTTGCTGGCGACGGTCACGGGCGTCGCACCGTACGTCTCCTACGTCCGCACGCTCTATTCGGATTGGAAAGAAGACAAGTTCCCCGGCGACTTGCGGCTTTTCATCATCCAGGGCGCCAGCCGTTCCTGGGAGTTCGGCTACCGCGAGGAACTGGAGCGAATCGCGAGCGAAGTGCCGTGGCTCACGTACGTTCCCACGGTGAGCCGTCCCTGGGAAGACGCGGCGTGGCGCGGAGAAACCGGACGAGCGGAAGACATCATCCGCAAGTACACGTCGCAATGGGACCTCGACCCGGCCGAGACCACCGGATACCTCTGCGGTCATCCGCAGATGATTGACTTGGGGAGGGGAATACTGCAGCGCAGCGGCTTTGCAAAGCAATCCCTGCGGGAAGAAGTGTATTGGATTCCGCCGCGCACCAATCCCCGGTCCTGACGGGCGCTTGCAAGGGGCCTTGCGGTGCGCCCGCCAGTCAGGGAATCCGTCGCGAACTAATCCTGCGTGCCGGAACTCGCGGCGGCAACTTGTTCCACGGTGCTGGCGATTGCGCGGACGGGCGCGGAGACGTGCACCGCGTCGTCTGCCTCCGTGACGTCCACCACCACGGAGCCGCCTCGTTTTTCCACGATTACGTGTGTGCTGGGATCTTTCACTTCGACCAGCGTTACATCATCGGATGCGCGCAGTTCGTCAAGTGCCGCGCGGATTGCCGGCATCCAGGGCTGAATTTGGGCCGAGGCGTGTTCCAGATCGTGCCGAGGGACGAAATGCGTTGCGATGGGAACGAGCATTGCGGGCGCGAGGACGTAAACGTGATGAGCTTCGGGATGTGTTTCCACTACGTTCACTTCGATCATTCCTTCGCTGCAAAGCAAGCCGAGGCCCGCAACCGCCGTACCGGCAATTCCAAGTGCTATCTTCCCTAGAAGGATCATTCGTTACCTCCTGCGCGAATCGGGCTTACTCCGAAGCGCTGTGTGAGTCTATCCAGATGCGCACGTGCTCGGTCGCGTCCTGGACGGTCACCAACACCGCGTCCCCGGCGTCGCCAAGCGCGTGAATGGCGGCGGCGATATCCAGTTCGTTTTCTTTTGCGGTGGCGAACAGCGCATCCACCACCTTCACCGGAACGACGACGTCCACTTTCTGCGCGTCCTTGCCGGTCTGCAAGACATGCACGACGAGGTTTCCGTTGGACTTCGCCACGCGCACGTCTTGGCCCTTTTCCTTCACCGTGACGAATTCATTGTCCGGCGCGGTGCGAATAGCGTCGAGCAAGGTGCGCACGTCCACGCCGTTGAAATCGGCTTCGCCGATGGTGACATGCCCGTTATGCAGGTTACCCTTGTTCAATGCCGACAGGATTTTCTCCGCCATCGAGAGGGGAACGTTCACATTCACGCTCTCACCTTTCGATGCGTCGTCCACCTTCACGTGGATGTACCGCTCCGGCGGCGCCGCCAGTGTAGTCAGCGCAATGCTTCCCACAGCCAGAGTGAGCACACAGACCGCCCCCATCGCTCTAATCGCTTTTCGCATGATTGGAAGCCTCCCGTGCTCTTCCTGCAGCTAAGTACGGAGGCGCCCAGGGAAAAGTTCCGTGAAATCTGTGGCGAAGCGTGATTTGGAATTGGGGCGTGAACGGCGGCGGGTAGCTAATCCCGCTGGGGTTTGAAATAGACCGCCGCAAGCGGCGGGACGCGCAGCTTGAGCGACCAAGGTCGGCCGTTCCAGGGAATGGGTTCGGCGCGAACGCCGCCGGCGTTTCCGGCGTCGCTGCCTTCGTAATAAGCGGAATCGGTATTGAGGATTTCGCGATAGTAGCCGCCTCCGGGGACGCCGACGCGAAAATCTTCGCGCAAGACCGGAGTAAAGTTGCAAACGGCGACAATGAAGTCATCCGCATTGCGCGAGCGGCGGATAAACGAAAGAACGCTTGCCGCCGCGTCGTTCGCGTCAATCCATTCGAAGCCGGCCCACTCGAAGTCCACTTCGAAGAGAGCCCGCTCCGTCGCGTGCAGGCGATTTAGGTCGGCGACCAGACGTTGCACTCCGCGGTGCGACGGAGATTGTTCCAGGGACCAATCCACGGTGCCTTCGTCCCAGAATTCATTCCGCTCTGCGAGCTCGCCGCCCATGAACAGCAGTTTTTTCCCCGGGTGGGCGTACATGTATCCGAACAGCAGGCGGAGATTGGCGAATTTCTGCCAGTCGTCGCCCGGCATTTTTTCGAGCAGGGTGCGTTTGCCGTGCACGACCTCGTCGTGGGACAGCGGCAAGACGAAGTTTTCCTGGAACGCGTAGATCATCGAAAAAGTGAGTTCGTTATGATGATGCTGGCGGTACAAGGGATCGAGCGCGAAGTACCGCAGCGTGTCGTTCATCCAGCCCATGTTCCACTTTAAATCGAAGCCCAGGCCTCCGACGTAGGTGGGACGCGAAACCGCGGGCCACGAGGTGGATTCTTCGGCGATCATCAGCGCGCCGGGATGCCGGCTGTGCAGAACTTCGTTCAGGTGCTTCAGAAAAGCAATCGCCTCCAGGTTTTCGCGGCCGCCGAAAGCGTTGGGAATCCACTCGCCCGGTTTGCGCGAGTAATCGAGATACAACATCGAAGCCACGGCATCCACGCGCAGGCCGTCGAGATGATACTTGTCCAGCCAGAAAAGCGCGTTGGAAAGCAGGAAATTCTGCACTTCGTTGCGGCCGTAGTTGAAGACCAGCGTGCCCCAGTCGGGATGCGCGCCGCGCCGCGGATCGGCATGCTCGTAGAGGTGCGTGCCGTCGAAAAGCGCCAGGCCGTGCGCGTCACGCGGAAAATGCGCGGGCGTCCAATCCAGAATCACACCGATATTTTCCTGGTGGCAGCGGTCCACGAAATACATGAAATCT
This sequence comes from Candidatus Acidiferrales bacterium, assembly GCA_049300435.1. Taxonomy (GTDB): domain Bacteria; phylum Acidobacteriota; class Terriglobia; order Acidiferrales; family UBA7541; genus Palsa-295. The sequence continues at coordinate 16,006 of JBAQJS010000062.1, read as the reverse complement.
GCAGGCGAGCCGAAGCGACTGGTCACCGCGAAGTAACCGAGGGTCTGATAGCCCCAGGAAGCGTCCAGGGGATGTTCCATGATGGGCAGCAGCTCCACGTGCGTGAAACCCATGCGCTTCGCGTAGGGCAGCAATTCTTCGGCGAGCTCGCGATAATTCAGCCAGCGGTAGCCTTCTTTCGTTTTGCGCCGCCAGGCGCCGGCGTGCAGCTCGTAAATCGTCATAGGCGAATGCAGCCAGTCGCGCAGCGCTCGCGACTGCATCCAAGCCGTGTCCTTCCACTGATAGCCGTCAATCGTGCGCACTACCGATGCGTTATTGGGGCGCATCTCGCCGGCAAAACCGTACGGATCGCTCTTCAGGCTCAGCTGATTCCCGACGCGCGAAAGAATTTCAAACTTGTAAACCTCGCCTTCGTCCAGCCCAGGGATGAATATCTCCCAGATCCCGCTGGCGCCGCGGTGGCACATGGGATGCACGCGGCCATCCCACTGGTTGAAGTTGCCCACCACGCTCACCCGCCGAGCATTGGGCGCCCAGACGGCGAAATGCACGCCGCGCACGCCGTCCACTTCGCGCACATGCGCGCCCAGCTTCTCGTATTTCTGGTAATGGGTGCCTTCGCCGAACAGATGCAGGTCGAACTCGGTCAGGACGGTCGGGAAGGCATACGGATCGAGGGTCTCAAACACATTTCCATCGCCGAAGCGAATCTGCAGGCGATAGGCGGTGGGACGGACCGCTTCTGCCGGCGTGGTTCCAGGAAGATTCGCGGGAAGCCTAGCTTCGAACAGGCCCTCGGACATGATTCGATCAGCGCGATGAAGATTGTGTTCTTTGCCCCATACCACGGCCACTTCCTGGGCGTTGGGACGGAACACGCGGACGGCGAGCGACCGCGTTCCGTATTGCTCGATCCAGTGCGGACCCAGGATCGCGAAAGGGTCGGAGTGCTCGCCACGGACAATTTGCCCCAGCTCGCGCTGCCAACGTTCGTGGGGACTCTCTACGGGATCTCTTAGTTGTTCTTCATTTCCCATGGGGGTCACGAATCCGGTTCGTGGGCTTGGACCACCATCTTACCGGAGGAGCAGCGCCAAGCCAAACGCGCGCCGCCAGGATATTCGCACGGCTCCAGGAAGTGCAAGGTGCGCTGGACTTGTGCGAAAAAGCCCGGTAGCCTGGCCGGCGGCTCTAGGGCGCATGGCGGGGCCGTTCGACAAGGAGACGACTTATGAAGCAAATCACGCGTTCGATTTTTCTCCTGGTAACTCTCGTGCTGCTCGGTTACGCAGCGACGGCCCGTGCCCAGGAAGGGGCGCAGCCGAAGACTCCTCCTACACCCTCCCAAGCCGTTCTCGAAAATTGGAATGACGTAGGCACCCGCCTGGTGACGATGGCGGAGGACTGGCCCGAGGAAAAATACACCTATAAGTTGAATCCAGCCGTGCGCACGTTTCAGGAAGTCCTGCTGCACGTCGCGGGATCGAACTACGACCTCATCAATCATTTGGCCGGCGCAACGCTCGGCGAGGCCCAGAACAATCCGCCCGTGAGTCACTACAAGACCAAAGCGGAAACCGTAGCCTACCTGAAGAAGTCCGTGACGGACGGCGCAGCGCTCCTGCAAAAGGAAGGCGACGCGGGTGTACTGAAGCATCTTGCAGACTGGATCGGCTACACCGAGCACATGGGCGAGCATTACGGCTTGCTGGTTGCCTGCTATCGCGCCAATGGCGTGGTTCCCCCAGAATCGCGCCCGAAAAAATAAACGCAACGTATGGTTTGCCGGCTATAGACGCGAAGGGCGCGGAGCCCCGCGCCCTATCTTTCCTAGCGTCGGAGCTTCGACGCGGAGCCTAAGTCTTCCCACAGGCGCCGTGGGGTCGCCAGCCCGCCCGCGCAGCACAAAAACGGCCTCGTTGCCGTGCCTAACTTATAGCAAATGTGAGTGTTTGGTACGAACGTACCATTGTCGCTCTAGGCCTCCCAATTTATACAAGATGCAGGGGGAATCCTCAGGAGCGAGAACCTCGTTCCGCGCCAGGAACCATGCCCGACAAGCTTACCGCGCTGCCGAGAAACGGGGAAGGCTCGTCGCGCGCCCACGCGAACGGGCGGCATGCCGACCCGTCGCAGTCCGGGACCGATCCGGCTCTGGGAGATTCCTTGCAGCCGTATCTGGACTTCCAGCTCTTGTTTTCCAGCCATCCCCAGGCGATGGTCGTTCTGGACGTGAATCGCCGGATTCGGATGTGCAACCCCGCGTTCGAGAGCCTTTTCAAATATTCGCAATGCGAAATTCTGGGCGCCGAACTCGACGTGTTGTTGGCACCCGAGGAACTCCGGGGCGAAGCCTTGGGGTTCAGCAAGCGCGCCGCTGCGGGTGAAGTCGTCCGCGCAAACACGCGCCGCCGCCGCAGCGATGGCTCGTTAGTTGACGTGCAGGTCACGTGCGTGCCGCTGGCCCAGGAGGGGACGAGCGTCGGCTGCTATGGAATCTACCAGGACATTTCGGACCGGCGCGAAGCGGAGCGGGCGCAGCGAGACGCGGAGAAAAGACTCAGCGTGTTATTTGAAAATGCCGTGGAAGGCATTTTTCAGACCACGGTGGACGGCCAGTTACTCAGCGTAAATCCGGCGTTGGCGAGAATGTGTGGTTACGGCTCGTCGGCGGAAATGCTCGCCAGCATCCGCGACATCGGCCGCGATTTCTACGCCGACCCGCAAACCCGCACGGAATTTCAACGCATGATGGAGGAAAAGGGAATCGTCGAAGGCTTCGAATATCAGCTGCGCAAGAAGAACGGCGCGCTGATCTGGATTTCCGAGAACGCCAGAGTGATTCGCGATTCCGACGGGCGCATCACCGCCTACGAAGGCACCATGGAAGATATCACCGACCGGAAACGGTCGGAGCTGGAACGCCAGGTGACCTTCGAGATTATCCACGGCGTAAACGTTACAGATAACCTGGATGAGCTTCTCTATTTGGTCCACCAGGCGCTGAATAAAGTGCTCGACGCGGAAAATTGCTTCGTGGCGCTGTACGAATCCGCTACCGGCATGTTCCACTTCCCATTCTTCGTGGACCAGTTCGACGAAGCGCCTCCGCCGCAGCAGGTGGGAAGAAGCTGCACCGCGTACGTTTATCGTACCGGCCGCGCCATGTTGATCCCGCAACATGTTTTCGATCAACTGGCGGCACAAGGGGAAGTAGAGCTTGTCGGAACGCCTTCACCGGCGTGGCTGGGTGCCCCGTTGCGCACTCCCGCCGCAACCATTGGCGTGCTGGTGGTGCAGCATTACGAGAATGAGGCGGCGTACACCGAGCGCGACCTAGAATTCCTAGCCTCAGTCGGCGGCCAGATCGCCCTCGCCATCGAACGGAAACGAGCAGAGGAGAAGATCCGCGAGAGCGAAGCGCGGTTGCGCGTGCTGGTAGAGCAGTTGCCGGCGGTGCTCTGGACGGTCGGCAAGGATCTGCACTTTACCTCCGCGCTGGGCGCCGGCTTGACGCGCTTGGGTTTGAAGCCCAATCAAATCGTGGGCCTCTCCCTCTTTGAGTATTTCGAGACCACCGACCAGACATTCCTGCCCATCGCCGCTCACCGCCGCGCGATCGCTGGTGAGCCCATGACGTTCCACGTCGAATGGAAGGGCGGATCGTACACCTGCCACGTGGAGCCGCTGCGCGCGGCCGAAGGCGAACTGCAAGGTGCCATCTGCATGGCGCTGGATATCACCGACCGCAAGCAACTGGAAGAGCAGCTCCGCCAGGCGCAAAAGATGGAAGCCGTCGGCCGTCTGGCCGGGGGCATCGCGCACGATTTCAACAATCTGCTGATGGTCATACAGGGTTATGCGGACCTGATGACCGAGCGCCTCGCCGAAGGCGATCCGTTGCGCCGCAATGCGGAGCAGATTCAGACCGCATCGCAGCGCGCCACGTCCCTTACCAGGCAATTGCTGGCCTTCAGCCGCAAACAGATGTTGGCTCCGAAGGTCTTGAACATTCAAAGCGTGGTCGGCGAGATGGAAAAAATCCTCCGCCGCCTGATCGGTGAGGACGTCCAGCTCGAGACATCGAGCGCCCCGGACCTCGGACTGGTGAAGGCGGACCGCAGCCAGATCGAGCAAGTGATTCTGAATCTGGCTGTCAATGCGCGCGACGCCATGCCCGAAGGCGGCCGCTTGACCATCGAAACCGCCAATGTGGACCTCGATGAATCCTTCTCGCACACGCCCGTGGTGCTTTCACCTGGACCGTACGTGATGCTCGCCGTCACCGACAACGGCTGCGGCATGGACGCCGAGACACAGGCGCACATCTTCGAGCCGTTCTTCACGACTAAGGAGAAAGGCAAGGGCACGGGCCTGGGCCTCGCCACGGTGTACGGCATCGTCAAGCAAAGCGGCGGCTACGTGTGGGTTTACAGCGAGCCGGGACGCGGAACGAGCTTCAAGGTGTATCTGCCGCGCATTCAGGAAGAACAGGCGGCGGCCACTCGTGATCACAAGGTGGATGGACGAACGCTACCGCAGGGCACCGAAACGGTTCTGCTGGTGGAAGACGAGAAGGGAGTGCGCGAACTTGCCCGCGAATATCTCGAAATGACCGGTTATACCGTGATCGAAGCAGAGGATGGCCACACCGCTCTGGAACTGGCTGCCCTGCATTCCGGGCCGATTCACTTGCTCATGACGGATGTGGTGATGCCGGGAATCAGCGGCCGCGAGCTTTCGGAACGCGTCAAAGGTATCCGCCCGGGAGTGCGTGTCCTCTTCATGTCCGGCTACACGGACCAGGCGGTGGTGCACCACGGCATACTGGAATCCGACGCGGTGTTACTGCAGAAGCCGTTCACGGTCGCGGCGCTGGCGGCGAAACTGCGAGACATTCTGAACGTCGAAGCAGTCAGGTAGGTTTCCCGCTCCGTTGTGTCCCGAAATCTCCGTGTTGTAACTCTGCAATGAATTACTTTTGCCAGCCGTTCGCTGTTCCCGCATGAAACAACTGCGCTCCTTCGAACCATTTGTCTCCGACCGTCTCTGACACCCGCCGATCCTGACCGCCGCATTCGTCGTGTATGTCTCGCAGTCCCTTGCATTTCGCCCCCGCAGCCTCAGCTTGCGAACGCACGGCTCTTTGGCGCACCAGATGCTTCTAGCTTCCCCGTGAAACGGGAGCGAGAAAAATCGCTCGTCCGGGGAGCAGGACGACATGGGTAATACAACTGCCGGAGTGCACGTGGACATGCAAAATACGGTGACGGAGGAAATGATCTCGGAGCGCCGGTTGTGGACGGCGGTAGTGGTGAGCGCGGTGGAGGACTGGCGCGGGAACTCGCTGCGAGCGCGCCGCGAAGCGCAGGAATTTCTGTTTGAGAACGACCGGGACTTCGAGATGGTGTGCAGTGCAGCTGGACTGGATTCCAGCGACTTTCGCGCCCGGTTGCTGAAGATCGGCCGTCGCGCGGAGGCTCAGGAGCGCTTCTCCTTTCGTATTGCTGCATGAACTGGGCGTGCCGCACCCGTGACGGAATGCGAATAATCCTCCGGTAACGCTCGCGCAATGGGCGTAGAATTTCCCCGCTGCGAATTGTTGCGAGAGATGAATGACGCCGGCAAGCAAAAGAGCGCCCTGCGGGGAAAAACAGTTGCTCGTTTGCTGCGCCCGCACGCGCCTCACGCCCGAAGGCGCGGATAAAGTCCGAGGGATTGTTGCGGGCCCTCTCGATTGGGACTATCTGCTCTGGGAAGCGGAAGAAAACTCCATCACGCCGTTGCTTGAGCGGCATCTCTCGGCCATCGCTCCCGGCGCCGCGCCACCCGCCGCGCAGGAGCAACTGAAAAGAACCAGCCGGGCCAACACAGTCCGCTGCCTCTATCTCACCGCCGAACTCATCCACATTCTCCGCCTCTTCGAGTCCCGGGAAATTCCTTCCATCCCATACAAGGGTCCCGTGCTTGCGGCCCAGGCTTACGGCGACATCGCCTTGCGTGAATTTGAAGATCTGGACATTATTCTGCGGCAAAGCGACCTCCCGAATGCGCACGAAGTGATCTCGTCGCTGGGCTACAAGCCGAAATACGATTGGATTCTTTCGCCCGGCGCGTCCGCGTCCTTGGTTCCGGGTGAATACAATTACCGCGACGAGGCGCGCCGCGCCATGGTCGAGTTGCATACCGAGATCACCCTGAGGCATTTTCCGGTAAAACCGGACCTGGACGATTTCATGCGCAAGCGCGCGCCCGTGCGTGTGGGCGAACGCGACGTGCTGACGTTCGCAGCCGAAGACTCACTGCCTATGCTGTGCATTCACGGCTCCAAGGATTTTTGGGAACGGTTATCCTGGATTGCCGACGTTTCCGAATTGATCCGGTCGCATCCCGCGCTGGATTGGGACCGGGTCGCGCGCCTCGCCGAGTCCTTGCACGCAACGCGCATGTTGCACGTGGGCCTGGCGCTCGCGGCGCTGGTGATTGGCGCGCCGCTGCTTCCTGAAGTGGCCGCACGCGTAAGCGCGGATCGTGTGGCGGGGCAATTGGCCGTTGAAGTCCACGAACGGTTGATGAGCCGCCCGTTTCAAACGCTGGATGCCGTGGGGAGGCTGCAATTTCGCAGGCGGATGGTGGCTGGATATTTCGATGGCTGGCGCTACACGCTGCGTCTCGCCGTGGTTCCGTCGGAGGACGACTGGCAGCTGGTGCGCTTGCCGCACGCGTTGGCGCCGTTGTACGTGGCCCTGCGTCCGCTTCGCCTGCTGCAGAAATATGGGCGCGCCGGGCGCCGGCCCAACACGGAAATCAAGCGGACTTAAGCCCGGATAATCATCACTTCGGTGGATTTGATCAACGCCGCGGCGGTCTGCCCTTTCTTCAGCCGCATTTCGCGCACCGCATCGGCGGTAATGATGGAGGTGATGTGCTGCCCGCCGATGGAAAGCGTCACTTGCGCCATTAGGCCGCTGGTCGTTACGTCCAGCACACGGCCTACCAGCTGATTGCGTCCGCTAATACGGCGAAAATTGCTTCTCCGCTCGGGTACGGGCTGGCGTTGCGTTTTCTTGTATAGAAACTTGTCCACCTCATTCTCCGGGACGCGATGGTGGCCTCCGGCGGTCTGCACCGTGCGGATTTTCTTCTTGTAGATCCATTGCTTGAGCGTGGGATAGCTGACTCCCAGGATCTGCGCCGCTTCGCGAGGCGTGTACAATTTTTCCGGCTTCATCGCGCGTTTCCTCGCATTTTCCGTCGAGACGCCGATGCTAGTCCCGCAGGCGCGCAGGTGTCAATCGCGCGGGGGTCGTGGGGACCGGGTAAGCGAGTTCGCGCTTACCGCGCCGTTTTGCGCCCGTCCCACCCCAATCTGCGCTAGAATAGGGCTTCGGGCCCTAACGGGCGCGGCGCACGGCCGCAGGATTGGCGCCGCCAAACTCGATCGCTTCGATCAGGAGGCACTCCCGATGAGCACCACCGTAAAGCCGACCACACCTTCGGACGCCGGCAAGCCGGCCCAGAATCCCTTGAAAGAATTGCTGCAATTCGGACAATCCGTCTGGCTGGATTACATCCGCCGCGATTTGCTCACCGGCGGCGAACTGAAACGGCTGATTGAGGTGGACGGCCTGCGCGGCATGACCTCGAATCCCGCGATCTTTGAAAAAGCGATCACCGGCAGCACAGAGTACACCAAGACCCTCGAAGAGCTCGAAAAGCGCAAGGACCTCGACGCCAAAGGGCGCTATGAGGAGCTGGCCATCAAGGATATTCAAGACGCGGCGGACTTCCTGCGCCCGGTCTATCAGCAGAGCAAAAAACGCGACGGCTACGTGAGCCTGGAGGTTTCTCCCTACCTTGCGCACAAGACCGCGGAAACGCTGGAAGAAGCGCGCCGCCTGTGGAATCGAGTGGGCCGCGAGAACGTGATGATCAAAGTGCCCGGCACTCCGGAGGGCATCCCCGCCTTTCAGCAATTGATCAGCGAGGGCATCAACGTCAACGTGACCCTGCTCTTCGCTTTTGACGTCTATGTTCGCGTGGCGGAAGCGTACATCGCCGGGCTGGAAGCGTTTGCGAAGACCGGCGGCGAAGTGGGCAAAGTCGCCAGCGTCGCCAGCTTTTTCATCAGCCGCATTGACACCCTGGTGGACAGCCAGATTGACGCCAAGCTCAAGAACACTTCGAACGCGGGGGAACAGGCGCAACTGCGCGGCCTGCACGGGAAGGTGGCCATCGCCAATGGCAAGCTGACCTATCAGCGATACAAGGAAATTTTCAGCGGTCCTCGCTGGGATGCGCTCGCGAAGCGCGGCGGGCAGACGCAGCGCGTGCTCTGGGCCAGCACCAGCACGAAAAATCCGGCCTATCGCGATGTTTATTACGTCGAGGAATTGATCGGCCCCGATACCGTGGACACAATTCCCCCTGCCACTTTTGACGCGTTTCGCGATCATGGCCAGCCGCGCGCCAGCCTGGAAGAAAACGTCGCAGCCGCGCGCGAGACCATGCAGGGGCTCGAAAAAGCCGGCATCTCCATGAAAGCGGCGACGGACAAGCTTACCGAGGACGGAGTCAAGCAATTTGCCGACGCTTTCGACACGCTGCTCGACGCCGTGAAGAACCGCGCCGCCAAAGCCGGTTCCGCCAAGTAACGTTCGGCTTCTCAGACGCACGGGCCGAACCGGTTGTGCTCGTAAGGCAGCCGGCGGCCCCCGACGTCGCGCCAATTATTCGCATACTCTCCCAACAAGGACGCCGCATGCCGCGCCCGCCCTCCACATGTATTCTTGGCCGCTTGCATTTGACGCGGTCGGTTTGCAGATGAAGTCCCGCGCCGAGGCGCTGCGCAGCATTGCGGGGCAATCGTTTGACGTCTGCGTAATCGGCGGCGGCGCCACCGGCTCGGGCTGCGCGCTCGATTCCCAGTTGCGAGGCTTCAAAACCGTGCAAGTCGAAGCCGGCGACTTCGCTTCTGGCACTTCCAGCACCTCCACGAAAATGGCGCATGGCGGCGTGCGTTATCTCGAAGAAGCGATCCGCGGACTCGATCCCCGGGAATACGCGGTGCTGAAACGCGCGCTGCACGAACGTATTCACATGCTGCGCAACGCGCCGTTCCTCACTTCCACGAAGGAATTTCTGACTCCCTGTTTCCGCCGGCTCGACGTCGCGTATTTTGGAATCGGCCTGAAGCTCTACGATTGGATTGCCGGCCGCGATAGTCTCGCGCCCAGCGTGTATCTCACCCGCGATGAAACCCTGCGCCGCATGCCCGTGCTCGCAGCGGAGCGTTTGGTGGGCAGCGTGGCGTACACGGACGGCCAATTCGACGACGCGCGTTACAACATCACGTTGCTCAAGACCTTCGCCGCGGCCGGCGGCGAAGCCCTAAACTACGCGCGCGTAATGGCATTTGAACGGTCGCCGGAGGGCAAGCTCACGGAAGTCGAGCTCGAAGATCAGCTCACCCATCAGAGGTTTTCGATTCAAGCTCGGGCATTCGTTAACGCCACGGGCCCGTATGCGGACACCATTCGCCAAATGGCGACGCCGGGAGTCGCGCCGCGCATGCGCCTCAGCAAGGGCATTCATATCCTGCTGCCCCTCGAGGTGATTTCCAGCGAGAACGCCCTGCTGATTCCGAAGACTGAGGACGGCCGCGTGCTTTTTGCCATCCCGTGGCAGGGGCGCCTGCTGGTCGGCACCACGGACGACGAAGCAAAGCTGGGCGACGAGCTGTGCGCGACGAAAGAAGAAGTCGCGTACGTTCTGCGCCAATTGAATAAATATTTGGCCCAGCCCGTTACGCCGGGCGAGGTGGTGAGCGGCACGGCTGGGCTGCGTCCGCTGGTAAGCGCCGGCAAATCGGGCAGGACCAAGAGCCTGGCCCGCGATCATGAGGTTGAACTTGACCGCGCCAGCGGCCTTATCAGCATCATGGGAGGGAAGTGGACCACCCACCGCGCCATGGCGGAGGATACCGTGAATGCGGCGCAGCAATTTCTCGGCGACACTCGCGTCAAGTGCTCGACGTTGAATCATCCGCTTCTCGGTTCGGATGGCTACGCTCCCGATTACTGGCAATCGCTCGTAAAGCGTTTCGCGCTCGGCGAACCGGCTGCGCGGCATCTCGCGCGCAAATACGGTACCCGGGCGCCCGACGTTCTGGCGCTGACGCAGAATCAGCCGGACCTGGCGCAATCGTTGGTCGAAGGGCTTGCGCCGATGCGCGCCGAAGTCGCCTTCGGCGCGCGCGACGAGCTTGCCGCTTCGATCGAGGATATACTGGCACGGCGGATTGGCCTGCAGCTCTACGGCTGGCGCGACGCAATCCGCGCCGCCCCCGCTGTCGCGGAAATTCTCGCGCGCGAGCTTGGCTGGCCGGAAAGCGCGAAGCGGTCCGCCGTCACGGATTACGTGGCGAAGATTCGCGGCCTGATGGAGAAAGCTGGAATCTAGCGGCGGGATGTTCGGTGTGGGCTTCGCGCTGGTTGCCATCTCTGGCCTACGGCGTTCGGCCGACGGACTCTCGCCGCAGATTTGGGCACGAACCGGCTTTCGTGCTGTAATTGTTCGCGGTGATGTTCGCAGGCTTGGGAAAGGGCGGGGAAAATGTCCCTGAAGGAATACGCGAAGAAGCGCCGTTTTACGGTGTCGCCGGAGCCGTCTGGTCAGACCCCGTCGCCGAAAAAACAGAATTCCCTGGTCTATGTGATCCAGAAGCATCGCGCCACCCAGTTGCATTACGATTTCCGCCTGGAATGGAATGGCGTGCTGCTTTCCTGGGCGGTCCCCAAAGGTCCGTCGCTGGACTCCTCCGTAAAGCGTCTCGCGATGCAGGTGGAAGACCATCCGGTGGACTACGCGAGTTTCGAAGGCGTCATCCCCGAAGGCGAATACGGAGGCGGCACGGTGATGGTCTGGGACGAGGGCACTTGGGAGCCGGAGTCCGCTGACGTGAATGCTGCGCTCGGCAAGGGCGATCTGAAGTTCGCGCTGCACGGCAAGAAATTGCATGGTTCCTGGGTGCTGGTGCGCACGCATGGTTTCGGCAGCAGCTCCGGAAAATCCTGGCTGCTCATCAAGCATCGCGATGAGCACACGTCCACAAAGGACGTCACCTTGGAAAAGCCGCGCTCGATAGTGAGCGGCCGGCTTCTTGCGGAAATCGCGCGCGATGGCGGCGGCGACGTCGAAAAGGCCGCCACCGGCGATCCCGGCGCGAAGCCGAAGAAACCGGTCGCCGCGAAAAAGACCCGTGGTAGTTCGCCGCGGAAACCGCGAAAGTCCGCTTGAACGATCTTGATGCAGCGCGAGGCGCCAGTGGCCAAGCTCCCCATTGCCATCTCCCATCCGGATAAAATCTTTTGGCCCGCGCAGGGCTACACCAAACAGGACCTTGCCGAGTATTACGCCGCGGTCTTCAGCAAGCTCCGTCCCTATCTCAAGGACCGCATCCTTTCGCTCGAACGTTGCCCCGACGGCATGAGCGGCCAGTGCTTCTACCAGAAGGAAAAGCCCCAGAGCATGCCGCCCGATACTCCCACGAAGCGCATTCGCCACGCCGGTGGGTCGTCCGAATCCACAAACTACGTGGTCGGCGGCTCGCTCCAGACGCAGCTTGCGCTCGTCAACCTGGGATGCATCGCCGTGCACGTGATGGCCGGCCGCGCGGCTGCACCGCGCAAGCCCGATTGGATCTGCTTCGACCTGGACCCCTCGACCGGAAAATTCGCGGATGCGGCTCGCGCGGCCCTGCAGATCAAGGAAGGTTTGGACACACTGAAGCTGGATTCCTACGCGAAGACTTCGGGAAGCCGCGGAGCCCACGTCTTCGTTCCGCTGCGCACCGGGCCGGACGCGGATGAAGTGCTCGAATTCGCCAGCGCGTTCGTCGCCCGGGTCGCGGCATCGAATCCCAGGGAACTTACGGTGGAGCATTCGATCGCCGCGCGCGGCTCGCGCGTGTATCTCGACCCATTCCGCAACGGATTTGGACAGACCGTCGTGGCTCCGTATTCCGTTCGCCGCCGCGAAAAGGCGCCGTTTTCGACGCCTCTCTCCTGGTCCGAGGTGAAGCCCGGCCTGGACCCGGCCGCCTTCAATCTCGGCAACTTTCGCAAGCGTCTGAAGGCCGCGGACCCGTGGGCGGACTTCTTTCGCAATCGTCAAAGCCTCAAGGATGCCGCGAAATCGCTGAAAAAATTGTAGCGGCGCAGGGCCGCGCCGGCCAGCATTGCACCGATTCGCCTCCCGCTGTGGGAAGTGTTATCCTCGAAGGATTCCGCGCAGGCCTTCCTTGCGGAATATGGATTGCAGGAACAACGAAATGACTCAAGCCGTGACTTCCGACGCACCGGAGTGCAAATCTCTGGAATGGGCGCACCCGCTGGTTCGCGAGTGGTTCGTCGCCAAGTTCGGCACGCCCACCGAGCCGCAGGAACTGGGCTGGCCGCACATCCTCGCGCGCCGCAACACGCTGATTTGCGCTCCCACGGGTTCCGGCAAGACTCTGGCCGCGTTCCTTGCCTGCATTGACGCCCTGGTGCGCAAGGCGCTCGCGGGCGACTTGCTGGATCAGATCGAAGTCCTCTACGTTTCACCGCTCAAAGCGCTGGGGAACGACGTGCAAAAGAACTTGGATGGTCCTCTGGGCGAAATTCTGCAGCTCGCTCACCAGCGCGGCTTCCTGATGCCGGAAATTCGCACCGCCGTGCGCACAGGCGACACTCTGATGCGCGACCGGCGCGCCATGCAGAAACGCCCGCCGCACATCCTGGTCACCACGCCCGAATCGCTTTACATTCTGCTGACGGCTGGAAAGAGCAGGGAACTGCTGCGCACCGTTCGCACTCTCATCGTGGACGAAATTCACGCCGTCGCCGACGACAAACGCGGCTCGCACCTCTCCCTCTCGATCGAGCGCCTCGAAGCGCTCGCCGCCACGCCGCTGACAAGGATCGGCCTATCGGCTACCCAGAAGCCGATCGAATTAGTCGGGCAATTCCTCACCGGCGGCGGCCGGCCCGCGCCGGTCATCGTGGAAGTGTCGCAGCGCAGACGGCTTGAACTCTCGGTGGAGGTGCCGTCCAGCGAGCTGGGCCCCATCGCCTCGAATGAGATGTGGGATGAAATTTACCAGCGGATCGCCAGCCTGGTACAGCAGCACCGCTCGACGCTCATTTTTGTGAATACGCGGCGGCTCGCGGAGCGCCTGGCGCACAACTTGGCAGCGTTGCTTGGCGAAGACGCCGTCGCCTCGCATCACGGCAGCTTGTCGCGCCTGCGCCGCCTGGCTGTGGAATCCAAGCTCAAGGCCGGCGAGATACGCGCGCTGGTTGCCACCGCTTCGCTCGAGTTGGGCATTGATATCGGCAGCGTTGACCTAGCCTGCCAGATTGGCTCGCCCCGCTCGATTTCCGTGGCCTTGCAGCGAGCCGGACGCGCGGGACACTGGCGCGGTGCGGTTCCGAAGAGCCGCTTTTTCGCCACCACGCGCGATGAGCTTCTGGAATGCGCCGCGCTGGTCCGCGCCATCCGCCAAGGCGAACTCGATCGCATCGAAATCCCCGAGGCGCCTCTGGACATTCTCGCTCAGCAAGTCGTGGCTGCCTGCGCGGCGGAGGATTGGCAGGAGGACGACCTGTTCGCGCTTGTTCGCCGCGCGTATCCCTATCGCAATCTCGCCCGCAAGGATTTCGATGAAATCGTCGCGATGCTTTCCGATGGCATCGCCGCGCGCCGCGGACGCTATGGTTCCTACCTGCATCGTGACCAGGTGAACCATCGCTTGCGCGGGCGGCGTGGCAGCCGGCTTGCGGCCATCACCAGCGGCGGCGCGATTCCGGATAACGCGCTGTACACAGTGATCGCCGAGCCGGAGGGCACCGTCGTCGGTACGGTGGACGAAGACTTCGCCGTCGAGAGCATGCGCGGAGATATTTTCCTACTAGGGAATTCTTCCTGGCGCATTCGCCGCGTGCAATCGGGTTCCGTATCCGTCGAGGACGCTAAGGGCGCGCCTCCCAACGTGCCATTCTGGCGCGGCGAAGCTCCTTCGCGCACGATGGAGCTTTCGCGGCAGGTCGCGCAAGTTCGCGAGCAGGTGAGTCTGTTGACGGACGGGCTCGCCCCGTCTCCCGAACTGCGAAGTTTGCCCGCGACCTCCGCCGCGATCCGGTGGCTGGAAGACGAATGCGGACTAGACCGTCCCGGCGCCGAGCAAGCGGTGCAATATATCGTCGAGGGCCGCGCCGTACTCCGCGCAGTTCCCACCCAAACCACGGTCGTCGCCGAGCGCTTCTTCGATGAGAGCGGCGGAATGCAACTGGTGATTCACGCTCCCTTCGGCGGCCGCATCAATAAAGCCTGGGGTCTGGCCTTGCGCAAGCGCTTCTGCCGCTCGTTCAATTTCGAGCTGCAGGCCGCCGCCACGGACAACGGCCTGAATATTTCTCTCAGCGACCAGCACAGTTTTCCTCTCGCCGATGTGTTTCATTTTCTGCAAAGCGCCAGCCTGGAACCGCTGCTCGAGCAGGCGGTGCTGACCTCGCCCATCTTCACCACGCGCTGGCGATGGGTTGTGGGCCGCTCGCTCGCGCTGCTGCGCTTCATGGGCGGTAAGAAAGTCCCGCCGCCGATCCAGCGGATGCGTTCGGACGATTTGCTGGCCGCGGTCTTCCCGCAAGCGCTGGCTTGCCAGGAAAATATCTCCGGCGACATCGAAATTCCCGATCATCCGCTCGCGCGCGAAACGATGAAAGATGCCCTCACCGAGGCCATGGACGTAGCAGGTCTCAAAACCGTCCTCTTGGACATTGCCGCGGGCCGGATTCGCTGCGTGGCCGTGGATACTCCCGTGCCGTCGCAGTTCTCGCACGAGATATTGAATGCCAATCCCTACGCGTATCTGGACGACGCGCCGCTCGAAGAGCGCCGCGCCCGCGCCGTGGAAATGCGACGCATGCTGCCTGAAGCGGTGCTGTCTGAAATCGGCAGACTCGATCCTGCGGCAATCGCCGAAGTTCGCGCAGAGGCGTGGCCGGACGTTCGCGATGCGGATGAGCTTCACGACGTCCTTCTGGAACTTGTGGTGCTGCCGGAAGATTCGGCCACCGCTGCCGTCGCTGCCCAGCCTGTTTCGCAGTGGGCGGGCCACTTCGACGAGCTGATTGCCGCCGGCCGTGCCGCCCGCGTGCGCTGCGGTGACCGCGCGTATTGGGTGGCTGCGGAAAGGACGAAATCCTTCGCCGCGATTTTCCCCACCGCAAATATTGATGCGCGGCTCGCAGAAATCGAATCGCAACAACCCTCGCGCGACGATGCTCTCTTTGCTTGCATCACCGGCTGGCTCGCGCACCTGGGGCCCGTGACGATTCCAGGCTTGGCCGGTTTCCTGGGCGTTGCCGCGCCGGACGTCGAAAAACCCATTCTGCACCTGGAAGCTGCCGGCTCGGTTTTGCGGGGGCAATTCACCGACCAGGCGGCCAACTCGTCTGCCGAGGAAACGGAATGGTGCGACCGCCGCCTGCTCGCGCGCATTCACCGCCTCACGCTCGGTTCGCTGCGCAAACAAATTCAACCGGTGAACGCCGCGCAATTCATGCGCTGGCTGCTGCGCTGGCAGCATGTGACGCCGGAAACGCGCCTGCTGGGAGAGCGCGGCACGCTGGAAGCTCTGCAGCAGTTGCAAGGTTTCGAGGCGCCGGCCAACGCGTGGGAACAAAAAATCCTCGCGCGCCGCATTGCGAACTACGACCCGAATGTCCTCGATCGCCTGTGCCTCACCGGCGCGGTCGGTTGGGGACGCCTTTCGGCGCATCCGGCCACTTTGGCGGACCACAGCGGCGGAATTCGCCGTGTCCTGCCCACGAGCGTCGCGCCCCTCACGTTCTTCATCCGCGAAGACGCGGACTGGATGATTTCGCGGCATGCTGCCGATGGCCCCGGTGAAAGCCACGAGATCGCCGGTCTCAGCGAGGCGGCGCGCGCCGTATTGGCT
>JBAQJS010000061.1:0-2338 GCA_049300435.1 Candidatus Acidiferrales bacterium | reverse complement strand
TGATCTCCGCACCAATCCCGCCCATGCTGGGGGCGTTGCGCCGTCGATTCACTCGCCGGCGGTTGTGTCTCGTGTAGCGCCTGCGTCTCCGTCCCGTTCCGGCGTTCATCCGATAAGTCCGCCGGCGACGATGAGTAGTTGCGTGATGCCGCACTTTGTTGGTACGACGACGCCTCCGAGTCCCGCCCGAGTTAGGGGCGCGACGACGGCGACGACGTTTTGTTGCTGCCATAGTTGCTCCTGTTCTGGCCTTATTGGCCTTTTTGGCCTTTCGGGCCTTCTTTCTCCTGGGCGGGTTGCCCAAGGTCAAGCTTAAAATCTCGCCGATATTTCTACGGCGAGTATGCCGTTTCCTCCGTACTGCCGTGGCTTTTCGTTTCCTTACGGGATTCGATCGCTTGGCAGCGCGGCTGCGCTTCAGTGCCGCTTTTTGGGCGGGTGTCCCGAAGAACTTGATTTGCTTGGGTGAGAGGTTATGACGCCGCTTCCTCGCCGCATTTCGACGGCGACGGCGGGGCAGATTCCCTACCACCCGAACTCTGCGTACAGTTCTTGCCATCTATCCTCCCTTCCTATCGCGTAACCGTTGCTGGACGCGAAATAACGACGATGCCGGTAAAAGCCGAGCCCGCTTGGGCCGCTTTGGTGACGGTCACGGAGTTGGTGCCGAGCGCGATCGCCACGTTCACGGATACGGTGGTGGTGGGCGCGGTCGTGTAATTCAACTCAAATTCCGGGAAGCCTGCGGCCAGATCGCTCAGCCCATCTGCTGAACTAACGAGGGCCGAATTAAAGCTGGTGGTAATCGTTGCCGTGGTGTCCAGGTCAGTCATTACTAACTGAGCCGTGACTTTCGAGACGGTTGATACTGCTTTGCTCGAAGGCGCTGCACCCGCAACCGGATAGAGGTAATTTACTGTTGACATAGTGTGCTTTCTGTTCTCCTTTCTTTCAGGTTTTATGCGGGGACGCCCGCGCTTTCAAAAACTTCTTCTTTGGCCTCCGGCGTAGAAACCAGTTGCATCCGCCCTTGCTTTGGCGGAATCGTGGGCTGGTTATCTCGGAGCTTTAGGTGAGGGAGCCGAATTCTTCGATCAATGACCAAGAGATACTCCTGAACCCTCATGCAAAATGAAATGTCTTCGCCGTAGGCGTACCAGGGGGCGATTTCGTTGGGGATCTTGACGAACGCCTTGGCCCCGGCGGCTTCTAAAAGCTTGTAGCGCATGAACACGCCAGGGAAGCCGGACCACTCTACCCTGAATAGGTCGTGTGGCCCGTCCATCAGCGTGTGATACTCGATCCTTCCGCAGAGCTTGTCTTTGCCGATGAACATCCCCGCCGAAATCAGGTTGTGATCGGCCTCCCAGGCCCAGCCCGCAACCATAGCGATTTCCGGATGCTCTTCCAGGTCTTGGAGCATGAGCAACAGTTGCTCCGGCGAAAGAAGGTTGTCATCGTCGATCCACAACACGTAATCCGCGCGCGTCTTCATCAGGTCTTCTCTGATGCCTTGCCGGGTTGTGTCCGGTGAGGAACTGTACCCGAAGACGATTCCTCGCAGATCGAAGTTTTTCCCAATGCACGGGAGTAACGCGGTCCACGCTTCCACCCAGGCGCGTGAGAATGTTTCGCCCGGGACGCAAACTAGTAGGCTTGGCTTCCGACCTGTGCCGATCCTGCCGAAGTCGCGGACCACGGAGCCGAAGCGATTCGCGCGCCGCTGCTGAATCGTCCGCCAACCGATCTCGTAGGCCTCCTGCGAATTCTGCGCCTGATATGCGGCATCCATCCGCCCGAACTCTGCGCCGGTCCATCCCGTTTTATCGAACGATGGGTGTTTGTGCGGAAACATCAAGTGACGAGCTTCGACCAGCACTCTGTCTTGTTTCGCGTGTTCGCACAGGTCGTTATCCGCTAACATTGATTCGTATTCCGGATAGAAGACATAGCCCCAGTTTTCATACAGGGCACGGGACATGATAGGCATGACCACGATGCCGCGCTCGAATTCGTCTGGCGTGCCGGTGGAGACCGCCAGCAGGATTTGTTCAGCCGGATCGATGATGTTCAATGCTTCTAGAATTCTGGCGTCCCAGTGTTCACAGGGGAATTGGTCATCTGCGACTACTATGAGAATGTCTCCCGTGGCCTCTTCGGCAGCCGTGTTTACGCCGCTTACATAATTGCGGTAACCCTCGTTCCACTCCAGTACATCAAGGCGCTTGCGGGCAGGGAACGTGTTTTCCACGGATTCGGGAGTGAACCCCCAACGCCGATCGACTACGAGAACGTATTCGACATCTTCGGGACGGTCGCAGTTGGAGAGCCACGCGTC
>JBAQJS010000060.1:0-2156 GCA_049300435.1 Candidatus Acidiferrales bacterium | reverse complement strand
TTCAGCCTTCCAGATTGACCGATGACACGCCTCAAATATCGCGGGAAGCTCTATCGGAGCCACAGACCTAAACTCAAAATCTGGTTTCGTCTTTTTGTCCGTCGATGCAACCGCAAGAACGTCGCGGAGCTTCTCAATCATTGGATTCACTTGCGTTTGCGTGGCGGTAGGCATCGTCGTCTCCTGAACGGGATGTGAACAACGAGTACACCATACGAAAAAAGGCTTGCACTGTCAAGCGAATTCTAGTAAATTATTGAGAGTCGAGGTGCCCGATGCTTGAATACGACAACAATGACATCCAGTCCACTTCTCTTTGTATTTGGAAAGAAGCG
Source organism: Candidatus Acidiferrales bacterium (assembly GCA_049300435.1). Lineage (GTDB taxonomy): Bacteria > Acidobacteriota > Terriglobia > Acidiferrales > UBA7541 > Palsa-295. The sequence continues at coordinate 1,821 of JBAQJS010000060.1, read as the reverse complement.
CGCGGGCAGGGGCAGATCGGAATGCGTGCGGTAGCCCATGTGATCAAGAATCGAGTGGGTGCACCCGGCTTTGCGCCAACTGTTCACGGCGTCGTTTATGGAAAAAATCAGTTCACCAGCATGAGTGTCCCCTCCGATCCCGAATTCAATTTGATTCCGCCGCCGGGAGACCCGCAGTATGCGTATGCGCTTTCCATCGTTCCCCTAGTTTTCAACGGTGACGATCCTGACCCAACCGAGGGCGCGCACTACTACGAGAATCCCAAAACCGCAAACAGCGGATGGTTCACTCGTGTGATCGCGGGACCGGACGGCAAAGGAACAGAAGGCCATGCGTTGAGTGCGGTCATCGGCTCACAAAATTTTTTTCTGTAGTTCTCATGTCCGATGCTGCGCACACATACCGCTGTCCTATATGCTCGCAGGAAATACTGGAATCAACTGCGGCAAAACTCGCGGACTTAGTGAACATGCACAATGTGGCCAAGCACCCCATGGAATTTGCGAGCTGGAACCACACCAGCATTTTGGAATCGGCGTGCTACTCCGGGACTGGCGCGGCACCCTTGGCGATTCGCCCAGTGGTTGGATTCAATCCGCCGGGCGATTGGGGAACAGCTAAGCCGCCGACTGTCACCACAGAGGATTTGGTGCTGCTGGCTAAGGCAAAAGTTTTGTGGGAGCGAAAATGAGCCAATTTTAGGGAATTATATAGATGACTCCCTTGAAAAGATAACCGCTGTGTGTACTGCGGCGGCTCGTTTCAGCCCGACAACGGTTAGAGGAGGCACCGTGCTAAGTGCCCTACTAAGTGGAGACGAAAGCGTTATGCGGAGCACGTTTGCCGCTAAGGGAGTCATCTATATAATTCCCCAATTTTATTCCTATCTCTGGTTGCGTGAGAATGGCGAACCGTACTACGCAGGTAAAGGAAAAGATGACCGGGCGTTTGCAGTTAAAACACATAAAGTGAATCCGCCGTCGGACAGATCGTATATTTTAGTTTTTCCTATGTTGTCCGAAGCCGAAGCGTTCGAGTCCGAGAAAGCGATGATTTGGTTATTTGGTCGTCAGGATAACGGGACGGGCTGTTTGAAAAATGTCACCAATGGCGGAGGCGGAACATCGGGCTATATTGTGCCTGAAGAATCTCGACGACGTATGGGGATATCCCAAAGAGGTAATCAGAACAGCGTTGTGTACAAACGATCCGAACGCGGTCGGCAAGAAGCGAGTGAACGATTTCGAGGCAACAAGTATGGAGTGGGGCGCAAACACTCCGCAGAAACGAAAGCCAAACAATCCGTTTCGGCGCTGCTCCGAGAGGAGAGAAAACGTGCCGCTCGACTTATGGTCTAGTGATCATTTTAACCAGAAAATTTGGGAACGTATCAAAAATGCAAAACCGAATGATTTTTTGCCGTGGGACGAAGCTCGCGAAAAATACATCGATCAAAAAATTGAACCCCTACTTGCGAGGTACCGCGAGAATGACCAGTCATGGTTTAGCGATTGGAGTCGGCGCAAGGGCGAGTGCATGCATCATAGTGATTTAATTTTCAGATTGCAAAAACTGAATCCACACATTTTTGTTCAGCAGCAAATAAATTTTCCGGATGATTGGGGTTTGTATACATCGGCGTACGGGCGCATTCAGTTCTTGACCGGATTTCCGAAAGGTTGGCTCACAGAATTTTCCTATGCGCTGGTCGATGACCGGGACTTGCCGACCGAAGAGAGACGCGGTTGGCGGACAGTGCTCGTGTATTTGATGATGAAAGGTGCGATCACCTGGGAGCAAGTTCTCGCGGAGTTTGGTGA
>JBAQJS010000059.1:0-109322 GCA_049300435.1 Candidatus Acidiferrales bacterium | reverse complement strand
CCTACTGGACGGCCGACCGCGAAGCGCTGCTCGGTTTCTTCTCCGACCCCAACAAATTCGCCAACGCCGACCCCTTCGTCTTCCTCTTCGCAGCCCTGCTGATCCTGATCTTCGGCCCCGGCAAATTTGCGCTGGACGCTTTGCTCGCCAAAAAATTCGCGCCTGGCGACGCCCGCGCGCCGCAGCATAAACTCGGCTGACAAAATGACGTCCATCGTCCCGGGGCTCGCGCCACTTCCCGATCCACTCGGGCAGCGCATACTTTCAGCGCCATGGAAATCGCTGCAGCTCGTCGGCGGGCGCCGCCCCGCTAGAATCGTCGCAAAACAACCTGCGACGTGATATATCGAGAGCTGCACGTCCCGCACGGATAGGCTAATGAGCGCGATACGCAGAAGAATACTGCTGGGAATCCTGGCCGGAGCCGTGGCCAGCGCAACTCTCGGGCCAGTTCTTGGCCGCCCGCTCTGGACACTCGTTTGGGGTATTTCCGTTGGCGTGCTTTATTGCGCGAGCTTGCGTCCCGCGCGCGCGACCTACGTGGACAACTTGATGACCGGGGCTGCGCTGGGAATCCCGCTATGGGCGGTGATCAGCATTATCGCAATCCCTCTGCTTTCCCGGGAGATGCCGGAATGGAGCGCCGAACAGATGCGCGCGCATTTTCCCGCGCTCGTTCGCTGGGTGCTGTATGGCGCGTCGCTCGGCGTGCTCGCGCAAGTATTAAATGAAGTCGCTCTGCGTGTTTTCGGCCCTGAAGCGCAGCCCGCGACGCCGGCCCCGCAGCAGAAGAAGCGCATCGTAATCCTCGGCGGCGGTTTCGCCGGCATGCGCACCGCGGAGTGCCTGGAAAAACAATTCCAGCGCGACGACACCGTCTCCATCACCCTGGTAAGCGACACCAACGCGCTGCTCTTCACGCCCATGCTCGCCGAAGTCGCCGGCAGCAGCCTCGAACCCAGCCACATCAGCACGCCGCTGCGCAGCAGTTTGCGCCGCACCGAGTTCATCCGCAGCCGCGCCGAGCAAGTGGACCTGGAAGGCAAGCGCGTGATTCTTGACACCGGCCGCGCCGCCGACGGCAGCGCGCGCATTCGCGAAATTCCCTACGACGAACTGGTCCTGGCACTCGGCTCCGTCTCGAATTATCTCGGCATGGCGAATATCGAGAAACTCGCCTTCAATTTCAAAAGCCTGCTCGACGCCATCCGCATCCGCAATCACGTGATCGAAATGTTTGAATGCGCCGACCGCGAGCCCGATGGCGTTCTGCGCCGCACTCTGCTTACTTTCGTAATCGCCGGCGGAGGTTTCGCGGGCGTCGAACTCGCCGGCGCCCTCAACGATTTCGCGCACGGCATTCTCGCCGATTATCCCAATTTGCATCCGCAGGACTTGCAGGTCGTCCTGGTCCATTCGCGCGACCGCATCCTGCCGGAGCTGAGCGAATCGCTCGCGCACTACGCCCGCGGCAGAATGGAGGCGCGCGGCGTCACCTTCCGCCTGAACACCCGCCTGCTGGACGCCAATCCCGGAGTGGTCATCCTCAGCGACGGTGAAATCCCCGCGCAAACTCTGGTGTGGACGGCCGGCACCGCTCCGCACCCCCTGCTGAAATCGTTGCCCCTGGAGAAGGACAAGCGCGGCGCCGTCGTCGTGGATCGCACGCTCGCGTTGCCCGGCCATCCCGGCCTGTGGGCCTTGGGCGATTGTGCCGCGGTGGTGGATGCGAAGACCGGCAAGCCCTGCCCGCCCACTGCGCAATTCGCCCAGCGCGAAGCCATCATCCTCGCGAAGAATATTCGCGCTCACCTGCACGGCCAGCCCCAGGAGGGTTTCCACTTCGATTCCCTCGGAGCGCTTTGCGTAGTCGGCCATCAGACCGCCTGCGCGGAATTCTCCGTGCCCTTGGCGAAAGACCGGTCTGTGCGCTTTTCCGGCTTCTTCGCCTGGCTGATGTGGCGCGGAATTTACCTCGCGAAATTGCCCGGACTGGAAAGAAAAATCCGCGTCCTGGTGGACTGGACCATCGAGCTATTCTTCCCGCCCGATATCGTCCAGACCATCGATTTGCAATAAGGAGCGATGCATGGCTGCCAGCCCGACTCAAGCGACGCGCCTGAACGACGCCGTCCCATCGCTGAACGCCCTGAATGCGCTGCTCGGCTTCGCCGTAGGAGCCGCCGGTGGCGCGCTGGGGGGCACGCTGCTCGGAACGCCGCTCGTTCCGGATTCGTTGCTCGGCGCCGCCTTCGGCCTCGTCTTCGGACTTTTCTTCGCCCACCGTGCCACCAGCGCCGGCGCCGGATCGACGTGGGGCTTGGGCGCGGCCTTTTTCCTCTGGTTGATCATCCCCGCCGGAATTCTGCCGCTCCTAGCTGGTTCCGGCCGCTCCATGGCCATGCTCAACGACGCCCGCGCACAATTTCCCGCGCTGGTCGGCTGCCTGATTTGTCTGGGAATGCCCGTCGGCGTGGCCCTCGGCATTCGCGGCGCGATACGCAATAAGTCACCGATGTCTCCTTTTCCCTGGTGGCGCGCGATCATCGTTGGCGGCCTGGCTGGCCTTCTGGGCGCCATCGTTTTCGGGCGCTGGTCCACCATTGGTGGTTACTTCCCCCTGATCAGCGGTCTGGCTGTGGTCCTTTCCAGCCGCGCGATCGTCGCTCTGCAGTTCGGCGTCGCGCTGATCATTGGCGCCATCTTCGGACTGCTCTTCCAGCGCGACGTGCGTGGCTACGGTTCATCCATGGGCTGGGGGCTGGGATTCGGAATTTTCTGGTGGTTTCTGGATCCGCTCACGCTATTCCCGCTCCTCTCCGGGGCGAAGCTGGATTGGTCCGCCGATCGCGGCAGCGATCTTTTCGGTTCGCTGGTAGGGCATATCATTTACGGCCTGATTCTAGGCGTCACCTACGCCACCATGGACCGCCTATGGGTCCGCCTGTTCATCGAATCCGATCCCCTGAATCGCGAACCCGAAGGGCCCGGCCTGCTGGTCTTGCGCTCGCTCGGTTGGGGCGCGTTCGCAGGACTTCTGGGAGGAATCGTTTCGAGTCCCATCATGATCGCGACAGGCTCCTTAAACCGCATCCTCGGGTTGGGTGCTTCGCAATCCGCATACCACGCGCTGCCTTTGCATCTTCTGTTCAGCATGATCATCGGTATGACCTTCGGCCTGCTTTTTCGCCACGAGGCTCCTTCGCTCGGCTTCGGCGTCATGTGGGGATGGCTCTTCGGCGTAATCTGGTGGTATCTGGGTCCGATGACTTTTCTGCCGCTTATCCTGACCGGGGAAATTGACTGGCGCGCCAGCGCCGCTTCTGCGTTGCTGCCCTCGCTGATGGCCCATTTGATTTATGGCGCCACCACCGCGCTCGTCTTTCTGCTGCTGGAACGCCGCTACACGCGCAGTCGGCTTCTCAATCCGCGCACCGCGGCCTACGAACTCCGCCGCCTCCGCCCCATCGGCACGCCCGCTCCCGCCCTGTGGTTTTTCGTGATCGGCCTCGGCGTGCTGCTGCCCATCCTGCTCGGTTAACCGCCGCCGATGCGGCTTGCTGTCGTCCGCGGCGAGTTCCCGGGACATTACCGGCGTCAAAAGCCGTGCGAACCAGACAATCCCCGCCCAAGCTGTCACTTTTTCGCTTCGCGCGCATCACACCGACAAGGGCCAAATCGCCCGTGCCTCTTGCATCTGCCGCCGGAGGGCGGATCGTGCCGCTTGCGCCAACAACGCCTTACTTTTACTGTTGCCTCGGATGAACATGCCGCAGCCGCAACTTGAAACCCGGGAAGCGCAGCTCATCCGCAGCGTCTGCGCCGGAGACGCCGCCGCTTTCGAGGAATTGCTCCGCCCCTACGAGCGCCTGGTGTACGTCACCGCCGTCTCGATACTGAGGAACGACGCGGACGCGGAGGAAGTCGCGCAGGAGGCCGTGCTCAAGGCCTTCTCCAAGCTTTCCAGCTTCCGCGGCGAATGCAAATTCAGCACCTGGCTGGTGCAGATCACCTACAACGAGGCTCGCATGAGGCTGCGCAAGGACCGCCGCCACCTCTACGAGCCGCTCGAGGACCCCTTGCAGGATTCGAACGGCGATTATTGGCCCCGGGATTTCGCCGACTGGCGCCCCATCCCCTCCGAATTGCTCGAAGCGGACCAAACCCGCCAGGCGCTCCGCGATGCCATCAACGCCCTCCACCCCACGTACCGCGAAATTGTGGTCCTGCGCGACGTTGAGAACCTCAGCATCAAGGAAGTCGCACTGGTCTTAGACCTTTCGGAGGGAGCGGTGAAGACTCGCCTGCATCGCGCGCGCTTGCTCTTGCGCGATGCCTTGGCCCCCGGCGTGGATGGCTGCTGGCGCTCTGGGCAGAGTTACCACAAGGTGAGACCCTGGTGAGGAAGGATGGGCGCAATGGCGACGATTGAGATCAGCTGTGTCGAAGTCTGGCGCGAGATTTCCAATTATTTCGACGGGGAGATTCCTGCCGAATTGCGCGAACGCATGGAAGCTCACTTCAAGGTTTGCAGGCATTGTTCCGCCGTTCTCGATGGAATGCGCAACGTGGTGGGGTTGATTGCCGACGGCAAGCTGTTTCAGACGCCTCCTGGATTCAACCAGCGCCTGTACAATAAAATCCGCGAGCTTTCGTAAGCTGCGCGGCTCAGCAGGCGACGCTCTTCGCGGACGTTTCCCCTCGAGCCTGCTCCGCCTGCAAGGGATCGGCCACGTCCCGGTTATCTATGTACATCCACAGCTTCCAGCGCCCGTCCTTGTTCTTCCGCCAGACGTCCACGTACCGGTCCCGGCGCGAAATCGGCGCGCCGCCATCCTTGGGCGTCAGCGTCCATTCGTGCCAGCCGAAGTCGTAGGCCACGTCTCCGACCAGCCGAATTTCCGCCGCAATCACCGCCAGCTTCGTCGTGCACTTCTCGAACAAATTTTCCAGCCTGCGCTGTAACGCCTCCAGCCCCTTCCCCCTGAACTCGCTCGCCGCTCCATCCGCAAAACTCACCAGCTCGGGATCGGCGATGGCCAGCAGCCGCGCTACGTCCGCGAAATTGAAACAATCGCGAAACTCGCTCTTCGCCGTATTGATAGCATATAGATCGTCCATGCTCTTCTCTCCGTCGCGCAATCGCAGCGGAATTCCGCTCCCTTCTGCCATCGGGATTGTCAAAACCGGCCGTCGCTGCGCCACGGGCGGGATCCTTCTCTCCAGGAAATGAACGCCGGCGCGCGCCTTCGTCCGCTAATCAATCCCCAGCCGGTATTGCATTTCTTCCAGCGTGAATCCCTTGGTCTCCGGATAGAAAGCCATCACCACGAAGAACTGCACCACCATCATCGCCGCGAAGAATACGAAGGGGTACGCGCCCGAGGATTTCGCCATCACCGGAAAGATCAGCGAAATAATGGCGTTCATGATCCAGTGCGAAGAGCTTCCCACGCTTTGCCCCTTCGAACGCACCGTGCTCGGAAAGATTTCCCCGATATAGACCCAGATCACCGCGCCCAGCGGCGAAAAGAAAAACATGTAGGCGACCAGAATCCACACCAGCCAACCCTGGTGCTGCCGCGTGAAAAAAATCGCCGCGGCGCCGGATAGGCACACCGCCGTCCCGGCCGAACCGATCAGCAGCAAGGTCTTGCGGCCCAGTTTGTCAATGAACGCCATGAAGAATAGCGTGGCGCAAAAATTCATCCCGCCGATCGCCACCGATTGCAAATCGCCGGAAAGCTTGCTGAATCCCGCCGCCATGAAAATATCCGGCCCGTAGTAAAGGATCGCGTTGATGCCCGCCAGCTGGTTGAACATCCCGATGGTAATCGCCAGAAAAATCGGGAAGCGGTACTTGTGGGAAAAAAGCGGCTCCGACCCTTGCGCCCTTTCCACCTGAATGGATTCCACAATCTCGGTCAGCTCCGCCTGGTAATCGGGCGAGCCCAGCAATCGCAGCACGTCCCGGGCCTCCTCCACGCGATTCTGCGTCGCCAGCCAGCGCGGGCTTTGCGGAATCCCGAACAGCATGATCAGGAAGAGCAGGGACGGTAGCGCGCCAATCCCCAGCTGCCAGCGCCACTCCAGCGCGCCCAATCCAATCCGCGCCACGCAGTAATTGGAAAAATACGCCAGCAGAATTCCCAGCACCACGTTGATCTGAAACATTCCCACGAGCCGCCCGCGCAGTTTCGCGGGAGCCAATTCCGCAATGTACACGGGAGCCAGCACCGACGAACCGCCAATCCCCAATCCCCCGATGAACCGGAAAACTACCAGCGCCGGCCAGTTCCACGCGAAAGCGCAACCCAGTGACGACACCAGGTACAGTATCGCCATGATGCGCAGCGCGTTGCGTCCTCCTAGTTTCTGCCCCATTACGCCCGCGCTCAGCGCGCCCGCGACCGTGCCCCACAGCGCGATTGAAACCGTCAGGCCCGCCGCCGCCGCGCTCAGATGAAAAACTCCGCGCAGCGAACTCAGCGTGCCGGAGATCACGGCGGTATCGAATCCGAAAAGTAATCCCCCCAGCGCTCCGACGATGCTGCCCTTCAGCAGATAGGAGTTCAATTTCATGCGGTTTTCCGGCGGGAATTTCCCGTCGCGCCTCGCTCCTGCGCGCGTGCGATTGGCTGGCCCATCCTAGGCGCCATCAGACACCGTGAAGGGAAGTATGCAGGCTCCGAGCAGCCCGGCCTCGGGTCCCAGTTCCGTCAGCGTCACGTAAGTTTTCGCGCGCGTGCCGCGCTCCGCGTCAGTCAGTTGGGGGTCCGTCATCCGGTACACGTAACTGCGATAGCGCAATTCCTTGAACAGCGCGGGCGAAAACAGGTTCCAGGCGAGCGACAACCCTCCACCCACCACATACAGCGGCAAGTTCAAGGTGTTCACCATCGCTGCCAGCCCGCGACCCAGCGCCAATCCCACCTCGTCGAATATGGTCCGCGCATCCGCATCGCCCGCCGCGGCCAGGCCGGCCACATCCCGCGTGGTGAAATCCGGCTGCCGCTTTTCCAGCGCAGCGAGCGCTGCGGATTTTCCCGCCGCGATCATCTCCTTGGCCCTGCGCCGCACTCCCGTCGCCGATGCCAGCGGTTCCAGGCAGCCATTCGCGCCGCATCCACACGCCACCCCGTCCGGCCAGATATTGATGTGTCCCACTTCGCCCGCCATCCCGTTCATGCCGTCCTGAATCTTTCCGTGCAGGATGATTCCGCCGCCCACTCCCGTGCCCAGCGTTATGAAGCACAGGGAATCAATGCCCAGCGTCTTGCCCTTGCCCGCCACGCACTCCGCCAGCGCCGCCACGTTGGCGTCGTTCTCCACCACCACCACCGGTGACCCCACGCACTGCTGCACCGCCGTGCGCAATTCCAGCCCATCGAAGCCCGGAAGATTCGGCAGGTTGCGCAGCCGCCCCTCGGGCAGCTCGATCGGTCCCGGCGAGCCGATGGCGATCCCTTTCAGCGCGAACTTCGCCGCATAGCGGTCGCGCAGTTGCACGATCAGCGCGCACATATCCGCCACCACCGCGTCCCGGCCCGCCCGCAGCCGCGTGGCGATTTGCACCGTGTCCAGAAATCCGGCTGCGGGAGTGTAGGCCGCCACCCGCAGGTTGGTGCCTCCGAAATCAATTCCGATCGAAAAAGAATCCGCGCTCATGTTCGGCCAGCATGCTCCCCTCGTCGCGAACCATCCGGCATCGTCCCGTCCCTCACGCAGCTGATTTTCTTGCCGCGCGATGGCCGCGCGACGGCAAGCAATGTACACGAATTGCAATGCGACGGAACTAGAAATCCGGCGCAGCGCCGCCGGCCATGAGCACGAGCTTTGCCCGCCTCGCTCGGCGGCTACGAATGCGCCGCAACTGGATGCAATGGTTTGTTGCTTCGGAACGCGAAATACGCGATGTACAGATAACACAGGGCCGGCACGACGAACGCATGGTGTACGCCGATGTGGTCCGCGAGTATCCCTTGCAGCTCCGGCAGCACCGCCCCTCCCACAATCGCGCAAACCAGCACCGCCGAGCCCTTACCGGTCATGGGACCGAGCCCCTCGATGGACAACGTGAAGATGCTGGGAAACATTGTTGAATTGAAGAAGCCAATCAACAGGATGGTCCACATCGCCAGGTTGCCGAAGGTGATGATGGAGATGGCCACCAGCAGAAACGCGACCACGGCCGAAATCCCCAGCACGGTTCCGGTGCGCACCTTTTGCAGCACCGCCGAACCGATGAAGCGGCCGATCATCGCGCCACCCCAATACAACGAAACGAAACGCGCCGCCACCTGCACCGAAATGTGTCCGATATCCGGCTGGCTCATGTAGTTGACGAGCAAGCTGCCGATGCCCACCTCGGCGCCCACGTACACGAAAATTCCGACCGCGCCCAGCAACAGACGCGGATATTTCCAGATTGAGTCGTGCACTTTCCCATGCGGTTCAACGGCCGCGATCACCGGCAAATTGAATTTGGCGATGACCAAGCCGAGCAGAATCAGCGCAATCGCGAGCCCTAGATAGGGCAGTTTCACCGAGGAAGCCTGCTCCAGCCGGTACGTCTGCAACTGCGCGGAGGACATCTTATGGATCACTGCGATCGCCACCGGCGCTCCGCTCAGAATCAGGATGCTGCCGAACCACGGCGCCACGGTCGTGCCCAGGGAATTGAAGGCTTGCGTCAAGTTCAAGCGGCTCGACGCCGTCTTCTCCGGACCCAGCACCGCCACGTAGGGGTTCGCCGAAACCTGCAATAACGTGATGCCCGCCGCCAGGATTGCAAACGCCACCAAAAACAGCGGGAAGGAAGGCTTGCTTGCGGCCGGTACGAACAGCAAGGCTCCCAGCCCCATCGTGAACAGCCCACCGACCATCGCCCGCTTGTAACCGATCCATTCGATTAACTTGCCGGACGGCAATGCGAAGACGAAATACGCCGAGAAAAAGAAGAACTGGATCAGCAGCGCTTCGCCGTACGTCAGATCGAAGATGGATTTTAAATGCGGAATCAGAATGTCGTTCAGGCAGGTGAGAAAGCCCCACATGAAAAAAAGCGTGGTCACCATCGCCATCGCTGGCTTGTCGGTGGTGGCGGGAACTCCTACGGCTGGGGAGGGGACATTCGAGTTGGCTATGGTCATTGAATCGCGCGCGCTCTGCTCCTTCCGTGCTATCCGGCTACTTGTCGCCGTTCAATGTTTCACCAAAGCCCACAGGTTGCAAGCGCGCTTTTGCCGTGGATTTACGGACTACAAACTCCGGCTCGATCAGGATCTCCGGCACGTATTCCTCGCTGTTCTTGATTTGGTTGAGCAACGACCGCGCCGCGATCTCGCCCATTTTCTGCAGCGGCTGGCGCACCGTCGTCAGGCTCGGATTGATGTACGGCGCCATCTTGATGTCGTCGAAGCCCACCACCGATATGTCGTTGGGCACGTGCAGCCCGGCCTCTTGCAGCGCGCTGATCGCCCCCAGCGCCGAATTATCGTTGAACGCAAATAGCGCGGTGAACGGCCTCTTCTGCGTCCGCAGAAACAGCTTGGTCGCGGGATAGGCGACCTCCGGCGTGGATAAATCGCCCTCCAGCTGCATCGTCAGCTCCGGCCGCACCACGATCCCCAGGTCCGCCGCGACCTGCTGAATGGCTTTCCAGCGCTCCACCGAGTCCGAACTGTAATGCGGCCCTCTCATGAACGCAATTTCGCGGTGCCCGAGCTCCGCCAGGTGTTGCAGCGCCAGCGTCGCCGCGCGGTGGTGATCCAGCACGATATTCGTCACTCCCTCCAGCCGCCGGTGGCCCGCGATCGCGATCGTCGGCAGGGGGAACGATTCTTCCAGCAGCGTGTCCATGGAAATTAATCCTTCCACGCCGCGCTGCAGTAGAATATGCGAATAGGTGTTCAGCAGTTTCTTGTCGTTGTGATGCGCGACCGCCAGGAAGAAAAAACTGTGCTGCCGCAGATAACGCTCGATGCCGCTGATGATGATCGCGCCGTACGCGTCGCCCACGTCCCGCGCGATCACTCCGATGGTGTAGGTGCGCTGCACGCGCAGCGAACGCGCCAGATAATTCGGCCGGTAGTTAAGCTCGCGCGATGCCGCCAGAATCCGCTGCTTGGTTCGTTCCGGAACGGAGCGCGCCGCCGCGGAATTATTCAACACCGCGGATACCGTGCTGGGCGTGAGTCCCACATGTTCGGCCACGGACTTCAATGTGATGCCGCGAACTTTCCGGGCGCTTTGGTTCGAGTTGCGATTTTGCATTTTGGCTGTCTCGCAAATGGTCGCGCGGCAAACGGACCGCGCCGCTCCGCGCGCTGCATTCCTTGCGCAGCATATCTCAGGCTGCTGCCGAGCGCGTCGGGGGCACGTCTGCCCGAATCGCATATTACTGCGAAACGGCGCGCCGGTGCTGGCGTTCTTCAGGTCTTTGCCGAAAAGTCTTTAGAAAATCGTTATTTTTAGCTTGACAAGGAAAGCGACTTGTCGCTAAATGCTCCGCAGCGGGGTGGCATCACAAAATTCGATTGGTTGTATTTGCGAAAGTGACCGCGTGAGGTCCTTTTCGCGGATGTGTGGGTGTGCCTAGTTTTGCGTGTCCCTGTCGGCCCACACCGTGCGATCGGTTGAACGCTTTTCTTGTTTTGGCCCGCGCCCTTGCCGTTAACTGTCGCGTCTGGGCTGGGCGGGTTGAATGCGCTTCTCTTGGGGGAGGAGAAAGACTTATGAATAAGTCGTGTGATCGGTTGTGGTCCGCTCTCGTTGTCGCTCTCTGTATCTGTTTCGCCGCCACGCTGCTGGCCACGCCGGTGTCGGCCCAGTCCACTTTCGGATCCATTACCGGGACGGTCAAGGATGCCTCGGGTGCTGCAGTCCCGGGCGCGGAGGTCACGCTGACCAGTTCGACGGGAGCCAAGGCGACCTTTACTTCTGGCGCGGACGGCGAATATACGTTCGTCAACCTGAACCCGGGTCCTTATACGATTGACGTGGATAAGGCTGGCTTCAAGCACGTCAAGCGCCAGGATGTTACCGTTCAGGTGCAAATTGGCACGCGCATTGACATTACGCTGGAAGTCGGCGCCCAGACTCAGACGGTCGAAGTGACGGCTGAAACCCCTCTTCTGCAGCCAACTTCCTCGTCGCTCGGTCAAGTCGTAGACGAGCGCAAGACGAACGAGATTCCTCTCAACGGCCGCAACGTATTTAACTTGATTCTTTTGTCCCCTGCCGCCGTCGCCCAAGGCGGTTCGGGCGGCACTCCAGTCGGCCAGAATCCCTTCAGCTGGGGAAACTATCAAGTGGGCGGTTCCTTCGCCAACCAGAGCGCGGAGTACCTAGACGGACAGCCCCTGAACATCGGCTACATCAACTTGCCGATCATCATTCCGACGCAGGACTCGATTTCCGAATTCAAGGTGGAATACAACAACGTCGGCGCGGAATGGGGCAAGTTCTCCGGCGGTGTGGTCAACTTCAGCACCAAGGGCGGCACCACCTCGTATCACGGCGAAGCGTATGAATATTTGCGCAACAAAGTGCTGAATGCCACACCCTATTTCTCCAGCACGAATCCCCCTTATGTGCAGAACCAGTATGGCTTTGCCTTGGGCGGCCCAATTCCGCACTTCACGGACAAGCTCTTCTTTTTCACGAGCTGGGAACAGTTCCGCTTGCGGCAAGGCGCTTCACCGGAGATCTACACCGTTCCGCTGCCCCAGATGTTCACGCCGAATGCGGCGGGCTTCTACGATTTCTCTTCGCTCTGCCCGGGCATATCAGCTACCGGAACCTGCCCAACCGGAGGAACCAATCCAGGAATTCAACTTTACAATCCTTACACCGCCAACACGACTACGGGTCTGCGCCAACCTTACCTGGGGAACCTGATTCCCGAAGCGCAAGGAAACCCTGCGGCAATCGCCCTCTATCAGAAGCTCTACCCGGTGATCCCCTCGACTTCCCCGGCTACAGCCAACTACACGGCGGGCGGGTCTATTGGTGGAAACACCAACCAATTTGTGACCCGTATAGACTACAACATCAACAGCACGACACGTGTGTTTGGCCGCTATTCGTACTACGGTCTGACAGACCTGCCGACCGACCCCTTTGCCACTGGGTTTTGCGCCGACCGATGCGCCGAGAAGTATCACACCAAGGCGCTGGCCCTCGATCTTAACCACCAGTTTTCGGCGACCACCATCTTCGATTTCAACGTCTCCGCGAGCCGGTTCGTGTATGCCCGCGCGCCCATCAATTCCGATTACGACCTGACGCAACTAGGCTGGGGATCCGTCTATAACGATCTTTCGGCCTCTTTGCGGACTCCACCCACCCCGGCTTTTACCTATCCCAACGACCCTGGCCTTTCGCAGGGCCCGGGTAGCGCCATCGGAGATCACAATTCGCAGTACAACTTTTCGCCCGTCCTCACTTTGATTCGGGGAAAGCACACCATAGCAGTCGGCGGCCAGCTTGAAGAGGGCTATGACAACTATTTCCAGACGAACATCGCGGCTGGTGCCTTTGCCTTTAGCAACAACTGGACCGATGATAATCCTCTGGCTCCTTCCGCGAACACCGGTTTCGGTTTCGCCGATTTCTTGCTCGGACTAGCCGATAACTCAGGTCACTTCGTCAATCAGACCGAGGGCGTCGCCCAAATTCCTGCTCAGACAGCAGGAAAACAAACTTACCGCGCGTTGTACGGTCAGGATACCTGGCGCATAACCCAGAAACTGACCATCAACGCGGGCATCCGCTACGAACTTCAGGGGCCGTGGTCAGAACGGTTCAATGACTTAACGTATTTTAACCCGCTCGCCGTCAATGGTGCCGTTACAGGTTGCAACGGACTTGTGGGTTCACCTTGCACAGGCGATGCTTCCTATGTCAACTCGGGAATCAATGGCAGCCGCAACAACATTCCCCTGGACAAGAGGCAGTGGTCTCCCAGGCTCGGTTTGGCCTATAGCTTCGATCAGAAGACGGTGATTCGCGCCGGATACGGAATATTCTATATTCCGAATTACATTTCCTTTGCCTTGAACCCGGACAACGACGTGATTGGCCTTGCCACGACGCCGTACGTCGCGACTACGGACCAGTATGTCACGCCTTACAGCACCCTCAACGGCACTGGCGGTTGCGGTCTGGTCGCCGGGACCCCCAGTTGTGCTGACAATACCGGTCCGTTCGGAGCTGGAGGCTTCGTATTGCCTCCTGGCCGTAATGCGCAGCCGAATCTGTCCTCGTTCGTGGCCGCCAACGGTTCGCCAACACTCGCCCCATACTCCGATCCCAAGCCTGGATATGTTCAGCAGTACAACCTGGATGTCCAGCGTGAAGTAGGCATGGGTTGGTTCATTGACGCTGCCTACGCCGGATCTCATGGAGTGCACCTGCAACAATACAGCACGAACATTGACCAACTGCCCGATTCCTACGTCGCGCAGGCGGCTGCGCAGTGCCCTGGGTTTACCGGCGTAACCACAACGGCCTGCACTCCATCAATTGCGGTGCCAACTGCGAATACCTTGCAGGGCACCACGAACGGCACGCTTACTGCTGCAACGCTCTATCAAGGGCAGTATGACCGTCCGTACCCGCAGTATGTCAATCTCAACCTGGGCGGCTATGGCTGCTGCGAGAGCTCGTACAATTCGTTCCAGATGACCGCCACAAAGCGGTTCAAGAATGGCGGATCGTTCCTTGCCGCCTACACCAACGCGAAGTTGATGTCCAATACCGACACTCTCACTAGCTGGTTGGAAAGCTCGACGGGTGGAGTGGGGGCCGTGCAGGACTACAACAATCTGAAAGCCGAACGCTCTTTGTCCTCGCAAGACGTCTCTCAGCGCTTGGTGCTTAGCTACGTTTACGACCTGCCCTTCGGCCACGGCCAGAGGTATATGTCCGATGCCACTGGCGTCGCGGACAAGATCGTCTCCGGATGGGGCGTTGACGGAGTTACTACTTTCCAGAAGGGCTTCCCACTCAAAGTAACTTGGGCCGGCCCGTCCACTCCCCTCGAGTCGCTCAACCTTGGCATCGCCAACATTCGGCCAGACGCGGTCCCCGACTGCAATAAGGGTGCCGGAGGCTCGGGCGGCCAGGCGGCGAAGTTGGCTGAGTGGTTTAACACCAGCTGCTTTTCTGCACCGCCGCTCTATGGATACGGTACAGAAGCCCGTGTTGACTCCAGCCTTCGTGCGGCGGGAATCAACAACTGGGACATCGCCCTGTTCAAGACGACGAGCTTCGGTCCGGACAACAAGTTGGGGTTGCAATTCCGGACTGAGTTCTTCAACACGTTTAACCGTGTACAGTTCGGGTTCCCTGGTACCGGTTATAACGGGACGCCGGGCGGCAACGGGTTCGGGACGGTAACTTCTCAAAACAACACCCCGCGATTGATTCAGTTCGCTCTGAAGTTCCTGTTCTAGCGCGCGAGTGGAACGAAGGTGGATGCCTCCCCCCGGCATCCACCTTCGTTTGCTCAAATACCCGGCAAAGATCCTCAGCGAAACTCTTGTGGCCCTCTGGTTCACCAGTGTGGACTTCGTATTGGGACCTGGTAGCAAAGCAAACAAATAGACATTGCTAGTCGAAATCGCGCCATCGAATTTGTGCGCGTAGTGAACCAGCGCGTCACTTCTGCTAACCTCGCGATTGCCTCAGGGGACCCGCGAGGAATTGAATTGAGTCGGATTACATCACGCGATTTCCTGAAGCGTTTGCCGTCATTCGCGCGACGGTGCCGCTATTCGAGGTGAGACTTTCGTGGGCGTGGACTCAAACCAGGCGAATTCGCCTACACCTCCGGCGTGACGCCATCCTCAGGAGTGGCGCCCCCGAATCCCGGACAATGTTTCGTTCACGCCCTGGTGCCTCCCTGCGGCACTGGACGTGCTTTTAAACGCTCCGGGCGACTCTCTTGATCCGGCGAAATCTCCTTCAGCCCTCGAGCCGTCAACTCGATTCGTTCCTCGGGGTTGGGGCCTGTCACCACGAGTGCATTTCCACGGACACCAATACCGGTAATCGTCCGCCAGGCGTGAGGCGTCTGGGTTACGAATATCGCGTACGAAGCGGCTTGTAGGCCTCGTGCGGGCAAACAACGAACCGCTGGCACGCCAAACAGGGGGCCGCTCAGGATTGCGTCGCGCAGACCAAGTGGCATGGGCGAAGTCGCGAACTCCAAGCCGCGCGCTTGGGTGTTCCCGCCCCAAGGAGCGTCTGTGCGCGCACAGTTTTCTTCCCAGTTTGCAACCCACGGAAAATCAGAGCGCCGAAAACAATAGCCCGCCAACAAACCGAGCCGCCAGTTCAATACCGCGACATAGGCCAATTGTGAATCGCGATCTTCGGCCAGCAAAGTGGTTGCGATGAAACCGCGTCCGTTGGTGGTAAATGGCCGGGAAATGTCCAGGACCTGACCGTTATTCGCAGGCGCGTTCGGCCAGGCAAACTCACGATCATTCTCGAGAGCCCCTTTGCCTTCATAGCCAAGCGGCCAGGTCTTCGAGCGCGTTCCCGGCATCAGGCAAACACTTTCACCCGCTTGCAAGAACGGCGGACCAAACGTTGTGTGCTGTGCCCACTGAAAATAGCGATCGCGCGTTGTCTTGTTCGTTATGGTTTCAGTAACGTACGCAACGGATTCGCCCTCCCGCAGCGTGATATCACGCTGCACGATGAGTCCCGCACTCGGTGCCGCGCTGCGCACTCTCAGTCGCCCGAGCCCGCGCTGTGCACCTTCCTTCACCCGCGTCCAGCGGTTGCAGGCAACTTCGCCGTGCAGGGGAAGCCCCAGCAGTGTCTCTTCCTCCGATGGTGCGCCAAAATAGTCAATACAGAGGGAATGGCCTGTATAGCCGGAGAGGTACTTGCCTGCCGGTGGAAAACCATATCTGCGTCCGTGTCTTTTTTCGGAATATCGCTGTGGCTCGATCGTTTGCCAATTCGACTCCCATAGAAGATTCACGTTTGGCGCAGGTCCCTTGCGAAGGCAAAGAGACTCCAGGTGACCGCCGCCTCGAAGGCAACAGAGGGCGACCTGTTCATTCGCCAGAAGCCAGCCAGAGCGTCCGCGCCGCCGAACCGTGCGGCACTCAATGCCGGATTTATTCTTTTTCGCTGCCGTCACTTGAGTACTCCTGTGCCGCTATCGGAAATTGCCATTCCGCCGGCTGGATTCAACGCTTCGACAACAAACAGTGCGGCGGCTAAAGAGCGCAGTCGCTTCAAAGAATTGCGCTGCTCGATCCTCACGCACTATTCAGGGCCGATCGCGGTGGGTCCACAATGCTTGGCCCTTCACTTTGAGATCAAGCACCGCGATGTGGTCGCGGCCAAGATTAGAGACGTACAGTTGATCAAAGTTCGGGCCGCCAAATGCACAATTGGTGGGTTGACAGAGCAGCAGGTTCTCCACATCCTGGCAAAGGAGCTCGACGTGACCGCTGGTTGAAACGCGATAAATACAGTTGGAGGCGTACGTTGTTACGTAAAGATTGCCGGCGGCGTCAAAAGCCATCCCGTCTGGAACGCGCGCCAGCCCCTCGGCGAACACTTCCGCTCTGCCAGAACTGCCGTCATTCTTTATTTCGATTCTGACCACCCGATCAAGATTGCTCTCCACGATGTATAGATAACGCTCCTGCGCGTCGAGTGCCAAACCGTTGGCGAAATGGAATGGGCCCGCGGCAAAGAGTTCCACGTTCCCTTGACGCGACAGGCGCCACACCACACCGTTGGCTTGCTTCCATTGCCCCGAATCGCTGAAATACAAATTTCCGGGCGAATCGAATACGCTGAAATTTGGGGTTTGGATCTTAACCCCGGCGACGGAATCAGCGATTAGAGAAACCGTGCCCTCTTGCGTCACTTTCATTAGCGCTTGCTTGCGCAAGTCACACACGTAGATGCTCTCCTCGCGGTCGAGCGTGAGGCCTAGGCAAAACCCCCCCGTATTGGCGAACTCCTCGACGTTCGTCCCGTCCTCTGAGATTCGATAGATTTGCCCACCCTCACCGCCGGCGTAGAGCGTGCCATTGCGGGCCACGGCGACGCATTCGGGATGATCAAGGCCCTCAACCAGGCGTCGGACTCTTGAAACGGGATAAAGCATCGGGTTCTCCTCACCAAGCCAGCGACCAGGCCTTCCTGCCGTCCTAGGAATCGGCGCGCAATACTCTACTGGCCGAGCTCGAAGACTTCCTCCAACAATTTGTCTTCCGCGTCCAGAATGCTCTCGATCATCGCTAGGCGCGCCTTGCTCGGAACAAATTCCAGCCGTCGAATCCCAAAGGGGTCAATTTCGCGCCGGATCAATCGCAATTCCTCCGGGCTGGGAGTCGCGGTGCTCGGCAACGGATCGGCGACCAAGAATTCACCGCCCGTCTGTCGGCGAACTTCCTCCAGCGTTGTCCCTGGGTGAATGCTGACGAGCCGAAATCGTTCGCTTGCAAAGTCCAATTCGAAAACCCCAAGATTTGAAATCAGCCGTACTTTTCCGGGTTGAAGCCCGGCCCGAACTCGCTCTTCGTCTGTCAATAGCCCTCGTGCGGCGGTACAAAACGAAACCGCGGCGACGAAGCGCTCAGGTGAGTGTCGCGTCAGGTAAAGTACAAAATTCTTGTGAAGGTTCGCTACATCGGCCATCCCGCCTTGCCCCGGCAGACGGAGGCGCTTACCCTTGCTCTCGATCCAAGCGTTATTCGTGCGTCCATTCACGTCAACCTGAGCCACCGTGATGACCTCGTGCGTGATCCGTCCCGTCTGGTAGTACCAATGATACGTTTCATCGCCGCCCCAGAAGACTTTGGCGGTTTCCCAGTCGAGTGCCTCCGCCAGGGACAATGCCATGGGATGAGATTCAACATCAACGAATCCACCATTCAACGAGATCAGCGTCAGTCCAGGAGCATGACTTCGTTTTGCCAGCAAATAGGACACCATTGCAAGCGGGGAGACTGACCCGACCGAACAAATGCTGGAATTGTCGTACTCGCGCGCCAGTGCCACCGCCAGGAATTCGTCCACTGTGTAGGGACTTCCGGCTTCGATGGTCAACCCGTAATGAGCCAACCGCTCGGGCGTCAAAGCGCGAACCGAAACTCTTGCGGTGCGCCGAAGAAACGTCTTCCGCTGCTCCGCGCAAACAAATCTTGGTTTCGAATCCTCGACGCTTGCCGTTGTTTCCCCCGAGTGCAATGCCAACTCGGCCGTCTTGGATCCTTTACGCTCCTCTTCTTCACGCATGAAACCGATCAGCCGGCGGTAATCGGTCGCGTAATAAGGCAGGCATGAGGTGGGATACGCACCCATCGGTACACAGGACAGTGCCGTGACGAAACTGTGTGGCAGCACGTAAGATTTCGGCTCGTCTCCCAGCTTTCCAACCTCAACGATCTCCTCGACGGTGAAAAGTTTCGTCTTTGCCGCGCCCAAGAGGCTCACGTCCAGGCCGCGAGCGCCTTGAATTTCCACGTTACCCTCGCGATCGGCCCTCTGAGCGTGAATGAGCAGAACGTCAATATCCAGCCGTCGAGCCTGGCCAATGGGTTCCCCGGTGAAAGCGGAAACAGTCTGCTTCCAAAAGCTTCCCACGCTCATCAAGTCGCATCCTACTGGCAACTGGAACGGCATTTCCGGAAGATTAAAGAAGGCAGCGTGTAACGCCTGGATCATGGCCAAGGCGGTCCACTCTTCGACTACGATCCGCTGCGTTTCCAACGCTTCGCGAAATCGAGGCGCCAAGCCTAGGATATCCAGGCTTGAGAAACAAAAGATGAGCTTCCTGATAGCGTCTGCTTGGAGAAACAGCTCAAGCGGCAGGCCTCCTCCCCAACTCACATACGTAAAGTCCCGGCGCCCGAGGGCCAGTACAGACTCGATGAGAGCTATCGGGAGACGGGCAAGATGTACCCCGCCAACTCCAATCCGCGCACCCGTCGGTACCAGTTGCGCCAATTCATCCAGCTGTATGATCTGTTTCGTGTGGATGTCACACCCCCTGATCCAGCAGCAGACTCGAGCAGCTCGCCGCTCCGGTCGCAGCACAGCAGCATAGCTAAATTCCGCGGTTCGTCCAACCACACGTTCGATCGTGACGGGGGAAAATGCGAAAGCGCGAATCGCACTGTGATAGGGTGCTATGGGTTTGAGGAGGCTTGGACCGGGCGAAGATTCGCCCGGGCCGGCCGAAAGGAAACTCGCAAGGCATTCGCCCGAAGGCTATTGGTCCATTCTTAGCAATTCGCTGCAGGTTACCCGAAGCTGGATGACACTTAGAGCGAACGCGATACCAATGGTTATCCAGCGCAGCAGTTTCGAATGATCCGAGCGAGAGAGGAAAATTCAATTATGCGCCTCAAAGAGCGGGTGGCACTTGTTACCGCAATGGCGAGTGGTATCGGCCAAGCAATCGCGCTACGGTTTGCGGCCGAAGGAGCTTCGATCATCGGCGTTGATTTGGACGAAAAGGGCGGCATAAGCACCAGGGAGAAGATCCTCTCGCACGGCGGCCGCATTCTATTTCACCAAGCCGACGTCGGGTCACAAGCAGAGGTCCAGAATGCAGTGGAAGCCGGTCTGCGGGAATTCGGAAAAATTGACGTATTGGCCAATGTGGTGGGCATTGCCACTGAGGCGCCGTGCCACAAAATGGAACTGAGCGACTGGGAGCGCGTCATCCGTGTGAATCTTACCAGCATGTTTCTTACGTCCAAGCACGTCTTGCCGGGCATGATCGAGCGCAAGTACGGTTCGATCGTGAATATGGCTTCCGTGCAAGGGCTACTCGGCCTGGCGGGATATCCGCATTATGCGGCGAGCAAGGGTGGCATCATCAGTTTGACAAGGCAGATGGCCCGCGAATATGCGGCGAGTGGAATTCGCGTTAACTCCATCGCTCCCGGAACGATTGATACACCCTTGAACAAGCAAGTCCTGGAACGGGCGGCGGACCCGGAAGCGCTGCGCGCCATCTGGTTGAAGATGCATCCTCTCGGGCGATTGGGTACGCCCCTTGACGTTGCCAACGCGGCACTCTACCTCGCGAGTGATGAAAGTTCGTGGGTCACAGGTCAATGTCTGGTGGTTGACGGCGGACTCACGGCTTGTGCGCCACCTTAATCGCACATGCAGCCGGCAATTCTCGCGGCTTAGGTCAGTAAATCAGGAGGATGAACAATTATGAAGGGACCGCTTCATGGATTGCGCGTCGCGGACTTCAGTCAGCTCGTGCAGGGACCCAGCGCTACGCAACTCTTGGCGGACATGGGTGCCGACATCGTGAAGATCGAGCCTCGGAGTGGAGATTGGTCGCGCAGTTGGTCTATCGGTGACACCTTCATCCAACAGGAGAGCCTGTCGTTTCTGGCTTTCAATCGCGCAAAGCGAAGCATCACACTCGATTTGAAGTCCGCTGAGGGAAAAGAGATAGCTCTTCGCATCATCAAATCCTCCGACGTATTGATCGAAAATTTTCGCCCAGGTGTCATGGACCGACTGGGTCTGGGGTACGAAACGCTGTCCGCGCTCCAGCCCTCACTGATCTACTGTGCGAGTTGTGGGTGGGGGCAGGATGGGCCTTATCGGGAGCGTCCGGGCCAGGATTTGTTGGCGCAGTCAATAGCCGGAGTACTGATGCTCAATGGAACGGCGAGCGATCCGCCAGTGCCTGTAGGGATTGGCTTGGCCGATCTTACGGCAGGTCTTCACATTACGATCGCCGTGTTGGTCGCTCTTTTTGAGAGAGCGCGCTCGGGAAAGGGCCAGCGCGCTGATATCAACCTGTTGAACTCGATGATGCATCTGGCGACACAGGAGTTGACGTTATATCTCAACACGCTCCGCGAACCGCAGCGCAGCGCGGCCGGCATTGGTCATCCCTACGTGGGCGCTCCTATGGGCGTCTACAAAACACAGGACGGCTACATTTCGGTGGCTATGATGCCTCTCCAGAAAGTTGCTGCGTTGGTGGGAGTGGAGGGCTTCGAAGGAAACGATTCGCGAAACGCTACCGCGGACCGGGACGACGTGAAGCGGAAACTTGAGC
Source organism: Candidatus Acidiferrales bacterium (assembly GCA_049300435.1). Classification (GTDB taxonomy): domain Bacteria; phylum Acidobacteriota; class Terriglobia; order Acidiferrales; family UBA7541; genus Palsa-295. The sequence goes on along the minus strand of JBAQJS010000059.1, from coordinate 88,243 downwards.
AGGGATTCGTTAAGAAAACGACCGCCGAACTCATGGACATCTTCATGGCTGCGGATATTTGGGCCGCCCCTGTCAACAGTTTTCCCGATGTCGAGCGTGATCCACAGGTGCGGCACAACCAAGTTCTCGTGGAATTTGAGCACCCGGTGGCCGGTAAATTTCGCACCGTCGGCATGCCGATCGAGTTTAGCCGGACGCCGGGCGAAATCCGCAGACCGCCGCTCCTGGGCGAGCATAAAGACGAAATTCTTTCCGAATTGGGATACAGTGAAACGGAAATCGCGCATTTCAAAGAAGCGAAGATCGTTTGAGTTCTCAAAGAGCGCCGGCAGAAGTTTCTCCCAGTGGATTCTCCGCGCGCGATTGCAGGTGGCGTCACCGAAGGGTGCCGCCGCGCGGATGCCCGTCGGGGGCGATCCTCATGTTCGAATCTCTGGTGGTAAGACAGCAATAAGGAGGTCGCGCGTGGTAACCCTTCGGGGGATGACTTGGAAGCATGATCGAGGTCTTGCTCCGATGCTTGCAACCGCCGCCCGGTTCACCGAGACGCATCCCGACGTTCGCATCGAATGGGAGGCTCGCTCGCTTCAGGGATTCGCCGACCAACCGATCCGAGACCTGGCCGAAGAATTTGATTTGCTGGTGCTCGATCATCCATTCATGGGCGCGGTCGCAAAGGGCGCCTATCTCGTTCCACTGGACGACTACATCTCTCCTGAAGTTCTCTCCAACTTACGCAGCGAAAGTGTGGGCGCTTCACACCAAAGCTATTTCTACCAGGGCCACCAGTGGGCACTGGCGATTGACGCGGCGGCGCAAGTAGCGGGGTACCGGCCGGACTTACTGGCGGCTGCAGGGGTAACCGTCCCCTCGACGTGGGAGGAGGTTTCTGAGCTGGCTCGGATCGGACGGGGATTTGTCACAACGCCCTTGCTGCCGGTGGATTCGTTTTGCAGCTTCCTTACGCTGTGCGCCAGCTCCGGTGAGGCTCCGTTTGCTCCAGGGTCGCACAAGGTAGCTGCTGAGAAAATTGGCGAATCTGCTCTGCACCAGCTCAAAACGTTGCTGGATTTCGCGGCCAAGGATGCGCGTGAATTGAATCCCATCGCGGTGTGGGAGAGGATGAGCACTACGGACGAAATTGCTTATTGTCCGCTCGCGTTCGGCTATTCGAACTACGCGCGTCCGGGTTACCGGCGAGCTCCCGTCCATTTTACGAACATTCCCTCCCGGCCCCCCCGGGGACCTGCGGGTTCTGTGCTAGGCGGGGCGGGTCTGGCCATCTCCGCCCGCTGCAGAGAGCTTTCCGCTGCCGTTGATTACGCACTGTGGGTGGCCAGCGCGGAATGCCAGAAAACGATTTACGTTCACTCCGGTGGACAGCCGGGCAACAGGAAGGCCTGGATCGATCCCGGAATCAACGCGATGTCAAACCATTACTTCGAAGCTACGCTTCCCACCGTCGAACACGCGTTCCTGCGGCCCCGCTTTGCGGGTTTCGTAGTATTCCAATCGCACGCCTCCTCTCTGATCAGCAATTTCTTGCTGGGAAAATACAGTTCAGCGGCCACATTGGACTCGCTGGATGAATGGTTTCGCAAGGCGACGTCCTAGCCAGGCGCTTGCCAGCCGATTGTAGAGATTACGCTATCAACCCCGACGTTCCCGGCTTCACGGTCTGGCACAGGACGAAACAGTGGCCCCGCGGCCGGGCGACCGGAGGTTGTACAGGTTCATCCCACTAAATTCTCCCGCAATCGTGGAATTCCCCGTCAGGACGAAAATGGCCAGCATTCAAAACCATACATGGAACGATTCTCTCGCAGCCGTCGCCCAACCCGGCGTCGCACGAGCCGCCCAGATCATGAAATTCCCATGCGACCCGACCACGGGCACTGACTCGCAGTCGACTTCGGCAAAAAAATAAATCCTGGCTACTCTTTTATGTCGGCCGGCTGAAGGGCCTAGCCGAGCTGCGTGCCTGGGCGCACTGTTGACTTAATGCCACTGCAGGTTTAGCGGATTCAGCCTGCGGCGTGTCTGTTCGCATTTGCCTGGCGCGGAGAGCCCAGCAGCCGGACGGTTTCAATATTGGCAAGAACGGTGTAGATTCCACAGGGGCTTCGCTGACTGCATCAGATCCCCGCGGCCCACGTGGGAAGCCATATCTTGGCAAGCCGCTTGCAGTTGCAGCGGGCAAAAAACAATGAGAGCGAGCACCCATGAAGGAATTCGAAAATAAGGTTGCCATCGTCACCGGCACCACCGGGATCGGCCGCGCTATCGCGCTGCGTCTGGCATCGGGCGGCGCGCACGTCGTGGCCTGCGGCATTGACTCAGCCGCAAACCTCGAGCTCCAGCAGTTATCCGATGCGAATCACGCTGCGCTTCGCGTCGAGCTATGCGACGTGAGCGTTCCAGAGCAGGTCCAAGCCGTGGTCGCCAGTGCCGTCGCAAAATTTGGAGGCCTCGATTACATCGCCAATGCAGCGGCCTTTCATCCTTTTGGGACTTGCGTCGAAACAGATCCTGAGACCTGGAACCGCTGCATGGCCGTAAATCTCAGCAGCTCTTATCTCTTCGCGCACTTCGGCATTCCGGAAATGAGGAAACGAGGCGGCGGATCAATCATCATACTCGCCTCCGTTCAAGGCTACGCCTGCCAGCGTGGGGTTGCCGCCTACGCCACGACGAAGGGCGGCCTGCACAGTTTGACCCGCGCTCTCGCATTGGACCACGCCGCCGATCACATTCGCGTCAACTCCATTAGCCCGGGTTCCATTCGCACTCCGATGCTCGAACGTTCCGCCGCCCATTTTTCGCCGGACTTGCCCATCAATACAGTCGTGCAGAGGTTTGGCGCCGCACATCCCCTGGGCCGCGTTGGCACCGTCGAAGAAGTTGCGGAACTCGCGGCGTTTCTCATCTCCGATCGCGCCGCATTCTGCACGGGCGGAGACTACCTTGTGGACGGCGGTTTGCTCGCGGGTATCGGCGTGCAATGATCTAGGCTCCCGTTTGCGCCCACGAGCGAGGTCTGTCGCGAAGGCGCGCTCTGGCACGCCGCCCGCCATGCGGGCTGCTGGACCGGCATCAATCGCTTCTTGATTCACCGCGGCCGTGCCATGTCTATCGCGACAGCGGCGTCGTGGCTGGTCGGCTGCCTCGGCAACCAACGACTCTCCTTCATGCGGAGACATTTGCGGTCGGATGGTCCGTTCTGGTGTTTCAGCGCTGGCGCATTGCTGACGGTGATTGTGGTCGGGTGGCTGGTTCCCGAAACTAAAGGCCGTTCGCTCGAACAAATCACCAAGCTGTGCGCGACGGACAAATCCACCACCGCGGCCTGGAGGCGTTACAATGTCCCGGCGGTGCGCAAATGGCCCTGGTCGCACCCAGGTTGCATAATACCGGTTCACTGGCCCGTGTGCATTTTCGCGCATGACAACGATTGAGAAAGGTCCATCATGAAGCGACGCGAATTTCTTGGCATCGTCGGCGTTGGAGCACTCCACAAACTTGCACTCCCGAATTTCGACGCTGCGCCGCGAACTGGCGCGCCAGCGATCGCTTCCGGAGTCCCAGCGAGCGATTCGCAGTCGTACGGTTCGGGCCATTTTGGCGAGTGGATCACCGATCAGTTTGGCCTGCCAGCATATCGGTACACTTGCAATCAGGAGACCGACCCGAAAGCGGTTTCTCCCGTTCACAAGCAATGGCGCGGTCCCACCGACCACACGCACCAGGTCGGCAACGATCGCCTCGTTGCCGCAGTATCGAACTACGGATATGTCCAGGTTCGCCAGGACGAGGGCTCGCCGAAATTTCTCAACGATTACTTCCCGGAACGTTCCCACTTCGGGGGCGGAATCGGCTTCCTCACCGATGGAGATGAAGTACTCGGCACCTACTATCCCGGAAATGGCGAATCCTTCGAAAGAATTATGGGCCAAGGCTACCTCCGGAAAACCGTACGAGGTCAAAAGTATGCAGTGGATCAGGTGATTTTCGCTCCTTTTGGCGATGATCCGGTTTTGGTTTCCGCTGTGACCATTACGAACCACGGTAATGAAGACGCGAATCTTCGCTGGGTCGAGTACTGGGGCTGCCACAATTATCAGTTCTCATATCGTTCGTGGATGCAAGCAGAAGAGCTGCATAGCGGGAATTCCGCGGAGCTTCGGCGTCAATTCGGCGCCCGCTTTGCGCACGAGTTTCGTGTCTTGCCAAATCGTGCGGGTTTGATCGAATCGCAGAAATTTCTTGGACGAGCACCAGAAGATGCGCAGTCGTGGGAACAAGTCCAAGCCTCGCTCAGGCAGAATCCCTCCGGTTTTTTTGGAGGGCCCGTTCCCGCTCTCGCGCCGGGAGCGACGATGGAAGATCTTAATCCTCCTCCCACTTTTCTTATTTCGCTTGATGCGCCCTTGGACGAATTTGCGACCGATGCCGAGTCCTTTTTCGGCAGCGGCGGAGTTGCGCGACCCTCCGGACTTTTGACCAAGCTCAACAACGACCCCAGTTCCACAGGTTCTGCCAGCGCACTTTTGGCTGGGCGTCGTCTAACCCTCCGCCCAGAGGAAAGCCGGACGCTGTTTTTCCTCTACGGCTATTTGCCGCAAGGATTCCAGATTGACGGCTTGGTGGCGAAGTACTCGGCTGATCCCGCCGGATTGTGGTCGCGCTCCAGCGCTGCCTGGAAAGCGGATGGTGTTCGATTCAGCACCCCCGCCGAGCCGTGGGCGGAAAGAGAAACGTCCTGGCACAACTACTATCTTCGCAGCAATCTCACCTATGACAATTTTTTCCACGAGCACATGCTTTCCCAGGGGCACGTGTATCAGTACATTATAGGATTTCAAGGAGCGGCGCGCGATCCGCTGCAACACGCCTTACCATTCATCTTCAGCAATCCGGGAATTGTCCGCGCGGTCATTCGCTACACCTTGAAGGAAATACAAGCGGATGGCTCGATTCCTTACGGCATCGTGGGAAGCGGCGTTCCCATGCCCGCTATTTTCCATCCCAGCGACCAGGAGATGTGGTTGTTGTGGACGGCGAGCGAATACGTACTGGCCACGCGCGACAAAAGTTTTCTCGACGAAAAGATTCCCATCTATCCGCGTCAAGTGGCAATCTCCACTGACCCGACGGTTCGCGACCTCCTGCAGCGCTCTTACATCCACCTTACTCAAGAAATTGGAGTTGGGAGGCACGGGCTCATGCGTCTTTCCAACGGAGATTGGAACGACGACGTCGTCGTCTTACGTTCCGCGACGGCGTCGCAGGCCGGATCCGGTGAAGGTGAAGTCCGCCAGCAAGCCGAAAGCGTCCTCAACGCCGCCATGGCCAGCTACGTCCTCGACTACTATGCGCGCATGCTCGCGTATGTTGGAGAAACGAAGGACGCTGACCAAGCGCGTGCGAAGGCCGAAGCCCAGCGCGTCGCCGTTCGTGGCTGCTGGCAAGGGCGGTGGTTCCGCAGAGCGTGGCTCGGCCCACAACTCGGCTGGCTGGGTGAAGACCACGTATGGCTGGAGCCGCAACCGTGGTCAATCATCGGGGGAGCGGCCACACCTGAGCAGCGCCGCACGTTGGTCGCTTCGCTGGACGAACTGGTACGCAAGCCCTCACCGATCGGGGCCATGGTGCAGAGTAAAGGCGATCCCAACATGACTAGTCAAGTGGGCACATTGACCAACGGAGGCGTCTGGCCCTCCATCAATGGAACGCTGATTTGGGCGCTGGCTCTCGTAGACGGTGCCCAAGCCTGGGATGAATGGAAGAAGAACTGCCTCGCGTTGCACGCGGAGGCTTATCCGGACATCTGGTATGGCATATGGAGTGGTCCGGATACCTACAACTCAGTGCTATCAAAATACGCCGGCCAGACCATGTTCATAGAGCGCTCGCCGGACGATCACAGTCAGCACCCCGAATTGGGGCTCAACTGGACGGACTATCCAGTCATGAATATGCATCCCCACGCTTGGCCGCTCTACAGCGCTGCGAAATTGCTGGGTCTCGCATTTCAGGAAAACGGCGTCAGCTTTCAACCGACTCTTCCGCTGGCCGAGTATGAATTCACTTCTCCGCTCCTAGGTTTCAAGAAGTCCAAGAATGGCTACACGGGCTGGTACGCACCTTCGGTGGCGGGACACTGGGACTTTGAGATTCAGCTCGCGGATTCAGAAGCGGCGCGATTGCGCCAATTGAAGATCAACGGTCAGACGGGGCAGTTTTCCCGTTCAGCCCAAGGGATCCGGTTTTCGGGCGAGAGTACCCCAGGCGCGCCGCTGCGTTGGGAAATCACCTGAGCTCCATTCCGCCATCCCGCATCCGGCGTCACGGTCCACTCCAGCTCGCGGCCGCTATCCCGTGACGGCCCATCCCGCGTCCGCTCGAATCACTTCGCCGGTGATGGGGATGGATTCCTCGCTTAGCAGAAACAGCGCGATCCGGGCGACTTCCTCGGCCTCCACGAAATCGCCCTTCAAGGGCTGTTTGTGCGCGATGAACGAACGAATCTTCTCGTTCGCCTGGGCGCGGGCGCTCATGGGGGTGCGCACCAGCCCCGGCGCGATGACATTGATGCGAATTCCAAGCGGCGCATAGTAGGACGCGGCCGCCAGGCTCATGGACTCGATCGCGCCTTTGCTGGCCGCGTAGGCGTGCGTTGCGAAGAATTCCCGCTCCGGAAAGCGCGCCAGCACGCTTCCGGTATTGAGAATCGTGCCTTTGCGCGATGTCTCGATCCAGTGGCGAAGCACCTCGCGGCACACGTGAAAAGTTCCGGCCGCGTGAATGTTCATCATGGCCTGCCATCCCTCTGGAGTACATTCGTGAAGGGGACCATCGCCCAACGCGCGCCCACTGATGCCCGCAACGTTGAATACGGCGTCAACCGTGCCGAACTTCCGGATGCATGACGCCACCGCTTCCCGCACCGCTTGGTAATCGGCCACATCCGCCACCGCGTACGCCGAATCCTGAATGTCTTTGCACACATCCTCGCATTCGCGTTCGCGGTTTCCGATGATAAAAATTCCGCTCCCTCGGCCCGCCGCCAGTCGCGCCGTGGCGGCTGCGATTCCGGACGACCCGGTGATTAGCAGAGTCTGCGCCATGTGGGACCGTGGGTCACTCGTAGAGATGCCGAAGGCTTGTTCGGTAGGCTTCGTAAAACAATTCGAGTTGCTCCTGAGCACTCTGGTTCCCGACGAACTGATGACTGGGCAGCAGCACGGGTTTGTGCTTTCTTTCCAGCAACAGGCGCGCGGTCTCGCAGCGCAGCATGTTGATGATCATCGCCCCCGTCACCGTAGAGACCGGGCCGGTGCGCCAGTCCAAACCGTCCAGTTCCACGATGCAATCGCCCGGCGGACAGCCGTTATCAATGACGATGTCGGCAAAGTCAATCAGCTTCTTGCCGGAGGAATGAGCCGGCTTGGACTGCTCGCAATGGGCGCGTGAAACGATGGCGACCACCGGAAGCCCTCGCTGCCGCGCGCCACGCGCCATTTCCACCGGCACGGGCCTGATTCCGCTAGTGGAAATGACGATGAACGCATCGTGCGGGCCAAAGCGGAAGCCGTTTAAGATCTGCTCGGAATAGCCCTCGTATTTCTCCAAATACAGCGGAGGGCGAAGGCCATTCGTCCCGACGATCGCCGAATGATTGGAGAGCGACTGTTCCACCAGCGCGACGAATCCGACGAAGCAACCCTGGCGTGGAGTCATCTCTTCGCACATCATGCGGGAATGCCCGCAGCCGAAGAGAAACACCAGCCCACCTTTCGCGATGCGCTCAGCGAACAGGCGGGAAGCCTCCTGGATCGGACCCATCTGGGATGTTTTTACTTGATTGAGTAAGCCAATAACGGCGTCGAAGTAGGTTACCGCGGCGTTCGCTGTTCCCTTGGAGGATTCAGTCATGGGCATGATTGTATCATTATGCATAATGGTGCGATAATGTCGCGAATCAATGACCGAAAAACTTCGCACGGAATCAACTCCTCTAGAGGAAATCTACGCCATCGGCTTGGATGTGGGAGGCACGAACCTGAAAGGCGGGCTCGTGGATGGGACAGGGCAATTGCGTCTGGCGCTGTCCGAAGCTACGCCTCGATCCGTTGACGGTTTCCAGAAGGTCGCAGAATCGTTTTTCGCCAGGCTTAGTCCCAACGTCACTATTCGGGCCATCGGAATTGGATGCAAGGGCGTTGTGGACACCAAGACCACGCTCTTGGTGCGCTCGCCGGGCGATCTCAAGCATCTGGAAGGACACTCCTTGCGCGAGCTGGTGCGCGCAGGCGCCGCCGGTAAATCCGTCTTTGCTGATAACGATGCGCGCACGGCGCTGATCGCCGAGTGGCTCTGGGGAGCGGCCAAGGGCTGCCAAAACGTCCTGATGATGACGCTGGGAACCGGGGTGGGCGGTGGAATGCTCATGCAAGGCCAGATCATGCGGGGTGCGCATGGCGTCGCCGGGCACGTTGGCCACATGACTATTGATCCGCACGGGCCGATGTGCATCTGCGGAAATTACGGTTGCCTGGAAACCGTCTTTTCGGCTCGCGCCATTGAAGCAGAAGCCTTTTCCGCCGCACACCGTCGGGTGAATTCGGCGCTTACCGATCGCGGTCACGCTTCCGATTGCTCGCAAGTATTTCAGGACGCCGCGGAATCCGATGAAGCTGCGCGGTGGATCATCAACCGCGCCACCCAACATTTGGGCGCGGCTATTGCCAGCCTGGTTCATCTGGTTGATCCGGAGTTGATTATTCTGGGGGGACAGATGGCCGAGGCCGGTCCGCAACTGCTCGATCCGCTGCGGCTGGAGCTGCGCAGCAGGACGCGCTTCCTGATTGGCCGCGATATCCCCATCGTGTTCCCCCGCGTGCCCTCGCATGCGGGAGTAATCGGTGCTGCCGGCTTGGCGCTCCTGGAAACGGGCGCGCTGCGGGGCTGATATGGATGTGTTTCCCACACAGAGCGCCGATAGCATCCCGTTTGATGTCGTAGTGGCCGGATCCGGATCCGCGGGAGCTACCGCTGCGATCGCCGCCGCGCGTACCGGCGCAAAAACCCTCCTCGTCGAGCGTTTTGGCTTCCTCGGCGGCACCAGCACTGCGGTGCTCGACACTTTTTACGGCTTTTACACCCCGGGCTCGTCCTCCCTCAAGGTCGTCGGCGGCATCGCCGACGATGTGATCAAGGGTCTTCGCGAGTATGGGGCGTGCATGGAGCGTCCCAACACGTATGGCGCCGGCACTGGCATTACCTACAACTCGGAATATTTGAAAATGGTGTGGGAGCGATTGGTGCAGGATTCCGGTGCGGCGATCTTGCTGTACGCCTGGATACAGGACGCGTCAATCTCAGGACAAAAAGTTCAATCGCTCACTGTAGCCACCAAGCAGGGTCTGCGAAAAATCATTGCAAATTATTTTGTGGATGCCACCGGAGACGCCGACCTGTGCTACTTCGCTGGTGTTCCCTGCGAACTGGCGGGCGAGCACGAACCCGCTCAAATGCTTACCACTACGTTCAAGGTGGCAAATGTGGATGTGGCCCTCAGAAAGAGCCTGTCGAAGAAGGAATTTCACCAGCGCATGGCGGCAGCGGCGCAGTCCGGCCGCTTTAACCTGCCGCGGCGCGAAGGCAGCGATCACATCACTCCCGTCCGGGGGATGATGGCCACGAACATGACGCGCGTGCAATCTTTCGCATCGTCCGGCGGCCGATTCCGCAACGCGACCGACCCGGACCTTCTAACCAGCGCCGAAATCGAAGGCCGCCGCCAGGCTCTCGAATATCTGCGGTTCCTCAAGAGCGAAATCCCCGGATACGCTGAAGCTGAACTGATCGCCTTCGGCACGCAAATTGGAATCCGCGAGACGCGGCGCGTGCGTGGAGAGTACCGTCTCACGCGCGAGGATGTGCTGAACGCGCGCCAGTTCGACGACCAGATCGGTCTATGCGGAGCGCCGATTGAAGATCACCGCTCCGGTACCGATACCGAGTGGCAGTACCTTCCCGATGGACAATGTGTCGGGATTCCGTTTCGTACCCTCATTCCCCAGAGCGTGGAAAACCTCTTGGTCGCTGGTCGCTGCTTCTCGGCCACCCACGATGCTCATGCCAGCGTGCGCTCCATGGCCCAATGTATGGCAATGGGACAAGCCGCTGGAACTGCCGCGGCACTGTGTTCAACCACCCGCCGAGCGCCTCGTGACCTCGATTTCCGTCTGCTCGAACAGCGTCTGCAGAAAACAGGAGCGCTTCTTCGCAGCCAATAATCATGCCATTCCTGCGCACAGTTCTCGCAGATATCGAAGCGAGTCAGGCTGGTATCTGCTACGCCCACGAACACCTCATTATTGACCCCAGCTTTACCACCTATTGTTATCCCGATTTCTTGCTCGATTCCGTCGAGCGCGCTTGTAGCGACGTTGCCGAGTTCCATGCGGCCGGTGGGCGAACCCTGGTTGATTCCATGCCTTGCGGTGGGGGCCGCAACGCCGCAAAACTCGCCCAGCTATCCCGCATCACGGGCGTCAATATTGTTTGTCCTACCGGTCTTCACCTCGCGAAATACTACGCGCCCGGACATTGGGGAGCGCGGCTCAATGCCCAGGAACTGGCAAAACTCTTCGTCGCCGATATTGAACAGGGTATTGATTCCGCTGATTACAACGGACCCGATATATCACGCACTCCGCACAAGGCGGGCGTAGTGAAGGTGGCCACGGGAGAAGACTTTCCCAGCGCCCATGAGCGCAAGGTCTTCGAGGCGGCGGCCTTGGCACATCACCAGACCGGTGCCCCGATTCTCACTCACACCGAGCAAGGCGCCGGCGCCTTGGAGCAGGTCCGGCTGTTCCAGGAATACGGCGTGCCGCTGCAGCACGTCGTGATCTCACACACGGACCGCGCTCCAGATCGCATCTACCACAAAGAGATTCTTTCCACCCGCGTCATGCTGGAGTACGATTCCGCGTTTCGTTGGGCGCCGGAAGCGGGCAATCCTACTTTGGACCTGGTCGTCGCAATGGTCGCCGAAGGCTTCGGCGAACAGATTTTGCTCGGTATGGACGCCGCTCGCCGAAAGTACTGGAAAGCGTATGGCGGAACTCCCGGGCTGGCCTTCTTGCTCCGCGAATTCGTTCCGCGATTGCACCAACAAGGTTTGACCGCTGCAGACATTGCGAAAATATTCGTGACGAATCCTGCTACCTGTTACGCGTTTCGTTCGCTTTCCGCCAACAAAAGGACAGGCGCACTCCATGCATGAAGCCACTCTCGGCTTGCTTATGATTATTTTCGCCGGCGTGATGAACGGAAGCTTTGCCGTGCCCATGAAACTCACGCGTCGCTGGCAATGGGAGCACACCTGGCTGATGTGGACGATCTACGGCCTGTTCATTTTTCCGCCCCTGCTGACGTTCCTCACCATCCCCCATCTGCTGGCGGTTTATCGTCAGAGCGGGCCGGCCGTCACAGCGACGGTCGCTGCCTGCGGCGCGGGTTGGGGAATCTCCGTCGTATTTATCGGCCTTGCGGTTGAAGCCGTGGGTGTGGCGGTCTCCTTTTCGATCATGCTGGGGCTTTCCGCCGCGCTCGGCAGCCTGGTGCCGCTCGTTTATTTTCATTCGGACAAGATTGCCACCCCTGCCGGCATGAGCGTTCTCGCCGGGCTCGCTCTGATGCTGATCGGAGTGGGTGCCTGTGCCGTCGCCGGCAAACGTCGTGAATTGGCTTTGGGAGCTGGTGCGCCAGGTAAGCCGTCCATCGCCAAGGGCCTGACCTTCTGCGTATTGGGCGGCGTCGGTTCCGGTCTCGTCAACCTCGGTCTCGTTTTCGGCGCGCCGATCCTCAATGCAGCGAGCGCGCAGGGCGCGTCTCGCGTCTCCACTCCAAACGCTGTGTTTCTTCCGCTGATGCTCGCCGGCGGTATTCCCAGCTTGATTTATTGCAGTTATCTCATTTTAAAAAATAAGAATGCGCATCAATTTGGCGCCGCCAAGACCGCTCACCACTGGTTCCTTACCGCGCTGATGGCTCTGCTGTGGTTCGCCAGCACGATTCTATACGGCGCTGCTACCACCAATCTCGGCCAGTTGGGCGCGGTATTCGGCTGGCCCCTGTTCATGTCCGTCATCGTCATCACCGCTGCCGCGTGGGGTGTGATTACGGGCGAATGGAAGGGAAGCGGCTCGAAGCCGCGCATCGTGATGGCGGTCGGCGTGGGAATTCTGGTTGTGGCGATTTTCGTGCTTTCGTTCGCGGGGCGGCAAGTGTAGTGGCGCGGGATTTCTTCGACTAATTTCCGCCCTCGGGGGTGCGCTTGGCTTGCAGTGATGTGCTTTCCCAGCGCTCTCCGCAACGCAAAATGTTATGCGGCTGCCCGATGGCCTCGCAGGCTTTCGCAAAATCTTGTGGGTCCGCCGTGTTGAACGCAAACATCTCGTAATGACAGGGGATCACGGTACGCGCGGCGATTTGCTTGCCTAGTTGAGCAGCTTCTGCCGCATTCAAATTCCCCGCCACTCGGCGCTCCGGCGCGCGGCCGTTGATTGGCAGCAGGGCCACATCCACCTTGTGGCGTTGCAGTAGCTCTGCCATGCCGTCGTAGAGCAGAGTGTCACCGCTGTGATAGATCGTCCACGGGCCGCAACGGACGATATAGCCGGCGAATTCAGGCCCGAGCTCATCATGCGCCGCCGGAACGGCCTCGATTCGAAATGGTCCGGCCTCAGTACTCCGGCCCATCTCCAGTCCCACGGGAAAGGATGGCTCAATCCCCAGCCGTTCCGCCGCGAACTTCCGGTTTGCCGCCGGCACAATCAGTACGATTCCATTGTTGACGCGCAACAACGGGCCCAGCGTTTCCGCGTCGAGATGATCGGTATGATTGTGGCTGGCGGTGACCACATCTATAAAATCCAGAGTCGCAGGATCCACCGCGCGCGCCGTCATGCGCACGTGAGGCTTGTCGGTATCGGCGTATTTCTTCGTCAGCGAATCGGACAAGTACGGATCGAGCAGCAAATGCCGGCCACGCCATTGCAACACAAAGCCGCTCTGTCCGAGCCACCACAGGCGGAAATGTCCGTCGTCGCGCCTGGCTGCCTTAATATCGGCGAGCAGCGCTGCGTCTTTCAGCAGGGGTTCAATCACTCGAGTCCCATTTCCTGGCGCACCAGTTTCACGCCCTCAACCATGGACCTGAGTTTTCGCCGCGCGGCCCAGCGCGCCGTTTGGCTGAGTCCGCAATCCGGGGCAAACGCCAGACGCTCCGCCGGCGCGAACCGCAAACAACGTCGTACACGCTCCGCAACGTCTTCCGGCGTCTCAATGTAATAATTCTTCACGTCAATAATCCCCACCGCGACGTCCATGCGCTGCGCGATACTTTCGATTACCTCCAGCTCCGCGAACTCTCGGCTGGCCATTTCCAGGTGTATTTCGTCCACATGGACATCCAGGAACGCGGGGAACAGACATGCGTATTTTCGAGGAGCCACCGCGCGACCTTTGAAGTTGCCGAAGCACAGGTGCGTCGAAAGCCGGCAACGGCCGCGCACCGTTTCTACAGTTTCATTGAACAAGGCCACGAAACGGCGTGGGTCCTCCCGGTGGCCATAGCAGCTCATGGACGGTTCGTCAACGCAGATTTCCCGGCAGCCCTCCGCAATCAGCGCCTCCAGCTCCCGTCGCACGATGGGGACGAGCGCTTGCGTAAGTGCGAACCTGTCTGGATATCTGTGGCTCGGGGTAAGACGTCCGCTCAGAGTGTACGGTCCCGGCACACTCGCTTTCAGCGCTATGTCCGCTGGAGCAATTCGTCGCAGCCGTCGAAATTCCTCTACGACGCCGAGGCCGCGCGGCGCTCCCAACTCTCCGGTCACATCATGTTTCCCGCGCTGGTCGTGCCCCGGAGGTCCAAACCTGCGCTTCGACTGGGGTTCGCAGGCAATGCCCGTCAAGAACCCGTAAAACGAGAGATTGAAATCCAGTCGAGTCTGTTCACCGTCGGTGATTACGTCCAAACCCGCGTCCATTTGATCCTTCACCGCAACGGCTACGGCATCGTCCAGCATTTCGCTCAGATCATCCGCGCCAAACGCGTCGAGGTGGCTGGAAGCAAATTCCAGCCAGCCCGGAAAAGGATAGCTGCCAATTACCGTGGTTCGCAGAGCGCGTGGCATCGGTTACCTCTGGAGATCGCACAACGATGCTTCTTACCGCCACAAGCATAGTAGTAGGACAGGTATGTTTGGCAACAACTTTTCCACAAGGCTGGCCAAATGCTTTGTACGTGAGTTGCGCTGGAACGAAGCAGTTGACCAACCCACACCGGATTCAGCTCGCTCCGAAGCTCTCGTTCTAGCGTGTGCGTGGCATCAAGGTGTACGCCTCCCTTCGGCGCCCGCCTTTCGACTCTCAGACGGCATCTTCGGGATTCGTTTGCGCCCGCGATGCGGGCAGTCGGAACCATTCGCGCTTGCGATTATGGCCAATAGGGGCGCCGTGAGCATAACGGTCCAAGCAGCATCCACAAACTTTGTCAGCACGATGCGCAAGTCTGTAACTTCTGTTAACCTTGCCATTGCTTCACCGGAGCCCACGACAGACCGAATGAACCGCCGGATCACACGACGTGATTTCCTCGAAACGCTCGCTGCGATGGGCTTGGCGATGCCCCTGCCGCAAGCCATTTTCGAGGTCAAGCATCCGCGCGGCCTCGATTTCAGCCATGTGAATTCGCCCACCCCGCAGAAATACCTGATCGAAACCATGGGCGGCGGAGTGGCCCTGTTCGATTACAACAACGACGGCTTGCTGGACATTTTTCTGGTCAATAGCGGCCAGCTCACCAACCCCATGCGCCCGCCCGAGACTTTCGACCGGCACGATCCGCGCAATTGGAACCGACTGTACCGCCAAAATCCGGACGGCAGTTTTACGGATGTGACCAAAGAGGCGGGCTTGGCGAGCGCGGGCGACGGCAATTACGGCATGGGCGTGGCGGTCGGTGATTACGACAACGACGGGTTCCCCGATTTGTACGTCACCAACTACGGCAAGAATACCCTCTACCACAATAATGGCGACGGCACGTTCACCGACGTCACCGCCAAGGCCGGCGTCGCGGCCGGAGGCTGGTCCTGCTCGGCGGGCTTTTTCGACTACGACAACGACGGCCACCTGGACCTTTTCGTCACCCGCTACATGCTCTGGGACACGCAGCACAGCAAGATTTGCGGTGACGAGTGGCAGACCTACTGCCCGCCCGCCGCGTTTCCTGCAACCACGAACATCCTCTACCGCAACCGCGGCGACGGCACGTTCGAGGACGTCAGCCACACCTCCGGAATTGCCGCGCTCGAAGGTCGCTCGCTCGGAGTATCTTTCGCGGATTACGATGACGACGGATTCACCGACATCTTCGTCTCCAACGACGGCATGCGCCAGTTTCTCTTCCACAACAACGGCGATGGCACCTTCAGCGAACGCGCCCTGGAAGCTGGCACGGCGCTCACCGCCGATGGCAAGCCTCTTTCGGGCATGGGCACCGTCTTTCAGGACTACGACAACGATGGACGCCCCGACATTGTGGTGACCGTGCTGCCGCGCGAGGTGTACGCGCTGTTTCACAACGACGGCAACGGCTCTTTCAGCTATCGCAGTTTGCAGGCGGGCTTGGGTTTGCTGACGGCGGCCAGTTCCGGCTGGGGCGTCGGTCTGGAGGATTTCGACAACGACGGCTGGAAAGATCTGTTCGTGGCGCAGAGCCACGTGCTGGACAACGTCGAACAGATTGACCACATGCTACATTACAAACAGCCACCCTTGCTCGCGCTCAATCACGACGGACGCTTCGAGCGCGGCGACTCCGGCGTTAGCGCGGCCGTAGCCGGGCGTGGAGCCGCCTTCGGCGATCTGAACAACGACGGCTGGATGGACGTGGTAATGACCTCGCTGGGCGGTGAGCCACTGGTGCTGCTGAATCAAGCCGGTGAACCGGGCCACTGGCTCTCGATTTCGCTGCGCGGCACGCGCAGCAATCGCGACGGGCTGGGCGCGCGCGTCCAGGTGAACGGCCAGACGCGCTTTGCGACCACCTCCGGCAGCTACATTTCCGCCAGCGATAAGCGTCTGCACTTCGGCCTGGGCGCCGCGGAAACGGCGAAAGTGGAGATTCGCTGGCCGTCGGGCGCTCATCAGGTCCTCGAAGAGGTGAAAGCCAACCAGTTTCTCGAAGTCCGCGAGCCCGATAAATCATGACCGGCGCGCTGCTTTCCATCTTGCTCGTGCTGCAGGCGGCCGCGTCGCCGGCGGCGGCGCATGTGCACGCCGGAGTGGAGGCGGAGAAGAGCGGGCAATTGGATACGGCGCTGGCCGAGTTTCAAAAGGCCACGGAACTCGATCCGCAGCTTGCTGCCGCGTTCGTTGATCTGGGAGGCGTGTACATCGAAAAGCACGACTACGCGGCAGCGATTCCGCCGCTGAAGCGCGCCGTCGAGCTGAGCCCGAGCCTGGAGGGCGCGCACCGCCTGCTGGGATACGCGCTGCTGGCGCAGGGCTACGCCAACGAGGCGATTCCGCACCTCGAGAAAGGCCACGCGGAAGACGCCTTGGGAATCGCGCTGCTGGAATCGGGAAAATTGCAGCAGGCGGTGATCGTGCTGCAAAAGGCCGTGGCGAAAAATCCGGACGATCCCGATTTGCTCTATTATTACGGCCGGGCTTCCGGGCTGCTTTCCAAGGAAGTTTTCGACGACCTGGAGGCGCGTTTCCCGGATTCGGCGCGCGCCCACCAGATGATGGCGCAGGATTACGCCGCGCTGCGGGATGTCCCCGGCGCCGAGCGCGAATTTCAGGATGCGCTGCGGCTGCGTCCGCAGACGCCGGGACTGCACTTGCAGCTGGGCGAGCTGTACGCGCGCGCGCAGCAATGGGACAAGGCCGCGGAACAGTTCCGGCTGGAGACGGAGCTGCAGCCGGGGAGCGCCGAAGCCGCGTACCGGCTGGGCGAGGCGCTGCTGCAACTGGGGAAATTCCACGAGGCGCGCGAGGCGCTGGTCCAGTCCGATGAGTTGCGGCCGGACATGCCCGAAACGCTGTATATGCTGGGCAAGGCAGGGGCCGCGGACGGAGACGACGCGCTGGCGCAAGAATCCTGGGTGCACGTGCTGCGGCTGGAGCAGGACACGGCGCTGGCCGCGCAGGCGCATTTTGGACTCGCGGGCATTTACCGCAAGCAAGGCAAGACCGCGGACGCCGAGCGCGAAATGGAAGCTTTTCGAAAATTGCAGGGAAGTGCGGGCCCCAAAGACGATTCGCAGAAATAGGAAACGCGGAGGGTGGAAATCATGAACAAGACTCACGTGAATGGAATGTATTGGCTGCGCAGGATCAGCCCGGTGCTGGCGTCGCTGGGTCTGCTGATCGCTTGCGTGGCCGTCCCCGCGGCGATCTCGCAGACGGATGGGGTGGAGCAGCGCGTGGAAACCATTTTGAGCCGCATGACGCTCGACCAGAAGCTTGACATGATCGGCGGCGTGGACGATTTCTACATTCGCGCCTACCCGGAGCTGGGCGTGCCGCGGCTGCGCATGGCGGACGGGCCGATTGGCGTGCGCCACGGCGGTCAGGCGACGACGATGGCCGGTGGAATTTCGCTGGCCGCGTCCTGGGATCCCGCGCTCGCCGCGCAGGAGGGCGTGCAAATCGCCCGCGACGCCCGCGCCAAGGGCGTGAATTTCATGCTGGGGCCGGCCTTCAACATTTACCGCGCGCCGATGGACGGCCGCAACTTCGAATACATGGGCGAGGATCCGTATCTCGCGGGGCAAATCGCGGTGGGATACATCGAGGGGATGCAGAGCCAGGGAGTCAGCGCGACCGCCAAGCATTTTGTGGGGAATAATTCCGAATTCGACCGGCACAACACCGACACCATCGTGGACGAGCGGACCCTGCGCGAGATTTATCTTCCGGCGTTCGAGGCGGCGGTGAAGGAAGGGCATGTGCGCGCGGTGATGGATTCCTACAACCTGACGAACGGCATGCACATGACTCAGAACGCCTACTTGAACAACGAAGTGCTGAAGAAGGAGTGGGGATTCAGCGGCGTGCTGATGTCCGACTGGACGTCCACGTACAGCGCGGTGGGGGCCGCGAACGCCGGGCTGGACATCGAGATGCCGTCCGCGAAATTCATGAATCGCGAGAACCTGCTTCCCGCGATCAAGGAGGGAAAGGTTTCCGTCGCGACGATTGACGACAAGGTGCGCCGCATCCTGCGCGTGGCCATCGAGTTTGGATGGCTGGACCGCGACCAGCTCGATTTGTCCATCCCGCGCTACAACCGCGCAGGCGATCAAGTGGCCCTGCAAGCGGCGCGAGAAGGCGCGGTGCTGCTGAAGAACGACGGGAATTTGCTGCCGCTGAAAAAGGGCGACGTGAAGAATATTCTGGTGGTTGGCCCGGACGCTTATCCGGCGGTTCCAGTGGGCGGCGGCAGCGCGCGGGTGGTGCCGTTTGAGGCCGTGAGCTTCCTGCAAGGCATCAGCGACTACGTGGGCGACGCCGGAACGGTGTTTTACAGCCCGGGGTTGCCGACGGTGAGCGACATGGCCGGGGAGACATCCTTCGCGACGGCCGCTTCGGGCGGAGCACCCGGCTTGAACGCCGAACACTTCACCAATCCGGATCTGAAGGGTAAGCCCTACGTCACGCGGATTGAAGCGCACGTTGATTTCGGGCGGACGAGCAAGGCGAACCTGCCGGACGAGGCGCTTTCTTCGCGCTGGACCGGGTATTACAAGCCGAGCGAGGCGGGCAAGTACGATCTGTTTGTCTCCTCGACGGGAGAAGACGGCGGTTTCTACCGCGTGTACGTGGACGACAAGCTGGTCCTGGACGACTGGAAGACTTCGCGGGAGTTGCTGGGCATCGCGACGCTTACCTTCGACGCCGCGCCGCACAAAATCGTGCTGGAACATCACGGCCATTCGCAGTGGCTGGGCGGGCATCTGCACATGGGAATCGCGCGCGAAGGCAGCTACGTGCTGCCGGATGCGAAGAAACTGGCGGCGAAGGCGGATGTGGTGGTAGTCGCGGTGGGGTTCGATCCCGAATCGGAGAGTGAAGGCGCGGACCGCACGTTCCGGCTGCCGCCCGGGCAGGATGAATTGATCCAGGATATGGCGGCGGCGAACAAGAACACGGTGGTGATTATCACATCGGGCGGCGGCGTGGACATGACCAAGTGGATAGACAGCGTGCCGGCGCTGCTGGAAGCGTGGTATCCGGGGCAAGAAGGCGGCAAGGCCGCGGCGGAGATATTGTTCGGCGAGGTGAATCCTTCCGGGCGCCTGCCGGCAACTTTCGAGCGGCGCTGGGAAGATAATCCGGTGCACGACAGCTACTATCCGCCGGCGGGAAGCGATCGCGTGGTGTACAAGGAAGGAGTATTCGTGGGGTATCGCGGTTACGAGCACAACGGCACGAAACCCTTGTTTCCGTTCGGTTACGGGCTTTCCTACACCACGTTCACGTACGCGAACCTGGCCATCAAGCCCGCGGATGCCGGCGCGAAGAGCGACGGGATTGCGCCGCCGCTTTACCAGGTTTCGTTTGACGTGACGAATAGCGGCGCGCGTGAGGGCACGGACGTGGCGCAGGTCTATGTGGCCGACCCGCACGCGAAGGTTCCCATGCCGCCGAAGGAGCTGAAGGGGTTTGCGAGAATTGAGCTGAAGCCGGGAGAAACCAAAACCGTGAGCGTGACTCTTGATGCGCGCGCGTTTGCGTATTACGACGTAGCGGCGAAGCAGTGGCGTGCGGACCCGAACGACTACGAAATTCTGGTGGGGCGTTCGAGCCAGGACATCCAGTTGCACGGGACCGTGACGCTGCCGGCGGGAGTGGTGGTTTCGGCGGACAAGTAGGATTGGCGGGCGAGCGGCGCGGCGGCCGGGAAGCGGCGAGCGCAGGGCTGCGGCGACGAGCGAAGCGCAGGCAGCGGGCGGGAACCCGGGGGAGTGTCTTTCTTGGACGAGCGAGCGAAGAGCGGAAAGCCGTTGCAGGTGGCGCTGCTGGGGTATGGATTTGCGAGCAAGACTTTTCACGCGCCGCTGCTGGTGCGCGTGCCGGGGCTGCGGCTGACGCACATTGTTTCCAGCGATCGCGCTAAGGTGCGCAAGGATTACGACGTGCAGGTGCTGGCGAAGCCGGAAGAAGCTTTCGCGCTGCCGGAAATTGACCTGATCGTGATTGCCACGCCGAACGCGACGCATTTGGAGCTGGCGCGCAAGGCGCTGAGCGCCGGAAAACACGTGGTGGTGGACAAGCCGTTCACGAATACGGTGGCGGACGGAGTGGAACTAATCCGGCTGGCGCGCGCGCGCGGCCGGGTGCTTTCGGTATTTCAGAGCCGGCGCTGGGACGCGGATTTTCGCACGTTGCGCAAGCTGCTGGCCGCGGAAACGCTGGGGAAGATTTCGGTTTTCGAGTCGCACTACGACCGGTACCGTCCGGAAACGCGGCAGCGCTGGCGGGAGCAGCCGGGGCCGGGCAGCGGGATCTGGTTCGACCTGGGGTCGCACCTGGCGGACCAGGCGCTGCAATTGTTCGGGGCGCCGGAGGGGGTTTACGCGGACCTGGAGATGCAGCGGGCGGGCAGCCAGGCGGTGGATTACTTTCACGTGATATTGCGCTACGGCAGCATGCGCGTGATTCTGCACGGTTCGTCGCTGGTGATTGCGGAGCCGCCGCGCTTCACGGTACACGGCCTGCTGGGGAGCTACACGAAATTCGGGATTGACTCGCAGGAGGAGGCGCTGAAGCGCGGAGAAATTCCGGGGAGCGCGGGGTGGGGGATTGATCCACAGATGGGGACGCTGGTGGCGAAGAAGGCCGATGGATTCGAAACGTCGCAGGTGACGAATCTGCCCGGGAATTATCTGGGATTTTACGAGGGGATGCGCGGTGCGATTGCGCTGGGCGCGGCGAATCCGGTGCCGGCCGAGGATGGCCTGGCGGCGATCAACGTGCTGGAAACGGGAGTGAAGAGCGCGGCGGCGCGGGCGGAGATGGCTTACCGGCCGGTGGAACTTTAATATGCAAATTTTTTGCGGGCGGGAAGGTTATGACGATTGAACAGGACCTCGAGAAAATCGCGCTGCAGGAAAAGCGCCTGCGGTTCAAGCATTTCGATGCGGAAGTGGCGTGGGCGATCGGGTCGGGGCTGAAGGCCGCGGCGGAGAAACGCGGCGCGGCGGTGGCGATCGAGATTTATCTGAACGGGCATGCGCTGTTTACGTACGCGATGCCGGGAACCACGCCGGACAACTGGGACTGGATCCGGCGCAAGCGAAACGTGGTGCAGCGCTATCACCGCAGCTCGTACGCGATCGGATTGACGCACCAGCGGGCGCAGACGAATTTGCACGAGAAGACGGGACTGGACGCGAAGGATTACGCCGCGCATGGAGGATGCTTTCCGATATTGCTGGAGGGGACAGGATGCGTGGGGACGATCACGGCGTCGGGGTTGCCGCAGCGCGAGGATCATAATTTGGTGGTTGCGGTGCTGCAGGAATATTTGGGATTGACGGGGGAGGATTTGGCGTTGGGTGCGCAAAAGAAGAGTTGAGGCGCTCGCGGCGGGGCGCCGCGTTCAGGCCAACAGGAAATGGAAAGTTGCCCGCCAACCCTTCGAGGCTGCCGACAGCAGGCTCGAGGGGTAAAAAGGTGACCGCTACAAAGCCAGCTCGAATCCACCAACAGACGCCCGTTTTCGTAGCGGCCGTCCGCAGACGTCCAGCGGTTGGCTCTTATTAGACAAGATTGAATTAAGAGCTCTTCGTCCTGCTTTGCAGCAACTGCAACAATGTGCGGTCGAGCTGGTGGCCGTGCCAATCCTCGAATCTCGTGCCCTTGCGTTCCGTGTCGAGGACGCCGAACGGCCCGCGAAAATTCCAGAGGGCAAAACCACTGCCCAGGGAAGCGATGGCGCCCAGCGTGTCGTCGAACCACGCGTAAACCACCTCGGGAGGCGTGTGCTTGTAGCAGCCCATTTCACCGAAGTGAATGGGGACTTTCTGCTGGAGCTCAAACGGCCATGCGGCCAGCTTGGCGTCCAGGATTGACCGATCGCACAGAATCTTTCCTTGCGCATCTTTCAGCGGCCAAGTGGGCGGCGAGACGTCGAGCGGGACGAAGCCGCGCGCCCACTCACAATGGTAGTGCGTCAGGAGGGCCGGAGTATACGTGTGCGCGCTTTGGGTGATCCCGGTTTCAATCAGCATCGGAATCGGCAGATTTCCCCCGGCTAGTCCGTCGGTAACAATCAGTCGTTGCGGGTCTATGACGCGGATGGCATGCACGGCGGCGCGCGCGACGTGGGTGTACTGCGCCGCTCCCTTGAGCCAATCGGGGTCGCCGTAGTAACGCCTCCAGTCGTCGTTCGAGAAGGTGTGGGTGTTCGCAGGAGGATGCGTCAGGAGCGGTTCGTTCATCAGATTGAAGCTGAGGTGTTCGGATGGGATTCCCTTGTAGCGACCCGCAAAGAAAGTCCATTGATAAACGAAGGCATCGAGCGTTTTGGGATCCAAGAATAGATCGGTTTTTTCCTTGGTGATATGGATGCCCGTCAGTTTTTCATCGAGCGTGTCCAGGATGCAGTAGCCCGGCGCGCGATGGAGGCAAATGTCAACGTGCACGCCGTACTTTTCGCCGAGGCGGATGGCGCGGTCAATGGGCTCGATTCTCTTTTCGTTGATTTTCATGAGGTCGTTGGGGTCGGTCCAGAACCGGTAATCCATCGGAAGGCGGACCCAATTGAAACCCCAGTCGCGAATCCACCGGAAATCGTCCTCCTGAAACATTCCATCGTCCTTGTAAGGAAAATATTTCATCCAGTCGGGATCGGTGGAGAAATATTCGAGCAGGTTGAATCCGTACCAGGGGGGATTCTTCGCGGGGGGCCCGGCAGGCGCGGGAGAAGGCTTTGTCTCTTGCGCGAAGAGCGCCGTCGAGAAAAATGGCTGGGCGAGCGAAGCGGCCGCGGCGCCGGCCAGTGTTTTCAGCGCGTCGCGGCGCGCAATTTCGCCGCACCTTCCTGCCCCGCCGCGTGGTTTCGAGTTGTTCGTCACAGACGAACCGGGATTTCCGATTTGGCTCAATTTCTGGCGCATGGTACTCCTCTCCTGCCCCCTCCACAACGAATTTGGCGGCAGAGCAGGCTGCAGCGAGATCGGCGGAGTCGCTACGGCTCGTACTTGCACGTCTGACAAGCCCCGCGTGCTGTCGCGTGAGCGATTTCTCAGACAGCGCTCCGACGCTTCTCCCTCAGCCTCACATTTCGCCCGCTCCGTCATAGCACTACCCGGCCGGTACCGGCAATGCCCAGATCCGCTGCAACATCAGGCCGGTCTCGAACCGATGCAAGATCGAAGTCAACGGCGCCCACCTACCCTTCGAGCCTGGAACGGGCGGACTTTCAGGGTGAAAAGGTGGCCGCTAGAGAGGCAAGACCTGGCCGGGGAGTTTTCTCCGCTTTTCCTATCGCGGCGTGTGCGGAATCCCGTTTGACGTACTTGCCTGCGTGATTCAACATCACAGCGGAGGAATTGGCGACTATGGAGAGCTCCTGGGTTGCGCGGGAGCCAGCGGGGATCCGCGCCGTGATATTGGATTTTGGCGAGGTGCTTAGCCACGTGCCGGCTACGGAGACGATCGAGCGGGTGGCGGGGATTTTCGGGATGGACGCGGCGACTTTCTTTGCGATTTATCTGCAGAACCGCGGGGCGTATGACCGCGGGGACGTGCAGGCCGGGGAATACTGGGAGGGGTTTGCGGCGCAGGCGGGAGTGAAGATTGATGCGCAGGCGATCGAGCGGGCGCGGCTGCTGGACCTGGAATTGTGGAGCCGGATGAACGAGGCGATGGTGGAATGGATCGAGCGGATTCACGCGGCGGGATTCAAGACGGCGGTCCTATCGAACATGCCGGCGGACATGGCAGCGCATATGCGGCGGACCTGCGCGTGGATCGGGCATTTCGATGAGCACATTTTTTCGGGCGAAGTGCGCAGGATCAAGCCGGAGCCGGCGATTTACCGGCATTGCCTGGAGGCGCTGGGAGTGCAGGCGGCGGAGGCGGTGTTCATAGACGACCGCGACGTGAATGTGGCCGAGGCGCGGGCGGCGGGGATGCGCGCGATACGTTTTCAGTCGGTGGCGCAACTGCGCGGAGAGCTGGAAGCGCTGGGGTTCACGATTTTGCCGCGTTAATGGCGCGAGGCGCGCGTGAGTTTTGAGTTTCGAGCGCGCGCAGATTCGACGGCGAGCGGAATTTACTCCGGCCGCCCGACGGGCGCGGGACCGTGGCCTACGGTTTCGCGAGTGACCAGGCGCTGGGTTCGCAGAGAGAGCCTTTGCGCGAAGGCGCGATTGTAACGCCATGCGGGCGCGTGTCTGGGAGCGACCGGGACGCGCGGCCAAATGGGGCGCGGCGGCAGCCAGCGAGAAACGACTTTGCGGAAAGGCACGTCGGTGCCGGAAACTCCGTTGCAGGCGCCGGCGAGTCCCACGTAAGTGACGTAGAGATCGCCATCGGGCAGCACTTGCTCGTTCGCGTCGGTATTGCTGGCGATGAAAGCAACTACATTTCCCGAGCTATCCGAAGCGAAAGTTTCGAGCACGTCGCCGGTGGCGAAGCTGGGTCCGTAGGTATTCGCGAGCGCGGTGCCGATGGTGAGATCCGAGAAGCAGACGGGCGCGCCGGTGGCGGAAGTGATTTGGCCGGTCACGTTGAAATTGGCATCGGTCTGCATGCCCATTTGCACACTGGCGCCAGCGCCGCCGCTGGCGGCGGATTCAAACGAGCCGGCGTACATTCCAGTGACGGTGGGGAACAGGGTGGCCGTGAACGTTCCGGAGTCGCTTTGCATGCAGGAGCCCGTGGAAGCAAAGGTTCCGGAAAACTGGCTAGCGTTCGAGGAACTGGTCCCGGTGAAGGTGATGGTGGCGCCGTTGTCGAGGACGATGGAGATGACGGCGGAATAGGCGCCGGAAGGAAGATATCCGGACGTGGTGATGCTGGTGACGTGGCCCGTTGCCGAGCAGTTGGAGTTGGTGAAGGTATTGGCGAGCACCGTGGCGATCATGCCGCCGCCGGGGATGGTAGGAGCGTGCCAGTCGGTGGCGAATACCAGCGGGTTGTAGCAATTGGGATTTGCGTCGGAGGGGTTATCCGGGCTTTGGCCCGTGCAGGGGTAAGGGTTGCCGTTCACGTCGGTGAGGATCGCGGCGTTCGGGGCGGATTCGCTAGTGGTGACGACGGTCCACTGCTGTGACTGCGGAACGTAGGAGACGAACGTCCAGGATTCGATTTTCTGGCTGGCGGTTTCGCCGCCCGTGCCGCCGGTGAAGCCGGCATAGGCGAGATTGCCGCCGATGAGGGCGGGAATGTTGACGGGCCAGGTGTGGGTGAAGGTGGCATTAACGGAGGCGTCGGTGATGGTCATGGTGAGGTTCGTGCCGTCGTAGGTGATGTGCACGGCCATGGTGTCGCCATTGTGGAGGTCAATGCCGGAGGAAGTTAAATCCACGGCGGGCGTGGTGGGCGATGCGCCATCGGTGTAAAGGCCGGTCGAGTCGTCGCCCTCGCCGTTATTGTTGTACAAATCGAATTTGATGGCGACGCTGGGCGTAATTCCGCCGGTGCCGCCGAGGGCGGCCGGGCCATAGCCGAGTCCACCGCCGCCGGGACCAAGAGCTTTCGCGCCCGCGGAAGAATTTTGCAGGGTGAAGGTGATGCCGTCGGCCTGGGCGTCGGAAAGCTGGAAAGTGAAATCGGTGACGAAGCCGCGCACGTCCACCGGGGTGGTGCAGAAAGCGCTGCCGGCCTGGTTGGCCGCGCCGCTGGTGAGTTGCAGGCGACTGTCGTCGAGGCCGGTGCTGCCATTGATTTGCATGCAGCCGAGATTGCTGAAGCCAAGGCCGAAGTTGATGGAAGTTGTACCGTTGTTGCTGATGGTGAAGACGCCGGTGGAAAGCGGGCTATCGCTGAGGCCGGAGGCGGAGGCGATGGCGAGGATGGTGGTGGTGCTGCTGACGGAGATGGGGCCGGAATACACGGCGGAACTGTGCGTGGGCGTCAAGCCGTTGGTGGTGTAGTAGATGACGGCGCCGGCGGTGTCGTCAGTGAGCGTGACGGTTTGCGCCGAGACGTAGGTTCCGGGAGCGGGCGAGAAACTGGGCGGTGCGGTTTGCGAGGCCAGGACATAGGCGGCGGAGGTCTCCAGGCTTTGAATGGAACCGCTGGCGATGGCGATTGCGTTGATGGTGGTAGTGACGGTGATGGTGACGGGGCTGGCATAGAGATTCGAAGCGGTGGAAGGCGCGGAGCCGTCAGTGGTGTAGTAGATGGCGGCGTTGGGAGTGGCGCTGGTCATCGCGACCTGGATGCTGCCGGTGTAGGAGCCGGCAGGGGGGTTCAGGAGCGGGGCCGCGGTCTGCGGCTCGGAATCCAGCAGGCCAAAAACGTCCACTTCGCCTTGCGCGCCGACGTACACTTTTCCGTTGGTGACCACCGGCACGACAAATTTCACGGCGGGGCCGAGTTGGTCGCGGCCGCTGGTGAGATTGGAAGCGTAGAGCAGGTTGGAAACGTTGGTGGCGTTGTAAGCGCGGAGAATGGCGGGGCCATTGGCGGTGTAAGCGTCGCTTTCGACCGCCCAGACGATTCCATTGCTGGTGCCGTTGGAGGATACCGCGGCGGTGGAGCCGGGGAAGCCGCTGGTCTCCGCGGATTGCGAAGTGGGAGAAGTGGATAGGCGGCCAGCGCTCAGAGCGAATGCCTTCAGGTGGTCGCCGTTCCCCCAAGTGTAGATATTTCCATTCCAATAGGTGGGCATGGACCAGAGGCCGCCGTTGCCGCCGACGCTCTGGATAATTTCGGGATCGCTGGTGCAGCCGTTGCAGTAGTGGCTACCGTCGCTGGTCATCTGGTCGCGGTTGACGACGTACATCTCGCCGCTCTTTCCCGCTTCAATCAGGATGTGCGGATATGGGCCGGTCTGATCCGGGAGGACCAGCACGCCGCCGGAGCCGAGGTCGGCGTCGGAAGCATCGAGGCTGGCTTGGTTGTAGGGAGTGAAATAGTCGGTGGGCGTGGGGTTTCCGTTGGCCAGACTGACGCGGACGATGCTGTCGCCGTAGTCCATGGTCTTGGAAGGAGCAGGCGCGGGAATGGTGACGGTGTCGTCGCCATTGCCGGTCGAGACGTAGGCGTTGCCGGAGGAGTCCACAGCGAGACCGGAACCCGCGCCCCAAATTCCGTTGCCCTTTCCATTGGGCGAAGTGTTCCAGATGCCGGTTTGCTGCAGAGTGGTGGCGTTGTAGCCGAGAATCCAGCCGTGCCAGGGGCCGTTATCACCGTGCGAGGAGAAGCCGATGAACAAGTATCCGTTCTGCAGCAGCAGGCCGGGACGCTGATTGGCCCACTGAACGTTGAATGGGACGCTAGAGCCGTTACCGTCGGGAGCGGTGCCCGGCACGGAGCCGGAGAGTTCCACCGGGCCGCCAAATTTTTCGGCGCCAGTGGTGATATCGAGCGCGTGCAGGCGGTCAATCAGCGCGCCGCTTTCCTTGGTGTTGACGACGACGTACAGAGTATTTGTGGCGGGGTCAATGACCGGCGTGCCGGTGATGCCGATTTCGGGATGGATGTCCTGGGTATTGCCGACGTCGGAAGTGGAAAGAGTAGTGGCGCCGTTGACGAGGAAAGTGACGTACCAGAGAGGCGCGCCGCCGGTATCGGCATCGAAGGCGTAGAGAGAATCGTGTTCGGTGGCGATGTAGAGGACGTTGTGCGTGCCCTGGCCGGAAATGGCGACACCGGGGACGTAGAGCGGCTGCGCGTACACGTAACCATCCACGCCGAGGGCGAAGAGTTTGCCGAAGATGGTGGAGTTCACATTGGTTGGCGTCAAGATGGTTTCGCCGGTGTTCTGGCCGGTGCGGGTGTTGTCGTAATGCTGGGTGAGAATGCTGGTCTGCGCGTGCGTGGCAAAGGACGCGGCGAGCGTTGCGGCGATTATGGCGAAAGCGAAGAGACAAGCTTGGGGTAGTGCCTTACGCGCGATTCTAAGCATCCTTAAGTTCTCTCCACAGGGAAGCAGGGTCGAAAATATCCGCGCTGTTTTTGCGAGCCGCGGAGCCAGCCGCTGCGCCTAGCAGCGCCGAAAAACTGTGCAAACTAAAGTTTGGGTACTACTACAACGCGGCACGGTTCGCGGCCGCGCCTGCACACTTAATGCGGCAATTCGAGGCCCATGGATGGAGTCGAACGCGAATGTCAGATACGAGTGAAGGCGCGGGTTTTCAGCGGATTACGGGGGTGGCGGAGAAGTCTTCGGGCGCATGGCGGGAGAGAAAGGAAAGCGTTTTCTGAATTCGAGAAGAGCGCGGTCCGCGATGTGGTGGCGGAGTTCGACGATGGCTGGAACGTGGTTGGCGCGGGTGAGAGGCGGCGGCGGAAAGTACTGTGAGTAACAAGGCGCGGAAAAACGGGCGAGGGGGCGGTGACGACGCGACGCGCGGTGTCGCTAAGAGACCGGGCCCGGGGGCGGGCGCGCCCCGGCGCAGGGCCGGGGGACGCGGCTACTTCGCGGCCAGCCTCATTTGGCGATTACGCCGGGCGGCTTCGGCTACCGTCGTCGGAGGCAGCAATTGACGCTTACCCAATTCGATGGCGTCGCTCCAGGAGAGAAAACTGTTGTTGGGCTGGAAGGTGGAGTTGTCACCCGAGGCCACGACGATCGGGAAGATCGTCGGCGGAACATTGCTCATCTGCGCGTCGACGGTGGGCGGAGTGGAGAGCGCCCGCAAGCCGCCGGTGTCTTGCGCTTGCGCGGCGGATGCTGCCAATACCAGTACTGCGATTGCAAATAAGTACTTCATGATCATCTCCAATCTCACATCGGCGATTTCAAGAATTTCATCATTCGAGACCATTTTGGAACGAATGCAGCGGCCGCGAAAGGCGCTTGCGCGTGGATGACGGTGCAGATGGCCCGCCAGACGGAAAGATTAGAAAAGCATGACTTATCTTCCGCCAGCCGGAATCTGGAGGCAAAGGCTTGCACTTACAGGGAACAGTGCTGGCGCGGCCAGCAGATCGTGCGAAGCCTCGGCACGAGAGTGCATGCGCGATTCATTTCATTTGCACGCAGGCGGCCAGATAGAAATGCGCGGCAAAAGTCAGCGAAGCGGGAGGGCTAGTACCCCTTAAGGACGCGGCGGGGGAGGATGCTGCGCGGCGTTGCGGGAAGGACACTGCGGCTGCGGCACCAGCACGTTGAAAGGGGCCGGATTGGGGCCTACGTCGCGAGAGGCGGCGATGATCTGCTGCTGGTCGCGGAGCAGGCCGGGCTCGCCGGGATAGTAGGCGAGCATGGTGTTGACGAGCCGCAGAGCGGCCGGAAAATTTCGCTGCTGATAGAGTTGGAACGCCTGAGCCCTATAGATGCCGTCAATTTCGGTTTCCAGCGCGCGGCCATTTTGATTGCCGGCGTTGCGAGACTGAATCGCCCAGTGCAGCGCGGAGCCATTCAACGGAACGAAGTAGCGGCCCTGGCTGAAGGCTTGTTGGGCATTCTGAAATAGGTGAAGCCCGGGATCGGCCGCCGCGGGCGCGGGAACGGGAGCGACGGTGCGGGGAACGACTTTCTGGGCGGGGCTTGGAGATTCGCGGCGGGTGGTGTCGTCTGCTGTGGTTTGAGGAGCGGCGTCGTCCGCCACGCGAATCAAATCCACATTACCGGCGCCGCCGGGTTTTACCTGCCAGGCCAGATCAAAAACCGCTCCCTCCTGAATATCCACCGCGCCCGAGCCGGCGGCTTCGATGGCCTTGCGTCCTGGACAGGAAATCAGCCGCTGATGGAATATTCCTGCGGGCCGGGACGAACGCCGCTCGCGGCGAACGTGTTGGTGTCGGGATGAAAAGATTTGCCCGCGAGGGAGGTGTTCAGTTCCGACACGCATTTGTGGCGGTCGCTGGCGTAGCGAATCATCACGGTGGCAGTTGCGGAAGCGGGAGGCGGAGGCGGTTGGGGAGTTGCGAGGTGTGGGCACAAGGTCTTGTCCGGTCTGAACCGCCATGCTATAAATACAAAGCTGGCACGAAGCTTGTTGCTACGCGGGATTCGTATAGTGGTAGTACGCGACCTTGCCAAGGTCGAGGCGAGGGTTCGATTCCCTTATCCCGCTCCATCTTTTTGCGGTGTTTCTGGCGGAAACGTGTGTGCCGTTGCGAACCCCCTTCGGCGTCGGTTTGATGGTGGTTTGGCTCCCTCCTTCGTTTTGATTTGATTCCGGCGTGAGATCTTTCGCCGATTGGCGGGTTTACTCGGCAGTTGGTGCCCGCTGCGTCCCGAAAAGCGCGGGACGCAGCGGCCGCTACATAACACCGGATGAGTGGCGCGCGTCGGTTTGGCGCCGGTCGCATAACCTCTCGCGATTTGCGGCATTTGTTTTGGTGAGGGCTGCGGCTTTTCGCTGCGGCGGCCTCGTGCTAAAGTCTGGTTCGCGCACGGCTTATGCTTGCCTACCTGAGCGGCCCTATCGAATATGCGGAAGACGGCGGCAGGCTGTGGCGCCGCAAGCTGGCCCCGTTCTTACGCGAGCAGCTGGGGCACCGCGTGTACGATCCCGCCGAGGACGAGAAGAAAAACCTGAGCGACGAAGAAGCCGCGCATTTCCGGGAGTGGAAGAGCAACGACATCGAGCGGTTTCGCCGGGTGGTGCGAAAAATCATCGCGTTCGACCTGGACGTGATCGAGAACCAGGCGGACTACCTGGTTTGTTACTGGGACGCGCAGGCGAGGAGCGGCGGGACGTCGGCCGAGTTGACGATTGCACATCGCAAGGGAATCCCGGTGTACCTGGTGAGCAGCCTGCCGGTGGAAGAAATCAGCGGATGGATGCTGGGATGTTCCGACCAGGCGTTCGCGACGATCGAAGCGTTGAAAGAGTTCTTGACGGCGCGATTTGCGCGAGAAAAGCAGAACCATCTGTGGAAAGATTGATAGAATTCGCTGCGCATGGAAACCATCCTGGTTGCCGTCGGCAGCACACGTAAGCCGAAGGTCGGCGCGGTGAGCGAAGCGCTGGCCGCGATTCGCGCGGCGCACGCTGATTTTCCCCCGTTCGAAATCGCCGCAGTCGAAGTGCCCAGCGGCGTGCGGCATACTCCCCTAACACGCGAGGACTTGATGGCCGGCGCACGCCAGCGGGCGGAAGCGCTGGTGCAGCTGGCGCGCGCGAACAAGGAGCGGTGGAAATACTTCGTGGGCCTGGAAGGCGGGCTGGACGTAGTGCCCGGGCTGGATGCGATGCCCAGTCTGGACGCGGTACCGGAACTGGACGTGGTGGGCGAAGCGCGACGGCGGTGGGTATTTCTGGAAAGCTGGGCGTATGTGACGGACGGGCAGGGACGCGGGGCGTTTGGACAGTCCGGCGCGGTGCTGCTGCCGGAGACGCTGGCCGGGACGGTGGTGGATCAGGGCGTGGAGCTTGCGGAAGCGATTGACGCGTTCGCGGGCGGCCACAATATTCGCGACGCGGAAGGCGCGTGGGGCATACTGACGCGGAATATGATTTCGCGGCAGGAGTCTTTCCGGCTGGCGGTGACCAACGCCTTCGCGCCGTTTTTCAATCAGGAGCTGTACGCAACGGGCGAGAAAAAGGCGGGGGCCTGAAATGCGGCGGCGCGGTGTGCTAGCCTGAATGGGCGGGGAGGGCGAGTGGATATCGTCAAGGGCAACATGGGTTGGATTGAAGTGGTGGTGGGGCCGATGTTTTCCGGCAAGAGCGAAGAACTGATTCGACGCTTGCGCCGGGCGGAAATCGCCAAGCAGCGGGTGCAGATTTTCAAGCCGGCCATTGACCAGCGCTACGCGAAAAACGGAATCGTGTCGCATTCCGGGCTGGAGCTGGATTCCGAACTGGTGAAGGACGGCGCGGATATTCTGGAGAAAGTGGCGCCGCGCACCGAAGTGGTGGGCGTGGATGAGGCGCAATTTCTGGGCGAAACGGTGGTGGAAAGCTGCGTGAAGCTGGCGGACATGGGCAAGCGGGTGATCGTCGCCGGGCTGGACACGGATTTCATGGGGCGGCCGTTCGAGCCGATGCCGCGCCTGCTGGCGGTGGCGGAGGAAATAACCAAACTGCTGGCAATTTGCATGCGCTGCGGGAACCCGGCGGTGCACACGCAGAGGATTGTGGCGTCCGAGGAGTTGATCGTGGTGGGCGCGGGGAATATGTACGAGGCGCGCTGCCGGCGGTGTTTTGAGCCGCATTTGGCGCACGAGAAAGTGGAAGAAGAGAAGGCCACCGGGGCGACGAAAGCGCGGGCTGCGAATACGTAGGATGGAATTGAAGGTGGCCGCCACCGAGTGAAAACCTGTGGCTAGCAGCATTTTCCCGCGTAGGGAGCGCGAAAGTGCCCGGCTGGCGCTGCAACCTCCTGTGGCGGGCGTGAATCTATATTCCCGAACGAGCAAAAACACCATAGAATGGGCGCAGGCGGACGCTATGTTTTGCCGAACTACCATCGTACTGGCTGCGGCGCTGGCGTTGGGCGCCGATACTGCCGACGTGAACCATTACCGCGCGCCCCTGCTGGCCGGTGCGCCGGACCTGGGCGCAGTGGGGATTGCGGGGCCGCTGCCGGAAGTGTATGTATCGGTGGTGCAGCAGAACTCCGGGAAGCAAGCGCCGCTGCAGCCGCAATCGCGCCTGGAAATCGTGCGTTACGTTTCGGGCGAATTCGCGAAAGTCCGAAAGCCTATTCCTTCCGGGAAAAAAGGCTTCAAGATCGAGGTGGGCAGGAAGCTGGACGAGACGGAATTGCGGAATACGCTGCGTTCGCACGGAGCGGCAGCCAGCCCCGGAGACACGGTGCAGGTGACGGGGATCGAATTTCGCAACACGGAAATCGTGGTGGAAATCAACGGCGGCGGCAAAAGCCATTTCAATCTGCGCGACCATCTGCAAATCGGAATTGGCGACCTGGGACAACCGATGGCCGATCCCGCGAGCGCGCAGCGCAACAACGGGGGGACGTTGATTCTGGACTTTGGCCGTGCGGTGCCGGATATGAACGCGGACGATCTGATGACGGATTTACAGGTGTTTCTGGACTTCACCAAGGAACACTCCGGAGCGGTAAACTGGATTGACACGCTGCCGCCGCAATTCAAGGAAGCGATCCAGGGTCACCAGGCGCTGGCGGGGATGAATCATGAGATGGTGCTGGCGGCGCTGGGGCGTCCCGAGCACAAGGTGCGGGAGCGAGACCCCGACGGAACCGAGACGGAGGATTGGATTTACGGATCGCCGCCGGAGCGCACGACTTTTGTGACATTCACTGGAGACAAAGTAATTCGGGTAAAGGAATTCGACTGATCGCGCGTTGACTTTTCCTCGCGCAACCCCTAGCATTTCTTGACCTATTTAACAGTCTTACTCGTCGTGTGCAACCAGGCGCAGCGCGCCAATCTTCGGAGGATTCATGGCAATCAAAGTGGGCATCAATGGATTTGGACGCATCGGGCGGAACATTTTTCGCGCGGCGTTGGGCGATCCGGGGATCGAAATCGTGGCCGTCAACGACATCACCGATTCCAAGACGCTGGCGTACCTGCTGAAATACGATTCGATCCTGGGCAACCTGCCGAACAAGGTGACCTACGCGGACGATTCCATTTCCGTGGACGGCAAGAGCATCAAGGTGTTCCGCGTGAAGGACCCGGCCGAGCTGGACTGGACTTCGGTCGGAGCGACGATCGTGATCGAATCCACTGGTCTATTCACCAACGGAGCGGACGCGCGCAAGCACATTCGCGGAACGGTGAAGAAAGTGATTATTTCCGCGCCGGCCACTGACCCGGATTTGACCTTGGTGCTGGGCGTGAACGAGAAAACCTACGACGCGGCGAAGCATCACGTGATTTCGAACGCGTCCTGCACCACCAATTGCCTGGCGCCGGTGGCGAAAGTGCTTTCGGACACGTTCGGGATCAACGTGGGCACGATGACCACGATTCATTCCTACACCAACGACCAGAAACTGCTGGACCTGCCGCACAAGGACCTGCGCCGGGCGCGGGCCGCGGCGCTTTCGATGATACCGACGTCCACCGGCGCGGCGAAGGCGCTGCAACTGGTGATTCCGGAGTTAAAGGGCAAGTTGGACGGATACGCGATGCGCGTGCCGACGCCGAACGTGAGCGTGGTGGACCTCACAGTGTTCACCGAAAAGCCGGCGACGGTGCAGACGGTGAATGCGGCGCTGAAGGCCGCGGCCGAAGGGCCGATGAACGGCATCCTGCAGTATTCGGACGAGGAGCTGGTTTCGATTGATTTCCGCGGCAATCCACATTCTTCGATTGTGGATGCGGGATACACGCGGGTGGTGGGCACGAACTGCGTGCAGATTCTTTCCTGGTACGACAACGAGTGGGGCTATTCCTCGCGCTGCCGCGACCTGATCAAGTTCCTGGCGAAATAGCAGCGGGGACAATTCCAAGACACGAAAAACGCCGGCGAATCGCAGGCTCGGCAAAAGCCTGGCAAACCCGGCGCGTGCAACAGGTGAAAGCACAACGAAATGAATAAACTATCCATCCGCGATCTGGACGTGAAAGGGAAGCGCGTTTTTATCCGCGTGGATTTCAACGTGCCGATGAGCGGCGGAAAAGTGGACGACGACACGCGCATCCGCGAGACGCTGCCGACGTTGCGCTGGGCGATGGAACGCGGAGCGCGGGTGGTGCTGGCGGCGCATTTGGGGCGGCCCAAGGGCAAGGTGGATCCGAAGTACTCGCTGGCCCCGGTGGCGGCGCGCCTGCAGGGACTGCTGGGCGGCGAGCCGGTGGCGTTTGCGGAGGACTCCGTAGGGCCGGAGGCGGAAGCCAAGAGTAAAGCGCTGCGCGACGGGGAAGTGCTGCTGCTGGAGAACGTTCGCTACCATGCGGAAGAGGAGGCGAACGACGCGGAGTTTTCGCGGCGGCTTGCGGCGTTGTGCGATGGGTTGTTCGTGTGCGATGCATTCGGCTCGGCGCACCGTGCGCACGCTTCGGTGGTGGGCATCACGAAATTCGTGCGCCAGTCCGCGGCGGGATTGCTGATGGAAAAAGAGCTGGCGTACATGGGCAAGGCGATTTCGCATCCCGACCGGCCGTTCGTAGCGGTGCTGGGCGGGGCGAAAGTGTCCGACAAAATCGAAGTAGTGCAGAACCTGATGAAGCTGGCCGACGCAATGTTGATCGGCGGGGCGATGGCGTATACGTTCTTGAAGTCGCAGGGGCAACCAATCGGAAAGTCGCTAGTGGAGAACGACAAGCTGGAGCTGGCGCGGGAGTTGCTCGAGGAAGCGAAGCGCCGCAAATTCCGGCTGGTATTGCCGGTGGATCACGTGCTGGCCGAGTCCGTGAACTCGACGGCGACTCAGGTGACGGACGTGGCGCATACGCCAGAGGGATGGATGGGGCTGGACATCGGCCCGAAAACGATTGATCTATTTCGCGCGGAGATTGCCAGCGCGCGGACCATCGTGTGGAATGGACCGCTGGGCATGTTTGAAAAGCCGGCGTTCGCGCAGGGCACGCTGGCCATCGCGCGCGCGGTGGCGGCAGCTTCCGCTGCCGGGGCAACGTCCATCGTGGGAGGCGGCGATTCGGTGGCGGCGGTGGAACAGTCGGGCGTCGCGTCGCAGATTTCGCACATTTCGACGGGCGGGGGCGCGTCGCTGGAATTTCTGGCGGGCGAGAAGCTGCCGGGCGTGGAAGCGCTGACGGACAAGCCATGAAGGTCATGATCGGGTCAGCCTTTACAGCTGCCTGCAGGAGATTTCTTTGCGCCGCCCAGTAATTGCCGGGAACTGGAAGATGTACAAGACGCGGGAGGATACGCGCGCGTTTTTTGAAGCGTTCAAGCCGCTGCTGCCCTCCGCTCCTTCCTGCGACGTGATCGTGGCGCCGCCATTCACTTCGCTCGAGGTCGCGGCGGCGGCGGCGCACGGCAGCCACATCACCATCGCGGCGCAGGACGCGCACTGGGAGCCGGAAGGCGCGTTCACCGGCGAGATTTCGATGCGCATGATCCTGGACGCCGGAGGTAAAGCGGTACTGGTGGGGCATTCCGAACGGCGACAGTATTTTGGGGAGACCGACGAATCGGTGAACCGCAAGGTGAAAGCGGCGCTGGAGGCGAAGCTGACGCCCATTGTTTGCATGGGGGAGAGCCTGGCGCAGCGGGAATCGCACCTGACGCATTCGATCCTGAAACGGCAGTTTGAAGGCGGGCTGGACGCGTTGACCCCCGGCGACTTCTCGCGTATTCTTTTGGCTTACGAGCCGGTGTGGGCGATCGGCACGGGCAAGACCGCCACGCCGGAAATGGCTGCCGACGTTCACCGCTACCTCCGGGAGCTTGCCGCCACGCATTTTTCGCCGCAACAGGCGTCCGCGATTCGCATCCTTTACGGCGGGAGCGTCAAACCCGACAACATCAAGGGTCTGATGGCGCAGGTGGAGATAGACGGGGCGCTGGTGGGCGGAGCGAGCCTGGACGCGAAGTCGTTCGCGGCGATCGTGAATTTCTAGTTTTCATTTTTGCGTGCGAGTGCGGCGAGAATCGCGCAGCGCGCGAACAGGGAGTGGGCAATGCCGACGTGGGCAAAATGGTTTTTATCGCTGGCGGTGGCGATCGGGTTGATTGCGGTCGGTTGGCGCGTCTCGTTCGTGCTGGTGACGCTGCACGTGCTGGTATGCTTCATCTTGATTATCGTGATCATGCTGCAGAGCGGTTCGGCGGCGGATCTGGCCGGAGCGTTCGGCGGGGCGGGCAGCCAGACGGCGTTTGGACCCAGGGGCGCGGCGACGTTTCTATCGCATGCGACCACGTGGTGCGCGATTGTGTTCATGATGACGTCGCTGACGCTTTCAGTGCGGCGCGCGCCGAACGAGACGCAGAGCACGGGGTCCATTCTGGAGGAGACGCAGAAGTCCGGGACGGTGCCGGCGAAGCCGGTGCAGGCTCCTCCTATACAGATTCCCATTCAGCCGACGCAACAGCCCGCTCCGGCGCAGCAGCAATCGGCGCCGAGCCAGAAACCGGCGCAGAACCCCGCTCCTAAGAAATAGCGGGTTCTGCTATACTGCGAGTCGTCCTCAGGAAATACGCTTCCGGAAATGCGGTCGTGGCGGAATTGGCAGACGCACCAGCTTGAGGGGCTGGCGGTAGCAATACCGTGGTGGTTCGAATCCACTCGACCGCACCAAAATCCCGGCTCCCCGAATTGAGCTTCCAGGCAAAGTTTGCTCGCGTCGCGCCCCAGCGAGCTTATCCGCTTACGCAATCGTGCCGCCCAACCGTCGCCCGAGGGTGAGATTGACGGTTCGAGCGTTTCCTTCCCGCCGCCAGGTCTCCAACAGATTGCACATTGTGCAGAATCCTTCTTGATATTCACACGCTGTTGTATATGATGTGCTGTTTTGAAATCGGCCCCTGTCCTATCGAACGCTTTTTTGCCACGTTGCCAGGAGAGCAAGAGCGATGAGGATCGGGAAATACAATAGCGGTTCCGCGGCAACTCCTGCCCTGCTGGCATTATTCCTGGTTGTTCTCGTCGGCGTCACGGTGTACGTGTTTGCGGCAGGACCGTACGGGCCGCCGCGCCCCATCACTACCGTGGGCGTTGCGATAGATCATCAGTACGATCTGACGCTGGCGGTGGCCGGGTCGGTTTTCATCCTTTCGCAACTGGGCCTGGCGTTTGCGGTGTTCCGGTTCCGCGACCGCGGGCAGAAGGCACACTTCACCCGCGGCAACAACACGCTGGAAATCGTCTGGACGACGGCGACGATCATCCTTTTTCTGGGCTTGGGATTGATGGGCCGCCGGGCGTGGGCTGAGGTGCGGTTCACGGAGGCGTCGCCGGACGCGATTCAGGTGGAAGTGACCGGCAACCAATTCGTTTTCAACTTCCGCTATCCCGGCCCGGACGGAAAATTCGGAAAGCTCGATCCCAAACAAATCAGCGCTTCGACCGGTAATCCGCTGGGAATTGATGTGCGCGATCCGGCGGGGAAGGACGACATCGTCGTCCCCACGCTGACGGTGCCAGTAAACCACCAGATCCAATTGCTAATCCGCTCGCAGGACGTGATTCACAATTTCTACGTGCGCGAGCTGCGGATTCAGCAGGACGCTTTGCCCGGCATGGTAATCCCCCTTCACTTCACGCCCAACACCATCGGCCAGTACGAAATCGTGTGTACGCAGCTCTGCGGGCTAGGACATTCGCGGATGCACAGCTATCTGAACGTGGTATCCGACGCGGATTACGACGCATTCCTGAAGCAGCAGGCGGCAGGGCAGTGAAGTGAAGTGAAGCGGACCCAATTACCAGGAGGCCAGGCATGAGCTCGCACGCACACAGCGGCGGATCCACCGTGCACGCGCCCATGGCGGAGCCCACGGGTTTTATCCGGAAATACATTTTCAGCGTGGACCACAAGGTGATCGGCATCCAGTACTTCCTGCTGGCGCTGACCGCGGTGGTGGTGGGGATCGTACTTTCGCTGCTGATGAGGTTCCACCTGGTATGGCCCAACGCCACGCTGCCATTCGTGAGCGGCGGGCAGATGTCGCAGGAGCAATACCTGGCGCTGGTGACCATGCACGGCACGATCATGGTGTTTTTCGTGCTGACCACCGCGCCGCAGGGCGGATTTGGCAATTATTTTCTGCCCATTCAAATCGGGGCGCCGGACATGGCGTTCCCGCGCTTGAATATGCTTTCGTTCTGGGTGACGTTTTTGGCTTTCGTGTGCATCATCGCCGCGTTCGTGGTGCCGGGCGGCGCGCCGATCAGCGGGTGGACTGGGTACACGCCGCTGAGCGGGCTGGGCGAAATCACCGGGCCGGGCGAGGGGTGGGGGCAGACGATGTGGATCGTCAGCATCTCGCTCTTCTGCGTGGCGTCGCTGCTGGGCGCGCTGAATTTCATCGCCACGACGATTGATCTGCGGGCGCCGGGGATGAGCCTGATGCGCATGCCGCTCACCGTGTGGGGCTGGTTCGTCACGGCGATCCTGGGCTTGCTGGCTTTCGGAGTGCTGCTGGCCGGGGGAATTTTGCTTTTGCTGGACCGTTCGGCGGGGACGAGCTTTTTCATTCCGGCGGGGCTGGTGGTGAACGATCAATTGCAGGCGCACAGCGGGGGCTCGCCATTGCTGTGGCAGCACTTGTTCTGGTTCTTCGGGCACCCGGAAGTTTACATCGCGATTTTGCCGGGGATGGGAGTTGCGTCGCACGTGCTTTCGACGTTTTCGCGCAAGCCTGTATATGGTTATCGCGCGATGGCCTACGCGATTTGCACGATCGGATTCCTGGGATTCATGGTGTGGGGCCACCACATGTTTGTGAGCGGCATGAGCCCGTATTCTGGATTCGCGTTTTCGGTGCTGACCATGTCCATCGGGGTGCCGTCGGCGATCAAGACGTTCAACTGGCTCGGGACGCTGTGGGGCGGAAAAATTCAGTTCACGACGCCGATGCTGTTTGCGCTGGGGTTCGTTTCGCTGTTCGTCTCCGGCGGACTTTCGGGATTGTTTCTGGCGCAGCCGGCGGTGGATAACATGCTGCACGCCACCTATTACGTGGTGGCCCACTTTCACCTGGTGATGGGCGTGGCAGCGATTTTCGGAATCTTCGCGGCTACTTATTTCTGGTTTCCGAAAATGTTCGGTCGGATGATGAACGAGCCGCTGGGCAAGATTCATTTCTGGTTCACGTTTGTGGGAGCATACTGCATTTTCATGCCCATGCACTTCGTGGGAATCGCGGGAGGCATTCGCCGCTACGCAGACGCTTCGGCGGTGGGATTCCTGGCGCACTTGCAGCCCGTACACCTCTTCATGACCATCGCCGCATTCATCACCGGCGCGGCGCAGCTCCTTTTTCTTTTTAACTTCTTCTACAGCCTGAAATTTGGCCCGAAGGCTCCCAAGAACCCGTGGAACGCCACGACGCTGGAATGGACCACCGATTCGCCGCCACCGATTGACAATTTTGGCGGCCACTATCCCAGCGTGTATCGCGGGCCTTACGAATTCAGCGTTCCGGGCGCGCGGGAGGACTTCATCCCGCAGAATCTGGAACCGGCGCAGGTGCCGCGCGCATAATAGTGGACGGCGCCGCTGCGGGGTGGGCCGAACACCTGGCCGCGCAGAGGCGACCCAATTCGCGCAACGACATACAGGAGTAACGGAATGCCAGGGACATCGCTCGCAGAAGAAATCGAACTGATTCATTCGGGCAACGGCCCGGGAGGGGGGAATTCCTCCGGTGACGGAGGAGATGGCGGCGACGGAGGAAGCTCTTCGGGCTCGGCCGGGATGCCGCAACGCGCGTACGTCACCGGGATGTTCATAGCGCTGGCGGGCATTTTGATGTTCTTCATGGCCTTCGTCAGCGCGTACATCGTGCGCAAGGACATGCCGAACAGCGCGTGGATTCCGCTGGAGCTCCCGCGCATCTTGTGGCTCAACACCTTGGTGCTGATCGCGAGCAGCTTCACGCTGGCGCG
This sequence comes from Candidatus Acidiferrales bacterium, assembly GCA_049300435.1. Classification (GTDB taxonomy): domain Bacteria; phylum Acidobacteriota; class Terriglobia; order Acidiferrales; family UBA7541; genus Palsa-295. Next base: position 47,563 of record JBAQJS010000059.1, on the reverse strand, counting down.
CGCACGCGGCCGCTTCAAAGCGAAGGACGAGGAAGGGTTCCGTCACTGGTGGGCCACGACCACGATTCTGGGCGTGCTGTTCGTGACGGGCCAGGTGGTCGCGTGGCGGCAGCTCGTGAGCGAAGGGACGTTCCTGGCGACGAATCCGAGCAGCAGCTTTTTTTACGTATTTACCGGGGCACACGGGTTGCACCTGCTGGGAGGAATCCTGGCGCTGCTGTATGTGCAATTCCGCGCCACGCGGAAAGTGGCGCGCAGCACGGCAGTGGAAATTGTTTCGATGTACTGGCATTTCATGGACGGATTGTGGGTCTTCTTGTTTTTGCTGCTGTATTTCGGAAAGTGACGGGCAGGCAAGGGGGGAAGCGTGAGCCACGGGGAATACGAAGGCATTATCGAGTCGCGCTGGTCCGGCGGCGCGTCGCCCTTCGCCATCAATTCGAAGAAATTAGGGATGTGGCTGTTCATCGTCTCGGATTCACTGACGTTTTCCGCACTGCTGATCAGCTACGCGTACGTCCGGCTGGAAACGCCCGCCTGGCCGCGGCCCTTCGAGATGTGGCCGGCGATCGCCAAGTCTTCGCTGATGACCTTCGTGCTGCTATCCAGCAGCTTGACCATGGTGCTGGGAGTGAACGCGGCGTTCAGCGGTAACCGCAAGAAGACGGTGCGTTACCTGATCGCGACGATTCTTTGCGGCGTGGCGTTCGTGGCGATTCACGCGACGGAATGGGTGACGCTGTTTGGCGAAGGCGTGACGCCGTGGACGAATCCCTGGCATCCCTTTGTGCCGCTCTTTGGCGGCACGTTTTTCGGGCTCACCGGGCTGCACATGCTGCACGTGACGATCGGCGTGGTGTATCTGGCGATCATCGCCTGGGGATTCGGGAAGGGAAAATACACGGCGGAACACGTGGAAGTGAGTGGGTTGTACTGGCACTTCGTGGACCTGGTGTGGATGTTCATTTTTCCGCTGGTGTACTTGCTGAGCGTGAATCCGAAATAACAAGGAGCGGGTGACCGATGAGCGCGCACGCTGCCGAACTCTCGCACGAACATGCGGTAGGCACGACCAAACTGTTTACCACGGTCTGGGTGTGGCTGTTGCTGCTCACGGTGTTCGAAGTGTTTCTGGCCTACGAGAGGCTGGAAGTCCATCTGATGATCACGATCCTAGTCGGCGTGTCGCTCATCAAGGCGGCCCTGATCATTTCCTATTTCATGCACATGCGCTTCGAGCGGCTGAGCCTGTTTCTGCTGCTGATCCCGGCCATGGTTTTTTGCATCTGCATGATGCTGATCATGTTCTTTCCGGATAGCGTGCGCCTGTCGCATTTGCGGCCGCATTAGCGCGATGCGCGCGAGCGAATCGCACGCGCGCGGTGGGAATGCAGTTGATTTGCGGCGCAGGTTCAAACGACGGGGGAGAATGGATTGAGGAAGGACATTTTAATTCGCGCAACGCTGGTCCTGGCCTGCTGGGTGGCTCTCACTGCGCTGCCCATGCCGCAGGTTTCCGCGCAAGGCTGCGCCATGTGTTACCAGGGCGCGGCGGCTTCGGGAACAAAGGGCGTCGAGGCGCTCCGCCACGGTATTTTGATCCTGCTGTTCCCGACGCTCAGCCTCTTTGCAGGCATTTTCGGCCTGATCTATCATCGCCGCAACGTGGCCCGCTGAGCCGGGACCACGAGGCGAGACCATGGCGGTTGCTTCCGGATCCCTCCGGCAGCGGTCGAGCGGCTTCCGGCCGAAGGCGACTACTCGCCTTTCGGCTTGTGCAATCCAGTGCAGATGGACACGGCGCTATTGGGGTTCACCGCGCCGTCTCCCTGCTCGACGTGCTGGATCTTGCCTTCCTTGTCCACGACGATGGTGGTGCGCTGCGCCCATTCGTATTTGTCGCCTTGCACGTCGTACGGCTTCAGGATTTCGTACGCGGTAAGGACTTTGCGGTTCATGTCGCTGAGCAAAGGGAAGGTAACCCCGATTTGCTTGGCGAAGGCGGCGTTGGCGGCGGGGCTGTCAATGCTGATTCCGAGCACGACGGTGTCGCTGGCTTCCAGCTTGGCCATATCAGCCTGATAGGCCTGTAGTTCCTTCGTTCAACCGGTGGTAAAGGCGAGAACGTAGAAAGCCAGGATGACGTTCTTCTTGCCGCGAAAGTCGCTCAGCTTGACTGGTTTCCAGTCGTTCGAGAGCAGCGTGAAGTCCGGCGCAACGTCTCCGACCTTCAAGTTGGTCTTCGCTATGGCGTCTTCCTGCGCGGTAGCCGGTACTTGCGTTGCCAACCCGAGCAGCATGAAAAGGGCGGCAATCGCGGTGACGATTTTTTGCGATTTCATTGGCACCTCCTTACAGAATTTACAGACTTCGCGGTGAGATTATAGACATGGTTGTGCGTTCATTTCCACCCGGGGTGGTGTTCGCTAGCCGGCAGTGCGCTGCGGAATTACCTGTTCGTGGCGCTCACTTTGCCTATAATTTCGACGGACGCAGCGGGGTTAAGACAAATTGTTTGCTACACGCAGCAACTGGAACCTGGAATTTAACCGGCTGAGCGCGGCTCTGGCGCGTCACCGCGCCTCGGGGAGCCCGTTGCTGGATCTGACGGCGTCGAATCCAACGGAATGCGGATTCAAATACGACGGCCGCGCCATCCTGCAAGCTCTTGCGAACCCATTGGCCCTTGCGTACGAGCCTGAGCCGCGAGGTCTGCCGCACGCCAGGCGAGCGGTGGGAGCATACTACGCGGCACGCGGCGTGCCGGTGCCGATGGAGAACATTCTGCTGACGACCGGCACCAGCGAGGCGTATTCATTCGTTTTTCGTGCGCTGTGCGATCCTGGGGACGAAATCCTGGTCCCCGGGCCCAGCTACCCACTTTTCGAGTTCCTGGCTGACATTCAGGATGTGAAGCTGATCCGCTATCCGCTGGTGTACGACTACGGCTGGCAGATTGATTTTCATGCGCTGGAACAGGCGATTGGCGCGCGGACCCGCGCGGTGATCGTGGTGCATCCGAACAATCCGACGGGCCATTTCACCAAGGCGCACGAGCTGAGAAAACTGAACGAAATTTGCGCGGCGCGGGAGCTGGCGATACTTGCCGACGAAGTATTTCTGGATTTCGCGCTGCAAGACCCGGCGCCATGCAGCTTCGCGCAAAATTCGGCCGCGCTGACATTTACCATGAGCGGCTTATCGAAGATATCCGGCTTGCCGCAAATGAAGGCCGCGTGGCTGATTACCAGCGGACCCAAGAAACTGCGGTCCGAAGCGCTGGCGCGACTGGAAGTGATCGCGGACACGTATCTTTCGCTGAACGCGCCGGTGCAATGGGCGATGTCCGCGTTGCTCGAGGAGCGGCACAGGTTTCAGAAGCAAGTGCTGGCCCGCGTGCGGAATAATCTGCATGAGCTCGACGCCCAGCTGGCGAAGCAAGAATCCTGCGCGCGGCTGGAAGTGGAAGGCGGCTGGTACGCGGTGCTGCGCGTGCCGGCGACACGTCCGGACGAAGCGCTGGCGATTGACCTGCTGAATCGCAAGGGCGTGTACGTCCATCCGGGACATTTCTACGATTTTCCGTCGGAGGGATTCGTAATCGTGAGCATGCTGACGCGGGACGAAGAGTTTGCGGAGGGAGTGAAGCGGCTGCTGTCAATGTTCTAGCGGTCGAAGACGTTTGCGAACCGCGCCGGACTTAGCGCAAGCGGCCCGGGGGATCCGCGGGCTTGGGAAGTTCGAGCTTCAGGTCCGGCCCGTTGCCGTCCGCCATCCGAGAGGGCGCCAGTTGCGGTAGGCCGACGCCGCGATTGATTTCCAGATGTTCCTTGGCGCAGCGCGGGCAATAACCCTTGCCGTTTTCGTCGTCGCGCTGGCTGGCCAGTTCGTAGCAGCCGCAGATGCAATCGCAATATCCGGTGATGGAAGCCGTTTTGATGGGTATCAGAGCCACGCCAATATCTCCCGGGTCCGCTGCGAGTACAAGCGCGAGGAAATGATACTCACGCGGCGCCTTGTGCGCAAGAAGGGGGAGGGGAACTGCGTACGCGCCGAATCTTCAGACCTGCTCCATCTGGGTAAGGCGGAAGGGATCGCCGATCTTTTCGTGGAGTTCCATCCACACACGGTCGGGATGCGAAAGAAATACCTCGACCACGCGCGGATCGAATTGCCTGCCGGAGTATTTCTGAATTTCGGCGCGCGCGGCGGAAATCGGGAGGGCCTTGCGATAGGGCCGGTCGGAAATCATGGCGTCCAGCGTATCCGCCACGGCGAAGATTCTGGCACCGAGAGGAATGTGTTCGCCTCTCAGCTTGCGCGGGTAGCCCGAGCCGTCGAAACATTCCTGGTGCGACAGCACAATTTCCGCCGCTTCTTTCAGGAAAGGGATGCGTTCGAGCACGGCGAAGCCGATCTCGCAGTGCTTGCGCATGATGTCGCGCTCCTCGTTGGTGAGGGGGCCGGGTTTGCGCAATATGCTGTCCGGCACGCCCATTTTGCCGATGTCGTGCAGAAACGCGCCGCGCGCGATGTGGCGCAGTAATCCCGGATCCACGCCCATGGAACGCGCGATGGTGATGGTAAAAGCGGTGACGCGCTGGCAATGGCCTTCGGTTTCGGCGTCTTTCGCGTCCAGTGCGCCGCCCAGCGCTTCCAGGGTGTAGTCGTAGGATTGCTCGAGGTCCTGCAAGGCGATGGAGAGCTGCTGGGTGCGCTCCGCGACCAGGTGCTCGAGGTCGCTCTGATACGTGCGATTTTCCATTACCAGGCGGCGATGCTCGAGAGCGCGGCGAACACTGAGGTGCAGCTGATCTTTTTCGAACGGCTTCAGAATGTAGTCGTAAGCGCCCGCGCGGATGGCTTCCAGGGCGATGGAGATGTCGTGCATGGCCGTGACCATGATCACCGGAACGTCAGGGTCTTCGTTGCGCAACTCGGCGAGCAATTTCAGCCCGTCCATTTCGGGCATGACGATGTCGCTCAATACCAGGTCGAAGGTATCCTTGCGAAAGGCGTCTAGGGCCATGCGGCCGTTGGAACATACCGTGCAGCGATATCCCTGCGCTTCCAGCAAGGTGGAAATGACCTCGCGAATGGCCTCTTCGTCGTCCACTACCAAGACTTTTTCCGTGTCCACTTTGGGCTCCCGGGAACCTCCATTATAAAGCGGCTCTCCGGGCCCGAAACCCTTAGTTGCCGAAACGAGCAAGGGCGTGCTGCATCGCACAATAGCCTGAATCTACCGCCGGGGTCTGGGAAGGGAACGGGCAATCGTGGGAGAGGCCCCACACTCTGAGCTGTTTACCAACTCGACGTTGACGCGGCGGTTCACCAGGAGTAGTATCGCTGCGGTTAGGGCATAGCGGGGTCCGGAGACGTGCTTTTCGCCGCCCGCGTACCGCAGGCCGGCTGCGGCGCCGCTGGCCAGAATTTCGAAGGGGAAACGCTGTGGAATCTCTGGAACGGTTCGCGCAGAATCAGCGGGTCATAGAAGAATTCGTCTCGCAATGGCTGATTGCCGTGCCGAGCGTATTCGGAAGGCTGGTGTACGTGGCCAATTTGCGCGATGTGTACAACGGCCGGTACCACCACCCCATGCTGCAGGATTCGTATTCCGAGCCCGCCGTCCATCAAGCGCTGCTTTACTGCCACGAGGAACTCTTCGCGAGAGTCATGGAGAACAGCTTCGGGCAGCAAGAATGGGATTTGCGGATGTGCTTGGCGGAGATGGATGCTCCGGCCGCAGAGATCGCGCGACGCTGGATGGAGGTGGAGCTGTTCCGCGCGTTTGTTCCCTTCGGCACGCCTCCTTATCTGCGCGAACTCTTTTTCTCCAACTTGCGCGCGATTCTGGGCCTGATCGTGTCCGACGAAGCCCTGGTCTCCACCGCTGCGTAACGGCTACCCTCGCCTCACTTCACAAATCTCTGGAAACCCGTGCAACGTTTGTTAGCATCGAAGCAGGATGAACACAGCGGCGGGCAGGTTCTTTCGCGACCCATTCAAGTGGTTGCTCTTCGAGCTGGGCGCCGGTTACTACGCGCGCAAGCTGGCGACGGGTCCGGAGGCGGACATCCGGCGCGAGTTTGTGCATTCCTTGCAGTTGCCGCCTGCCGGCAACGGGCACGGAAGCGTTCGGGTTCTGGACGTGGGTTGCGGACCGGGCCACGTGGCTCGCGCGTTGGCTTGTTCCGGATATGAAGTCACCGGCGTGGATCGCAGCCGCCGCCTGCTGCGCATCGCGAGAAAACTCGCCCTTCTCGAGCAGGCTCCGGTGCAATTCCAGTTGTCCCCGGCGGAGAAGCTGCCGTTCCCCAGCGAAAGTTTCGATTATTGCTATGCCACCGGCGTGATTTACTGGGTGGAAAATCCTGTCGCGACGCTTTCGGAAATGGTGCGTGTGACGCGCCCGTCCGGAACGGTGGCTGCGCTCGATCCGCACGCGTCCATGTCCATTTCCAGGATTATCTCCTATGCCCGGCAAAAAAGCCTGAACGCCCGGGACACGCGAAAGCTGGTGGCCTGGGCAACTGTCGCGCAATGCAATCGCCGCTTCGAGGAGAAGCGCCTGCGCGGTTTGCTTACCGACGCGGGGCTGCAGAGTCTCATATTAGAGCAGCGTCTAGGCGGCATGGTGTGGTTCTGGAAGGGCACCGCGCCGGAACGAAGGTGAGGCGCCGCGAATGCCGCGCGCGAATCGCGCGGGCAGAGTGCCGCCGCGCATCGCGGCAGGGAGTCACCAGCCGGCAGAACCTGTTATTCTGGTGGTCGCGCTAAATTGACGGAGGTTCGGATGAAATTGTTGCGGCGAATGCAGCGATTCACCGGCGCCGAGCGGCTGGCCGGCCTGACCGTGTTGCTGGCGTGCGCTGTGGCGCTGGCCGCGCAGCGCCCCGCTGCTTCGCCCAATTCCGCGGCGTCCGCACCGCCCAAGACTTCGTCGCAAACGGCTGCGGCTTCCAGCCCGGAATTCATCAAAGCCGCCGACGAAGTGCTGGCGCAGATGAGCAAGATTCTCGATCTGCCGATCAAGGAGCCGCTCAAGAAAACGCTGCGCTCGAAGCAGGAAGTGCGCGATTACCTGATCCGCGAGGACAAGGAAGATAAGACCGACGCCGAGCGCTACGCCGACGACAAAACGCTGGAAGCCTTCGGCCTGATTCCCAAGGGTTTTCCGCTGGATTCCTTCATGCTGGATGTTCTAACCGACCAGGTGGCGGGACTCTACGATCCCAAGGCCAAGGAATTCTATATCGCAGACTGGATTCCGGTGGACGAGCAACGCACGGTGATGTCCCACGAATTGACCCACGCGCTGGAGGACCAATCGTTTCACATTGATTCCTGGATCAAAGCAGCGCGGCCCAATGACGACGCGGAGCTGGCGCGCGACGCCGTGAGCGAGGGCTCGGCGATGGCGGCGATGGTGGACTACCAGATGCTAGATCAAAAGATGAGCGTGCGCGATGTTCCGGACATTACCTTGCTCATCCGCGCCGGCGCGCTGAGCGAAATGGACAAGGACCCGAACCTATCGAAGGCGCCGCCGTATATCCGGGACGAATTGCTGTTCCCCTATTTGGCGGGCACCGGATTCACGCAGCAATTCCTGAAGGCGCACACCGGATGGCAGGATTTGCATTTGATCTTCCAGAATCCGCCCGTATCCACGCAGCAGATCATCCATCCCGATCTTTATATGCACGGCGTGAAGCCCGAACCGGTCACGCTGCCCGAATGGAAGGGCGTGGTGCCGGGAGAATGGAAACTTCTGGAAGAGAACACCATGGGGGAATTCGGGCTGGCGGAAACCCTGAAGCAATTTCTGGACGAAAATCGCGCGGACCTGCTGTCTCCGGCATGGAAGGGCGACCGTTACGCGGTGTTCGAGGATGCCAAGAGCAAAACGAACCCGCTGGTGTTTCGCCTGGCGCTGGACGATGCGGATGATGCCGCGCGATTTTTCGGCCAGTACAGCGAAGCCCTGGAGCACAAGTACAAGACCCGGACGGAACTTTTTCGCCGCCCGAATTTCTTTCAATTTCAGACGGACACGGGCGGCGTGTTTCTGCGCTGCATCGCGACGCACTGCCTGACCGTGGAAGGCGCTACGCGCGAAACTTTCGACAAGATCAATCACGCCGCGGGTTGGGGGCCGGCGCCGCCGTCCGTGGAGCCGCCGCCCGTGCCTGAAACCGTGACGCGGGAACCGGCGCGGGTCGAATCTGTCCACGCCGGCGCTGAGTAGCGGGAAGCCAGCCCGCGCGGCGCGGCGTCTTAATCGTCCAGAGAAATCTCCGCGGTGTCCGCGCGATGGACCACCATCAGGGTTTGATCGTCGGCTTGTTTCCCGCTGCCGGAATACGCCTGCACATCTTTCATGCACGCCGCCGCAAGCTCCCGCGGCACCCAGCCGTGCCGTTCGCCGGCAATATTCACGAGGCGCGTGACGCCGTACTCCACGCCCGAGGAGTTGGCCGCCTCGGAAATGCCATCGGTGTAGAGCAGCAAGCTATCGCCGCGCTCCAGGCGCACGCATTCAATCGTGTAGCGGCTGGTGGAAAACATACCCAGCGGCACGCCCGTCGAAGAAATTTGCCGCACGCCATCCTTGGCGATCGCCAGCGCCGCCAGATGCCCCGCACTGCCGATTTCGATTTCGCCGTGCCGACCGGCTCTGCCGCAAATCAGCGTGGCATATTGCCCGGCAATAGTGCTCCGGCAAAAGACGCTATTGGCCATTTCCAATAGCTTGTCCAGCGGCAGGCTGACGCTTGCCAGGCTGCGGAACATCGCGTGCAGATGAGTCATCAGCAGCGAAGCCGCCACGCCTTTGCCGGCCACGTCGCCGAGCAAGAAAATCAGCTCGCCGTCCTCGTTATGGGCCGGAGAAATCAAATCGCAATAGTCGCCGCTCACCATGCCCGCGGGTTTGTACTGGTAGTGAACGCGCCAGTCTCCATGGCGCAGATCGGCGCGCGGCAGCAGGCCGCGCTGCACGCGAGCTGCGAGTTCCAGGTCGCGCTCGAGGGCGCGCTGCTCGTCGCTGGTGAGGTGATCAAGGCAAAGTGTGACCAGCGGATCGGCCAGGAGCCGGTCTTTTTCGACCGCGTCGTGGCACTCGACGCAAATTCCGTAGGTCCCATCGTCCAGGCGCTGCAGCGCGGAATCCACTTCGCCCAGGAGGGCCAGCAAGGACTCCGCCGCGGGTGCCGGCGCGGGAGAGGAGAGCACCACATTCAATTCCGTGCGCCGTTTTTCGAGTTGTTCGCGAATATAAGCGTCGCTCACTCCGTTCATTTCTTTTTCCTCCGCCTGCGAGCTTCGCGCCATGCGCGCCGCCGCGCCATCCGATTCCGGCATACAAACTCCCTCCGTCCCATTCCGTTAGACCTCTATCCAGACTGCCTATTGGATTCGCCATCGCGCGCCTGGGACTCCGCATTCATGGCGTCGAGGAGGGGCCGGGCAGGGCGGCGCCCGGGCCGCAGCAGGCGCTGCAGGCGATGTTCAAATTCAGCGCGATACTGGCGGCGCATCGCCGCGGCCAGCGCCACGGACCGATTGGGCCGGCTCAGATCCGCCAACGCTTTGCGCACCAGCGCGGCGGCGCGCTGGGGGTCGCCGGCGCGGTGCTCGTAATAAATTGCCAGCTGCCTGTAGGCTTCCAAGCCCTCGCGCGAGCTGCCTAGAATACTCTGCCAAAGATCCACGGCGAGGGCGAAATCGCCTTCGCGCTTTGCGAGCAACGCGAGGGAGCGGCGCGCGGCCCGGTCGGTCTCCGCGGGAAGACTGGCGGCGAGAGATTGCACGTAATGTTTTTTGGCGCGCGCGGCGTCGCCGCGCCGTTCGCAGATGCGCGAGACGCCGAATAATTCCAGTCCGTCCGTGGCGCGCGCCTGCGGATCCGTGAGCACCTCGATGATGCGGCTGGCCAGGCCCGCCAGGCCGCGCAAGTCCATCTGATTGTGGAGAAACACCTGCACCAGCGGTTCCGGCGAGCCGCCGCGCAAGTAATCGAAATAGAATTGCGGAATCATCTCGGAGATCAGGTCCGCGCCGCGATTCCATCCCAGCACGTGCTTTTCCAGCTCCGCGAGGCGCACCGAGCCGAGGCGCACGCGCCACAAATTCCGCGCCGGATGCAGAAAATCGAGATGGGCGCGGGGTGCGGAGGGGCGGATTTTGCGCGTCATGCGATAGCGGGTTTCCAGCAGCGGCCAATCGAAGGATTTGCCGTTGAAGGTCACCAGCACCGGGCGCTCGGCCATGCGTTCGGCGAGCGTCACCAGCAGCGCGTGCTCCTCGCTCAACTCGCGCATGAAGAACTGTTCGACTTCCAAGCCGCCCGCGTCCCACCAGGCGATGCCCACCATGAACGGGTACGTTCCAGTGCCGCCCATCAGTCCTGTGGTTTCGGTATCCAGAAAGAGCCACTGGCCGGGGTCGGCCACTTCGCGGGCGGCTGCCGGAGCGAGCAGGCGCAGCGCCGCGGCATTTACCGGAGCTTCCGGTGGAGCGCAGCCGATTGCTTCCGAAAACCATTTCCGCACCGAGAGATGCTCACCGAACTGGTTGGCCAACGATTTCGCTTGCAGGATTTTGGCCAGCAGTTCTGCGCCGTCGGGAAGCGCGGGCGAAAATCCGCGGGCGTGGCTTGGAGCGCTGTCCGGGAGCGTAGCGCGAGATTTTTTCGCCGGCCGCAGCGCGGTCAAGGACGCGAATCGGTCTGGCACGGTCATACGCGGCTATTCTCCTGCTCCGCGGCGGGGTCTCTGCGTGATCGTCGCCGATGAGTGCGAATTTCGCATCACGCGCAGAGCCGATTCAAGATTGCGAGCGCGGCCTCTTTGGTCTTCTCGCATTTTTCGCCTGCAGGGCCCACGCAGGATGGGCAGCCGTTGTCGCACGGGCACCCGGCTATCAGTTCGCGGGTACGCCGCAGCAAAATGTGGTGCACGCGAAACAGGGGTTCGCTGAATCCGATTCCGCCGGGATAAGCGTCGTACAGGTACAAATTCGGCTCGAAGAATTCCTTCATCTCGGACGGATCGGTAAGCGCCGCAGAATATTCGTGCCACTCGGTCTCGACGCCGGGGTTGGCCGGCCGCTCGCCGACCGCCGTGCCCAGATCCCGCCCATCGCACATGAGAAGCAAAGCCGCCATGGAAGCCATGGCATAGAGCAATCCCAGAATGCCGCTCTGGCGATCGGAAAGCGCGTAGGGTAATTCACCCAGCAGCTTGCGGCCGAGGGTCAGCCAGAACGCGGTGGTGTGCATCTCGTTTTCCGGCAATTCCAGCTTGCCCGCGCCGACGTTTTCGTTGGTGAAAAATTTGATCTTCTTGAAGCCCACCACCTGCGAGCGCACCAGCACGTCGCCGTGGGCGCGCGCCGCCGGGCCCGGGATTTGCTCCTCTGCGGCAATTTCCAGCACGCGCACCTGGGTGTAACGGATGGCGTCCGTGTAGTAGTCCACGTTGACGCTTTTCACGTAGGCCTTGCGCTGCTCGAAATCCAGGCGCTCGACGTGATATTGCTGGCCCTGGTGCAGGTAGATCGCCTTGGGATGCACGGTAGTGAGCGCCGAGGAAAAGTCCACCTCGCCGATCACCTCGGGCTCGCCATCTTCTTCTCCGTTGGTTCCCCCGGTGGTGTCAATGATTACAAAATTGTCGGACGTCACCGAGCGCAGGCTCACCGCATCGGCCGGGTACGCTTCCTGCACCCAATGCCAGCGGCCGCCGCTGCGATGCAGATACCCGGCTTCCGTCAGGCGCTCGCAGAGCGACGGCAAGTCCACGCCGCCGAAGCGCTCTTCGGGCGCGAGCGGCAGCTCGAACGCCGCGCACTTCAGGTGATTTACCAGGATTTCCAGGTTGTCCGGCTGGATGTAAGCGTGCTCGGGAGAGCGTCCGAAAAAATAATCGGGGTGCTGCACGATGAATTGGTCGAGAGGCGCGGAAGACGCGACCATCACGGCGCAGGAAGTGCCGCTGCGGCGTCCGGCACGGCCGGCGCGCTGCCAGGTAGATGCGATGGAGCCGGCGTAGCCGGCCATCACGCTGGCGTCCAGCGAGCCGATATCAATTCCCAATTCCAGCGCGCTGGTTGCCACCACGCCGCGGATGCGTCCGTCGCGCAATCCGCGCTCGATTTCGCGGCGCTCGCCGGGCAGGTAACCGCCGCGATAGCCGCGAATGGGCTCCGCTTCACCGGGACGCGGGCGATTCGCCTGCTGCAAGTAGGTGAGCAGGACTTCGGTGTGCAGGCGGCTATTCGCGAACACGATGGTTTGCAGCTTGCGCGCGAGCAGCTCCTTAGCCACGCGCGTGGCCTCGTTCAAATAGCTGCGCCGAATGCCCAGATTGCGGTTCACCATCGGCGGGTTGTAGAAGACGAAGAGCTTTTCGGCAGCCGGCGCGCCGTTTTCTTCGAGCAGCTGCACGGGGCGTTCGAGCAGTTGCGCCGCCAGCTCGCCGGGATTGGCAATGGTGGCGGAGCAGCAGATGAATTGCGGCCTCGAGCCATAAAATTCGGCGATGCGCGCGAGGCGGCGCAGGACGTTGGCGAGATGGCTGCCGAAGACTCCGCGATAGGTGTGCAATTCGTCCAGCACGATGTAACGCAGATTTTCGAACACGCGCGTCCACTTGGTGTGGTGCGGCAGGATTCCGGTATGCAGCATGTCCGGGTTGCTCAGGATCAGGTGGCCGCGTTCGCGGATGGCCCGGCGCGCGTCGCTGGGCGTATCACCGTCATAGGTGAAGACGCCGAAGGAATCATCGAGGCGCGTGGCCAGATCGTGCAGCTCGGCCAGTTGGTCCTGCGCCAGGGCCTTGGTGGGGAAGAGATACAGCGCGCGAGTGTCCGTGTTCTCCAGCACGGCGTTCAGGATCGGCAGGTTGTAGCACAGCGTCTTCCCCGAGGCGGTGGGCGTTACGACCACGAAATCCTTGCCCGCGTGCGCCAGCTCGGCGGCTGCCGCCTGATGGGAGTAAGGCTTTTCGATGCCTTTGGCGTGGTACGCGGCGGCCAATTCAGGGCGCACCCAGGCAGGCATGGCGCGGAACTGCGCCTCGCGCGCGGGGAGGTGTCGGACGGCGGTGAGCACTTCGTCGGCGCGATAACGCGCCACCAGCGCCCCTAGAGCTTCCTGCACGGTTTCCAGAGTGGTGCTGGGCCGCACCGCCAAGCCGTTGGCCAAGCCCTGCCGAGATGTAGCCATTACGGGGCGTCCTCCCGAAAATTCGCAAGCCTGGGCCTGCGAGGTTGTTTCGCCTTTTGTTCGCTGAGGCTACCATCTTGCTTCCCGCGGCGCAACCGCAATCTTCTCAATCTCTTCGCCCCGGGTTGCGGCGCGCATCGCAGGGAAAACGTGGCGCGTCTAAGCAAGGATAGGTAGGAGACAGATTATGAGAGGCCAAACGATAACAAGGGTCGCGGGGTTCTTCCTCGCGGCGTTACTTTCAGCGCCGGCCTGGGGCGCAGCTCAAATCCAGCCGAATACTACCGCGATTCCGGGCACCATCAACTATGTGGAAGGCCAGGTTTCGATCGGCGCGCGAGTGCTGAACTCCAACTCGATCGGTTCGGCGGCGCTTGAGCCTAACCAGTCGCTGGCGACAGCCAACGGCAACGCAGAAGTGCTTCTGACGCCGGGGATCTTTGTGCGCCTCCGCCGGCCGGGAACTTCGCTGGCGGCTTCCATGGCGGTGGTAGCGGCGGCTTCCGTGGCGGTGGTGGTGGGCACGGGCGGTAAGGGCGCAATCTAGCCGGCGCCGTTCGCAGCGTCCAGGCGAACACGGCGGGAACCGAGTCAAGAGGGCTGCGGGTGCCACGGCACTCGCAGCCTTTTTTTGCGCCCCGGCACGACGACATCCTGGTGCGACCGCTGCATGTCGGGTCTGCGAAAAGCCAAGACACTAATCGCTAGCCACCAGCCGGGATATTTTGTTATAGATAACGCATGGCCCACGACTTTCTGATTTTCGATTTTGGCAGCGAAGAAGAAACAGCGCAGCAGGCCCGACACAAGGTCGAAGGCTGGACGCAAGGATTTCGCCTCGGCAAGAAAATGCTGCTGAAGTTCGAGCGCGAAGAGGCGGGCGATTCACCCGAATCCGGAGATGCGGCCAATAAGCCGGCGGCAGCGAAGAAGAAATTCGCGGCTAAGGGTGACGGCGCCCAGCCCGGCGGCAAAATTCGCATCCTCATCCGGCTGGATTTTTCCGACCACGAAAAGCTTTCGCACCAGCGCTGGCTGGATCGCATTCCCACCGAGGAGCCGTTCAAGTCCACGAAGGCGGAAATCATCCGCCCGGGCCAGCCGGGATTCGCCGAGGTTTCCGAACGATTTGAGTCTCTTTCCTAGCGGCGGCGTTGCGCCGTCAGGCGGCCATTTTGGCAACAGCGTGGCGCGCATACGGTGCGTTTTTTCTCCCCGCGCCCGCGGTTTGGCTATAATGGGTTGTACTTAAATCCTGCGGCAAGCCTCCGAGGCGAGTGCGCTCGATGCCGACCCAGACGAAAACAAAAGTTGCGGCACAGTATGACGCGGCCAAGTACCACGGGCTGGAGCGCGAAGCGCTGATCCGCGTCTATTGCACCATGTTCCAGTCGCGGCGCCTCGACGATCGAGAAATCCAGCTCAAGCGGCAGAACCGGCTGTTTTTCCAGATCAGCGGCGCGGGGCATGAAGCGGTACTGGCCGCCGCCGGATTGGTTTTGAAGCCGGCGTACGACTGGTTTTTTCCCCATTACCGCGATCGCGCTCTGATGCTCATGTTGGGTGTGACGCCCTACGACATGCTGCTGCAGGGTGTGGGCGCGAAGGCCGATCCCGCATCGGGCGGTCGGCAGATGCCTTCGCACTGGGGGCATCGGGATTTGAACATCGTCACGCGCTCTTCGCCCACCGGCACGCAGTTCCTGCAGGCGATTGGCGCGTCCGAGTGTTCCGCTTATTACGAGAAATTCCCCAAAGCCTTCGATCAGGCGCGCAAGGCGCCGATGGGAGCGACGGTAGCCTTCCACCGCGACGAAATCACCTACGTTTCCGGCGGCGACGGCACCACCAGCGAGGGCGAGTTTTACGAATCGCTGAATACCGCGAGCAACAAGCGGCTGCCGGTTCTTTATTTGATCGAAGACAACGGCTACGCGATCTCCGTGCCGGTGGAGGTGCAAACTCCCGGCGGCAACATTTCGAAGCTGCTGACGAATTATCCGAACCTGTACGTGGAGGAATGCGACGGGACGGAACCGCTGGAAAGCTATGGCGCGCTGCGCCGCGCGGCGAAGCATTGCCGCGAGCGCAAGGGCCCGGCGCTGATTCACGCGCACGTGACGCGCCCCTATTCCCACTCGCTCTCCGACGACGAAAAGCTCTATAAATCCGAAGCGGACCGTTCGGCCGAAGCGCAGCGCGATCCGCTGCCCAAATTTGCCTTGTTTCTGGTGCGCGAAGGGATCCTGGAAGAGAGCGAGATCGAAGCGCTGGAGGCGGAGGTGGATCGCGAGATCGTGGAAGCCACCGATCGCGCCCTGGCCGCCGAGATCCCGTCGCCCGACTCGATTTACAAGTGGGTTTATTCGCCCGACGTGGACCCGACTTCCCGTGATTTCGAAACCGCGGCGAAAAAGGAAGGCCATCCCAAGACCATGGTGGAAATGGTCTCCCACACGCTCCTGGACGAAATGAAGCGCGACGAGCGCATCGTGGTGTTTGGCGAGGACGTGGCCGATTGCAGCCGGGAAGAGACCCTGCCCAACGTAAAGGGGAAAGGCGGCGTCTTCAAGGCTACGTCCGGCCTGCAGCGGAAGTTCGGACCGCAGAGAGTATTCAATTCGCCGCTGGCCGAAGCCAATATCGTGGGACGTTCGATTGGCATGGCCATGCGCGGCCTGAAGCCGGTGGCGGAGATTCAGTTCTTCGATTACATCTGGCCGGCCATGATGCAGCTGCGCAATGAATTGGCCACCATCCGCTGGCGTTCCGCAGGACATTTCAAATCACCGGCGGTGATCCGCGTGGCCATTGGCGGCTACCTTACCGGCGGCGCCATTTATCACAGCCAGTGCGGCGAGGTGACGTTCACGCACATTCCCGGCCTGCGCGTGGTGATGCCTTCCACCGCGCTGGACGTGTGCGGCTTGCTGCGCACTGCCATCCGCTCGGACGATCCGGTATTGTTCCTCGAGCACAAACATCTGTACCGCCAGCCGTACAACCGTTCCGAGTATCCCGGGCCCGATTTCACCATTCCCTTCGGCAAAGCGCGCATGGTCCGGGAGGGCACGGACGTGAGCGTGATCACCTACGGCGCCGTGGTGCACCGCGCGGAAGTAGCCGCGGCAGAGCTCGCGCGTCAGGGAGTTTCGGCCGAGATTCTGGACCTGCGTTCCCTGAGCCCCTACGACTGGGAGGCTATTGCGGCTACGGTGCGCAAGACGAATCGCGTGTTGGTGGCCTACGAGGACACGCGCTCCTGGGGATATGGCGCGGAGATTGCCGCGCGGATTGCCGATGAGCTATTCGAGGAGCTGGACGCTCCGGTGCGCCGCGTGGCGGCCACGGACACCTTCGTCGCGTACCAGCCCAAACTGGAAGACGCGATCCTGCCCCAGACGGAGGATATCGCCCGCGCTATCCGTGACCTGGTGGAGTACTAGACCGTCAGGCGCCGGGATGAAACTTTTCTCCGGGCCGCATCGTATATCCAGATAGGTGGGTAAGGCTCGAGCACGGGGCGCTCGGGAGGAGGACATCATGAATTGTCCGCATTGCCACAAGGAAATCGCCGAGTATTCGAATTTCTGCTATTACTGCGGCGCGCGGCAGGAATCCGCGCCCGGCGCCGCGCCGCGTCCGCAGAAGCGCCTGATGCGCTCATCCACCGACTGCAAACTGGGCGGCGTGTGCGGGGGTATCGCCGAGTATCTGGATGTGGATTCCACGATTGTGCGCCTGATTTGGGTGCTGCTGATCATCTTCCCGGTGCCGCTGGTCCCGGCGGTGCTGGGCTACTTCGTGGCCTGGCTGGTGATACCGCAGGCGCCCCCGCCGATACCGGTGGACGTCGCGCCGCAGCCCGCGCCGCCCGTCTCACCCGGACAAGGCGCCGCGCAGACGGCTTAGACCGCTGCGAACCCGGCTCCCGTTGGCCCCGGCGAAGCTTGGGTTACTCGCGCGCATTGCCTTTCGCGCGGCGTGAAAAAGAGCCGCGCCGGTCGCCGTAAATGGCTTGGTCAGTCGAGATCAATCCTGCTCCCAGTGCTGCAAGGGCGAATGCGCCCACGGCGACCGCCAGCGGGAATTGGTAATTGTCCACCTTCATCGGATTGGCGATCAATTTGTGCACCTTCACTAGTGCCACGGCCATTTCTGCCGCGACCAGCAACCCCGCAATTCGCGTGAATAACCCCAAGATCAGAAGGCAACCGCCAAAAAATTCCAGCACCCCGCTGATGTAAACGAAGTAAGCAGGGAATCCCATGTGCTCGAAAGCCTGCATGGCTTCGCTGGTGTGCGTGAAAAGCTTAGGATAGCCATGAAATATCAGAATGACTCCCAATCCCAGGCGCAGCAACAGCAGCGCCAGCGGCCGTAATTTTTCCAGGCTGTGCATTCCGTTCCTCCCGTGATTATGACGCGGCCGGAGCGGCCGCGCGTCCGGCATTGTAGCAGAAGCGAAAAAATGCCGAGCATTCCCAGGAACATGGAAACTTGCTTCCGAACGCGCGCAGGGTTGTGCCGGTTGATTAGTGTAAAATCCTTGATTGCTTTGGGAGTATTCCAGACGATGACGCAAACCGCTCAACCGGACGCCGAAAGCGAGTCCGCCGGCCTGCGACGCGACGCAGCGCGCGGCTCCAGGGGGCGCCCGTGATACGGAAAACCCTGCTGGGCTTTGCGCTGCTGCTGGTGCTGGTGGTGGCGCTGTATTTGCGCTACCGCCATGTCACGCCGCCGCTGGAGATCGCGTATGCGGGCAGCCGCACGGTCACGCTTTGGAGCACGTCGGCACAAGTACGCGAGCCGGTAACCACGGTCAGTTTTGGGAACCGCCTGGACGTACTGCAAAGATTTCAGGACCAGGTGAAGGTCCGCACGACGGATGGCACCGTCGGCTGGATTGAGGAGCGGGATTTGCTGTCCGCAGACCTGTGGCAGACGCTACGCGACCTGGAAGCCAAGTCCGCAACCATGCCGGTGGAAGCGCGCGGGCACACCCGGGTTCTCACGAACTTGCACCTCGAACCGGGCCGCGATGCGCCGCGCGTGCGCCAACTGAACAAGGACATTCCCCTCGAGTTGCTGACGCGCGAGCCGATGGCGATCGCTTCGAGCAGCGACGCCAGCGCCGAGGCGGAATCCGCGGGCGAACCTGCGCCTGAGAAAGCAGGCCGAGAGGCGCAGAAATCCGAACTGAAATCCGAGGTCAAGAAGGAAGACTGGTGGTTCGTCCGCGCGCATACGCCCGACCAGGGCGTTCTGGCCGGCTGGCTGCTGGGCCGCTTCGTGGAACTCGATGTGCCGTCTCCTTTGCCGGACTACGCCAGCTCGGCTGAGATGCGAATCGTCGCTTGGATGGAACTGGACCGCGTGGCCTCCACCTCCGGCAAGCCCATGGCGCAATATTTGCTCGTCGGAGCGCACGGACCCGAGGGCCAGGCGTGCGACTTCACGTCAATCCGGGTGTACACCTGGGGCAAACAGAAAGCGCGCTACGAGACGGCATTCGTCGAAAACAATGTATGCGGCAAATTGCCCATCGTAAAGACGAAGTCCGCCGGGGCGGAAGGCGACATCATGTTTTCGTTCCAGGATTTGAGCGGCGCCGCGCCGGAGAAGCGCGTGTACCAGATGCATCAGACCATCGTCCGCCTGGTGAAAGAGGGCGGCGAACCCGTTCCTCGCAAACACAGGCGTTAATCACCGCGTTTCATCCTCCATCATTTGCGGCCGCGCCCGCGTCCGGTTGCGATAAATTGATTCTTATGCGGAATCGAATCGTGATTTCAGGCGCGGCGCTGCTCTTGTTTTTTTCCGCTGCCGTCGCGGGGTGTTCCCAGGCTACGTCGCAGCCCCTGCCTCAGGCGGCCGCCGCCGCGCCGTCCCTTGAATACATCGGCGAATGGGGCGCGAAAGGCGATGGCCCAGGGCAATTGCAGCAGCCTTCCGGGATCGCTACGAATTTGTTCGGCGACATCTTCATCGTGGATTCGGGCAGCGCCTTCATTTCCAAATTTGCGCCGGAGGGCAAGCCGCTACTCTCGTTTCAGCAGGACGGCCTGAATCATCCGCAATCCATTTCCCTGGATCGCGGCG
The DNA here is from genome assembly GCA_049300435.1 of Candidatus Acidiferrales bacterium. Classification (GTDB taxonomy): domain Bacteria; phylum Acidobacteriota; class Terriglobia; order Acidiferrales; family UBA7541; genus Palsa-295. Next base: position 28,227 of record JBAQJS010000059.1, on the reverse strand, counting down.
GGGCGCTGTACGTCACCGACCCGGTGCGCAACAGCGTTTTCATCTTCATGCCCAACGGCGATGTGTACCGCGAGCTGCGGCTGCGGACCCGGCGAGCTCCTGGAAATATGTTGAGCGCTGCGGTAGGCGACGACGGGCTGATTCATGTTCTCGACGCGCATGCGGGAAAAGTGTTCACCTACACGCCCCGCTTGCGCCTGGTGCAAACCTGGGAGCCGCGCGAAACCTTCCCGGGTTCGCAGCCCTTCGGTCCCATCGTGGAGGGGGCCGACGACTTTCTGTATCTGGGAACGCCGTCGGGCGGAATCATGAAGCTGACGCGGGATGCCCACCTGGTGACGGAACTCACCCCGGGCGCGACGGGAACGAAATGGAATCCCGGCACGGGCTTCGCGGTTTGGAATAATTGCGTGTTCGTGATGGATGCCGACGGACGCATGCTGCACGTCGTCAGCGCCAGCGACGGCACGGCAAAACTGGACATGGATCTTGCCCCGCAACTGGGCCAGGGCGCGCGCAGACCTCCGCAACTCGCGGTCAGCCCACACGGAGAGCTGCTGGTCCTGGACGCTCCGGAGTCGCGCGTGTTGCGCTACCGCATCCGCTTCTGACATTTCCTCTGTACGCGTTATCATGGCAAGCCTGCAAGAACCAGGAGCAAGTCATGGCCCTACTGTTGTCCGAATCGGATGTGAAGCAGCTTCTCACCATGCCCGTCGCGCTCGCGGCGGTGGAAGATTCCTTTCGCCGGCTTGCCGACGGCAGCGCCCTGCTGCATTCCCGCCAGCGCCTGCACCTCCCCGGTAAAAGCTATCTGCATTACATGGCCGCGGCCGACGCCGTCAGCGGCTACATGGGCATGAAGATTTACACCAGCGCACGCGAGGGGCTGCGCTTCCTGGTGCCGCTGTTCAACGTGGATTCGGGCGAACTGGTGGCGCTGATCGAAGCGGACTACCTGGGGCAGATGCGCACCGGCGCCGCCAGTGGACTTGCCACGCGTGTGCTGGCGCGCGCGGAAGCCGGTACAATCGGGATCATCGGTGCGGGATTGCAGTCGCGCACGCAACTGGAGGCGCTGTCGCTGGTGCGTAAAATTGCCAGTGTCCGCGTATTCAGCCGCAATCCGGAACATCGCACGCGCTTTGCAACCGAGATGACCGAACAGCTGGGCTATCCCGTCGTCGCGGTGGGGTCTGCTGAAGATGCCGTGCGCGGCGCCGATATCGTCGTCACTTCCACGACCTCCACCGAACCGGTTCTGCTCGGAAGCTGGCTGGCGCCCGGCATGCACCTCAACGCCATTGGCGCGAACTTTCCGCAGAAACGCGAGCTGGACGGCGAAGCGATCCGGCGCTGCGATGTGATTGCCGCCGACTCGCGCGAACAATCGAAGCTGGAGGCGGGCGACTTGATTCAGATGTACGGCGATGACAAGCGGCGCTGGGACAATGTTAGCGAGCTGGCTGAAATCGTCGCGGGAAAAGCTCCCGGCCGTATCAATCCCAATCAGATTACGCTTTTCAAATCCAACGGGATCGCCACGGAGGATGTTGTCGTCGCCGGGCGAATTTACGAGATGGCGCGGGAACGCGGGATAGGGAAGCAGGTCCCTTTGTGGGAGAAGGAGCCTCGTGCGGGAGAAGCGCGCGGCGTCTAGGCGCGGGGTCCGGTGCGGAGCTTACTCATGTGCTTGAAAAGCGCGTCGCGCAGACGTTGGCGAGTATCTTCCGGCAGCGGCGCGGGCTCTGAATTGCAGAAAATCTGAATGGTGCGCTTGGTGGTGTCCACTACCACGCGGCAATCCTCGCAATTTTCCAGATGCTTTTCGATGGACGATTTCAGCGAGGGTTCCAGCGCCTCCTCCAAATAATTGGAAATCTCCTTCACGATGCTTTTGCAATTCACGAATTCTCACCCTGTCGAAAATAGCGGTTCAATTTCTGTCGCAACTTCAGGCGCGCCCGCAACAATCTTGATTTAACGGCTGGAATCGAGAGTCCCAGCATTTCCGCCGTCTCTTCGGTTGATAATTCTTCGATGTCGCGAAGCTGAAAAACGATTCGAAAAGGTGGTTCGAGTTCCGCAATCGTGCTGGAAAGAATCCCGCCCAGTTCGGACTGCTCGTAGCGGTCCTCCGGCGAGGGTCCCCAGTCTTCCACCTCCCGCGGCATGGTATCTTCGCCAGTGTCCACTTCCTCGTCGAGGGAGACCTGGTTGGGCCGGCGCTTGCGCAGCTTCATCAGGGCCTGGTTCACGGCGATACGCACCAGCCAGGTATAGAACCGGGAATTGCCCTGGAAATCGCCCAGATGTTGATAGGACTTCAGGAAGGCTTCCTGCATGACGTCTTCGGCGTCTTCCTTGTTTTGGGTGATGTTCTGCGCCAGACGGAAGATTTTGCGCTCGTAGCGGCCTACCAAAGTCTCGAACGCGGAGATATCGCCGCCCTTGGCCGCTGCAACGAGCGAACCCTCGTCGTCTTTCACCACCTGGGAGGGCAGCGGCACGCGCGGTTCCAGCGGGTTTAATTTGGAGGCGCTCATAAGTTTGTGCGCTGTCAGGGTAGCACAATTTGCCCCGGCAGAGACTTCGTCCGATGGTGCCGCCCTGCAAATGCCGGTATTTCAGCACTTTAGTTCCGTCAATTCTCGCTTGAGCGCCGCGAAAACCGCGACCTCGCCGCAGCGCACGGCTTCGCAACAGTCCTTGCGGTGAACTTGCGGATTAGGCGAGTGCTGGCGGATAATCGCTGCGTTGCGTCGCGAAGCGGCTAGGCACGAGCGGAAGCAAAAGGACTGAATGCGTACACTGCCGGACTATCTTCGCAAGGGTATGAAAATGATCCTGGTCGGAGCCAACCCGGGCGACCGGTCCGCCCGCGTGGGCCACTATTACGCCGGCCGAGGCAATCAGTTCTGGCCGATGATGTACCAATCCGGCGTGATTCCCGAACCGCTCGGTTATGAGGACGACCGCCGCATCCTGGAATTCGGCATCGGCATGACAGATCTGGTGAAACGGCCGACCCGGGGAATCGAAGAGATCGAGCGCCAGGAATTTGCGGAGGGCCGCGTGCTTCTGGCGCAGAAGCTCGAGGATTTGAAGCCGCGCGTCGTGGCCTTCAACGGAAAGATGGTTTACGAGAAGTTTACGGGCCGTCCCTGCAAACTCGGCCTGCAAAAAGAGAAGCTCTATGGCGCACAGGTCTTCGTGCTGCCGTCCACCAGCGGCCAGAACGCCGGGACGGAGCGCGCGGTGAAGACTCGCTACTTCAAGAAGCTCGCCGCGGTGCTAAAGGCTTTGAAGGACTAAGGGGGTCGGACCAAGAATGGCAACCTCACAGTCGGCGGCCAATCCACTGGTGCTCGAAGAACGCGCAGGCGCGGTGGTCACCATCCGCCTGAACCGCCCGGACAAATTGAATGCCTTGAACGCACCACTCGCCCAGGAGTTGGTGCACGCGTTGTTGCGGGCCCAGGGAGACAAAACCATCCGTTGCGTGGTGATTACCGGAGCGGGTCGGGCATTCTGTGCGGGCGGCGACTTGGAAGTGTTGCGCGACGCGCGCCAGCGCAAGGCTTCGCGCGAAGCAGAGGCCCTGGTAATGACGGGTAAGGAAATCGCTGTGGCGATTGCCACCATGCCGAAATTGGTGGTGGCCGCGGTCAACGGCGTTGCCGTCGGCGGGGGTATGAACCTGGCCCTCGCGGCCGATATCCGCATCGCTTCCGACCAGGCGCGCTTCGCGGAATCGTTCTCGCAGATCGGCTTGTTCCCCGATTTCGGTGGAACGTATTTTTTGCCGCGCATCGTGGGCCCCACGCGGGCCGCGGAGCTGTTCTACACCGGCCAGATGCTTTCCGTGGAGGAGGCGCTGCAGCTGGGGATTGTCACGCGTGTGATTCCCGCGGCGCAATTCGAAGCGGAAACAAGGAAGCTCGCTGAAACTCTGGCCAGCGGGTCGGGCCTGGCGCAGCGCGACGTGAAGCATCGCATGATCGGCGAGCATCGCAAGGAATTGGAGGAGGCTCTGGACGAAGAGATTCGCCTGCAGAGGCATTGCTTTGAATCGAACGATTTCCTGGAAGGCGTGACGGCGTTCTTCGAAAAGCGAAAGCCCAATTTCCAGTGACGCTGATCGCGCAGGGAATCTCGCCGGTTCGCGGCGCGCGGATGCGCATTGCACCGCCAGGCCAGCGGGAATTCGTCAGGTTTAGGCGCACAGTTTGAAGGGACGCATCCATCACTCACGAAATACTCATCGTGTATTTTCATCGTCGTCCGCTCGCCGCGCCGGCCACGCGCGTGGAACGATCGTGATGCACCGCCCGGAAGCGAACCTGGCTGCGCGCGGCTACGCGTTCAGCGAACTGATGGTTGCGGCTGCCGCGCGGGAGATCGCCGATGGCGAGCTGGTCTTTGTGGGCATGCGGTTGCCGATGCTGGCGTTCCTGGTCTCGAGGCGCACGCACGCGCCCGGCGCTGTGGGCTTGTTCGAAAATGGCATCATTCGCGAAACGCCTTCGCCGGAGCTGCTATACACCATGGGAGATGCGCCGAATCTTCGCGGCGCCACGCAGTGCGGCACCATGCTCGATGTAATGGGACTGCTGCAGCAGGGCCGCGTGGACGTGGGATTTCTCGGTGCGGCGGAAGTGGATCGTTTCGGCAATCTCAACACCACGTGGGGATATCGCCACAAGGAAATGCAACGCCTGCCCGGCTCGGGCGGAGCCTGCGACATCGCCTGCCTCGCGCGACGGACGGTCGTGCTGCTCGCCCATGACCGCGGGCGCTTGTGCGACCGCGTGGGACACATTACCTCACCCGGATTTGGCTCCGGCAACGGCTGGCGCCGCGCCCAAGGCCTCCCCCAGGCGTCCGGGCCTTCGGCGATCATCACCACGCTGGGAGTGCTGCGCTTCGGGCATGATGGCGAAGCCTATCTGGCATCGGTGCATCCGGGCGTGAGCGTCGAAGAAGTGCTGGCTAATACGGACTGGACTTTGCGCGTCGCCGACGAGCTGGTGGAAACTGCGCCGCCGGACGACGAGGAGTTGCGCGTGATGCGCGAGCTGGATCCCAATCATTTCTGGACGCGATGAGATGACCGCCGAATCCAAGGTGCTGCCGATGCGCGACGCGATCGCCCGCCACGTTCCTTCGGGCTCGATGGTCCTGCTTGGCGCGCAGCTCGAGCAGATGATTCCGTTTGCGGCCGGGCACGAACTGATTCGCCAGAGCCGGCGCGACCTGACGCTCGTGGGGCCCATTTCCGACATTCTCTTCGACCAGATGATCGGCGCGGGCTGCGTTTCGCGTGTAATGGCGGCGTGGGTGGGAAACGTTTCCGCCGGGGTCGGCTATTGTTTCCGCCGCGCGGTGGAGCGCAGTATTCCCCGGCGCCTGGAAGTGGTGGACTACTCGAATCTCACGATGGCGCTCGCGCTGCATGCCGGCGCGTTGGGCGTGCCGTTCCTGCCTACCTACGCGACGCTGGGCAGCGATCTGCTGAAAAAGAACGGCAACCTGCGCGAATTCTCTTCTCCAGTTAGCGAAGAAAAGCTGGTCGCGGTGCGCGCCTTGCGGCCGGACGTGGCCATTCTGCACGCGCAGCGCTGCGACGCGCAGGGCAATGCGCATCTGTGGGGTAGCCTGGGAGTCGCCGTGGATGGCGCGCGCGCGGCGCGCAAAGTGATCGTGGTTGCGGAGGAAATCGTCGAGCCGGACGTGATCGCGTCCGATCCCAATCGCACGCTGGTGCCGGGGTTCTTGGTGGCGGCGGTGGTGCACGAGCCGGGCGGCGCGCATCCCTCGCCCGTTCAGGGTTATTATGGACGCGACCATAATTTCTTCGCGCAGTACCACGAACAGACCCGGCGGCTCGAGGATTTCGAGGATTGGCTGGCGCGCTGGGTGGTGCACGTGACCAACCGCGCTGAATATTGGAAGCAGCTCGGCGCGGAACGCGCCGAAAGCCTGGCCGTGCGCGAACATGCTTTTTCCGCTCCTGCGGATTTCGGATACTAATGACCGAAGGCCTGCTGGCCAATATCGAGATCGCGCCGCGCGAAGTGCAGGAACTGCTGGCGCGAGACACCACCGTGCTCTTCGTGGACGTTCGCGAGCAGTGGGAATATGACCTGACGCGCATCGAGAGCTCCCAGCTCATCCCCCTCGGACAGATTCCCGCGAATCTGGCGCGTCTGGAAAACGCCGAGCAGGTTGTGCTGTTCTGTCACCACGGCATGCGCAGCCTGGACGCGGCCGCGTGGCTGCGCGCGCAAGGCGTGGAGGGCGCGCGCTCCATGACTGGCGGGATCGAACGCTGGTCGGTGGAAATTGATCCCAGCGTGCCGCGTTATTGATGAGGGGGCGAAAATATGACCACGAAAGCGAAAGCGAAAACGAGAACGAAGACCGGAAAATCCGCCGGCGCGGCGAAAAGAAAAGGCGCGAAGGTGCAATTCCTGCAGAAGCCCACGTGCACCACCTGCCGCAAGGCGCGCGCCTACATGGAGAAGCGCGGGTTTGATCTGCATTTCCGCAATCTCGACAAAGAACGGCTCAGCGCCGCGGAGCTGGAAAAAATGATCGGCGATCGCGACCACACGGAGTTCCTGAACACGCGCAACGAGCTGTACCGGCGAAACAATATGAAAGAGAATCCGCCTTCGCGCGCGGAGGCGATTCGCATGATGGTCGGCGAGCCGAATCTGATCCGCCGGCCAGTCATTGTCGCCGGCGGCCGCGTGGTCCTGGGCTTTGACCAGGAGAGAATTGACCATCTCTAGGGCTTCAAACCGCCTCGCGCGCGGCCCGTCCCTTCCCCGGCGCAGCAAAATCCAGTAGGACGACGCGACGATGCCTTTCCCTGCGCCGCGTTAGGAGCAGAACGATCCGATGGAAGTGAAAACGATTGGAGTGATCGGGGCCGGCAGCATGGGCCGGGGCATCGCGTATGCCGCGGCGGTCGGGGGCTTTCACACGGTACTCGAAGACGTGTCGCCGGAGATGCTGGAGCAGGGTGTAGCCTACATCCACCAGGCGCTCGAGGAAGGCGTAACGCGCGGCAAGGTCACACCGGAGCAACGCGCGAAGGCGCTGGAAAATCTCCGTACCTCGCGTTCGGTGGAAGACGTCTGCCGTGAAACGGACCTGCTGATCGAAGCCGTGCCCGAAGAAATGGAAGTGAAGCTGGAAATTTTCACGATTTTCGACAAGTTCGCGCGGCCCGGCGCGATTCTCGCGAGCAATACTTCTTCGCTTTCCGTCACTGAACTCGCCGCGATTACCTTTCGCGCGAGTGATTGCATTGGGATGCACTTTTTTAATCCCGTGCCAAAAATGAAGCTGCTGGAAATCGTGCGCGCTCTGGAAACGTCCGAAGCGACCGTGCAGGCTTGCGCGGAAGTGGGCCGGCGCATGGGCAAGGAAGTAGTCGTCATTCGCGAATCGCCCGGATTCATCACTAGCCGAATCAACGCCATGATCGGCAATGAGGCTTTCTACATGCTGCAGGAGGGCATCGCTTCGGCGCAGGATATTGATAAAGCGCTGAAGCTAGGCCTGAATCATCCCATGGGTCCGTTCGAACTGGTGGACTTGGTGGGACTGGATGTGCGCCTGCACATTCTGGAATATCTGCATAAGACGCTCGGCGAGAAATTTCGGCCCTCCCCATTGCTCTTGCAGTATGTGAATGCCGGACGCCTGGGACGAAAATCCGGCCGCGGAGTGTATGATTACAATAGCGACGGAACCAGAAAATAATCGCGCGCAGATTCAGCCCGTCTGCGCATCCCTCGCGCCCGCACGCCTATGGCCGCCAAACCGAACCTCGCCGATCGCATTGAAATACTGCAGGGCGATCTGATCGAAATGGACACGGACGCGATCGTCAACGCCGCGAATAACGATCTGCAGCTCGGCGGCGGCGTGGCAGGAGCGATCCGCCGCCACGGCGGTCCGCAGATCCAAAGGGAATGCGACGAGATTGGCCCCGTTCCGGTGGGCGGTGCGGCCATCACCTCCGGCGGAAACCTGCGCGCGCGCTTCGTGATTCATGCAGCCAGCATGCAATTGGGCGGCAGAAGCTCCGCGCAATCCTTGCGCAATTCCACCGCCCACGCATTGCGCATCGCCGCCCAGAAGGAACTGAAGACTATTGCGTTTCCAGCCGTTGGCACTGGCATCGCCGGTTTTCCCATGCGCGAGTGCGCCGAAATCATGTTGCGCGAGGCGGCCCGTCATTTTGAAAGCCCTACATCGCTCGAAAAAATATACTTCGTTCTTTTCGACCACGAGGCGCTGGCGGTATTCAATAGCGTCCGCGCCGAACTCGAATCGAAAGCGTAGGCCACGCCCATGACTCAGCAACTCGTTGATAAAGTGCGGGAGGAACTGGTGCGCTACGAACATCCTCTGTTCGATTTCGCCGCACGCCCCGCGGACGACGGCGTGGAAGTGGAGATCCGTTACAAAGTCCAGAACCCCGACGTGCACGACTACACTTTCCAGCTGCGCCCGCGCGAACTCGAGCACACCCAATTTCCCTGGACATTTCAGAAGCAGCTCTACGATTGCCTGCACGACTACGTCATCGAAATGTTCACGCGCAACCCCCAGCGGGTGAATTGACGCCGGTGAGCCCTTCGCGCACCGCGCCTGCTGAACCGACGCCGCTGACGGCGATCCTGATGGAGCACATCCGCGCCTGGGGTCCCATCACGTTTGCGAAATACATGGATGCCTGTCTGTACCATCCGCAGCACGGCTACTACACCAAACAGGAACAATCGCCGCGGCGTGATTATTTCACCAGCGTGGACGCCAAACCCATTTTCGCGCGGCTACTGGCGCGGCAATTCCGGGAGATGTGGGTTCAGCTCGGGCGCCCGAAAGAATTTCTCCTGGTGGAACCTGGCGCGGGCACCGGCGCTCTCGCCGCGCAAATTCTGGACTTCACGGCCGACGCCCTGCCCGAATTTTACGCGGCTCTGCGCTATGTGGCCGTCGAACGGTCCGGATCCCGCCGGGCCGCCGCGCAGGGCCTGTTCGCAAAGCACCTCGCGGCGGACCGTTTCGCCATGGCGTCGGACTTGCCCGCGGAGATTCCCTGCGGCTGCCTGTTTTCCAACGAGTTTTTCGACGCGCTGCCGGTCCATCGCCTGGTCTGCGAAGGACATGACTTGCGCGAGACGTACGTCGGGTGCGGGACCATCGGCTTGTGCGAGGAGCCTGGCGCGCTCTCCACGCCCGCGCTCGCAGAGTATCTGGCCGAGCAAGCGATCACGCTGCAAGATACGCAGCAGGCCGAGGTGAACCTGGAGGCCTGCTCCTGGATCGCGGAAGCGGCCGGCCGATTGCGCCGCGGATTTTCTCTGACGATTGATTACGGCCACGAAGCGCGCGAACTATACGACCAGCGCCACATGCGCGGAACTTTGCTGGCGTACCAGAAGCACCGCGCCGGCGAGGATTTCTTTCGCGCTCCGGGCGAGCAGGACCTCACCGCCCACGTGAACTTCACGGCTTTGGACCTGCACGCAAGCCGCGCCGGGTTGCAACGCACGGGGTTCACGTCGCAATCGAAATTCCTGCTGGCGCTCGCGCGGGCCAGCGATTTCGCGGACCTGCAATCCTCCAGCATGAGCGAAAGCGAGCGTACTCGCGCGACCTTGCTTTTCAAAACCCTGATTTATCCGGAGGGGATGGGCGAGACGTTTCAGGTTCTGATACAGCACAAAGGGATCGCGCCGGCGCACCTCTCCGGCCTCGATCCTTTGTAAGCCGTGCCGCCTTGCTCCCCTCGCTCGCGCGCGGAGGGAGCGCCTGGAGACGCGCAGCCTACTGGTTTCCCGGCGAGGGCCGCTTCAGCGTAGGCCGGTTGGGCTCATCCGCCGGTGCGGGCGCAGGCGTGGGCGTGGTGGGAGCCGCCGACGCGGCGGCGGGCGTGGAATCATCGCCGGAGTAGGCTTTCTGGATGTATCTTCGTGCTTCCAGTTGGGCCCCGGCGGTATCGTCGCCCAGATGCTGCGCCAGGCTATATTCATTCACCGCGCGTTCGCGCTGCCCAAGCAGGTCGTAGATCTTGCCGATGTAAATGTGCCCCCAGACTTCGGTCCACTTCGGATCGCCATCGCCGCCCAGCGCGGCGCGAAACGCATTGGCGGCAGCCTGGTAATTCTTCTGGTAGAACATGGCCTCGCCCATCCGAAAATGCGCCAGCGAACTGCTGGGCTGCATATCCAGCGCCTTTTGATACTCCTGCACCGCTTCGTAGTATTTCCCGACCTCGGCATATCCCTCGCCGCGGGCGATTAAGGCGTGGACGCGCAGGCGCGGGCTGGATTTCAGCAGGTTATTGTTCGGGTCAATCAGGATGCCGTTGGGTTTCGGGCGGCCGAAGGTATCAATCTCAAAAGGCTGCGTCGTGCCGGTTACTAGGACTTCCTTCGTCACCGGATTGCCCTCGGTATCCACGCGAATTTCCACGGGCATGCGGAAGGTGTCCAGGTCCTGATGAATCTTGCCGACCACTTTGAAGCCCTTCTGCGTGCGATACACGATGTATTCCATCCGGAATTCCGGCACGCCCGTGGAATTCAGCCATTGCGAAAAGAAAGAAATCAGGTTGACGGGCGGCTGGCCCTTTACCGGCGGCGGAATCTTCGTAGTGGCCATCTTCTCGAAATCGTTCAGGCTGGCGTTCTTTCCGGAGTACTTCTTGTAGAAATCGCGCAGCAGCGCGGAAAAGGCGTCGTCGCCCAATTCGGTGCGCAGCATGTGGAATACCAGCGCTCCCTTATCCGCGACGATCGAGCGATATTCGTTCGAGAACGTTTGCAGCCGCGCGGCCTGCGAAATCGGCGCGGTATCCTCGTACATCAGCGCGCCCACGGCGAAATCCTCCAGCGCTTTGTGCAGGCCCGCGCTCCCGTCGCTCTGTTCCGCGTACAGGGCTTCCGCGTAGCGCGAGAGGCCGTCGGTGAGCCACACGTCGGAGGCGCTGGCCGGCATCACGCGGTCGCCCCACCATTGCTCCGCGGCCAGTTGCGAAAGCAAGCGATCGTTGGCCCGCGTGCCCCATTGCCGCGCGCTGATGAGCATCAGCCCCGGCGCCGCGAATCCTGGCACGGTGCCGTCCGGCAACTGCGCGATGGTCGGTGGCGGATCGTTTGGCCGGATGTCCAGCGGGCCGAACGCGTCGGAGAAGTAGCTGTAAATGTGCGAGAGGGAAGTCGCATACGAATTTGCCGAACTGGCCTGCACGGGCGGCGTATAGACTGAAACGTTGAAGCCCTCGGTTTGCACCGGCGAAAGCTGCAGATTGCCGGCTACGAACGTCCCCACAGGCCCGGCATGATCGCAATGAAATACATAGGTCGCCTGCCCCGGCGCGCCTTTTCCAATTCCCGGCATCATGGTCGGTGAATCGGCCTTACCGGTCCCCGCCACCGCGAAGGTATTGGGAACGGTGATCTTGAACGTAGCCGTATAACGATTGGTGGGGTAATTCGTCAGAGGGAACCAGCGCGCCGGCAGCAGCAGGTATGCGGAATTCTTATCCACCGAGGCGAACCGCACGCCGCGCGTGGGGCTGTCGTCTTCGCTCGAAATCGGCCCGGTGTAATTGAAGAGCAGCGTGACGCTTTTCTCCGGCGCCACCACGTCCGGCAAGCCGATGGTCAAGAGCAGCGGAGAATTGTTGTCGCGCTCGAATTCGAGGGTCTTGCCGTTCGGCAGAGTCACCGAGTTCACGCGCAAGTCCTGGTGCAGCTCCACCACCACCGTGCGCCCCGGCTGTTGCGCGATGAATTCCACCCGCGCGAGTCCGGAAATCGTCTGATCGTCGGGATGAAGCAGGACTTCTACTTCGTAATTCGCAGCGCGGAAAGGAAACCCGCGCGGAGCCTGCGCCGTTGCGGCGTGCGTGAAGGCAAGTGCGGCGGCCAGAACAGCCAGAATGCCGGTAAGCGCGATAGACTCCCGCTGGAACCTGAGCCGGAATTTGAACAAGAAAAAGTACCTCGCTTGCGACGGGACGACTCCCGCTTAATTCAGATACAAGTTATCCGCGCCTAGTTGCCCCGGCACAAAAGGTTACAACATCCGCGAGAAAATGTCCGCTGCGCGCTCGATCGCTCCCGCCGGGCCCAGGCGGGAGCGCACTTCCGCAAGCCCCGCTTTCGCCTCCTCGCGCGCCCCGGACGAATCCAGCAAGCGCCGCACTTCTTTTTCCACCGTCGCAGGCGTGAAATCGTCCTGAATCAGTTCCGGCGCCACCAGCCGGCCGGCGATCAGGTTCACCATGGCGATAAACGGCGTGCGAATCATGCGCTTCAGGATCAATGCGGTAAGCGGCGCGACGCGATAGACCACCACCATCGGCGTGCCCAGCAGCGCAGCCTCGACGGTGGCCGTGCCACTCGCGACAATCGCGCAGTCGGCCGCGGCCAGTGCGTCGTACGTACAGTTTTCCACGCGTTTGATCGGGATCTTCGGCCGCGCATAGCGCGCAAAAAATTCGGCGCTCAGCCCGTGCGCCGCGGCGTGCACGAATTGCACCGGGCCCGCTCGCGCGATGCGCTCGCAAGCGGCGATCACCCGCGCGTAATTCTGCGCGATCTCGTTGGGGCGGCTCCCGGGGAGAATCGCCACGATTGGCCCGTCGGCGTCGAGCCCCTGTTGCGCGGCGAATTCGGAGCGCGACATGCTCGCGCGCACTGTATCCACCAGGGGATGGCCCACAAAATCCACCGGTACGCCTGCGTCGCGGTAGATCCGCTCTTCAAACGGAAAGATCACCACCATGCGCTGCACCAGCCGCTTCACCACGCGCACGCGGCCGGCTCGCCATGCCCACACCTGCGGCCCGATAAAGTATCCCACGGGAATATTCGCTTTCTTCAAGCGGCGCGCGACTCCCAGATGCGTCCCGGGCGAATCCACCAGAATCGCGAGCGGCGCGCGGCGCTCTTTCGCCTGCCGCGCCAGCCGGTTCTGCACACCGATCACCGTGGGGATCTTGTGCAGAACTTCGGCGATGCCTACAACCGCGACTTCGTGGTAATCCGCGACGAGTTCCACGCCCGCCTCCGCCATGCGCGGTCCACCCATGCCGAAGAACTTCGCTCCTGTACGCGCACGCAACGCCGTCGCCAGCCGCGCCGCGTACATATCGCTCGACGCTTCGCCGGCGGAGAGCAGCACCTGGGAATCGCTCATTGGGAGGGCTCGCGCAAGCCGCCGGGGAAAAGCGGTGGCTGGTGCGATTCATCACGCGACTGCAATGTTCTTGGCAGCGGCGATTCGTCGCGCAACGCGTCAGTCATCGGCCGGCAGCGGCTGCGAAAAACCCGGCACCTGTCCCGCCGGCAGGGAGGCCACCAATTCCTGCTCTTTGTACTGAAGCTGATAGAGACGGTAGTAGATGCCGTGCAGCGCGAGAAGCTCCTGATGCGAGCCTTGCTCGCGCAAGCGTCCTTTGTGAAACACCAGGATCCGGTCCGCGTGCTGAATGGTGCTCAGGCGATGCGCGATAACCACCGCCGTGCGCCCTTTCAGCAAACGGTCCAGCGCTTCGCGAATCATCAGCTCGGTCTTGGTGTCCACGCTGGAGGTGGCTTCATCCAGGATCAGAAATTCGGGATCGTGCGCCAGTGCGCGCGCGAAGCTCACCAGTTGCCGCTGCCCCACGGAAAGAGTCGCGCCGCGTTCAGTCACCGGTGTCGCCACGCCTTCCGGCCGCGAATCCAGAAACACGCCCAAGCCCACTTCGCGCAGCGCACGTTCGGTGGCCGCGCGGTCAATGGTTGTGGTGCCAAGCTTCACATTCGATTCCAGCGTGCCGGTAAAAAGGAAGGGATCCTGCAGCACGATCCCGAACAACCGGCGCAAATCCTGCAAGTCCAGTTTGCGGATGTCCACCCCGTCCAGCAGGATCTCGCCGCGCTGGATATCGTAGAAGCGCAGCAGCAGTTGGATGATCGTGGTTTTCCCGGCGCCGGTGTGGCCCACGATCGCCAGCGTCTGCCCCGGCTCCACGCGGAAAGAAACGTCGCGCAGCACCCAATCTTCTTCCTTGGGAGCGGCGCCGCCGTGATAAGCGAACCACACGTCACGAAACTCGATTTCGCCGCGCGGTGCGGGTAGCGCCTGAACCTGCGCCGGCGAGACGATCGTCACCGGCTCGTCCAGCAGCCGGAAAATGCGCTCGGACGCCGCCATGGCACTCTGCAAGATGTTGAATTTTTCACTCAAATCCTGAATCGGCCGGAAAAACCGCTGCGCGTACATCATGAACGCTACCAGCACCCCGATCTGTACGGTTCCCGCGATCACCCGCACTCCGCCCACCCAGGAAAGCAGCGCGATGCCCGCGAAGCTCAGGAATTCCACGCCCGGATAAAAGAACGCGAAGGCGTCAATCGCGTCCTTATAGGCCACCATGTGCGTGCGATTCAGCTCCGCGAATTTCGCGCGCGATTTTTCCTCGCGGTTGAAAAGCTGTACCACCGCCATGCCGCTCACGTGCTCTTGCAGGAAGGCGTTGATGCGCGCGATGGCCGTGCGAATCCGGCGGTTGGCGTCGCGCACCCGATTGCGGAAGAAATACGTCAGCAGGATCATGAACGGCAGCGGCGACAGCGTCGCCAGCGCGAGCATGTGATTCCACTTGAACAAAAATACCGCCATGGCGAGCAGCAGCACGAAATCATTCAGCATCGCGACGACGCCCGATGCAAACAGGTCGTTCAGCGCGTCCACGTCCGTCGTCGAACGCGTCACCAGCCGCCCGATGGGGCTGTGGTCAAAGAAACTCATGGGCAGGCGCTGCAGGTGGCGGAAAATTTCCTTGCGCAAATCGTACATCGTCTCCTGCCCCACCCATTGCATGATGCGCACCTGCGCGTATTGCACGCCGAAGCTGGCCAGGATCGAGCCGGCATATGCCGCCGCGACCCACACCAGTCCCAGAATCGCGGCGCTGCGCGGGATGGCGCCGTTAAATCCCGGAATGATGAAATGATCTATGCCCACGCTGAAGAGGAAAGGCCCCAGAATTTCCAGCACCGTGATTCCCAGCGTGAGAGAAAGCGCCAGCACGACCTGCAGCCGGTACGGGCGGAGATAGGTCATCAGCCGCCGCGTGAGCTGCGAATCGTACAGCTTCCCTAATTTCTCTTCTTCCCGGAAATCGCTCATTCGCGTTCCAGCTCTTCCTCGAGCATTTGCTTCTGATTCAGGTCCGCATAATAGCCGCCGAGCGCCAGCAACTCTTCGTGCGTGCCGCGTTCGATGATGCGCCCGTCGCGCAGCACCACGATTTGATCGGCGTTTTTCACGGTGGAGACGCGGTGCGAAATCAAAATCGCGGTGCGCGCGCGCATCACGTCGCGCAACCGCCGCAGAATGCGCTCCTCGGTGTCCGTATCCACGCTGGAGAGCGCGTCATCCAGAATCAGAATCCTCGGCTGCCGCAGTATCGCGCGCGCGATGGAGGTCCGCTGTTTTTGCCCGCCCGAAAGCGTGATGCCGCGCTCGCCCACCATGGTCTGGTAGCCTTGCGGGAAGCTCCGGATTTCGCCGGAAACGCTGGCGATTTCGGCGGCCTCGTAAACGTGCTCTTCCGCCGCGCTGCTTACGCCGAAGGCGATGTTTTCGCGCAGCGTATCGCTGAACAGAAACGTGTCCTGCGGGACGTAGCCGATCGCGCGCCGCACCTCCGCCACCGGATAATCGCGGATCGAGCGGCCGTCTAGGAACAGCGTGCCCGGCGGCGCGTCCCACAGCCGCGCCACCAGCGCCGCCAGCGTGGATTTGCCGCTGCCCGTTGGACCGACGATCGCCAGCGTCGAGCCCGCGGGAATGTGCAAATTGATGTCGCGCAGCACCGGGGCGCCGCCCGTGCCGTCCTCGTTGCGCGCGGTCGGGTAGGTGAACGTCAAATGGCGGAATTCGATTTCGCCGCGAATTTCGCTTTCGCTGTGCGCCGCGGCATGCGCGGAATCGCCGTTGCGTCCATTGCCGGGAACGTTGCCGCGCGCCTCGAAATGCGCCGCGCTGTCCGCGATGCCCGGTTTTGCATGCAGGATATAATTCAGCCGCCCCATCGAGGCCGCGCCGCGCTGAAAAATATTCGTCACCCACCCCAGCGCAATCATCGGAAACACCAGCTGGCCCAGGAACCAGTAGAACGCCCACATGGTGCCCACCGTGAAGCGGTGATCAATCACGTCCCGGCCGCCCTTGCCCAGCAACAGCACGAAGGTAATGCCGATCAGTGCCGTGAGGAACGGAAAGAACAGGCTCCAGGTGGCGATCAACTTGATGTTGCGATTCACGTAATCGCGATTGGCCGCGTCGAACGCCTCGATTTCCGGCTTTTCCTGCGCGTAGGCGCGAATCACGCGGATCCCCGTCAGATTTTCCTGCGCGCGCGTGGATAAAGTCCCCAGCGCCGCCTGAATCTGCTCCGAAAGCCGGTGAATCGTCTCGCCGAAGTAACGCACGGCGAAAGCCACCGCCGGCACCGGCAGCAGCACCCACAGCGTGAGGCTGGGCGAGAGCTTCACCATGAAATAGATAGCCAGCACCATGGTGGCGATGGTCGTGGCGCTGTACATGATTCCCGGACCCAGCACCATGCGCACCGCGTTCAAATCGTTTGTAGCGCGCGACATCAAATCCCCGGTGCGGTTGCGCACGTAGAATTCAGGCTCCAGCTCCACCAGGCGCGCCAGCATGTCGTTGCGCAAATCGTATTCGATCTCCCGCGAAATCCCGATCAGGATCCAGCGCGTCCAGAAGGAAAAAAATCCCTTCACGAACATCACCCCTACCAGAATCACGCAGAACATCCCCAGCGCGTGCCGGCTCAGCGGCGCATAGAGCGTGAGCAGAGGGGACAGCATGGCTCGCGCCGAACCGTGCAACGTCGCCAGCGCCTGCGGCGAACCTTCCAGGCAATCGGTAATCATGCCGATAATCAACTGCGGCAGCGTGCCCACTAGGCCCATCAACGCGAGCGTCAGCAGGCCCAGCGCCGTCATGCCCTTGTAACGCATCACGTAGGGAATCAGGGTTTTCAGATGATCCCACCCCGAGGCTCTCTTCACGGGGCGAGCGGCGTTCACAGCGGCGGTTTGGGCGATGGCGCTCATAGGCGAACTTGCGACTCGGGCGTTTCCAGCGCCGGCAACTCGTACAGGAAATTCTCAAAATTGCGGTCCAGGGATTGGTAACGCTTCACCTTGGTATTCCAGCGAACTTCGACGGGCATGGCGCGCGCGCCTTTGGGATCGGCGGCCGGCGTGAAATACAGCAGCAAGCCCTTGTCCGCGTCCTGCTCGAACTGCAGCCGCCAGGCGTTCACCGCGGCTAGCGGAATATTGCCCAGATATCCTTTGGGGTTTTCCAGATGCTCGTCGCAGCGCAGAATTTCCTTCCACCTGCCGCCGCTATTTTCCAGGATCACTCCGGGCGTGATCACCGTGCCCGGCATCGTCGCCTGCGGCGTCATCTTCATGCGGTTCACGGCCAGGATCTGCCGCGCTCCGTTTTTCGCCAGGTCGCCGTACAGCAGCACTTCGGTCTCGGAACCCAGCGCTTGTTCCGCGGCTTTCTGCACGTCGTCCGGCATGGCGGGAGCGGCCGGCCCGCTCGACGTCGCCGCGCGATTCTCGGAACCTGCTGGGCCGCTAGCCGCGCCAGAGGCCGGCGCTGTCGGCGAGCTTCCGCACGAACACACGCCCAGCGCCGCCGCCCACAGAATCGCGAACACTGTGAATTTATTCATGAAGTCCCGTTACAGGCTCGCCGCCGCTAACATGATTTCCGTCACCGTCTGCGAAGCAGCGTCGCAAGACACTTCCATCACTTGCGGCACATCCGGCCCAGCCCAATCAAAGGTGTATAAATACAATTCTAACTTGTCGCTGCCCTTCACGGAAGGGCTCTGCGACTCCGGTTTTCCGTAAATTGCCGCGACGCGCCCGCACGCGTCGCCCAATTGCAAGCCATGCCCCGTCGCGATTCGTTTAAGCCGCTGCGGCTCCATCGCGCTCGCCGCGCATTTCGCCATGACCTCCCGCTTGTAATAGG
Source organism: Candidatus Acidiferrales bacterium (assembly GCA_049300435.1). GTDB lineage: Bacteria > Acidobacteriota > Terriglobia > Acidiferrales > UBA7541 > Palsa-295. Next base: position 10,116 of record JBAQJS010000059.1, on the reverse strand, counting down.
AATCGACGCTCACCGTCTTCACCACGTGCCCGGCATCGGTCTCCACGCGCAATTCGCGATGCGTGCAAATGTCGCCCCACACGTATGCGTCGGAAGCGGCCGGGTCCAGGCTGAGATCCCGGAATTCCTTCGCCGGCGCGGCCATTTTGTCGGATCCCGGCCGCAATCCAGCCAGCGTCAATTCGTTCACGCGCGGCGGCCGCTTTACCACAGGACCGGCCTGCAGCATCGCCCCCACTCCCGCCAGCACGCTAACGAGTAGCCAGAATCTCTTCGAGGCGCGCCTCAAAATTCTCTTCTCCTTCCGACCACAACCGCAATTGCGCCACCGGCAGCGCGGCCTCGATGCGACGCACCCACGCGAAGAGGCTCTTGATGTTCTCGCGCGTTTTCTCCTGATACTCCAGTAGATTCGCGGGTTTGGACATGGATTCCAGAAAATCGCGCTCCTCCTGGCTCTGCGGCGCCGGCCGCGCAACCTGGCGAAATCCCAGCAAGCCTCCGTGCCCGGTAAAGAGATGCTCGAACCCGAAATTCACCTCGAAATGGCCGTTCTCCTTCCAGAATCCGTCGTCGTAGGCCTCGCCGTGGCAAAGCAATTCCAGGGCCTGCGCGGACTGCTGCCAGCTGGGAGGCTCGCCTTCGTACACCCACAGGTCCCAGCGCGAGCCGGCGGCGCAGCTGCAATCGTCATGCAGGTAATCCTTCGCCAGTTCGATCACGCCCGCGGCATCCAGTGGAAACGCGCGCAAATCCTGCTCGAAGACGGGCGTCTCGGTCGAGTCCACCGCGCGAATCTCCAGATGCGTGAATCCCGGCTGCTTCGCGGAGAAGGGAACCGTGCCCAGAAAGTTGCCGAATTGCTCGAGCATCGTGTCTGCGGAAAAATTCTTCACCCAAATGCTGAGGTACGCCTGATTCGCCATAGCCGCCATTATACCGGAGTCGCAAAAAGAAAACGGCAGGGGGCGCGGCGGGAGCTTTTTCGCGGCATCCCGCCGCGGCGCGCGGCATGCCGTCTCCGCTGTTTCAGTCGCGCAATCGTGCCTGCGGGATCATTGCGCAGTTCCGTTCAGATGAAAGTAGGAAGGATTCCGCGCGAACCGGCTACTTCTTCTTGGGAGGGAACTCGTCGTCTTCGCTCGTGCTGAAATCGCTGGAGAGCCCCAGCAAGCGCGCCTTCAGGGTGTCGCCCATGCTGCCGAGCACTTCCGAGCACGTATCGCGCAGGCGCTTTTCCGCGGCCTTGGCGATGGTATCTAGCACGGTTTGGGAATGCTGTCCGAGCGTCGTGGCCGAAGCCAGCAGCCAGGAATTGGAAGCGTTTTCCAGGCGCACCTTGTACGCTTCGATGGATTCCTCGTTCGATTTCTTCAACTGCTCCATCCATTCCTTTTTCTCGCCTTCGCGCTTGGCTTCCCACTGCTCCAGCAGCGGCCCCAGCTGCGATTGCAGGTGCACCCGGGCCTGTTCGACGCCCAGCATCATGCGGTCGTCCATGCTTCTTTGATATTCCTCGAGCGAAACCTCGCGGCTGAATTCCATGTCCGAGCGCGCTTTTTCCAGCGCTTCCCGGGAAACCTGCTCGAACCGCTGCAGCGATTCAGAAGTGACGCGATGCACCTGGTCCGAAAATCCCGCTGTGGCCATCTGCGCGGTTTCGCCCATCTTGTCGCGCTCGCGGTTGATGATTTCCTTCGCCGAGTCCTCGATCTGCGCCGTGCTGTGCTCCACATAGGTGCGGCGGTAATGATCGAGCTCGGAAGCCAGCAGGCTGGAGACTTCCGCCGCGCGGTCGCGCAGCGCGGTGGAGGATTGCTCCACCATCTTCTCCATCGAAGTCTGCATCGAGGTGTGCGCTTTTTTCTGATACCACTCGGAAGCTTTCAGCAGCGCTTCGTAAGTCTGGTGCTGCGACTCGCTGCTGCGCTGTTGAATCTCTTCTTCGATCTTGGAAGCTACTTCGCGGCAGGATTGTTCGATTTCCGCCGGGACATTTCCTATCTCGCTGCGCAGCCGCGCCAGCGATTCCTGGATGGCCTGCTCGGACGCTTGAATGGTCTGCTCGCGCACCGTGTCCTGCAGCTGGTCGGCGTGGTCCGTCGCCTGTTGCATCTGCTCGAGGATCGTGCTCTTCAACTGCGCCACTTGGTCGGCGGCGTCGCGCACGTGGGTGTGCACCGCGTGTTGCAAACCCGCCACGTGGTCGGCGGCCTGGCGCGCCTGCTCATGAATGTGGCTCTGCGTATGCGCCGCTTGCTGCTCGGCCTGCTGCAGTTCGCCGATCGCGCGATGCACCTGGTCCAGCCGCGGCGTCAGCTTCTGTTCCAGCTCGATCGCGGTGCGCTCCAGCACCTTTTGCGCCGACTCTTCGAGCGCCGGCTCGATCTGCTGCACGCGGTCGGCGATTACCTGGTCTGCTTTGCGGCTCATTTCCTGCTGTTGCGCCGCCAGCAGTTCGTCAAATTGCTGGTGCGTCTGGCGCAGCGCGTTTTGCGCGGCCTCGTGCAACTGGCTGCGCGTCTCCTCGGCGCGATGGCGTTCCTGCTGCAGCCCCGCTCCCAAAGCCTCGATCGTGGAAGCCGCGCTGTTGATGGCCTCATCGAAGGAAGATTGCAGCGTCTGCGCCCGCACGGCTGCTTCCCGCTCGGTTTGCGCCAGCGCGCTGCGCGATGCTTCCTCCAGGGAAGCCCGTAGCGCCTCGGCCCGCGCCGCCGCTTCCTGCTCCGCCCGCCCCAGCGCCTCGCGCGAGGCGTCCGTCAGTTTTTCGCCCAGTTTTTGCGACGCGCCCGCCAGCGCCGCTTCGAATTCGGCGTGCCATTGCTGCGACGCCAGCGCCGCATCCGCCGCGGCCTGTTCCACGGATTTCCCGCGAATGGATTGCGCGGTCTCCTCGAGATTCTTGCGCCATTGTTCCAGGTGACTCTGCGCCGCTTCGGGCGAGGATAGAATTTCCAGCGATGGCGTGGACGCTTCGCGCTCGCGCAGCGCGCGCTCCACCACGTCTTCCACCGACTGCTTCAGATTCAGCGCAGCGGCCTGTTGCGCCGCTTGTTGCGCGGCTTCTTCGGCCGCATGGCTCACGGCCTGCTGCACCGCGTTGCGCACTTTCTCATCCAGTTGCGAAGTGGATATGTCGGTGGCCTTCCGCGCTTCTTCCACGATTTCTTTGGTGCGGTCCGCGGCCTGTTGCACCACTTTCTTCACCGCCGTTTCCGAAACGCGGTCCATCGAATTCTTGATAGCCTTCTCGACCGTGTCGTGCAGCTGCGCGTCCAGTTGCTGGCGTACCACCACCATCTCTTCGTTGATGGCTTCGCCTGCGTCGCGCTTGAGGGTCTTGTCCAGGCTTTCCTTGGCCTCGGCCACCATGCGCGCCATCTGCCGCGCCAGGGCCGCTTGCGTATCTGCAGCCGGGGCGGGCACCACGTGGATTTTATTCTCGGCCGCACCGCTCGCTGGCGTAGCGGCGGCTGGCGGTGGAGCAGTCACGGCTGGCGGTGCCGCGGGCTTCGCTGCCATCGCAGGTGGCGCGACGGGCGTGTTCACGGTAACGGGCTTCGCCGGCGGCGCCGGTATCTGGAATGGCGGCGGCTCAATCTTCCGTTCCGGAGTTGCTGGCATCGGCGGAGGCGGAATCGGCGGCAGCGGTTGCGGAGAGATGGACGCGACAGGTTCCGCCGCAGGCGTCACCTCCAGCGACGCTTCCATGTCTATCGTCGGCACATCCACGCCGGATGCCCAATCTTCCGGCGGAAACGCAATGCCCCAAAAATTGCCCGGAATCTCGAATTCCAGCCCGATCTGAAACAGTTCGCGTACCGTTCGCGGACGCTGCACCCACACCACGCGGCCCTGCGTGTGGTACGGCCCTCCCTCGGGCCGGGGAATATCCAACGTGACCATCGAATTCTTGGGAACGTAATGCTTCGATTGGTACTTACACCCGTGACAATTCACCATCACCGTGGTGGTGCGCTCTTTGAAGGGCTGGCCCAGGGCATCGGTGCCCGTCACCGTGATCGGCACAGCCTGCACAATGCGCGTGCTGCGGCGCTTCTGGGTACCGGGATCGCTGGATTGTAGGGAATCGGTCACGCACTCCTCCCAAGGGCGATTTCTAAGGGTAGCACTACGACCCTGCGGCGTCAGGCCGCGCGCTCCGATTGTGCGAAAGGGTTACTCGTGGCGAAGCCGAAAACGCGTCGCTTCCGCGGACTACCCTGAGGTCCTAAGAGCAATCCGATGGCCGCGAGGGAGCGAATTCAATGCGCTGCGGTAGAACTGTGGGATGTCCCTAATATTGCATCCTTTATCTCTTTGGCCACCCAGATCGGTCCGACCAGAAAGTAAATTACTCCCTGGAAAAATGCCGGCTTATTTCCCTCGATGCGGTGCCCCGCCAGCAGCAGTACCCACCCGCCGACGAACAACGCCAGCCCCGTCCGCCAGTACGTCAGAATCGCCAGTACGATCCCCGCGAGGATGATCGGAATGCCCACGCCGTGCAGAACCTTGTTCCACACGTTGGTGTGTTCGTGGTCGTACTGCGCCATGTACTTATCCAGTCCGGACATGTTTCACCTCTCGCGCGAATAGCCTCTATATACGCCCGCCAGGCCGCGTACGCAAGACGCACGATTGCGCCGTGGCATTTCGCATGCTCCGCATATAAAATGAACGCACGTCTCCGATGAAATTGTTCCTAGGACTTTGTTTCTGCCTGTTAGCGCTCCCGTTGTGTGCGCAAACGAAGCTGCAGACATTCACCAGCCCCGACGGCGTCTTTCAATTCAAGTATTCTCCCGCGCTCGTTCATTGCACCCGCGGGCGCACCAAGGCAGGCGATCCCGGGTCGTGGCTGCAGGCCGAATGCTCGAGTCAGGACCCGGTCTGCGACGACGACGCAAGTTCCGGCGCCACCATCGTTTGCTTCGCCTACCCGAAGGACAAATTCAAAAACAAGCCCGCGTTTGATGCCTCCGCGTTTTTCGTAGCGGAAGTCCCCGCGGCGGCGACCCCGAAGGCATGTCTGGAAGGATCGCAGGACTGGCTGGTCGGCGATTCCCAAGCTGCCGCAATCAACGGCATCAAATCCAAGGTGTTTCACACGAGTGATGCGTGGCTAGGCGGCGGCATAGACGGGGAAATCTACCGGGTATTTCACGCCAATAAGTGCTACGAAATCGGTATCCAGGACGCGACCTCCAGTACCGGGAGTTATGATCCTGGGACGTTCGAGGAGTTCACCGAGCACGACGCTGTCGAGGTGCGCGCCCGTCTGCAAGAACCCCTGGATTCCTTCACATTCCTTAAGTAGGCCGGCCCGTCCGGAAGCGGCCCGCTACAAATCGCGCCGGCCTTCCATGGCCTTGCTCATGGTCACTTCATCCGCATATTCCAGGTCCGAGCCCACCGGAATGCCCATCGCGATGCGCGTCACATGCACGCCCAGCGGCTTGATCAGCTTCGATAGATACACCGCCGTCGCTTCGCCCTCCGCCGTCGGGGACGTCGCCACGATAATCTCCTCCACCACGCCGCCCTTCAATCGCTCGATCAGGCTCTTGATCTTCAGTTGGTCCGGCCCGATGCCTTGCAGTGGCGAAAGCGCGCCGCCCAGCACGTGATACAGCCCGTCGAACTGGCGGGTTTTCTCCACCGCCTGGATGTTGGTCGCTTCTTCCACCACGCAAATCGTCTTCTTGCTGCGCGAAGCGCCGCTGCAGAAAAGGCACGGATCGGCATCCGTAATATTGTTGCAGATGGAGCACTCGCGCACCTTTTCCTTGGCGTCGCGGATGGCGTCGGAAAGCGCAAAGGCCTGTTCGGGGTCCACCCGCAGCAGATAGAACGCCAGCCGCTGCGCGGTCTTCTGGCCGATGCCCGGCAGGCGCTTTAATTCGTCTATAAGCCGTGTGACGGAAGGGGCAAAATCAGGCATGAAACTCCATTCGTGGAACGGATTCTGAAGCAGAAGGGAATCGCTACGTTCCTCGGAACCGCTATCGGAAGATCCCGGGAGAATTCCGCCGCTGCCTCCAGGCGGGCCAGCCGGGCCAAGCCGCCGCTCAGAACAGGCCGGGAATTTTCAGGCCCGCCACTCCGGGCAAGCCGCCGGAGATCTCCTTCACGTGCTTGGAAAGCTCTTCATCCACGCGGCGCGTCGCTTCGTTCACCGCGCCCTGGATCAGGTCCTGCAGCATCTCTTGATCTTTGCTCTTGAAAACGTCCGGCTCGATGCGCACTTCGGTCAGCTGTTTCTGCCCGTTCATCTTCACGCTGACCATGCCTCCGCCCGCCGACGCCTCCACCGAAAGCTCGTCCAGCTGTTTCTCGAGCTTTTCCTGCACTTGGCGGAACTGCGAAAGCATTTGTTGCAGAGCTTTCACTTCCATGGTTATTCCTCGCCCGGGCGCTTGACGTTTGAAATCTGGCCGCCGAATTTTTCAAGCATGGCCCTAACGATCGGATCCTCTTCGAAGCGCGCGCGTAACTCCGAACCGCGCCCCGCCGGCGCTGTTGCCCGGCTGGAGTCCAGTTTAACACAGACGCGCAGCGGCTGGCCCACCACTTGATTCAACACCGTGCGCAAACGTTCCATCGGGTCGCGCGCTTGCAGCATTTCCGCCAGCGAACGGCTTTCGCTGGGGAAGAAAAGGCGCAGCTCGCCATTTTCCACCTCCCAGCGCGTCACCGCATCCAGCATGGACCACAAGAATTTCTGCCCCTGCAGCGCGGCCTTGATCGCTTCCACCTGCGCGGAGCCGATTCCGCTCGATGCAGCCTCCGTCGCGCGCCCCACAGCGCTCGGCGCGGCATCCGCCGCCGGAACCGGCGCAGGAATCGCCGCAGGCTCGGATTTGCTCGCTGCCTCCCGCCGCTCGCTCGCCTCCGGCGCTACGCTCGCCGCCGCTACCACCGATGTGCCCGCAACCGTAGCAGCCGGCGCAGTGGCAGAGTTCACCGCCGGCGCCATGCGCACCGCCGCGCCCGAAGTGGACACCGTTTGCGTGGCGGAAACTACCGTTGTAGCGCGCGACGGCGAGCTGCCCGCGGGATTCGCCGCGCGCATGCCCGCTCCCCCCGTGCCTCCGCGGCTTCCAGCCGGGGAATCCTCGCGCATTCCCTCACGCAGTCCCGCGAGCACTTCCTCCAGCGGCGCCAATCTCCGCGCGTTGATCAATTTCAATAGCCCCAGCTCCAGATGCAGCCGCGCATCCGGCGCCCGCCGCAATTCCGCGTCCGTCGCCAGCAGCGTATGGAAGAATCGCGTCAGGTCTTCTTCGCTGAAGCGCGCGGCCTGCTCCGCCAGGCGCTGCCGTTCATCCCGCGGCGCGGCGACCAGTTCTGAATCCGCGCCGCACACCCGCGCCACCAGCAGGTTGCGGAAATGGCGAATCGCTTCGCGGCAGAAATGCTGCAGGTTTTGCCCGTCGCCGATCAGCCGGTGCACCAGGCTCAAAGCCATCTCCGCGGACTGCTCGGAGATCGCCTCCACCAGCGAATCCAGCACGCTTTCTGCGACCACTCCCAAAAGCTCGCGCACCTGCGCATCGGTAATCGCGTCGCCGCTGTAGGAAATCGCCTGCTCCAGCAGCGAAAGCCCGTCGCGCAGGCTGCCCTCCGCCGCGCGCGCCAGCACCGCCACCGCGCCCGGCTCGATGCTCAATTTCTCTTCGCCCGCGATGCGCTCGATCTCCCGCGCGATCTCCTGAAACGAAAGCGCGCGAAACTGGAAAAGCTGCGCGCGCGATTTGATCGTCTCCGCCAGATCTTCCGCGCGCGTCGTGGCCAGGATGAAGACCACGCGCTCCGGCGGCTCTTCCAGAGTTTTCAGCAGGGCGTTCGAGGCTTCGTCGGTGAGCTGGTGCGCTTCGTCCAGGATCACCACTTTGTAGCGGCTGGAGGCGGGCGCGTAGCGCACCATCTCGCGCAGCTCCCGGATCTGGTCAATGCCGCGGTTCGACGCCGCGTCAATTTCCAGCACGTCTAGCGATGTGCTCGCGGCAATTTCCCGGCAGGAATCGCAGGTGCCGTCGGGCTCGGCCGTCGGCCCCTGCACGCAGTTCAGCGCCTTGGCCAGAATGCGCGCGCTGGTGGTCTTGCCCACGCCGCGCACCCCGGAAAAAATGTAGGCATGCGCCACGCGATTCGCATGGATGGCGTTCGCCAGCGTCTTGGTTACGTGCTGCTGTCCCACAATTTCGCTGAATGTTTGCGGCCGGTACTTCCGGGCGATCACCTTGTAGGTCATGGAAAGTGTTTTGAGGCTCGCTACTTCCGCCGCGACTAGAGGAACTTCGGGTACTCCGCGGCACACGAGACTGACCCGCTACCGTTGCTCCCTTCCGGGCCTGGCGGAGTTTGCGGGGAATCGTTGCACAGAGCCCGAAGTTCCACCCATCGGCAGTCCTCGCAGCAAATTTTTCCAGCCGCAAAACTGCTCCGCGAAGTCTAGCACAGCGCCCCAACCCGTGAAAGCCGCCCGCGCCTGGCGTGTTGCAGCGCTGCTCGATAACGCGCCGCATAGATCGTCGCCTCTCACATGCAGCCGGACCGCGCCGGTTTGCGCTAGCCGCTCAAATCAAGCGCCACGACACTCCCCGCACGCCGCATCCCATCGCAGCCGCGCGACCCCCGCGATATTGCAACCCATCCTTGGCCGGTGTAGAGTCCCAGCCCAATGGGAGGCCCGCGGTGAAACTCCGTTATGCCCTCGCAGTTCTTGCTCTGCTGGCCGTCGCATTTCTCGCGCTAACCTATCAAGTCAACGCGCAAAGGCCGCGCAATCGAGCCAAAGTCCATTCGCTCCAGGCCACCGCCGATGCCTCCGGCCCTCACCCTGACAAAGTGGATATTGCCGGTCCCGCGACCTTCACCTGCCTCAATGCAGTTTCTGAGACGCCCAACAGCCGGCCCGAGCCGTCCTGCCACATCACCGCTCCCGGATTCAACGGCACCTTGAACATCGGCAAGACCGCCAACGCCACGCAGGCCGGCGCCGTCATCCTCAGTTGCAACGGGCGAGGCAACCTGCGTTGCGCCGCCCGGGTGGATACGCCCAGCTGATCGTTAACGCACCGTCCAGGAGTCGCCAACGCACACAGGCTGCTGCGCATTCGCTCCGGCAGTACCGGCCTCTCGTCGAACGGGCATCGCAGAGCAGCGTTACCCGCTTCCCCCCGCGCTGCGTCCCTACGTACCCATTAGGAACACGCCCGCTCGATTCCCGCGCAGCCTTTGCTTGCGCTGGAGTATCTTCTTCTCCGAGTGCAACCTCCGCACTCGCACCGCGGCGCCAGCGGTACCCCCACGAAACGGGGATGGCTCGGCTATGTCCAGAGCCTTCTTCCGCGGGAACGCAGTCTGGTTCCCGCCGAGGAACACGGAGGATCCCATGAAGCGTCTCATTTCTGTTGGTGTGTTATTGTCAGCGCTGCTTTGGCTGACGCCCGCGGTGCGCGCGCAGTCCCTCGCCATTCAACCCGGAACCCAGGTGCGGCTCACGCTGGTCTCAGGCCTCACCACTGCCGTCGCGCACGACGGCGATCCGTTCACCGCCATCGTGGCCGAGCCGGTATTTTCCGGCAATCAGCTGCTATTGCCCGCAGGAGCGAAAGTGCACGGCACGGTCACCAGCGTCGCGCGGCCCCGCTGGTTCGCCATGGAACGCGGCGGCGCCTCGATGAACCTGGTATTCAATTCCGTCGAAGTGCAAAGCCGCATTTTCCCCGCGCAGATGAGCATCCTTTCCCTCTACACCGGCAGCGCCGACGACACCAAGAAGCGCAAGGACCTGAAGACAGTCGAAGGCGTGGTGATCGAGCAAAAGCGCGACATCAAGGGTGACATCATGACCGGCGGGCTGGGCACGGGCGCGGGCGCGTTGGTCGGAGTGCTGTTCAGCAATGTCGCGCGCGGCACCATCTTCGGCCTAGCGGGCACCTCCGCCTACATCATGGCGAAAAAAGGCAAGGACGTGGAGCTCCCGGCGCAAACCGGCATCATCGTGCGCGTGGATTCGACGCTCACGCTGCCGGGCTCCGTGCTGCGTAGCGCGTCCTACACGCCGGAATCTGCCGGAAACTAGTTGTGTCTGGATCGGCCATAGCC
>JBAQJS010000058.1:0-1698 GCA_049300435.1 Candidatus Acidiferrales bacterium | reverse complement strand
TCTCAACCCTGCTCTGTACGCCCTGTTCGCGCTCCCAGGAAGTCGGCCTCTGCCTCGGAGCACAGGCTGGCGAAGAACGCATCCGCGAAGTCATCAACGCAGCCGGATTCACCAGCTTCCGCCGCGCAACCGAAACACCCTTCAACATTGTCTACGAGGCCCGCGCTTAACAAGAAACAACAGACACTTACTTTCCTGCAGCCTGCCCCTGCAGGAAAGTCTCCACCACCTCGTTCTTCGCCGAGAGCACCGTAATATCCGCCGCGCGCGCCACCGCGAGCGATCCAACCTCGCCCTCAAAGCCCGTCATCCGCGCCGGATTCCGGCTCGCCAGCCGCGAAACCGCTTCGATCCCGGCACCCGTGAACGCCGCGAAATTCCGCACGCCCCGGTCCAGAGTCAATGTGCTTCCCGCCAGCGTGTTCTCATCCAGAATGCACATGCCGTCTTTCACCATCACATCCAACTCGCCCAGCCTGTATGTACCGTCCGGCATCCCCGCGGCCACCATCGCGTCGGTAATCAAAATCGCCCGCTCAGGACCCTTGCACCGCCAGTAGATCTGTACCGCAGCCGGATCAACATGCAAGCCGTCGCAAATCATCTCGGCGAACAGCGAATCGTTCGTCAGCACCTCACCCACCAATCCGGACGACTTGTGGTCGAAGCTCCGCATCGCGTTGTAGGTATGTGTCGCCGTCGTCGCGCCCGCCTTCACGCCCGCCTTCGCCGCAGCCGCATCCGCGTTGCTGTGCCCCAGGCTAACCCGCACCCCCAGGCTCACCGCGCGCGCAATTACCTCTAGCGCATTCTCGAGCTCCGGCGCGATCGTCATCAGCTTGATCGTCCCCGCCGATGCCTCCCACATCCGGTCAAACAGCTCCACCGACGGCGTCTGCAGCAGGCTCGCCGGATGCGCGCCCTTCTTGTGCGGCGAAAGGAACGGCCCTTCAATATGGATCCCCATCAGCCGCGGTCCGCCCGTACGCGTGCCGATAAACTTCGCCATCCCTTCCAGTGACTTCAGCGTTGCATCCACCGGCATCGTCACCGTGGTCGGCAGATACGCCCCCACGCCATGCCCTGCAAGAAAGCGCCCGATCGTCCCGAACGCCTCCGCCGAGCCTTCCATCACGTCGTGTCCTGCGCTGCCGTGAATGTGCACATCAAAGAATGCCGGAACCAGCGTGCATCCGGCATGCTCCAGCCGCGTTCCCGGCGGAATCTCCGCATCCGTGCGCGAGGCAATGGTCGCAATTACGCCGTCTTCGATAACAACAACGGGGTGCTCAATCGTTTTTTCACAAGCGATCAGCCGGTCGGCTGTAAGTACGGTCTGCATCTTCGATGATCTTCCCAGGCCGGAATGCCATTAATGAGACTCAATGCTGAGTAGCCTCGCCGTCAAGCGAAACCCTACACTAAATAGCAAAGGTCTCTCATTTTGAGCAAAAATAGTCCCCTCAGAATCGGCATTCACCTCTCCACCTCCGGCGGCGTCTTTCAGGCCGCCGAACGCGCCCGTGCCATCGGCGCCAACACCTTTCAGATCTTTTCTTCCAGCCCGCGCATGTGGCGTCCCGCGCAAATTCCCGCCGAGCACTGCGCCCGCATGCGCGACCTCCGCCGGCAATACGACTGCTCGCCCCTCGTCATCCACACCAGCTATCTGGTCAACGTATGCAGCCAGTCATCAGA
>JBAQJS010000057.1:0-25993 GCA_049300435.1 Candidatus Acidiferrales bacterium | reverse complement strand
CATTCCGCGCGTATGCTAATGGCCGCGCACCGCGCAGGGCAAGCGAATTATATTCAATAGCGGAACGTATCGAAAAGGTTCACTTCCTGCCGACGGTCCTCGCAGTGCGCCGAATCCGCACAACTGTGCCGTTTCGCTGCGCACTCGTGGCATCCAAACAAGCAGGCGGCACAAAACACGAGGCAGGGAACAGCGGCGGAGTGAAGGAACCGAAGCACGAATCAGCACGCAAGAATCAAGACACAAAGGCCGACCGCGCCGCGCCCCAGCATCCGCGACCTCAGCCGCCAAAACAAAACGCCGCGGAACCCTCGCTCCTGGAACGCAGCGAGCAATCCCGCGGCAAATGGTCCCGCCGAAAAACCCGCGGCGCAGACCCCTAGCGCTTCTTGCGCTTCGCGGCCTTCTTCGCCTTGCTCTTCTTCGGCTTGCTTCGCTTCGCCTTGCTTTTCTTCGCGGCTTTCTTCGCCGGCTTGGCTTTCGCTTTTTTCTTGGCAGCCGCCTTTTTCGGCGCGCTCTTCTTGGCCGCCTTGGCCTTGGGAGCGGGTGCCGGCGCGCGCACCGGGGGCGCGGCGGGCGTTTCGTCTTCGTCTTCCTCGACGACGATCTCTTCCACCTCTTCTATAATGTCGCCATGAGGGAGCTCCGCGCCTTCTTCCGCCTCTTCTTCTTCGTATCGGGGTAGTTCGTCGTCTTCTTCATCGTGCTGCTTGGCGTGAAACATTGATCCCTCCCTGGGTGTCAGGCGTTTCCGAAATCGTACTAGGCCCCCCCGCGCTTATAAACGGTGTGCCGGAACTTTGTCAAGGTGCAAGGTTTGGAAAACAGCGCGCGGACGTGAATATTGCCCGCATTCCGCAGTGAGGGCATGTAACAAAACGTAACAACACCTCTCAAGTAGCTGTAAATAAATAGGTTGGCAGCTACAGAAGCGCTCCCGGAACTAGCGCTGGATGGTCAGAACGTCGCCCGCGTGCAGCGGACGCTCGGCGAGGAAGGTGTTCGACTGCCGGATGCTCTCGACGCTGGTCTTGTAGGCGTGGGCAATGGAATACAGCGTCTCGCCCCGTTTCACGCGGTGCTCTACCGGCTCGTGTTCAGCGCCCCCGGCCGTCGAAACGTCGCGCAATGCCGCGCTGCCGGAGGGCTCCTGTGCCGATTTCGCTGCGTGATGCGCGCCCCCGTCCGGCGACCCGCCGGCGTAGATGCGCAGGCGCGAGCCGCGCGGCACGTTCGCGCCGCGAATATTGTTCCAGCGCTTCAGTTGCGCCACGGTCACATCGAAGCGTTCGGCGATTCCTTCCAGCGTGTCGCCGCGCACCACGCGGTAATGCACCAGGCGCACCGCCGGCGGCGCGGCCGGCACGTTCAGCAGGAATCCCGCCGGCACCACCGCGTGCGTCTCCAGATGATTGGCCGATTCGATCGCCGCGACGGACACGCGATAGTGCCGCGCGATGTCTCCCAGCGTCTCGCCCTGCTCCACGGTGTGCAAACGCCAGCTGGTCCACTTGTCCTCGGGAACCTGGTTGATCACGTTCTGCAGCTTCTCGCCGTCCCCCGCCGGCAGCTTCAGCTCGAAGCTCGCGTCGTCCGGCGTCACGCTGCGCAACAGCTCCGGGTTCAGGTCCCGCAAATCATCCACGTCCGCTCCGGTCGCGTCCGCCACTAGGCGCAGGTCAATCGGGTGCGCCGGATGAAACACGTCCACCGGCGCCGGCTTTTCCGGCGCTACCTGCACGCCGTACAGCGACGGATCCTTCGCCACCAGCGACAGCGCGATGATGATCGGCACATAATTCTGCGTCTGCTTGGGCAGCGCGTGGCGCTTCTGCAGCTCCCAGAAATCCGCGTAGCCGGTGCGTTGCACGGCCTTCACCACGTTCATCGGCCCGGAATTGTAGGCCGCCATCACCAGATACCAGTCGCCGAACATGTCGTAGAGGTCGCGCATGTGCCGCGCCGCCGCCCGCGTGGCCTTTTCCGGGTCGCTGCGCTCGTCCACCCAGTAGTTGCGGTCTAGATCGTATTCCTCGCCGCGGAAGGGCATGAACTGCCACAGCCCGCGCGCTCCCGCCCGTGAAACCGCCGCCGGCTGAAACGCGGATTCCGCCTGCGCCAGGTACATCAGGTCCTGCGGCACGCCTTCCTCTTTCAGCACTCGCCGGATCATGTCGTTGTAGCGCCCCGACCGGTCCAGCCCGTGCTCCACCGTCGCGCGCCCGCGCGGCGTCGAAAAATAACTTAGATACTGCAGCACCGAATCGTTCACCGTCAGCGGCAGATCGTGCGGCACGCGCATCAATTCATTTTCCGCCTGCGCCGCCAGCCGCGGATCGCCCGGCGGCAAGGTCATGTCCGCCAGCGCTTCCATCGGCGCAGGCGTTCCGCTGTCCTCGCCTTCTTCGCTGGCATCCTCTTGCGCGCTGCGCTCGTAGGAATGCAGCGTCTCCCCGATCTGGTCGAACAGGTCGGAGAGCCGCGCATCGGAATCCACCTGGAAGCCACTCGCCACGATCAACCGTACCGCGCGGTCGTAATCGGCGTGCGCCTGGTCGAAATCTCCGGATTTGTATTCCTTCTGCGCCGCGTTGAAAATCACCTGCACTTGGCCGATCAGGATCTCGATGTCGGGCCGCGTGTCGTACGGGGAAGCCAGTACCACGGGGTGTTCCGGGAAGGGCAGTGCTTCGCGCACCAATTCCGGCGCGGGTTCCGGCGTGCCGGCGGGCGGCCGCGCTTTCGCCTGCTTGCTCGATACCGTGTCCTCACAGCCGGCGAGCAGCAACGTCCCCACGATCACGATTCCCGCCCAGCCAGTGGCCTTCGGTTTCATCGTCTCTGTCTGCCCTTGCGACGAGCAATACGTATCCGCGGGATTCTACGGAACAATCCCGCTTCCGTAGCCACTTACTTCCACCGCGGCGCCGCGTCCTGCACCCCTCTTCAGGGGGAACGGGAATCTTACGAGGTACCTACGGTCGGGTCAATGGTCTTGGCGTACTAGACATTGCCTTAGTCGGGACATCGAGTACCACGGCCGCGTCCGCCGTCGCTCTACCCGTTATCGGCTCGCACCCGGCTTGTATCACCTCATTTTCGAATTTCGCACTCCGCGCTGCCTCCGTCACGATCCAACACGAGCTGTCCAAATTCGCATAGCCTTCACTGCGCCGAAATCCGCTTGTTCGTACAGTCCCCGTAGAAACTGCAACTCCACCTTCGTATGTCATTCCTAACGCGCGACTTACGCAAACTCACTCTTCCCCACGATGTGGCCGGAAGCATGCATAGCCACACTCCATGTATCGAATCACCGCGCACTACTTGCGCGGCATAGGGGTGAGTCATGAAACTTCGCGGGTCTCTTCTCGGATTCCTCGTTGCTGCTGTGCTCCTCGTCGCAATTTTCGCCGCGCCCGCGCCGCTTCAGGCGCAAACTGCCACGGTCATCGGCACCACTCTCGATTCGTCCGGCGCCGCAGTCACCGGCGCCACCGTCACCGCCCGTAATCTCAGCACCGGTATCGAGCGCACCACCCAAACCACGAACAGCGGCGCCTACACCCTCCCCAGCCTGCCCCCCTCCGTTTATACCATCACGTTCACCAAGTCGGGATTCAAGACCGCCCGTTTCGAGAATCTCACCCTCACTGTGGACCAGGTTTTGACCCTCGATTGCAAATTTCAGGTGGGCGAGGTTTCCACCAATATCGAAGTCAGCTCCGCGAGCGTCGCTCCGATTGATACCGATACTCCCACGCTCAGCGACGTCGTCGAACACGCCCAAATGGTCGAGCTCCCCCTGATTTTGCGCGATCCCTACCAGCTGGTGCTGCTCGGTCCCGGCGTCACTCAATCCGATAGCGGCCTGGGCGGCGTCTCCATCAACGGCGGCCGCGAACGCAACAACAACTTCCTGCTCGACGGCACCGATAATAACGACGCCGACGTTCCCGGCGGCCTGGGCGGCCTCACCTCCCAGAATCCCGACTCCACCCAGGAATTTCGCGTGCTCACCAATAATTTCGCTCCCGAATACGGCCGCAATAACGGTGCCATCATTGACGTGATTACCCAAAGCGGCACCAATCAATATCACGGCAATCTTTTCTACTTCGGCCGCTGGGACGCCCTCGGCGCACGCGACTACTTCAACCACCAGATTGATCCCGAAACCGGCGACGTGGCTCCCAAGAACCCCTACGTGCGCAACCTCTATGGCGGCTCGTTCGGCGGCCCCATCCGTAAAGACAAGACCTTCTTCTTCATCAATTATCAAGGCGACCGCTTCGTCACCTCCTTGACCAATACCTCCACCGTGCCCACCGCCGCCTTCAAGACCGGACTCTTTACCTATACCAATCCCACCAACGGCGCTACCCAGGCCCTCAACGTCACTACCCCCCTCACGAACAACAACGCCACCGGCGCCGCCCTCGATTCCAGCGTGCAGCAGATTTTTTCGCATTACCCGGCCCCCAACTTCGCCAATTCCGACGGCATCACCGGCCTGCTCTTTTTTCCCACCCAGTCCCGCGAGAGAGACGAAGATGCCACCATCAAAATTGACCAGAAGCTGGGCCAGAGCAACGATCTCTACGTTCGCTACGTGTACAACTGGTTCCGCGATCCCGATCCCTTCCATTCAGACACTCTTCCCGGCGGCATCGGCGCGATTGCCGAAGCCGCTCGCACCCAAAGCCTCGCCATCGGCTTGACCTCCACCTTCGGCGCCACCCTCTCCAACGAATTCCGCTTCGGCGCCAACCGCAACGCCAATCCCTTCACCTGCGACGGCGCCCTCGCGGACACCATCGCCAATTCCAGCGGTAACTTCATTGACAGCCAGGCACGTGGCGCGGACTTCACTCTCCCCGGCTTCAGCGTTCCCAACAGTGCGGATTTCGGCTGCCTCTCTTTGGGCGATTCGAATGGGCAGTCCCGCCATACGGGAACCTATCAGACCCTGGACTACGTCACCAAAGTCGTCACTTCCCACACCTTCAAATGGGGCGGCGAATTCCGCGACGTCTATTCCAATAACAACGATAATTTCAGCTCGCGCCAGCAGTTTCAGTTCAACACCAACACCGACTTCGGCGCCACCATTCTCCAGAATCTGAATCCGGGCGTGGACAACATCACTCTCGAGGATGAAGTCTCCGGACTGCTCGGCCTGGTGGCGGTCGCCGATCAGACCCAGTATTTCGACCTCGCTGGAACCCGCCACGCCACCGATGAGCTGAATTTCGTCCAGCATGAAGTCGGCTTGTTCGCCCAGGACATCTGGAAAATCAAGCCGAACATTTCCATCACCTACGGACTTCGCTGGGAATGGTACGGAGTGCCGGAGGAAAGAAACGGCGACCTCTCCAATCTCTTCGTGGACGCCAGCGGCTTCGCACCGTTTACCTTCACTCCCGTGGGTCCGGGCACCGGCCACCAGTTGTATCAGGACTATTACCGCGACTTCGAGCCGCGCCTCGGCTTTGCCTGGGATCCCTTCAAGGATGGCAGGACTTCGGTGCGCGGCGGCTTCGGCGTATTCAGCGACCGCGTGTACGGCAATCTCATCGGCGATGCGCGCGGCAACCCGCCCTTCCAGCCCAGCTATGTCAACTACCCACTGTTTTCCACCGCGCTCGGTCCCGGCTCGCAACTCGAGAACCAGACCGCTCCCGCCCAGCTCGTTCCCTCCGCCGTGGTCACCGACGGCACCGGCAGCTTCCCCGATATCTTCGCGAACAACATCAAGCCGCCTCTCATCACCTCCTGGAACCTCGGAATTCAGCGCGAGCTCGCCACCAACCTGGTTTTCGAAGCGAATTACGTCGGTAACCACGGCACGCGCATTCTCCGCGTCGTGGATGGCGCGCCGCCGCAGCCGGCTCTGGTCTCCCAGCTCGAAGCCTACTGCGCCGTTCCCAATCCCTACAACTGCAGTGAAGCCACGCTGCAGAACGGAAATCTGTTTTTTGGCGCGGAAAACGGTGTGCTGCCCTTCGACGCCGTCAACAACAACGCCTTCGAGGATGCCTTCCTCGATCAGAGCAGCGGACATTCCTGGTACGACGGGTTACAAATTCAGGTCACCGAACGCAGTTTCCACGGCCTGCAGATTCAGGGCTCCTACACCTACTCGCACGCCCTCGACGATTCCTCCGACCCTCTCGTCACCACCACCGGCAACGGTAATTTCCCGATTGACTCCTTTGACCTGCGCCGCGAAAAAGGAAATTCCGGATTCGACACCCGCCATCGCGGCGTGATCAATTTTATTTATTCCATTAACGCCGGGCGCGGCAAGGCTCATTTCAACGAAGGCGTGGCGGGGCGCGTCTTGGAGGGTTGGCAACTCAGCGGTATCGCCGCCTTTCAGACCGGCCTGCCATACGACATTTTCGGCATCGCCGACACCCTGCACACCAACATAGACGACCGCGCCACGGTCATTGATTTCACGGCCCTCAAGACCGTCCCCGCGATGGGCGCATTCGTTCCCAGCAGCGCCGTCTTCACCGGAGAAAATCCCGCGGCCTTCAATCCCGATAACGCCGCCATCATGCCCATTCCCTTCGACGTTCCTTCCAACGTCGGCCGCAATCACTGGTACGGCCCGGGCATCAACAACTGGAACTTCAACCTGGCTAAAACCTCGACCATCACCGAAAGGCTCAGTTTCCAGTTGCGCTTCGAGTTCTACAATCTTTTCAACCGCACCCAATTCGCCAAGCCGGACAACGTCATCGGCGACCCGAACTTCGGCTACTCCACTTCGCAGGTTGGACAAAACGACGGCACCACCGGAGCGCGCCAGGTCCAGATCGGCGCAAAATTCAATTTCTGATCGCGCAGGGCGCCTCGCAAAACAGCGCTCCCAGCGCCGCACTTTCCTGAACGGCGCCGCCGATTGCGCGGGCACCCGCGCCCTCGCGCGAAAAGGCCGCCGCCTTCACACGGCTTCTCGGCGCCTCTGCGCCCGGCCGCTGCGTCAAATCCCCCAAACTTTCCGCCGCGCTTCCCGGACCGCTCACCCCAGCGCCTGCCGCAAATCCTCGATCAGATCGCCCGGATCCTCCAGCCCCACCGAAACCCGCACCGTCCCGGGCTCCACTCCCGCCGCCCGCAATTCCGCCACGGACATCCGGTAGTGTGACGAATAAATCGGCAAGACCACCAGCGAGTCCACCCCGCCCAGGCTCGCCGCCAGCAAGAACAGCCGCGCGCGGTCGCAGAAATGCCGCGCCGCCGGCAACCCGCCCTTCAAATCAAACGCCATCATCGCGCCGAATCCCTTCATCTGCCGCTTCGCCAGCTGATGATCCGGATGCGACAACAAGCCCGGATAATGCACCCGCGCGACCTTTGGATGCTTTTCCAGAAATCGCGCGATGGCCAGCGCCGTCCGGCACTGCCTCTCGACCCGCAACTCCAGAGTCTTCATCCCGCGGATCAGCAAGAAAGCTGCCTCCGGATCCATCGAACCGCCCAGGTAAATGATCATCTCCCGCACTTTGGCGATCAACGCGCCACTGCCCGCCACCACCCCCGCGATCACGTCGGAATGTCCCGCCAGATATTTCGTCGCGCTGTGCATCACCAGATGGAAACCCATTCCCAGCGGCTTCTGCAGCACCGGGCTGGCAAAGGTATTGTCAATCAACGCTACCAGGTCCCACTCTTTCGCAAATGCGGCCGCCTTCTGCAGGTCCACCAGGCGCAAAGTGGGATTCGTCGGCGTCTCGATGTACAGCGCCTTGGTGCGCGGGTTCACCAGGCGCTCGATGCCGCCCAGATCCGTTTCCACGTGCCGCACCACGATGCCCATGCGCGGAAAGACGTCGCGCATCAGCCGGTAGCTCCCGCCGTACAGCGCCCGCGTGGCAATCACTTCGTCGCCCGCCTTCAGCAGAGAAAGCAGCGCGCTGGAAATCGCAGCCATGCCCGAAGCCGTCACCACCGCGGCCTCCGCGCCTTCCAGCGCCGCGATTTTTTTCTCCGCGATCGCCAGCGTCGGATTGCCATAGCGCGTGTAGATGTACGCGGAGCTTTTCCCCTCCGCCCAGCGCTTCAATTCCGCGCTGCTGGCAAACGTGAAATTCGCGGTGCGCGCGATAGACGTGCCCACCGGCGCGCTGCGCTGAAATCGGTCTTCCCCGGCGTGAATGGCCAAGGTGGCATCCGCCTGGCGGCGGGGCTTCGTTGTTTTTTTCATGATCAGCCAGCTTGCCGCAGCAGGGCAGGGAATCACAAGCGCCAATTTGGCGCAACCCGCTGCGCGCCAGCCATCCCCGGGACGCGGTTCGCCGCTTGACAAAACCGCTCAATAGTACAATGCTGACACAGTCATGAATGACTTATTGCTACTCGCGACGCTCCTCACTGGCCCTCAGCATGGCTACGCCCTCAAGAAAAAAGCCGTGCTCATTTCCGGCCAGGCGGACATGCACAATAACCTCGTTTATCCCCTGCTGCGCCGCTTTGTCCGCGAAGGCTGGGTCACCCGCAAGGAAACCGCGGGCCAGCGCGGCCAGACCCGCCAGGTGTATTCCCTCACCTCCCGCGGCCGCCAGGCCCTCGTGCAACGCCTCTGCAATTTCAGCGACGGCGCCGCCGCCTCCAGCGACGAATTCCGCCTGCGCGTGGGACTCTTCCCCGTCCTCGGCTCCTCCGCGCGCGCCGCCATTCTCGATAAGCGCCAGTCCTATCTCCTGAATCGCGCGCAAAGGTTTGGCCCGCTGCAGCGCGAAATGGACTTGGGCGCATACGGCGCGGAAGTCGTCCGTTTCATTCGCCGCCAGATCGCCGCCGAGCTCGCCTGGATCGCGCGCCTCCGCCGCATCGCTCGCCGCGCCTCGCAACGCAAAGCTGCCGGAAACAAGGAGTGAACGCCAATGGCCGCAACTCAATTCGTCGTGCTGCTATCCTTGCGTGTCGTAATCGCCCTCTACTGGTTTGCTTGGCACCTGACCATCCAGGGGCACTCCATGCTGCACCTGACGCCCACACAATTGCTTAACGCCTCCTGGCTCGTGTTCCTCCTGTACTGGCTGATTTCCGCGTTTCGCGTAAAAAAAACCGCCCGGCGCCAGAACCCCGTCGAGCGGATGCTCTACGTCCTCTTCATGATCGCGGGTTTCCTTCTGCTCAACGCAAATAATTACCCGCTCGGCGTTCTCGACCGGCGGTTCCTGCCCGATGCGCGCTGGATCGCATGGCTCGGCAGCTACCTCTGCGCCGCCGGAGTTCTCTTCTCCATCTGGGCGCGCTACACCATCGGCCAGGACTGGAGCGCCGAAGTGCAAATCAAGGAAGGTCACGAGCTGGTGCGCTCCGGCCCCTATGCGCGCATTCGCCACCCGATTTACACCGGCATTCTGCTCGCCGCCCTCGGCACGGCGATCCTCATCGGCGAATACCGCGCCCTGCTCGCCGTTGCCGTGCTTTTCTTCGGCTTCGTGCACAAGGCCCGCAATGAAGAATCCTTCCTCGCCGTCGAATTTGGCGCCGCCTTCGCAGAGCATCGCCGCCGCACCGGCTTCTTTCTGCCCCGCCTTACCTGACGAAACGCGGGTTTTCGCGCCCCTTCCGCCCGGTTTCGCCTTCTATTTGCTGCTGTTTTCGCCTACACCCCCGCGGGAAATCCATCCGCCGGCCACGTTCCGTGCCATCATCGGGACATAAGTTCCGGCCGTTTCGCTGCAGGTTAGCAACTTTTGCGAGAGGATACGATGAGCAGGAAGCTCAGCGGTATGCTGATTCTGTGCGTGTCGGCCCTGTGCCTGTGCGGATGTTTCTGGATGGGCGCTGCTGGACCGTGCTATGGCGTAGGCTGCCCGGCCGGCACCGAAGGAGCCAACCAGCAGGAAAAGCTGGGCCAGCCGCCCAGGGCGCAAAACGTCCCGCCGCCCGCGCCGAACTCCCCCGCGCCCGCTCAAACCGCCGCATCGTTGAAGAAAACCCCGGCGCCATCCGCCGCCGCGCCTTCATCCACTCCCGCGTCCGCCGCAGCCTCGCCCGCGGCGCAATCAACCACCGCGAGCGCGAGCGCCAAACAGCCCTGGACGCATTCGTTCACGGAATTCTTCGCCCGCCTTCTGCCCCATCGCAGTAGCGACGCGAAGCCCGCCCCCGGCGACTAGGCCGAAACCGCCCGGCCGTTCTCCTCCCCGGTTTCCTCGCCCGCGTGATGCGGCTTGTGCGCCGCGATCACTTTTTCCGCGATCTCATTGGGCACGTAATCGTAGTGCGAAAATTCCATCGCATAGCTGCCGCGCCCCTGCGTCAGCGAAATCAGCTCATTCGCGTAACTCAGCATCTCCGAAAACGGCACCAGCGCCTTGATCACCACGTTGCCCGCGCGCGTTTCGCTGCCGCTGATTTTTCCCCGCCGCCCGCTCAGATGGCCCAGCAGGTCGCCCGAATACTGCTCCGGCGCGTACACCTCCACGTTCATGATCGGCTCCAGCAGCGCCGGGCGCGCCTGCTTCATCGCCTCCTTGAACGCCAGCGACCCCGCAATCTTGAACGCCATGTCGCTGGAATCCACGTCGTGATATTTCCCGTCGTACAAGCTCACCCGGAAATCCACCACCGGAAATCCCGCCAGGTAGCCGCGCTCCGCCGAATCCCGCACGCCTTTCTCCACCGAAGGAATCCAGTTCTTCGGTATCGCCCCGCCGAATACATCGTCCACGAACTCGATGCCCCGGCCGCGCGGCAGCGGTTCCAGCTTGATGCGGCACAGCCCGAACTGTCCGTGCCCGCCGGTCTGTTTCTTGTGCTTGCCCTCGGCGTCCGCTTTCGCGCGAATCGTCTCGCGGTAGGGGACTTTCGGCGGGTGAATCATCAGCTCCACGTGATAGCGCTTCCGCAGCTTCGCCACCACCACTTCAATGTGCTGCTGCCCCGCGCCGCTCAGCAGGAATTCCTTGGTCTGCGGGTCGCGCCCGAACCGCAGCGCCAGGTCCTCTTCCAGTATTTTGTGAATGGCCACGCCGATGCGGTCCTCATCCGCGCGCGTTTTCGGTTCCACCGCGAACGTGATGGACGGTTCCGGAATCCGCGCCGGCGCGTAGAAGACCGCCGCATTCTTGTCGCCCAGCGTTTCCCCGGTGGTGGTCTCCTTCAGCTTGGCGATTGAGCCGATATCCCCCGCGTGCAGCTCCCCGGCTTCCGTGCTCGTCTTCCCCTGCACCACCTGGATATGCTGAAAACGTTCCTGCGTGCCGCGATTGAAATTCGTCAGGGTCGCATCGTTCTTCAGCACCCCGGACATCACCTTGAAATAAGTGATCCGCCCCGCAAAAGGATCCGCCAGCGTCTTGAACGTAAACACCGCCAGCGGCCCCTCATCGTTGATACTCCGCTCCACCGTTTCGCCCTTGTGGTCCGGCGTCTGGTGGCAGGCCACCTTCGCGCGCGCCGCCGGCGAAGGAAAAATCGCCACCATCAGGTTCAGCACCGCGTCGCTGCCGATATTGTGCAGCGCCGAGCTGAGCATCACCGGAAAGAGCCGCTTGGCCTGCACCGCTTCGCGCAGTCCCACCACCAGGTCGTGCACCGGCAGCGTGCCCTGATCGAAAAATTCCTGCATCAGCTCGTCGTTGCCCTCGGCCACGATTTCCACCAGCGTTTCGTGCGCCAGTTTCGCTTCCTCCGCCAGCGCCTGCGGGATTTCCTCGATCTTCGCGATCCCGTTTCCGTCCGGCGTGTAAATCAGCGCCTTCATGGTGATCAGGTCCACCACGCCGCGAAATCCTTTTTCCCAGCCGATGGGCAGTTGAATCGGCACCACCCCCCGCCCGAATACCTTCTGCACGGAATCCAGCGCCCGCTCGAAGCTCGCCAGGTCGCGGTCCATCCAGTTCAGCAGGAACGCGCGCGGCAAATCGTACTCCGTCGCGTAGTCCCACACCTTCTCCGTCACCACCTGCACGCCCGCCGCCGCGTCCACCAGGATCAGCGCCGCGTCCGCCGCGATCAGCGACGATTTCGTCTCATTGATGAACGTCGAATATCCCGGCGTATCCAGCAGATTGATCTTGGTCTTTTCGGGCTGCGCCGGCGCCTGCCATTCCGCGTGTGCGATCCCGGTATGGATCGAAATCTTTCGCGCCACTTCTTCCTCGTCCCAGTCGGTTGTCGCCGTCCCCTCGCTGACTTTCCCCAGCCGCGGCGTCATCCCCGCCGTAAACAATAACGACGACACCAGCTGGGTTTTCCCCGTGTCGCCGTGGCCGACAATGCCGACGTTGCGTATCCATTCAGTCGCATAACTTCTCATAGTTCACCTCGGTAGGATAAAGTGCAGAAAATCGCCAAGCCGCAAACGCAAATGTGAGCAAGGAGCCTGCAAAGACTGGTGTTGACCCCTTCGCGGACTGGTGTTGACCTTGTAGCGGCCGGTCTGGCGCAGCCAGACCGGGCACCCCGACGCATGCACCCAACCACCCGCCAAAGCCGCCCGCGCCGCCGCAAATGTATCAGCCACCTTCAGATGGGCGCTGTTGACGCTCCGCGACCCAGCGCCCACACCACTCCAGATAGGCATTTCGTAAGG
Organism: Candidatus Acidiferrales bacterium; assembly: GCA_049300435.1. Lineage (GTDB taxonomy): Bacteria > Acidobacteriota > Terriglobia > Acidiferrales > UBA7541 > Palsa-295. The sequence goes on along the minus strand of JBAQJS010000057.1, from coordinate 13,428 downwards.
GGATAAATCAGGCGTCCAATTCGAGATGTGCCAGCGGACCAACATCACGGCGCCGCCCCCCGGCGGTTGCGCGCATGACCCTGCGGAATCTCGAATGCTAGCACAAGCCCCAACAACGATTCAACGGGCATAGGCACGCGCCCCGCCGCAAGCCGCCACGCCACGTCTCGAAACAGCCAGCACGTGCAGCGCAGTAAACGAAAAGGTATGTGCCCAGCATTACGATTCAACCGCATCCCGAAGAAAGACCGGGTGCCGGCCTTTCGAATTCCGAAAGGTGGGGCCTTCTTTCGCGCATCCCCTTCCGCGCCGAACAGACAATGACGCGCCAAAGCAAGCGTGGGCGCTCCGGCCAGTCAGTACTAGTTCTGTCCCAGAATTGCCCACACGTACAGCTGCGGATTCGTTCCCCACGTGCTAGTTTCGAGTGAGAGCAAGCGGAATGAAAAATCTTCAAAATTCGCGCACGGACGCAACGCTCGCATCCCCGCCGCCCGGAATCCCGCCCGCCGCGCCCCGCGCCGCAGTCACCACGCGCCCAGATTGGCCCCAAACCGTGCCCCAACCAGCAGCCTTCGACACCGCTTCCACAATGCCTCCGCGAATTCTAATCTCGGATTCAGGGATTAGAAAATGACGCAACCCATTGAAAACAAACAATCGCACCCCGTTCTAATCCCGCCCAAAAGCACCCCAGACCGCCCCCAGGCGTCTCCGTACCCAGCCGAAATCGCCCCTCCCGCGCGCAAGCTCGCGCCCGGCAACCTGCGTTATACTGCGCGGCACCATGGACGTGATCGTCTCGATGCTGCGCGGCGTGAACCTCGCCGGCCGCAACAAGATCAAGATGGACGAGCTGCGCGCGCTATACGGCTCGCTGGGAATGCGCGATGCGCAGACCTACATCCAGAGCGGCAACGTGGTGTGCCGCGCTCAGGCGCGGGACCTCACTGCATTGAGCAAGCGCATCGAGCAGGGCATCGAACGCAAATTCGGATTTCGTCCCAGCGTGATTCTGCGCACCGCGCCGGAATTGCGCCAGGTGATCGCCCGCAACCCGTTCGCCAAGCGCTCCGGCATCGAGCCGAACAAGCTGCTGGTCGCGTTTCTCGCCAGTCATCCCGCCGCCGAAGCCCTCGAGAGCATGCTCAAGATCAAGGCCGAGCCCGAGGGACTGCGCGTCAGCGGGCGCGAACTGTACGTTTATTTTCCGAACGGCATGGCGCGGCCGAAATTTTCCATGGCGACCGTCGAGCGCCTGCTGAAGATTTCCTGGACCGGGCGCAATTGGAACACCGTGCAGAAATTGCTCGAAATGGCGGAGGCGCTGGAATCGGCGAAGTAGCGTTCGGCGCAGGCGGGGCGGGCGCAAAGGCCCCGCGCCTCTTCAAGCGCAGCGCAGGGCCCCCGCAGGCATCTCGCTGTACGTCACGAACCGAAAAATAGCAGCCGCAGCTAGAATTTTCCTTCGTCCGCCGACGGGCCGTAGAGCGAAGGGACCGCAACGCCGTTCAGCCGCAGATACACGCCCAGTTGCGCGCGGTGATGAATCACGTGGTTCATGTAGAACATGCGCAGGAAATTGACGCGCGGCATGGACATGATGGTTTGCCCGCCGCGCAGCAGCGTCCAGGTCTTCAACAGGTGCTCGTCGTTCGTGCCGCTCAGTGCGGCGCGCGCTTCACCCGCTTTCTTGTCGAATACTTCCAGAATCTGCTGGTGCGAGGTCATTACCACCGGTTCCAGTGGCGGCGCGCCGGGCGGCCGGAAATCCAGAGAATCTTGTCCGATGATGGAAGCGGCCCAGCCGGAAAGCTCGGCGAGGTGCCCGGCGAGGCGGCCCATCTTCATGGATTTTTCGTGCGGCACCCAGTCGCCCTTGCCTTCGGGGACGCGCTCGAGCGTCTGGCGGGTGCCGCGCATTTCGTGATCGAATTCGGCGAGGAATGCATCGCGGATAGACATGATGTTCTCCTGGTGTGATTTTCGTTCGCGCTATTTTACTCCAGCGCGCTCGCGCACGCGAGTGCCGTGGCACACCTGCGAAAAGGCGCGCCAGGGTATGTTACGGAGCGATGCGGAACTGCCCGGATTCTTCCACGTATCCGTAGGCCATGCGCGGCGTGTTGAACGCCGCGGCGGGACGGCCCTCGCGGTCCAGCAGGATCAACCCGCCGGTGGTGTGCGCGCGATGCGCGAGCTTGCGCACGCAGGCATCGGCCACCGCTTGCGCCAGCGAAAGCGGCCCGGCTTTTTTGCGATGCGGCAGCAGCACGCGCTGATCGTGCAGCAAATCGGTGGCCATCTTGGCCATCACGATTTTCATAATGCCTTCGCCGTGCCCGGTGCAGGAAACTCCGCCGGCTTCGGCGTCGGCATAGCAGCCGCAGCCGATCAGCGGCGAATCGCCCACGCGGCCGGGAAATTTGCAGCAGGTCCCGCCGGTGGAAGTGCCGGCAAAGAGGCGTCCGTCCTCGTCGAGAGCCACCGCGCCGACAGTGCCGGATTCGTGCCCGACGTGGTGCTCGGCGGCGTGCGAATCGCTCAGGCAGCGGCGCCAGGCGATGCGTTCGCGTTCGTGGATCAAGTCTTCGTGCGAGCAGAGCGGGATGCCGTGCTCGGCGGCGAATTTTTCCGCGCCGGCGCCCACCAGCATCATGTGCTCGCTGTGCTCCAGGATGCTGCGCGCCAGGCGTATGGGATTGTGGATGCGTTCGACGGCGGCGAGTGCGCCGGCTTTCAGCGTCGCGCCATCCATCAGGATGGCGTCCAGTTGCACGCGGCCGTCAAGATTCAGGTGCGCGCCGTAGCCCGCATCAAAAGCGGGATCGTCTTCCAGAATCACGATGGAGGATTCCACGGCATCCACCGCGGCGCCGCCGGAAGAAAGAATTTTCCAGCCCGCTGCGAGCGCGCGCTCGATTCCGGCGCGGCAGTCCGCGACGGACTCGTCGGGGATGCTCCATGCGCCGCCGTGGATGATCAGGGAGGGCTTCAAAGGGTCGCGCGAATTCGCGCGCAAATCATCATAGCGCAGAGAGGCGAGCGCGGGAGCGCGAAGGCCAAGCGCGTGTGCCGATGCGTGAACAGCGGCGCGCCGCTGCCGGCTCGTCTAAAGATGCGGGAAGAAAATCAGGGTGACGCCGATGGCGATCAGCAGCGGGCCCAGCAGAAACGCGAAACTGACGCCCAGCAGAAAGCGCACCGCTCCGTGCCGTTTCTGCGCGATTTCCGCAGCGGGGAATACCGGCGATTCGCGATTGCGCAGCAGCGCGCGGAAAAAAGCGAGATATGCCGCCATCCAGAATCTTATTTCATGGCGCGATTGCCACAGCAAATCAATACCGGCGCAGATAACCAGGAATCCGACGATGCCGAACAGTTTGGGCACGGCTATCCTCCGCGGCGGGCGGTGCGGGTGAGCACGGGCGAGGCTTCACGGACGTCGCTGGGAATTTTGCTGCGCAGCGCCGCGGACGCGCCAGCCGGCAAATCGGCAGGCTGCGAGGCGGGCCGCGCTGCGGGAGCGCGCGGCGCTGCCGCGGGGGACTGGCTCTCCACTTTCGTCTGCTGCCAGGTGCGCACGATGCGATGGATCACGGTGATGTTCGGGCCAATCGCCAGAATCCACAGCGCGACGTCCATGCGATTCAGCAGCGCTCCCAAAATCATCAGCGCCAGGCGCTCCGGCCGCTCCCAAAATCCCACTTCGGCGGCGGGAACCAGGGATTCCGCGCGCGCCTTGGCGTAGCTGACCATCACCGCGCCGGCCATGGCCGCGCCGGCGAGCATGGCGTAGCCGAAGCGATTGACGTGCGAGTAGTAAACCAGCAGGCCGAGAAATAGAATCAGGTCGGCGTAGCGGTCGAAAATCGAATCGAGGAAGCCGCCGAACATGGAGACGCGGCCCTGGCGGCGCGCCACCGGTCCGTCGAGCAGATCGCAGAGTCCGGCAAGAATCATCATGCCGCCCGCGGCCGCAAAGCGCCCCGCGGCGAAAAGAATTCCGGCCCAGAAATTCAGGATCAAGGCCGACCAGGTGATGACGTTGGGGGGAATTCCGGTAGCCGCTACCAGGGCCGCAAGACGTTCGATGGGCCAGGCCAGGAGCCGGCCGATGGTGCGCGTCAACATGAAATATGCTTCACCTGCTATTCCTCGTCGTAGATGGTGGAAAGTTGCACGACTTCGTAATCTTTTACGCCGGCTGGTGTGGTGACCTGCACTTCATCGCCGACCTTTTTCCCAAGCAGGGCGCGGCCGATGGGCGAGCTGGTGGAGATCAGACCCTTCGCGGCGTCCGCTTCCTCGACTGTCACCAGTTTGTACTCGATTTTAGAGCGCTTCGCAACGTCCAAAACGGTGATGCGCGAGCCGTAGGCCGCGCGATCCTTGGGCAGATTGCTCAGGTTGAGCATCGAGAGGTCCGCCATGCGCTGATGCAACTGGCCGAGGCGCGCGGAGACGTAGGACTGGCGCTCCTTGGCATATTTGTACTCGGCGTTTTCGGAGAGGTCGCCGTGCGCGCGCGCCACGCTGATTTCCTTGGGCAGGTCGGTATGCAGCTCGTGCTCGAGGAGCGCGATTTCGTCTTTCAGTTTTTTCTTAATTTTTTCGGCAAGATCAATCATTTTTTCCGGGCGCCTGGAGAGGCCGAATATAAGGGCTCGCTCCTACTCTCATTACCACGATTACTCGGTGATTATAGAAGATTTGCGCCGGGCACAGCAAATAAGATGGCCTCCAGGCCCGAAAAGTTACAGCGGGTTTGGCGGCTGGGGCCGGTGCGCGAACCGGCGCGCCGCGCGGGGGCGCGCTAGCGGCCGACGCCGTCCTGGATCATGGCGTTGACCGGCGGCAGGATGCCGAGGTCGCGGTAGATGGGGTGAATCAGCTTGCGGATAGCGGGCAGTTGAGTGGTGAACCAGGCGGCGCCGGCGATGCAGCACACGCCGCTGAACATGACGGTGCGCGGCGCTCCGATGGCACGCGCCAGCGCTCCGGCGAGCAGGCTGCCGAAGGGCGCCATGCCCACAAACGCCACGGTGTAGAAGCTCATCACCCGGCCGCGCTTGCTTTCTTCCACGATGGTTTGAATGATGGTGTTGCTGGCGGCCATTTGCTGCATCAGTCCGAAGCCGCACACCAGCATCAGCAGCAGCGAAATCCACAGCGTGCGCGACATCCCGAAAAAGAGCAGGCCGACGCCGAAGGCCGCGGTGGAAAGCGGGATCATGCGACCGAGCCCCAGGACGGTCTTGCGCACCGCGAGAGACAGCGCGGAAACCAGGGCGCCGACGCCGACCGCACCGATCAGAAAGCCCAGGGTGTGCGGACCGCCGTGCAGGATCGTGCCGGCAAAAATGGGCATGAGCACGGTGAAGGGCCAGCCCATCAAGCTGACGGTGGCGAACAGCAGCAGGATGGTGCGGATGGGCGCGAAGCCGGAAACGTACGTCCAGCCCTCTTTCAATTGCACCAGCACGGAATCCGCGGTGCGTTTTACGACGGCGGGCGTCAGGCGCATGGCGAAGAGCGAGGCGATGACGGCGAGGTAGCTGATGCCGTCAATCAGGAAGCAGTAGCCTTCGCCGGAGACGGCGATGATGACTCCGGCCAGCGAAGGTCCCACCAGGCGGGCCATATTGACCATGGAGGAATTCAGCGCGATGGCGTTGCCCAAGTCCTGCTTGTCGCCGACCATTTCCACCAGGAAGGCTTGGCGGCCGGGCATGTCAAAGGCATTGATGGTGCCCTGCATCGCGCTGAGCCAGATGATTTCGTGAATGTTGATGTGGTGCGCGAGGGTGAGCGCGGCGAGCGCGAACGATTGCAGCATGGCCAGAAATTGGGTGACCAGCAGAACGTGGCGGCGGTTGAGGCGGTCCACCCAAACACCGGCGAACGGCGCCAGCAGAAACGTGGGGATCTGTCCGGCGAAGCCGACGACGCCGAGCAGGAACGCGGAACCGGTGAGGCGATAGACGAGCCAACTGGTGGCCAGGCGCGTCATCCAGGTGCCCATCAGGGAAATGCTCTGCCCGCCGAAGTACAGGCGAAAATTGCGATGGCGCAGGGCGCGCCAGGCGTAGGAGATGCCGCCTTTTTTCACTGGCGGAGAATTGGTGGGAGGGGCCTCGGCGCTCACGGCATTCCATTTTGCCATTCATGGCGCCGCGGGCGGTGCGCAAAGTTTACTAAGCTTGAGCCCAGTTGCAACGACTCGCGTGGGCGAGGCGTGGTGCCGGCCACGATTGGGCGAGGAATCCGGCGGCTCGCTGCACACGTCAATCCAGAGCGGCTGCTGGCGGCAGCCGCTGCTGGGTTGAGCTACGTGCCGATGCGGATGTTGGCCAGGGAGTGAAAGAGGCCGAAGACATTCAGCAGCCAGAGAACGACTACGATGACCACGACCGCGTTCAAGATGGATTTTATCGTGCCCTGCATCGGAATGAAGCGGTTGACGAACCAGAGCAGCACGCCGACGACGATGAGCACGATCACGAGCTGTAGCAATGGCATGGAAGCCTCCGGAGGGGCAGTTGTAGCGCAGAGAGGCGCGCGCGGGCCATACACGGAACAGAGTAGTGGCGCAGGGGAGTTCCGTTAGGCGCGCGGATTTATTCGGCGCGGCGGAGCGGGGGCGAAGTGGCGCGATATGGCGCGAAGGGAAGGATGCCCGCTGCGTCCCGCGGAGTGCGCGGGACGCAGCGGCCGCCACATAGACCTCTCGCATCTGAGGCGGTCGCGGTTGCACTTGCGCGTGCCGAAGTTTTCGTCGGATGAGACGAGACCGACGCATCATACGCGGGGCGGGGGCAGAGGAGCGCTGGGTGTGTCAGAATTGAGTTTGGCGGGGACATTCGCGCGGAGATTCGCGCGCGAGAGGACTTGGGGGCGATGGATACGCAAGCGTTGCTCGACCGGAAACTGGCCTACCTGATGCTGCGGCTGATCGTGGGATTGGACATTCTGATGCACGGGCTGGTGCGCTTGCCGCACCTGAGCGCGTTCGCCGATGGCGTCGTGACGCTTTTTACCGAGACGGTGTTGCCGGCAAGCATTGTGCGTCCGTTCGCGACCGGACTGGTCTTTGCGGAGATGATCGTTGGGCTGCTGGTGCTGGCGGGATTGTGGACGCGCTGGGCGCTGCTGGCGGGCCTGCTGCTGATGGCTACGCTGATTTTCGGCACGGCACTCCTCTCGAATTGGAATACGGTTGCGATCCAACTGCTCTACGTCGCGATCTACGCGGCGGCGCTGGCTACACGCGAGTACAACGCTTATTCGGTTGACGCGCTCCTGCAGCGATAAATTCGAGCGATAAGAGATGATGAGGGAAAAACCGCGTGAGAGAGAGGACTGCGCGAGAGGGCACCATTCACCTTCTCAACTTCCGGGATCACTCAGCCCACCTCGCCCGCAAACACGTGCCTCTCCCGCGCGTGGTGACGGTACTTACATTTGTGATGATGGTCGGCGGTGGCATGTCTATCCTTTTCAATTGGCATCCGGTGCTGAGAGCCGTTTTGTTGTTCGGCATCATTTTTCCCGCAGCGTTCTACTTGCACCGCTTCTGGAACGAAACGGATTGGTATATGCGGTGCGGCGAATTCACGCACTTCATTAAGGATCTTTCGCCGGCTGGCGCCGCGATTCTATTGCTCAGCGTGCGATGAGCATCTGCCAGCGGCCAAATGGAACAAGCACCGACGCCCGGCGGATGGAGCGATGACCCGTGCAGGGCCCTCTGAGTTTGCAGCGAGATTGGCACGAGCGAGTATCGTACGGGTCGCAGGCTCCCTACTTTGGTTGCCGTCACCCGGGCCGTCGGATAGAAACTCAGCGTCGAAGCCGCCCAATCAATATTCGGAAGCCAGAGTTTGCGGCGAAGAATTCGCAAATGCTAAGTCAAAGCTCTTGGCAAGAGCACGCCAACCGTTGACGCTTCGATGCGCGCAAATTTGGCGGCGCGCGCCCTTGTGTTAAAATTAATTGGATAGGAAATGCATGCACGAATCTAGAATGATTTCGCGGACCCTGTGCGGCTTGGGCGCAATACTATTGCTGTTGGCGCCGGGCAGCGCGCTCGCGCAATCGCGCGGCGCGGCCGATCCGCCATCCGCCTCGCTGCAATCAGCCTCGCGGCAGAGCCAGGAGCACCGCCTGCTGCTCTTCAATACGCACACCGGCGAGCGCCTGGATATCGTCTATCGCCGCGACGACCGCTACATTCCCGAAGCCCTCGCCAAGCTCGATTATTTTCTGCGCGATCACAATACCAACGAGGTTCGCCACTTCGATCCGCGCCTGTACGACATTCTCTTCGATCTCAGCGCATCCGTCGAGCATCCCGGCGGGGAGATAGACATCGTCTGCGGCTACCGCACTCCCTCCACCAACGAATCTCTGCGCGCTCACACCACCGGTGTCGCCAAGAACAGCCTGCATATTCAAGCGGAAGCGATTGACCTGCGTATGCCGGGCGTTGACACGCTCAGGCTGCGCCGCGCCGCTCTCGCCTTGCATCGCGGTGGCGTAGGCTATTATCCGCACTCCGACTTCATTCACGTGGACAGCGGCCGCGTGCGCCAGTGGTGCTTCGACTGCCCCAGCAGCCTGGTCACCGGCGACTAGCCCGGATACGGATAGCCCTTCGCGAGCACTTTCTGCAAGGTGGCATCGTGTCCGTAAATATCGTCGTAAAAATGAACCAGGCCATCGTCCGTGACAATCGCCGTGCCATAAACGATTAAAACCGGAATGGGATGCGCCAGGTTCACTTGCTGTGTCGTGGTTCCATTCATCGCCGCGCGGACTCGTTCCGCGTTCCACCCCGGATTGTCGCGCAGCACAAAGACAGCCAGATCAAATGGCTTTTCCAGGCGGATGCACCCATGGCTGAAATCCCTCCGCGTCTTCGCAAAGAATTCCTGCGCGGGCGTATCGTGCATGTACACGCTGAAGTCGTTGGGAAAAATGAATTTCACCAGGCCCAGCGCGTTCTTGGGACCCGGCGGTTGCCGGACGAACAGTTTTCCCGCCCGCAGTTGCTGCAGCACGTCGCCCGTCACCGCTCCCGACGTGACCACCCGCTGCTGGCTGTCCACCACTTCCAAGCCTTTTTTAGCGAGGTACTCCGGATCTTGCGCGAGCTTCGGAAGGTATTCCGCTTTGGCGATGGAATAAGGCACGTTCCAATAAGGCCGGAATACCACGTACTGCATGCTGTCCTCAAACACCGGCGTGTTATGGTCGTACGCCTTGCCGACCACCACGTTCATTGTCAGCACGACTTTGAAAAGTTCGTCATAGGCGCGCAGCCGAAACTCCGGAATATTCACGACAATCGGCGCGGAGTGGAGGCCAATCGGCAGCCAGCGCCAGCGCTCCAGCGTCAGCTGCATCTGCTCCACCCGTTTGCTGAGCGGCACGTTCAGATCAGCCAGCGTTTGCGCGGTGATTCGCCCATCCGCCGAGCGGCCATGCCGCCGCTGAAAGCTTTTCACAGCCTCGACCAACGGCGCCTGGTACACCGTGCCGTCGGCCGGAACATCTGCGTCCGCCGGAAGATCCCCCACCAGCCGCAGAAACGCGATTAACTGCGGCACACCCGAGTAGGAATCGCCGGGCGCGACTGTCTTCTGTATGGCCGGAAGCGGCTTCCCGTCGTATTCCTTCGCCAGCAACAGGTATTTCTGCAACGCCTGGATCGTGCGCTGGTAGCCCGGGTAGGGCGGCTCGACTTGTGCCAGGATGGCCGCGACATCGGAGGCGTCCACCACGTCATCTTTTACAAATTGCGGCAAATCGTATTTCTTCTCCTGGACATCGAAACCAAAATCAAAATGTTTCGGATTCACCTTCCCGATGTGCAGGTCCGAGATGTAGCGCATCACGCACACCGTGAGCGCCACATCGAATGTCACGGCATCCGCTTCGCTTGGCTGCGCCGCGGACGGTTTGAGTTTCGCCAGCCGCGCGTCCCAACGGGATGCGTCGTAATCCTCCGCCGACAATCCTTTTTGATCCGCCTTCAATAAAATCGCAATCACCTGCCGCGTCTGCGCCGTTGGCTCCATGCCTCTGACCCACGGCAGCGAATATCCGTATGACTCATAAAATTCCTGCACCAACTTGCCGTAATCGCTGAAATCGGGCCAGCGCAGGTCCGGCAGGTTTCGCGCCTGGATGATGGCGCGCAAGGAAGCCTGCCCCTCGGCGCTCAGCTGCTGCGGCGGTGCGCCGGGCTTCGAGGAGGCTTGCCCTTGTGTGCGCGGGTGTCTCGTCGCACTAACGCCATGAGCCCACAAAAGCGCGGCGGTGGCGAGGGCCACGACGCACAGCAGTCCGCCGAAAACTTGCATTCGCTTCATTGGATTCCTTCCCGCTCGAATTCAAACCGGAACGGCTCGCCGCGCAAGAAAGCTGGGCAAAATTTTCGCTCGCCGCATCCAGCTTGCCTTTCCGGCCGGACAATAATGTACTTCCTGCCGCAGCCGTGCGCAACGCTCCGGCCGCGCGCGAGGCAGGCTTCCACTTCGACGCGGATCAATCTGCCTCCCGCAGACAACTGCGCGGCGTTCGGTGCTTGCGTAGGAGCCGCTGCTTTCCGCTGAGCCGCTCGTAGTCCATCTGAGTGAGCCGCACGACGCGTTTCCGTTGCGCTTCAAGGGCATTGATGCCAACGGGTAGCCATTGCCCGTTGAAGTTGAGGGAGTAGCTCCCTGCCAAGTGCTCCTCTTCGCGCCGCTGCACGAGCACGACGTTCGGCTTAATCTCGCCGTTCGGATGGAACGCCGCTTTGCAATAGCGCCAGCCTTTTTTGCGTGCGAACGTATTTGTAGATTCGAGGCTTTGCGACTGAAGTTCGTCTCTTCACCTGATACTGCGCGGCGGACTTTTTCAGGCAATTTGAGGAATTCTTAGGAATGCTTTAGGAAGGAATCCAATCCACTGAAAACATAGCAATGGCGGAGAGGGGGGGATTCCAATCCGTCGCCTATCGGGACGTATGCTTCACCAATGCTACTAGCGCTTAACCCCTTTGACTATTTGATTTTAGCAGGGCTAACCTGCTTCCTTTTCAGATTCTCGCAGAACGGACAACGGAATCAAATCGCCCCTAAATAGTAGCATACAGTAGCACGGACCTCACACGAGAATCAGGGTTTTAAACTCGCCACCCTGCCCCACAGTCATCGGGAATCTCCAGAAACAGGGGCGGCATCGCTTCGCCACCCCTGCTCTGCATCGAGCCTGTCGCTCTCCAAAACCCCACAAACTTTCTAAATTTTCGTCTTTCAAATTCATTTATACATAGCCCGGTTAAGACCAGACTCCGGGCAATAGGAGCTTACACATGGCAAGACGCCCACTGAACGAACTCTGCCTTTCCACTATCAGCAACTACCGCAGTCTGCTTCGCAAGCTGTGGTTGAAATCCACTGTCGGCACAGCTTCTAAAGCTGACTTGCTGGAAATCGCCGAACTAGAGGAACTCCTCCGAGTTAAGGCATCCGAAGTACGCGGTCCCGGTCGTCCGCCGAAGTACGGCACACGGGCGCGGTAACGACTGGATAGTAGACGCGGATGCACTCCTACGTCCCAATAGTTAACAAAAAAACAACTTCCCAATCCTAGTTGAGCACAGGAAAAACCACGGTTTCACTCTCTGTCGCTCAGTGGTCTCCGCCGCAATGCGCGGAAGACGACGGTGATGATTAGGAAGTTACAACGCACGAGAACGGGCAGCCGTCGCGTGGGCTGCTGGAACTAAACTAGGAGAAACCCATGGAACTGACGTTCGAAATCCTCTGCGGTCTTGAGCCGCAGTTGAAGAAGTTGTACGACGAAATCAGCAATCGTCCGAGAGAGAAGTGGCATTGCGTCGTCAGTCTCTGGTCGCAGAGCGACTACAAGGAACGAATGAAGCACTTGGTCGGTCGGTTCCGCAAGAACACGGACGGCGACCGTCGCCTTTGGTCTAGTAAAGCCTATGACCTCGCCTACGAGGCTCTGATGGGTGCTCTAGGCGAATGCCGCCCCGTCGAGTGTTGGTGCGGGGATGACGACTTGAAAGCCGAACGCGACCTCGAACTTCTAGGGGAGAGCGAGTGAGCGCCACATCAGAAGCGTTCAACATCATCCACTGCCCGGGCAAGCTAGTCGAAGTCCGTGCCATCTATCGCAACGGCAAGCCGCCGTGGATTGGGACGTTCGCCGGTGCGAAGCAATTGTTCGATTGGGTCGCGGACGCCGATAAGGAACCGGGGATGGCAAGAATCCAATGGTCGGTCAACGCGCCACGAACTCATTGGGAGTCCCGCAACATGCTTGAGCAAGGCAAACCGGCGCTACATAAGGTGGACATTGCACGGCGCGATTGGGTCGTGCTCGACGTTGATAGAGCACCCGGCTTACCGTCAGCGGGCGAACCCGAAATCCGCGAACTCTGCTACAACCTGCTGGTTGAGTTTGAAATCCCCGCCCCGCTTGTAATCTCTACCGGGCGCGGGCTTAACCTGTATTGGCGTGCGGGATGGGCAATCGAAGGTGAGCCGGACTTTCATGTGCTTTGCCGGGGACTCGCTGCCTGCTTCAACGTAGAGGGCACCACGATAGACGATGCGAGTTCGCCCGAGCGGGGATTCAAGATTCCCGGCACGATGGCACGCAAGACCGATGACCCCTCCACATGGAAGCCAGTCTACATTCTAAACCTTGACGTTGCGACGCCAGTGGTGCCGCAGAGCGCATGGCAAGCGGTCACTGACTCTCTGCGTGCGGACGGGCACATCAAAGCCGAGACCCGGACGGCGAGAGCCGGATTTGGAGCGCCGGTCGCCGAGGGTTTCGACATCTATGGTTTTTGCGAAGCGTACAGTATCGAAATTCTTGCCGAGCATGGCGACCGCTTCGATGTTGCGTGCCCCCTTAAAGGCGCACGACACAGCGGAAGCGCATCGGTCACGTCGCTGTTCTACGACGGCGACCGGCTTGGCTTCAAGTGCCTGCACCCCGACCACGAGGATATAACCATCGGCAAACTCGTCTCGGAACTGCAAGCCGAGCATGGACGCTATGAAGCGCCGCTGTTCGCCGAGCGGGAATCACACATTGACGTGGAGGATGTCGGCGACGATTTCATGAAAGAGGATAAACCATGGAACGAGTGACGGGAATCCCGGTCGCAATGCAGGAAAAGAAGCCCGGATGGGCAAAACCCTTGATTGACCACGCGACGGCGGAGGAGGCTAAGAAGCGGATGAAGTATCCGCATCTGCGGTTCCCCTACGAGGCGATTCCCGAAGGGCGCTTCAAGGAATTGGTGGACAAGGCGTGCGAGGGTGGGCTGTCGCCGGGTCTGGTGGTGCCGTCCTTGATGGCGCTCACTTCCTCCCTCCCCGTCCATGACCGTATGGAGGG
>JBAQJS010000056.1:0-8589 GCA_049300435.1 Candidatus Acidiferrales bacterium | reverse complement strand
CGAGCGTGCAAATCACATCCTATAATCTGCATCTCGGCCTCCTTCGGTCCGAGCACTGTTGGGGTGAACACCGAACAGTTTACTCGGGCCGTCGCGAGGCCGACGTCGTTATGACATCAATCAGGAGTTGTCCGTCGCAGGCTCCACAGTCCGCGCGCCGAGAGGACAGTGGAGAAGAGCGCGGTCACGCCGAGCGCGATGAGCGTCCAGACGAAGAAGAAGCCTCCGCTGGAATTGGCGATGCCGCTGGCGACGCCGACACCCTTCCCCTTCATGTGGACGACGGGGACGGCCAGCAAAAGGAGCGACCCGAGCAGGATGATGACGTACCCCGATCGCCGTTCGGCGAGCACCAGAGTTCCGTAAAGCAAGACGACTAAGATGGGCACAGCAGTGAGGCTTGAGAGCCCTCCCGGCTCCATCCCACGGACGATGTCATCCGCCAGGTGAAACGTCATGAAGAGGATCGAGAGCAGAGACGTGATGGTTAGCAAGAGGTTCTGCTTCATTTGGCTATTCTCCTCGTCAAACCGTACCGAGCTAGGCGATTGGTTCCGGGTTGCCGACGGCCCGCTCCGAACGAACTGCTGGCTTCAACGCTGACCAAGTCCACGCTTGCCAGATGATCACCGAGGTGCATACAGTTTCGATCGTCGCGAAGAACACGTATGCTGGAAAAGTGGGGTCCCGAAAGTCACCGTTAGTCAGAGGCAGAACGAAGGTCAGGAAACCGTTTACAAGGGTCAAAATGAGACCCGCGATGATATTCGCCAGCCGGTTCGCTCTAAACGGAAGCAGCCGACACGCCACAATCATGGCAATGGGTATTTCCATCAAGACCGCTGAACCCAGCAGAGCCCATTGTGGGAGATGTGGGGCTGTATTCGGCGAGCCAACGAAAGCGAACAGCGCAAGCACGTCCGCGTACAGGTAGTTTAATAACGCGAAGAGCCAGAATAGAAACAACCGCTCCTTTGTGTCAGGCATGTCAACCTCCTACGGAAAAGCAATGCAGCTTCTGAGTTGCGCTCCCGCCCAGGCACGGGATTCCTTTTCCCATTACGAGGGGGGAATCTCCGCGAGGCTTGGATACGGACCTATACGGGGAGACCAACGAAAAAGACTCATGGCGGCCGCGTTCCCTCTGGCAGAGCCTCGATTTCGAGTCAACTCCCGGGAAGTCAGGTGGTCTCAATGGGTCGACGCAACACTAAGCTCGAACCCACCTGGCATTGAAAACAAAAGCTAAAAGCGCTCACTAAGGCTAGACCAGCCGGGACGCTGCCCTGGCTAGGTTTTGACCGAGTACGCCCAAACAGATGGTTCTCCCGCGGAAGCATCGTCGAATCAATGCACTAGATGGTGTTGCATCGACCGGTCGAGCCCGCAGCGTTTATCAGGAGTTAGCGAAGTTCGTTGCCATGGGCTACGTGAGTGTGCGACGGTAGACGAAATCGAGGCCGCACGGACTAAGTGGACTATACAAAAAGGCGGATGGAAGCATGAGCGCGCATTGCTGCGAGCGAATGGATCACGACCTCACCCACAAATGTGATGTGCACATGAGCCGGTTTGACTGCCCCGACGCATTGATCGCGGTCGTTGGTGGTGGTTACGGCCTAATCGTCCACGATGGCGGCCGGTCAGTCGTCGGAGTCAGGTTCTGCCCGTGGTGCGGATCAAAGCTTCCAGAAGGGTATATCGCCGGGGAACAGAGATAACCAACTACCATCTGCCAAATCGGATCACCGGACATATCCAGTAAGCGCTGCCATGCACAAGCGTGCCAATCGACATCTCAGCTTCTATCGCGACGCACTTGTCAGTTAATTTGACTTGCTAGCCGGCACAGCGTTGCGTTATTCATGATTACTCACAATGAACCATATTTTATACGCTACGCTCTCTCTCGCCATGTCCGTCCTACCCGGTCAATCCTCCGCTCGATCACAGGAGAAACTGCAGGCTGACCATCTAGAAGCTGCGCCAGTTATGCCTTACCCGAATTCCGCCGAGGGATTGCGACACTTCTTGCAGCATCTCATGGCGGCAGCGAAAAGTGGCGATGCCGGAACTGTGGCGACCGCCATCAGGGGCATGGAAATTCCTGACTACCATAACTGGTTTGTGGATACTTTCGGGAAGGAAACGGGCGAGTCGTGGGCACAACCATACGGGAAGGAGCTACGGGACAACGAAACGCAGTTGCAAGCACTCGTAATGCAGCTTGCTCAAAAGGATGGCGAGATTTTCGTTGCTAAGGTGGACAGCTATGCGAAGCCCGGCAGCCTTGAGTGGGGCCTATCCCACGGGCTAAAGCGCCCCGCAGACTTCTATTTTGCAGAATTTAGGTCGCCAGAGAGACCGAAAAACGCAGGTCATGACTTCTTAGGCTATTTTGTGTTTGTTGATGGCAGGTTTTGCTGGGACAGCACGATTCACCGGATGATTCCATTGTCAATCGAACGCGTGAGCGGCGTGGCGACTCTGCGTCCCATTCCTACGCAAGGAGACAGCGGGTCAGACTCGGGCACAGTGTACGAGAGCGAGCGATCCAATTTCAGGCTGACCCTCCCGAGCGATTGGCGGTTCGATGACGATTTGGCCCGCGCGCAGTACGGCATTGGGGCTTTCAGCTCTCCAGGCGACACAGTCCATCTGCTGGTTCAGCAAATTCCGAGTGGATCCAGTCCAGCAGAATTCGCCAAACAGCTCGACGCGCAGGGTGACCGTCTGTTCGCCGACTACCGCAAAATCGGCGAATCGCACCTGACACTTGATAGCAAAGAATGCGAAGCGATTTCATTCCAATTTAGCGACAAACAAAAAACTGCGGAAAGTTTGGTGGCCGGAGTCCCATTCCAGTCCTACTTAGTCATCGTCCCCGTTCGATGGGGTATTCTGGTTCTCAATTTTGTTACATCTTCGCAATTGTTCGATGCTGAGCAGCCCATATTTAGCAAAATCGTCGCGTCATACCGCTCGACGCCGGGCACGCCAGTCCTACCGTCGCCCGAGCCGGATAGAAAGTAGGATTACCGCTCGAACGTAGCATCGGTTCAACAATATTCCAAAAACTGATCGACGGTGCGCCATACGTCCCGGTTAGTCGGGTAATCGGATGACCCACTACCCCGGCCGCCTCGTGCTCCTGTCTGGCTCAGGCTCTTCGTAATTCGCGCCCGCCTTCGCGGCAGGACGCGTCGTAGCCTCTCGCGAAATATCGCTAAAGCCGTACGCCCGCCAGCCGATACGCTAGACAGGAAAGATAAGTTTCGATCGTGATGCGCTGCGGCAAACCGCATCCGTTGGACCGGCCGTAACTCCTGACAATGCCTCACTTACACGGCCGGGCCGAGGTTCCGATGGGCTCGATGGATTTGCAAGTCGCAAGAATGGTTCCAACAGGATCAAACTCTCCCGCGGGAGAGAGCGCCTATGTCCAGCCGTCTCAGCCCGCCAACCAGGTCCCTCCGGCGACCAAGGTGCCGACCGCATCCTTGCCCGCGACCCAACAGGACACCGTGTCCCTTTCCGGAACAGCCGCGCCACGGCAGCGCCAACAGAACTCCCCCTCGCAAGAAAGCGCTCAGCCCGCCACATTCACTTTGCTCGCCCGCACCAACACGTTCCCTCCCGACCAAAACACCCCCGCAGCTTCCAGCGCGAACGCTGCGCCTCCCACCGCCACGCAGTCCGCAGCCAGCAACAACGTCTCCGCGGCCCCCGCGACTTCCGCGCCTGCTCCAGCCGCCGGGGACGCGAATCCGCTCGCTGCGACTCCGTCCGCTGCGGCGACCCAATCCGCCGCGGCGACGGCTGCTGCCGCGAACGCTCCGAATATAAACGCCCCGCCGCAGGAAACCCTGCAGCAACTCGACCGCGTGCTCGAGCAACTGGGCATCAACCCGCAGAGCCTGAGCCTCATCAGCCGCATGGGCATGCTCGCCTGGGTCAACGATCCCGCAGCCGTCCGCCAAATCGTGCAGAAGCTGCAATCCACGGCGAATGGCTCGCAGCAAAATGGCGCGGCCGGCGCCGCCAATCCCGCGCAAACGACCTCGCAAGCTGCCATCGCCTCCGTCGCCGCCGCAAATTCTGCCCAGGGTCCGGCGCAAATCCAAAATTCACAGGCCCTCCCGGCGCCGATGGCGAGCCGGAACGACAGCGGCACTGCGGCGGTCACTCCCGAGAACCTGAACTCACTGAATCAAGCCGCCGCCGTTGCCCAACAAAGCGCGAACGCCGTCTCGCAATTTCAGGAACTGCAAAACTCCCTCGCTCCGTCTGCGTCCACAGGCCCTCAAGCGCCCGCCGACACAAGCGACTCGTCAAGCCAGCAAGGCCAACTCTTGAACGTTTCGGCCTGAATGCCCCAAAACAACCGCCTAAGCTGTTCAAATTGAACCACATCTGAACCCGCCGCTCTGTTGTACTCTTACCACACCAAACCGCAACCTCCCATTTTTTCCTCTGCAACCTGCTGACTATAAAGGTCTATAATCCCTCCGGACCGGTTACCGAGTTGCACAAGCACTCCCGGCCCAATTCATGCCCTATCAGCTTACAATTCAGCGACCGGTTGAAACGCAAGGCGTCGGACTGCACACCGCCGTCGCCTGTCGGCTTCGCCTTCTCCCGGCTCCGGCGGATACCGGCATCGTTTTCCGCCGGGTGGACCTGGACAATTTTGAAATCGAAGCGCACGTGCGCAACGTCGCGCGGGTGAGCTACGCCACCAGCCTGATGAAGCAAGGCGTGCTGCTCTCGACCGTCGAACACCTGCTCGCCGCGCTGTACTCCTGCGGCATTGACAACGTGTACGTCGAGCTGGACGCGCTCGAGCTCCCGATCCTGGACGGCTCCTCGAAGCCCTTCATTGAGCTTCTCGTCCAGGCCGGCACGCGCAAGCTGCGCCGCCAGCGGCGCTACATCCATGTGGTGAAGCCGCTGGAGTTTTCCGACGGCGACCGCCGCATCGGCATTTACCCCGCCGACGAATTTCGCGTGCACTGCTTCGTGGATTACCGGCATCCCCACGTCGGCCCGCAGGAAGTGGAAATGACCGTGGACCGCGACTCCTTCAGCCGCGAGCTGGCCCCGGCGCGCACCTTCGGGTTCATGAAGGATTTCGCGGGAATGCAGGCGATGGGGCTGATCCGCGGCGGCTCGGTGGAAAATGCCATCGTCCTGGACGACGAGAGCATCCTGAACGGCCCGCTGCGCTTCGCGGACGAATTCGGCCGGCACAAGGCGCTGGACTTGATCGGCGACCTGGCGCTGGTGGGCCGTCCGCTGAAGGCGCGCATCGTGGCGCACAAGGCCGGTCACGCGCTGCACACCCAGCTCGTCACGCGCCTGCTGGCGGACCGCACGCTGTGGACCGAAACCACTGCAACGCACGATTCCGCGCCGGCGCGCCCCCCGCTCGCCGATTCGCTTCCCGCCACATCCTAGATTTTTCTCGAAATTCTTACCTCGGACGCAAAACCACGAAATGAATCAGCCGCCGGGTGCGGAATCCCAGCTTTTCGTACAAGCGAATGGCGCCGGAATTTTCCGTCCGCACGTGGAGCAAGGGCGTCTCCCCGCGCTGCGCGATTCCGCGCATCACCACGGACATCAGCCCGCCGGCGTAGCCGCGGCCTTGAAATTCGGGATGGGTGCAGACCGCGCTGACCTCCGTGTAACCGCGAAAATGCAGCCTCTCGCCGGCCATCGCCGCGAGCCGGTTCCCCTGGCGAACTCCCAGGTATTGGCCCAATTCGCGCGTGCGCACGCCGAACGGACCGGGCTGGGTCAGCCCAGCCAGCGCCACCATTTCCGGCACGTCCGCCGCGGTCAATTCGACCGCCGGAAAATCCTCGGGCGCGATGGGCAGCTTCTCGCAAACCATCTGCGCCAGTTGCCCCACGTGAATCGTGATCCATCCGGTGGGAATCTCGGGCAGCTGATCCAGAAATAAGGCGGCGCCCGCGCGCTGCAGGGTTTTCGCGAGCGACGCGAAAGCTTCGGGCGTCGGCGCGCCCATCGCGGCGAGAGAAGTCACTTCCACGGGATAGCGCTTCGCGAGCGAATCGCCCTGCGCGAAACCCGCGTGCAGCGTGCTCAATGCCTCCCAGATCGGATTGTCCAGACCGTGCAGCGTCTTATTACTCTCGAATGCCGTTTCCGTCTTCACCGGTCACCTGTTCACCGCTTACCTCATCCGATGCTAGAGCAAATTATCCTCCGTCACAATTCGGCGCTATCCGGAAACAGCAGCCAAATTGGCGGCGCCCGGCGAATCACTCGAGCGGCGGACTGTCCGCGGTGGCGCGTGCGCCGCTCCGAGACACGCGAATCACCCCGCTCTGGTCGGTAAAATAGCTGCGATCGCCAGTGGTGTTACGCTGCAGCGGATCCGCCGTCACCGTGAATCCCGAAGCGCCGCCCGAAGTGCATCCCTTGGCGGCGGCCTTGGGCGAAATCACGGGCGCCGCGCCGTCGCCCGGAAAAAGCGGCGTGTAAGTGAAACTGTATCCAGACTTTTGGCCCGCGGCCACGCGCGCGTCAATCAATCCGGCATGGTTGCAAGTGGCATCTTCGCCGGGGGCGCCTCCGAGCGCTTCCAGACTCGCGGGATATCCATTCTCGAATTGGGTGTCGTAGGTGACCACGGCGGTTTCAATCGTGCGCAGCGAGCCCACCGCCGAAGCTTCATTTGCCGCCATGCGCGCGCGCAACAAATTCGGAATCGCGATCGCGGCGATAATCAGAATGGGAATCATGGAGAGGCCGAGGTAACCCAGCACCAGGCCCGCCGTGGCGATGCCCTTGCCGCCCAGCCGCCCCGCGGACTTGCGAATCTCCGAAAGCGAAATGTGCCCCAGAATGACCGCGGCGATCGAAGCCGGCAGAAAAAACGCGAAGACGCCGCAGATCAGGCTGGCGATGGCCTTGCCGCTGGTGCGCGGGTCGCCCGTGAAGGGCGGCGGGACCTGCGAATTCGCGGGACCCGCGAGCGGACCCAGCCGCACGTCCTCCGGGTCGCCGCTGAAAAGCGGCTTTCCGCACTTCACACAATACTGGCGCGTCTCGGGATTCGGCGTTCCGCAATTTCGGCAAAACATCTGGCACCTCCGGCGGTTCTTGCGGCTGAATATATCCCTTCGGTTAACAATTGCACGCGCTTTGTGGGCCGCGCGGCCCTGTTTCGATTGCCAAAGAAGCAAGGGGAAGCGACAATACCCCTCGCATGGCTGCCGCCGACGCTGTGATCGTGATTCTCGCTGCCGGGAAAGGAACGCGGATGCGTTCCGAGCTGGGCAAAGTGCTGCACCGCGCGGGAGGCCGGCCGCTGCTGGAGCACGTGCTGCGCGCGTGCCAGCCGTTGAAAGCGGCGCAAGTGCTCGCCGTGGTGGGGCACCAGGCCGCGGAAGTGGGCGCGCTCGCCGAATCGCTGGGCGCGGACACGGTGACGCAGCAGCCGCAGCGCGGCACTGGACACGCGCTGCAAGTGGCGCGGCGCGCCATGCGCAGGAGCGCGAAGCTCGCGCTGGTGGTGCCGGGCGATGCGCCGCTGTTGCGCGCCGAAACCCTGGCGACGCTGCTCGATACGCACCGCCGCGGCGAGGCCGCCGCGACAATTCTGAGCGCCGAGCTGCAGGAGCCCGCCGGTTACGGGCGCGTGGTGCGCGATTCCGAAGGCCGGGTGCAAGCCATCGTGGAGGAAAGCGCCGCGACGCCCGAGCAGCGCGCCATCCGCGAAGTGAATTCCAGCATTTATTGTTTCACGCTCGAAAAACTGTGGCCGTGCCTCAACGCGCTGCGGCCCGATAACGCGCATCGCGAGCTGTACCTGACCGATGCGATCGGGCTGCTGCGCCAGCGCAACGAACGTGTATTGGCGCTGGTGGCTCCCGACGCCAGCGAAATTCTGGGATGCAACACGCGCGGCAATCTGGCGGACGCCGATCGCATTTTTCGCGCGCGCAAGGCCGCCGAGCTGATGGACGCGGGCGTGACGATCTATCTTCCCGAAACCGTGGTGATTGACCCGGAGGTGAGCGCCGGGCCGGACACGGTGATCGAGCCGGGCGTGCAATTGCTGGGCAAGACGCGCCTGGGCGCGCGCTGCACCATCCAAACGGGAAGCGTGCTGCGCGACACGCGCCTGGACGACGACGTGTGGATCGGCGCGCATTGCGTGCTGCAGGAAAGCCGCGTGGCCAGCCGCGCGCAGATCGGACCCTTTGCGCGGTTTCGTCCAGGAGCGGACATTCGCGCGGGCGCGCACATCGGCAATTTCGTCGAGGTAAAAAATTCGGTGGTGCGCGAAGGCGCGAAGGCCGGGCACCTGGCGTATCTGGGCGATGCGTTTATCGGGCGCGAGGCGAATATCGGTGCCGGAACCATCACTTGCAATTTCGACGGAATCGCCAAGCATCCGACCACGATCGGGGATCGCGTGTTCATCGGCAGCGACACCGCGCTGGTGGCGCCGGTGCGCGTGGGCGAAGGCGCGTACGTCGCCGCCGGCTCGACGATCACCGAAAATGTGCCGGCCGGCGCGCTGGGCATCGCGCGCGCGCGCCAGTCCAACAAGCC
>JBAQJS010000055.1:0-41174 GCA_049300435.1 Candidatus Acidiferrales bacterium | reverse complement strand
GCGGCGACGTGATCTCCGTGCCGCGCGCCGGCATCGTATACGTGACGGGCGCGGGCATCTCGCAGCCCGGCGGCTACGTGCTACAGAGCCACGGCGAACAGATCACCGTGCTGAAAGCGGTGGCGCTGGCGCACGGCCTGACGGGATTTGCGAAATCGGATCATGCGGTAATCATGCGCAACAATCCGGTGACTGGGCAGAAGGACGTGATTCCGGTACGCATCGGGCAAATCGAAAAACAGAAAACCGAAGACGTGGCCATGAAGTCGAATGATATTCTATATATTCCGGACAGCAAGGGCTTGAAAGTTCTGGCGCGGGGCGCGGAGGCGGCCATCAGCATCGGCTCCTCGGTGGCCATCTATCGCACGGCGTATTAATCGCCGGCGATCGTTCCTGCAAGCGTGAAGGGGTAAATGGAAGAGCCATCCAGAATCGTACCGAGCGTGCGCGACAAGAAGCCCGGCGACGCGCTGACGGTAATTCCCGCTCCGTCGGTCCTGCCCTGGGACCAGGTGCCGCGCGAACCGCACCTGCTCGATTACCTGATCATCCTGCGCAAGCACCAGTGGCTGATCCTGACGTTCCTGCTCACGGTGGTAACCGTGGTTACCATCGCTTCCTTCAAGATGAAGCCGGTGTACGAAGCGGCGGCGCGCGTGGAAGTGGACAAGGAAGCGCAATCCATGCAGCCCTTCCCGGACTCCAATTCCTACGACGAATACGAAGACACCGAAACCTACATCGAGACGCAGACCAAAATCCTGCAGAGCGAGACGCTGGCTCTGATGACCATTAAATCGCTGGACCTGGCGCGCTACCCGGAATTCGGCGGCACATCGAACTCCAACGCCTGGGAACATGCCGGGCCGACGGCGCGGCGCCCTGCGATTTTGGGCGCGTTTCTGGGGCGCCTTACGGTGAAGCGCGTTCCCAACAGCCGCCTAATCGAAGTCCATTTCGAGGCGGAAGATCCGCAACTGGCCGCGCAAGTGGTGAACACCCACTTGCAGAACTACGTGGAAGAGAATTTTCGCAGCAAGTACGACGCGACCACCCAGGCCTCCAACTGGCTTTCGGCGGAACTAGAAGAATTGCGCATCAAGGTGGAAAAATCGGAAGACGCGCGCATCGCCTACCAGCGCGAAAACCAGATCTGGCAGATTGACGAGAAGCAGGACATCACCACTCAGAAGCTCGCGGACCTGAGCAAAGCGGTGACCGACGCGCAGACGGACGTGGCCGAAAAGGAAGCTCTGTATCGCATGGCCATTTCCGGAAACGTGGACGCGCTGCCCGCCGCGCGCAGCAACGACGTGATTTCCAGCTTGCTGAAGCGCAAGTCCGATCTCGACGAAGAATATGCCGAAGCGCTCGACCAGTACGGCCCGAATTTTCCGAAGGTCCTGCGCCTGGCGGCGCAGCAGAAGGAGGTCCAGCAGAATCTGGCCACCGCGCGCAAGACCATGGTGGAAAGCGTCGAAGAGGAATTCGACACGGCGCGCAGCCACGTGGAGCTGCTGCAAGAAGCGCTGGACAAGCAAAAGGCCGAGGCCAACGACCTCTCCGAAAAGCTGGTCCAATATCATATTTTGCAGCACGACGCGGAATCGAATAAACAGCTCTACGACGGCCTGCTGCAAAAGCTGAAAGAAGCCGGCATCACCGCCGGGCTGCGTTCCAGCAACATCCGCGTGGTGGATCCGGCGCTGGCTCCGGCCAGCCCATCGCGTCCGCAGAAAGCGCGCAACATCATGCTCGCGTTCCTGGTGGGGCTGGTGGGCGGAGTGGGCCTGGCGCTCTTCCGCGAGTATCTGGACAACACCGTGAAGTCCCCCGACGACATCGAATCGCTGACCGGCCTGCCGTCGCTCGCGGTGGTGCCGTCGCTGCCGGGGCTGCACACCAGCCACAGCCGCTTCTCGCGGCTGGCGCGCGAAGCGGCGCCGCAATCCGCCACGGCGCCGCGCGTTGAACTGCTGTCCTATATCCAGCCCAAATCGCAGATCTCCGAAGCGTTCCGCGCGCTGCGCACTTCCCTGCTGCTTTCGCAGGCGGACCATCCTCCGCAGGTGATCCTGGTGACCAGCGCGTTGCCGCGCGAAGGAAAGACGACGGCCGCGGTGAACCTGGCCGTCACCCTGGCGCAACTGGGCGACCGCACGCTGCTGATGGATTCCGACTTGCGCAAGCCCGGCGTCCGCCGCGCGCTGAATTTGACCATCGGAAAGGACGTGGGCCTGAGCTCGTATCTGGCCGGCGTTTCCACTCTGGATGAAGTCATTATCCCCCATCCGACCATCAACAATCTGGTGGCGCTCACGACCGGCCCGGTGCCGCCCAGCCCCGCGGACCTGCTTTCCTCGCACCGCATGCGCGAGGCCATCGTGGAGCTGCGGCATCGCTTCAAATTCATCGTGATTGACTCGCCGCCGGTGATGGCCGCCACCGACGCCGTGATTCTTTCCGCGCTCACTGACGGCGTGCTGCTGGTAGTGCGCAGCGGCGAGACGCCCAAGGAAGCCTTTACGCGCACGCGCGATCTGCTGGCCGCGGTGAAATGCCGCCTGCTGGGCGTGGTTCTGAACGCCGTGGATTCCAGCGCGCCGGATTACTACTATTCTTACCGCTACTATCCGTACGCTTACGGTTACGGTTACGGCGAAGATGTCGGCAAGAGTCCCAGATTTCCGACGGAGTCCGGGGAATCACACGGACCCTCCACCTAGAGGTGCCATCATGCGTTACCTTGTAACCGGCGGCGCCGGCTTCATCGGCTCGCATTTATCGGAAGCGCTGCTGGAGCGCGGCAATGAAGTATTCGTGCTGGACGATCTTTCCACCGGCAGCGTGGAAAATATCCGTCACCTGAAAACCAACAGCCGTTTTCATTACATCTTCGATTCCATCATGAACAAGCACCTGCTGGCCGAGCTGGTGGATGAATCCGACGTGATTTTCCACCTGGCGGCGGCCGTGGGCGTGCGCCTGATCGTCGAAAGCCCAGTGCGCACCATCGAAACCAACGTGCACGGCACGCAGAACGTGCTGGACGCCGCCTCCAAGAAGAAAAAACTGGTGTTCACCGCTTCGACGTCGGAAGTGTACGGCAAGAGCGATAAAGTGCCGTTCCACGAGGACGCGGACCTGGTGCTGGGACCGACCAGCAAAGGGCGCTGGAGCTACGCCGCGTCCAAAGCCCTCGATGAGTTTCTGGCGCTTTCGTTCTGGAAGGAAAAGAAGCTGCCGGTAATCATCGCGCGCTTCTTCAACACGGTGGGGCCGCGCCAGACCGGCCGCTACGGCATGGTGGTTCCGAGTTTTGTGCGCCAGGCGCTGGCCGGCGAGCCCATTACGGTCTACGGCACGGGGCAGCAATCGCGCTGCTTTTGCGACGTGCGCGATTGCGTGCAGGCCGTGTTGCGGCTGATCGGCAACGACCGCGCGGTCGGCGAAGTGGTGAACATCGGCAGCACCGAGGAAGTATCCATCGAAGCCCTCGCGCGGTTGGTGAAGCAAAGAACCAACAGCAATTCACCCATCACGCATATCCCCTACGATCAGGCGTATGAGCCCGGGTTCGAAGACATGCCGCGGCGCGTCCCGGCGCTGAACAAGCTGGTTGAGCTGACCGGCTCCCGCCCAGCCACTCCTTTGAACGACATTGTTGACGGGGTGATCGCCTATTTCCGCGAAAGGCAGGAACTGGGCATGGCCCGGACGGTGACGGCCGCCGGCGGCGCGGAAGGCCGATCCGTCGCAGGATTATCCGCAGATTGATGTGGTTGCCAGGTTGAGCGCCGTCGGGCCGTTTCTATGGACGTTCATCTTCAGCAAATTGCGTGAGGTATTCTTCATTTCAGCGGCATGAGCACCACGCCTAGCACGAATCAAGTGACTACTGCCAACAACCTCCGGCAGGCGGGAGGCGCTGCGGCCCCCGCCAAGGACGCTTCCGGCAAAGGCCGCAACGGCACCACGCTGTCCGTGATCGTGCCGGCCTACAACGAGCAATATCTGATCGAAGCGAGCCTGAAGGGATTGGCGGTCCTGGAGCAAAGCTCCTTCTTGCAACGGATCACGGTGATTGTGGTGAACGATTGCTCGACGGACGCGACGGCCGAGGCCATCCGCCGTTTCCAAGCCGCTTTGCAGGGCAGCGAGGATTTCAAGAAATTCTCGTGGGTGTGGCTGCAGCACGAAAAGAATATGGGCAAGGGGGCGGCCATTCGCACGGCGCTCGCCTACGTGGATACGCAGCTCGTGGTCATTCACGACGCCGACCTGGAATATCATCCGCGCGACTTGCTGCAAATGGTGGAACTGTTCCTATACGAAGACGCGGATGCCGTGTTTGGTTCGCGCTTTCTCTCCGGCGGGTACAAGCGCGCTCTGTTCTTCCGCCATGAAGTGGGCAACAAGTTCCTGACTTTGCTGTGCGACCTGGTGTGCGACCTCAATCTCACGGACATGGAAACCTGCTACAAGATGGTGCGCGCGGATCTGCTGAAGAGCATTCCGCTGCAGAGCTCCACGTTCGACGTCGAGCCGGAGCTGGCCATCAAATTGGCCAAAAGGGGCGCGCGCATCTTTGAAGTGCCCATCAGCTATTCCGGACGAACCTACGCCGAAGGAAAGAAGATCAGCTGGAAAGACGGGGTGCGCGCGCTGTGGGCCATTTTTCATTATGCACTATCCGATAAGATTTACGCGGCGGACGGGCATGGCGGCGAAATCCTGCAGCGCCTGAACCGCGCGCCGCGTTTCACGCGCTGGATGGCGGACGTCATTCGCCCGTATCGCGGCGACCGCGTGCTGGAAATTGGCGCGGGGATTGGCAACCTGACCCTGAATCTGATTCCCCGCGCGGTCTATTGGGCCACGGACGTCAATTCCGACTATCTGGAAGCGCTGGAAAAGCTGCGCGCGAACCGGCCGTACCTGCACGTAGCGCACGTCAACGCGATGGATGAGAATTCGTTTCCACCCGGCGAATCATTCGATACCGTGATCTTCCTGAACGTCCTGGAGCATCTCGAAGACGACCGGGGAGCGCTGCGCAACGTTTACAACGTGCTGCAAAATGGCGGAGTCGCCGTGGTGCTGGTTCCCAACGGACCAAAGCTTTATGGGACGTTGGACGAGGTTCTGGGTCATTGCCGCCGCTACACCGAAAAACACCTCAGCGAAGTGGGCCAATCCGCGGGCTTCACCGTGGAGCGCGTGATCAAATTCAATCGCACCGGGGTGGTCGCCTGGTGGCTGAACGGACGGATTCTGCGCCGCAAGACGTTCGGTCTGGCGCAGGTTCGTCTATTGAATTTACTCACGCCGGTTTTCCGCGTGGTGGATCCGTGGCTGCCTCTGCCGCCTCTTTCCCTGATCGCCATATTTCGCAAGCAGAACGGCTCCGCGCCGGTGGCTCCGCCCGTACCTGAGTTCGCCTCCGATCCGAATCGAGCGTCGTGAGCGGGGCCATGAGCGCGTTGGTCACCAAGCGGGCTGAGTACGGCGCCAGGCCGGAGACGGCGCTGCGTTTGCTCAAGTCCCGCACGTACGAAAAAATTCTCCTGCTCCTGTTTATCCTGACGATTCCGCTCAGCAATCCCTGGGTTCGCGGCGACGGCGTAGGTTACTACGCCTATGCGCGCTCCCTGCTCATCGAACATCGCCTGGACTTCGCCAAGGACTGGATGCACGGCAACCAGAGCTTCACCATGGGCCGGCTGGATGCGGCCGGCCACGTCTTGCCGGAGGAATATACTTCCACCGGGCACATCGCGAATTTGTGGGCCATTGGCCCTTCGCTTCTCTGGCTGCCGTTCTTGGCAGTCACGCATGCGGGCGTGCTGCTCTGCGACAGACTGGGCGCGCATGTGACGGCCGACGGCTTTTCCGCTCCCTACGTGGTCACCATGGCTTTTGCGACGGCCTTGTATGGATTCCTGGGCCTGCTGCTTTCCTTCAGCATAGCGCGAAAATATTTC
The DNA here is from genome assembly GCA_049300435.1 of Candidatus Acidiferrales bacterium. Lineage (GTDB taxonomy): Bacteria > Acidobacteriota > Terriglobia > Acidiferrales > UBA7541 > Palsa-295. The sequence goes on along the minus strand of JBAQJS010000055.1, from coordinate 35,187 downwards.
GACGAGCGCTGGGCGTTTCTGGCGACCATCGGCATCTGGTGGGCCAGCTCGCTGCCCGTGTACATGTATTTCAATCCTTCCTGGTCGCATGCGCATTCGGCCTTCGCCGCCGCGCTTTTTCTGTGGTACTGGCAGCGCACGCGCGACGAAAGAACCGCTCCGCAGTGGATTCTGCTGGGGCTGCTCTCGGGACTTCTGGTGGACGTTTACTATCCGAATGGAACCCTGCTTTCGATTCCGCTGCTGGAAGGCGTCGCGGCATACTGGAATCGCCTGCGCGCGCCCGCACCGGCCGATCCGGCGGTGGCGCGGCTGTTTCTGCGGCATGTGATCTACATCGCTGCATTCTTCGCGGCGCTCTTGCCTACACTGATCTCCCGAAGAATCATTTTCGGCAGCTCGCTCCAGACGGGCTACACGCCCATGGGAGGCTGGGCCTGGAAGTCTCCCGCATTCTGGAGTGTGCTGTTTTCGTCGGACCACGGGATGCTGAGCTGGACGCCGATTCTGATCCTGGCTTTGGCTGGCCTGGTGCTGTTTCGCCGCGTTGACAAGCCGTTCGCGTCCTACGCCATCGTGGCGTGCCTGGCGCTCTACGCCGTCATCTCGGTCTATCCGGATTGGGACGGCACGTCGTCGTTCGGCAATCGCTTTTTTATCTCGCTCACGCCTCTGTTCGTTCTGGGGCTGGCGGCGCTCTTCAGCCGGCTCGCGCAGTGGTGGCCGGAGCGGGGCGCGGCCGTGCTGGCCACTTCCCTCACCGCGTTATTGATCGTCTGGAATCTGGGACTGGTTTTTCAATGGGGTACGCATCTGATACCAGCGCGCGGCCCCATTTCCTGGCGCGGCGCGGCGTACAACCAGGTGGCGGTGGTGCCGGGCGAAGCCGCGCGCGCGTTCGGAACGTATCTGACGCGGCGCAAGCAAATGATGCGTCATATCGAGCAGCAGGACGTCGAAGGCCTCAAGTCCGGGCAACCGGCCGCTTCCGGACCGTCGCGATGAACGCAGTGACTCACTCCCCCGCGCTCGAGCAGCCTGCCGCTCCGGTGCTGCTCATCACACCGCCCGCGCGCTGGTGGGTGGTGCCCTTCGCCGAGCTGTGGGATTTTCGCGAGCTGATTTATTTCTTCGTCTGGCGCGACATCAAGATCCGGTACAAGCAGACCGCCATCGGCGCGGCCTGGGCCGTGCTGCAGCCGCTGCTGATGATGCTAGTGTTCAGCCTGTTCTTCGGCCGGCTCGCCAATATCGGCTCCGACGGCATGCCCTACAACATTTTCTATTACAGCGCGCTTCTGCCATGGATGTATTTCGCCGGCGCGCTGCAAAACTCGACGAATACCATCGTCGAAAACCAGCGCCTGATCACCAAGGTCTATTTCCCCCGGCTGGCTTTGCCCCTATCCGCCGTGCTCTCGGGCCTGGTGGATTTCGGCGTCTCGTTTTTGATGTTTATCGTCCTGATGATCTACTACGGCATTCGTCCCACGGGCGCGCTGTTCTGGTTTCCCGCTTTTCTGCTGCTGGCCATTCTGCTGGCGCTGGGCATGGGGTTGTGGCTTTCCGCGTTGAATGCGATTTATCGCGACGTGCGCTACGTGCTGCCGTTCCTGGTGCAATTCTGGCTGTTTGCCTCTCCGGTGGTGTATCCCGTCTCGCGCGTGCCGGTGAAGTGGCGGCCGTACTACGGGCTGAATCCGATGGCGGGGGTGATCGAAGGTTTTCGCTGGTCGCTGACGGGCCGCGGCGACCCACCGGGACGCCTGCTCTTCGTTTCCGCCGCGGTGGTGGTCGTGGTGCTGTTGAGCGGCGTCGCCTATTTCCAGAAGATGGAAACAACCATGGCGGACGTGGCATAGAAAATGCGGCGTAGAAGATGACCGAATCCGTGATTCACGTCGAAGGGCTGGGCAAGCGCTATCGCGTCGGCGAGCGCGAACGGTACTTCGCCTTGCGCGATGTGATCGCCCGCGCCGTGCGCGCGCCCTTCCAGCGCAGCGGCGCCCGCCCGCCCGTGGACTACCTGTGGGCGCTGCGTGATATTTCTCTCGACGTGAAGCAGGGCGAAGTGGTGGGGCTCATCGGCCGCAACGGCGCCGGGAAGACCACGCTGTTGAAATTGCTCTCGCGCATCACCCGGCCCACCACCGGATTCGCCAGGATTCACGGGCGCGTCGGCAGCCTGCTGGAAGTGGGCACCGGCTTTCACCCCGAGCTCACCGGGCGCGAGAACATTTATCTGAGCGGCGCGATCCTGGGCATGCGCAAGCGCGAAATTGACCGCAAGCAGGACGCCATCGTCGCCTTCGCGGAAGTCGAACGTTATCTGGATACCCCGCTGAAGCATTACAGCTCCGGAATGCAGATGCGCCTGGCGTTCGCCGTGGCCGCGCACCTGGAACCGGAAATCCTGCTGGTGGACGAAGTGCTTGCCGTCGGCGACATCGAATTCCAGAAAAAATGCCTGGGCAAGATGCAGGACATTTCGCGGAGCGGCCGCACCATCGTTTTCATCAGCCATCAGATGGGCCAGGTGCGCCGCCTTTGCGAGCGCGTCCTGTGGATTGATGGCGGCCAGATCCGCGATGAAGGGCCGGCCGGAAGGGTGATTTCCGCCTACGAATCCGCCAGCCTGCAACCGGATGAAAACCTTGCGGGCGATGGCCGCTGCTTCACCCGCTGGTCCATCTGCGGGCGGGGGAACGTGGTGAGCGACGACATGCGCGAGGTCACCTTTCATTTTCACCTGCGCCTGCCGCACGCCGTTTCGCAGGGCCACTTCGGCATCGCCATCCTCAACGACGCGGGCTCGGTTCTCGCGGGATGGGGTTTCGACGACGTCGAGATCCCCGCGGGGGAACAGGAGCTGACGCTGCGGGTGCCGGCATTGCCGCTGCGCCCCGGCGCGTACGCGTTGACCTGCTCGATTTTCAATCACGGCAACAATCTGACGGGCGGCCAACTGCTGGAGCAGTGGTACGCGCTGCCTCCGCTCATCGTGGATACGCGCCCGGTGTCGCATCCGCAGGATCGCTGGGCCGGCGTACTCAATATTCCCGCGGAATTTCGCGTTGAGCCAAGGTAGGCGGGAATGGCGTCGCGTCATATCGGCAGTTTCCTGACGAAATCGTGGCCGCAGCGATACCGTGCGGCGCAGTTTTATTTTCGCAAGGGACTGGCGAAATTGCCCTTCCTGCCGGTGCCGGTGCGCTTGCAGATATCGGGCGATAAGGAAATCAAACTGTGGTGGTCGCAGCTCATGCCTTTCCTTCCGGAAGACGGGGGATTTTTCGATTACTGGGCCACGGACGTGGGTGATTTGCGCTTTTTGTGGAGAATCCTGCAACCCGGCATGGCGTTCATAGATATTGGCGCGTATCAGGGAATCTATAGCCTGGTGGCCGGCAAGAAGTTGGGGCGCGACGGCACGATCATCGCTTTTGAGCCGTCGCCCCGCGAATATCGCCGGCTGCGCATGCACCTGCGCTTGAATCGCTCGACGAGCGCTCGGGCGGAGATGCTCGCGCTGGGCGCCACCACCACGCGCACCGCTTTCTTCCAGGTAGCTTCCGGAGATACCGCGCGCAACGGATTGCGCGCGCCGGCAATCTCCGATCGGATCAATCAGATCGCGGTGCAGGAAACCACTCTGGATGAATACCTCGCTCGCCAGCCGATTGCGCGAGTGGATATCATCAAGCTCGATGTGGAAGGTGGCGAGATGGATGTTCTGCGCGGCGCCGCCGGAGTTTTCCAGAAATTCCGCCCGATTTTGATTTGCGAGGTCTTGGACGCGGCCACCCAGGTCTGGGGCTACGATGCCCGTCGCATCATTTCCACGCTCCAGGAACAGGGCTACGATTGGTTCGAATTCATGGACGACGGCTCGGCCGTGCCGCATGTGATGCAAAACGAATATCCGCAGGTGAAAAATTATCTCGCGGTTCCCCGCGAGAAATGCAGCGAGTCTCTGCTGCGAGGCCCGGCATGAACCAGGCCGTCACAGGCCGCGCGGCCTCCCGGGAGGAATCCCTGGCGCAATCGCCCTCCTCCGGCCGCTGCCCGGCGTGCGGACGACCGGCGACGGCTGCTCCGCTCGAACACTCGCACCAGTCGGCTCTGTACGCTTGCGTCGGCTGCGATCTGCACTTCTGGCATCCGGTGAAGATGCCGGACGCATCCTGGTACGAGGCCGCCTATCAAGGCCGCGACCACACCGCCATGCCTCTCGAGCCGGGACATCTTTTTTTTCTCAGCGATCCGCAAGCGCCGAAACAAGGACGCCTGCTCGATATGGGCTGCGGCACCGGAAATTTTCTCGCGGCCGCTCGCGACACCGGCTTCGACGTTACCGGGATCGAACCCAATCAGAACGCCATACGCTTCGCGCAAGAGCGTTACGGCCTGCGCAACGTCTTCGCCTCCGTGCCGGCGGAGTTTCAAAAGGCCCATCCGCTCGAAAAATTCGGCACGGTTACATTTTTCGAAGTGCTCGAGCACCAGGACGATCCGCAAGCGTTCCTCGACACCGCCGAGGCGTTTCTGCAGGATGACGGATTCATCGCTTTGAGCGTTCCCAACCGCAATCGCTGGCAAGTGGGCGCGGACTCGCTCGATTACCCGCCCAATCACCTCACCCGTTGGAGTCCCAAAGCTCTGCGCAACTTTCTCGAGCGCAATGGGTTCGAAGTGCTCTCGTTGCGCGAACAGCCCTTGCATGCTCGCCGCGCCGCGCAGATGCTTAGCGCGACGTTTCGCACCGGCATGATTTCGCGTGTGGCCGGCGAGCGTCCCGCGGTGCTTTCGGACCTGGCGGAAATGCCCTCGGACGAAGTGCGGCGAAAAATGGAGCGCGTGCAGCAAGACCCGCGCCAGGGGCTGGCCACACGCTTGGCCGGCTGGAAGTCTCGTGCGATGCTGCCCGTCGCCGCCCTCCTGCTGCCCTATTTCCGCTTGCGCGGACGCACCGGGCTCTATCTGTACTGTCTCGCGCGCCGGCGGCGCGAATCCCCGGCGTCCGCGCGGGCGGCGCGCCAGGAGCAAAGCGCCCGGCCCGCGCCAGAGATCTACCATGCCTAGACCGCTCGTAACCGTCTTGATTGACACCTACAACCACGAACGCTTCATCGAAGCAGCGCTCAACAGCGTGCTCGAACAGGATTTTCCGCGCAGCGACACCGAAATCCTGGTGGTGGACGATGGCTCCACGGATCGCACGCCCGAGATCATCGGCAAATTCGGCCCGGGCATTCGCCTGATTCGCAAAACGAACGGCGGCCAAGCCTCGGCCTTCAACGCCGGCATCCCGGAAGCGCAGGGCGAAATCGTTGCGTTCCTCGACGGCGACGACTGGTGGTCGCGCGACAAATTGACCCGCGTGGTGCAAGCCCTCACCGATGATCCCGCCCTCGGCATCGTGGGCCACGGGATCGTCATATCCTACGTTGACGGACGTGAGCGGCCGGAAATTCTGCGCGAAGGTTTCCGCTTTCAGGCTAATACGGTTGAGGGGGCGCGCCTTTTTCGCCGTCGCGGCAGTTTCCTCGGCACCAGCCGCATGACAATTCGCACGCAGCTGCTTCGCCGCATCGGGCCTGTTCCCGAGGCTTTACTGGTCCAGGCCGATGAGTACCTCTACACGCTCGCGTCGGTCCTGGCGGGCGCCCAAATCCTCCCCGAAACGCTCACCTACTATCGGGTGCACGACGCCAACGGATTTTATCTGTCCGTTCATGATCCCCGCCTGCTTCGGCGCAAACAAGTCGTCTTGGCCGCGCTTTCCCAGGCTCTCGCCGCAGAGCTTCGCGGGCGCCAGTTTTCCGCGGAACTGGTGGAAGCGATCGTTGGTATTATTCAAGCGCAGGCGGACCAGTTTCGCCTTATGCTCGACGGCGGCTGGTCCTGGGAAACCGTGCAAACCGAACGCAAAATCTACCAGGTGTCATACCCGGAAGCGCCGCTGCTGCATCGCGTGTTCAAGAGCGCCACGTTGCTCGCGGCCGCCGCCCTGCCGCCCAAATTCTATTACGCGCTGCAGCGCAACCTATCCTCCAACGATCGGTATCTGCGCGCCCGCAGGCGCTGGCTGCCTTCTCCCGAAATGTCGCACCTGAAGCACAGCGCCGGACAATCTGATGAGGCCCGGTGACGCGCGGCGCGCCGCTGCGAGATTCGACGTTTTCATTCGTCCGCAATCACATTCCTGCTCTCCCGATTCGGATCGGCCGCGCGGGCCGGATCGTGCCGCCAGCCCGGACTGATCTCGCAGCGAGTTGGAGCGGATCGCCATGAACCTGACTCCCACTGACTTCCACAAAGAGTACGACTCCTGGCATCAGCGGCAGTTCGATCAAGCGCCAGAACATCCTGACGAGAATAGCCCGTGGTACCGGTTGGTACTCGACTATCTGGTGCCAGTCAGCGGCAAGCGGGTCCTGGAAATCGCCTGCGGCCGTGGCGGGTTCGCGAACCTTCTGGCGGCGAAGGGAGCGATCATGTTCGGCGCTGATTTCTCCGCTGCGGCGCTCCGAATCACGCAAGCGAAGGCTTCTTCGCGCGCCGATCGCGGTGTCGCTGTGGCTTTAGCGCAAGCCGACGCGCAGAATTTGCCTTATGCCAGCGAGTCCTTCGATCTCCTGGTCTCTTGTGAAACAATTGAGCACTTGCCCGACCCTCTTCGCGCCCTGCGGGAAATGGCGCGCGTTTGCAGGGACGGCGGCTTGCTCTATTTGACGACGCCGAACTATCTCAACGCCATGGGTCTTTATCATCTCTATGCACGCCTTCGTCACCGCAAGTCTTCTCCCGGCGCGGATCAGCCTTTCGACCGCGTTTTTCTATTCCCGCAGGTGCGGCGCATGCTGCGGCGCGCCGGATGGCAGATTCTGCGTTCGGACGGCGCCGTTCACCAATTCCCCATCCGCCCGCGCCATGATCCGATCCTCGTGCCGGCGCTGGAGGCCAATCGAATTGTCCGGCGCATTCTTTCGCCCCTGGCGTTCCACTATTTCGTGATGTGCAGAAGGAGTCCGGTATCCCGGTGAGAATCTTGATCGCCATTGGGGTTCCCAGGCAGAAGGAAGCTGGAGCGGCGGGCGTGGTGTTGAATCACGCGCGCGAGCTCGAAAAGCGCGGGCACCGCGTCGTGTGTTGGTTTCTCGAAGACGTGCTGCCCGATGCGGCGCGCGGCGGCCGGTTTCAGAACCTCCGCTTTGCCGCGGCGGTTGCCAGACGAATCTTGAAGGATCCAGCGCAATTCGACGTCGTGAACATCCACGCGCCCTGGAGCTGCGCCTACACCCTCTGGCGCAAACTGGCGCGGCCCGCCGGCGCCCCGCTCTGCGTGATGACCATGCAGGGCAGCGAGGAACGCTTCGTGCAAGCCATGCGCCTCGAGCACCGCCGCGGCCGCGCTCCCACCTTCGGACTCAAGAACCGCCTCTGGCATCGCCTTTACCATCAGACGATGTACGACCTTTCCATCAAGACCGCCGATTATGGCGCGGTCGCGAATCGCGAGGGCTGGAGCCATTCCGAAATGAAGTATGGCATCGCGCCGGGGCGCATTTGGTTCGTGCCCAATGGCGCCGAGGAACGGTTTTTTGTGGAGCGCGAATACTCGGACAGACCCGAAATCCGGCTGCTGTACGTGGGCGGCTGGCTGGAGCGCAAGGGCGTGTATTATCTGGCGGAGGCTTTCCGCATCTTGGCTGGCAAGCTGCCGAACGTCCGCCTGTCGGTCGCGGGCTGCATGCTTTCCGAGCCAGAGGTCCGCAAATGGTTCGTGCCGGCAACGAACGAGCGCCTGACGGTGGTGCCTTTCATCGCGCGCGATGAAATGCCGTCGCTGTACGCCGCGCACGACGTGTTCGTATTTCCCTCGCTCGTCGAAGGAATGCCGCTCACGCTTCTGGAGGCGATGGCTTCGGCGATGGCGGTGGTGACCACGGAGACCAGCGGCATGGCGGACGTCGTTGAAGACGAGGTCAACGGCCTGTTCGTGCCGCCCGCGAACGCCGAAGCTCTAGCCTCCGCCATGGAGCGGCTTTGCCGCGCGGCCGGTTTGCGGGAACAGCTTGGCCGCGCAGCGCAGGCCACGATGCGTCACTACACGTGGGAGCGCGTGACGCAAAAGCTGGAGTGTATCCTGAAGCTGGCCGCCGGCGACGGCAGGAATTGACCGCGCAGGCGCGGTCTCGTTACATAAGTGAACCGGCTATTTTGAAGCAGCGGAAGATTGCCTGAGCGGAGAACCCGAACGGGGATTCCGTTCGTCGTTCGTAATTCGTTTTCTACGGTGAGGCCTTGGCAATCGAGGAAAACAAAGAGAGCGTGGCTTCCGTGAGCCAGGAGCGCGAAGCGAGGACGGGTGTTGCCGTCCGTCCGGAGCCTCCTGGAGGACGCCTGGCCCAATGGAGAAAAGCGCTGTGGGCCGCGGCATGCGTCACCGGGCTGCTGCAAGCCTGGGCTTACCGCCATAACGTTTCTTCGGATGGGATTTCCTATCTGGATATCGCGCGGAATTGCGTGCAAGGCGATTGGCACAGCCTGGTGAACGGATATTGGAGCCCGCTGTATCCTTTCGTGCTGAGTGTTTTCTTGCGCGTCTTCAAGCCGTCGCCCTATTGGGAATCCACGGTCACTCATCTGGCGAATCTGGCAATTTTCGTTGCCGCGCTTCTTTGCTTCGAGGCGTTTCTGAAATCCCTTCTTGGCGATACGCGCCGCAGCCAGCCAGCAGATGCCGAACAGGAGGCCCTGCCGGAATGGGCCCTGTGGGCGCTGGGGGATTCTCTCTTCGTTTTGTTCATGCTGCTGTTCATCGGCCTGGAACGGGTTCAGCCGGATATGTGTGTGGCAGGTCTGGTTTTTGCGGCGGCCGCCATCCTGCTACGAATTCGGTCCGACGGACGCGGCTGGGCTTCGTATGGCGCTCTCGGCGCGGTCCTCGGGATAGGCTATCTTGCCAAAGCGATAATGTTTCCCCTGTCGTTCGTCTTTCTCGCTTGCTGTTTGTTCGCCGCGGGCCCGTTGCGACGCGCGATTCCGCGAACCGCCTTCGCCCTAGTGATTTTTTCTCTCGTGGCGTCCCCTTTCGCGTTCGCGCTCTCCCAAGCGAAAGGGCGAATTACCGTTGGCGACACCGGCGGGATCAATTATGCTGAATTCGTTGACGGGGTCACGCGCTACATTCACTGGCAAGGGGGCCCGACCGGAGCGGGAATGCCAGTCCATCCCACGCGCTTGCTGATCGCTACGCCCCCGCTGTTTGAATTTGCCGCGCCAATTCGGGGAACCTATCCCCCCTGGTACGATCCCTCCTATTGGTACGAAGGGGTGGTGCCGCGATTCAGCTTGCGCAACCAGCTCCGCGCCATCCGCTACACCATCGAGGAATACGTCAGCATCCTGCCCTATATGTCGGGAGTTTTCGTCTGCTTCCTGGCCATGGCGTGGTTTGCCGGCGCCCGCTCGTCGTTATGGACGTCGTTGTGGAAAGGATTGCTGCGGCAATGGCCGATTTGGATGCCGGGGCTTGCGGCGCTCGGCCTTTACGGCCTCCTTTACGTCGAGGCGCGCTTCGTTGCGCCGTTCTTCGTGCTGATCTGGATGGGTCTTTTTGTTGGATTGCGGTTTCCCAAATCTCAAGTGGCGCGGGTGCTGACGACTTCCTTGACCATCGCTACCGTCCTGATGTTAAGCGTTGGAATCGCGTGGCTGGCGGGCCGCAGCCTTTTTCGCGCGCTCGCGCCGCAAACTTTCACCGACTGGCAGGTCGCGGAAGAGCTGCACAAGATGGGCATACAATCCGGAGAGAGCGTGGGCTCCATGGGCGCCGGGCTGTACGGCTATTGGGCTCATCTTGCAGGCGTCAGAATAGTGGCCGAGATTCCCGCGGGCGGCGTGTCCAGTTACTGGATTGCTCCGCCAGAAATCCAGTCCGAAATTCTGCAGGATTTTGCGGGAACGGGAGCGAGGGTAGTCGTGCTGGACGCGGAACCCCCAGGCGGACCCAGACCGGACTGGAAGAGGATTGGTGGCACCGGATATTTCGTGCATGATCTGCGCGCGATGTCTCCGGCCCACGAACCGGAACGATGATCAGCCTGGGAATCAACTACTCGCAGATGCACGATTCCTCCGCCTGCATTGCGCGCGATGGCGAAGTGCTGTTCGCCGTCGCCGAAGAGCGGCTGAGCCGCGTGAAGCACGACGCGCGATTCCCCGCCCTGGCGATTCGCGCCTCCCTGGATTTCGCCGGCGTCCGCGCCGCCGATGTAGATTACGTCTGCCAGGGCTGGTCTCGCCCCCGCGTGGGATTTCTGCACGACCTGCGCTGCTTTGCAACGGGCCGGCAGCGCCTGGACTCTCGCGCCCTGCTCAATTCCACGCGGCATTTTGTCAGCATGTCGCATCAGCGCGGCGGTGAAAATGATTTCCAGCGGCTATTCGGCCCCGCGAAGGCGCAGTTCCGCTTCATGGATCACCACCTCGCCCACGCCCTCAGCGCTTTTGCCTACTCCGGTTTCGAAGATGCCACGGTCCTGGTACTGGATGGCCGCGGCGCATGGGAAGCTACTTCGCTCTGGCGCGGTCGCAACGGGCGACTCGAGCATCTCTGGACGATTCCCTGGCCGAATTCCCTCGGCCTTTTCTACGCGCAGTTCACTTATTATCTCGGATTCACGCCGTACAGCGACGAATGGAAAGTGATGGGTCTGGCGCCCTACGGCGAGCCGGGAATTGATCTGCGTGAATTCATCGTTCCCGGCGAAAATCCCTACCGTGTCGCCGCTTCTCTGCTGCTGGGGCCGGATTCTGCGCCGCTTCGCGGCATCACCGCACGCCTGGGGCCCGGCCGCGTACCGGAATCCGAAATTGACGCGCGCCACAAGAATCTGGCGTTTGCTGTGCAGGATATGTGCGAGCAGGCGATGCTCACTCTTGCGCGCGCAGCCGTCGCCCAGACGGGCTGCCGCGACCTGTGCCTTGCGGGAGGCGTCGCGCTGAACTCCAAAGCCAACGGGAAAATCCTCTCCTCCGGAATTGTGGACCGCATTTTCGTCCAGCCTGCCGCCAGCGATGACGGAGTGTGCCTCGGCGCCGCGCTGGGGCCGTCTCTCGATGCCGGCGGGAAACTTCCGGTGCGCAAGATGCGCCACGCGTATCTGGGCAACGAATTCTCCGACGCGGAAATCGAGAAAACGCTGGCGACCTACAAAATCCGCGCCTCGCGCGTTTCCGATCCCGCGGCCGTCGCGGCCGAAATGCTGGCTGGTGGAAAAATCCTGGGCTGGGTCCAGGGGCGCATGGAATTTGGCCCGCGCGCACTGGGCAACCGCTCGATTCTGGCCGACCCGCGCGATCCCGAAATGAACGCGAAGGTGAATAACGCCGTCAAGTTCCGCGAGTGGTGGCGGCCCTTTGCTCCTTCGCTGCTCGCCGAAGCCGCGGCGGATTATCTCGAGTCCGCCACCGACTCGCCTTTCATGATTCTTACCGCGCAGGTAAAGCCCGAAAAACGCGCTGTGATTCCTTCGGTGACGCATGTGGACGGCAGCGCGCGCCCGCAAACCGTTGAGCGCGGCGTCAATCCGCTCTATTGGCGCCTGATCCAGGAATTCGGCCGGCGCACCGGCGTGCCTGTGGTCATGAATACTTCTTTCAATCTGCGCGGCGAGCCGATTGTCAGTTCGCCCACCGATGCGATTCGCACCTTCTTCAGCTCCGGCATGGATGCGCTGGTGATCGGCAGCTTTGTGGTGGAGAAATAGCGTGCCGCGCGCGAAAAAATGGGTGGGCGATTTGCTGCTGCATTCGCCCGCGCCGCTGCGTTCCTTGCGGGACCTGCCGCTCGTCGGCAATCTGATTCATCGCTTGAGCCATCGGCTTGTTCCGGCAGATCAATTGGTCTGGGCGCGCGTCGAGGCCGGGCCGGCGAAAGGCCTGTGGCTTGAATTGAACCCGCGCACCGGCCAGGCTTACGTTCGCGGCGAAGCCGAACAAGCGGTGCAAGCCGTAATCGCCAAGCGCTTGCGGCCCGGCATGGTCTTCTACGACCTCGGCGCAAATGTAGGGCTTTTCACCTTGCTGGCTGCGCGGCTGGTGGGCGAAACAGGAAAAGTTTTCAGCTTCGAGCCCGACCCCGAAAATGTGGCGCGCCTGCGGCGCAATATCGAGCGCAACGGCTTCCGCAACGTCACCGTGGTCGAATCCGGCATTTGGTCCAGCAGCGGAACTTTGCGTTTCGTCGCGTCCGTTGCGGGCTCGCCCGACCACGGCTTCGGCAAGTTCGTCGAAAATGGCCCGGAACGCGAAGGAGCGCTGGCCTCCTGCGTTGCGCTGGACGATTTCGCGCGGACCGCGCCGCCGCCCGACGCCATCAAGTGCGACATCGAGGGCGCCGAAATCGCGGCGCTTCGCGGCGCGGCCGCGCTCCTGCAATCGCCGCGCCGCCCGTGGATTATCTGCGAGATGCATTCGCCCGCGAACGACCGCGCCGCGCGCGAAATTCTCGCGGGCTACGGCTATCAACTTGAAACCGCGGACGAACTGCACGTCCTCGCGCTTCCGGCGAAGGAATGACGATCCCGTGCACATGCGGCAACAAACCGAAATCCCCCAGTGGAGAGGTGCATGCAACGCAGCGCGCTCGATCTCTATGCTTGCCTGAAATGCGGTAACTCGTTTCAGGTGGCTTCGGTCGCTTCGGAAGATTCCTCCACCGGCGAAATCGCGGAGGGCTCCCTGGAATGCACGAATTGCCGCGCGACGGTGCCGGTCGTCAGGAATCTTCCGCGCTTTGTGCCCTCGGAGTCCTACGCCGATTCCTTCGGATTCCAGTGGAATCGCTTCGATACCATCCAGGTGGACGCGGTGATGCAAAATGATTTGAGCCGCGATCGCTTTTACAAGACCACCGGCTGGCCCGCGCGCATGGACGCCGAGCGCATTCTGGAAGCCGGCTGCGGCGCGGGCCGCTTCACACAGCTCGCGCTCGAAACCGGCGCCGAAGTTTTTGCCTTCGACCTCAGCATGGCGGTCGAAGCCGCCGGGCGCAACAACGCCGGCGCGCCGCACCTCGCGATGTTTCAGGCCAGCATTTACGAGATTCCGCTGCGCAAAGCTTCGTTCGATAAGATTTTCTGCATGGGTGTGCTGCAGCATTGTCCGGACGTCGCGGCCGCCTTTCGCAGCCTGCTCCCCTTTCTCCGTCCCGGCGGCGAAATTGTGATTGACGTGTATGAACGGCAGCCCGGCTTCCCGCCGCTGAAATACATCGTGCGGCCCATCCTGCGCCCGCTGGGCACGAAGGGCATTTACAAGCTTCTCACCTGGCTCATTCCGCCAGCGTTCGAATTGAAGAAAGCGCTGCACAAAATTCCGGCCGTCGGCCCGCAGATCGGCCGCCTGATTCCCATCGGCCCCATCTCGCACGCGCCCCGCTTGATCTACACCGATGAGCAATTGAAGCAGGTAAAAATCTTGAGCGCCCTCGACATGTATTCCCCCGTGTACGACCAGCCCCAGACCATGGAGGCCGTGCGCCGCTGGTTCGAAGAAGCCGGGCTGCTCGATGTCGAATTGAAGCGTGGTTACAATGGAATCAATGCCAAAGGCAAACGCCCCAAGTAACATTTGGATCGCGCTGCTCGGCCGGCGGGACGTGCCTGCCGACGGCGTCACCGATTATTGCGAACATCTCGGACTCGCGCTTGCAAGGCACGGAATCGAGCTCCGGCTCGCGCGCGTCGAATGGTCGCGCGATTCCTGGCCGCGCGCGCTGCGCACTCTATTCCGCGAGAGCAAGACCTGGCGCGGCAACTGGGTCGTCCTGCAGTACACGGCGTTGGCGTGGTCGCGGCGAGGCTTTCCCGTGGGCGGGTTGCTTTCCCTGGCGATTCTTCGTTTTCGCGGCGCGCGTTGCGCCGTGATGCTGCACGAGCCTTGGGGAACCACTGGTCCGCGCCTGATTGACCGTATTCGCTGCGCGTTCCAGAATTGGACGGTGCGAACGTTGCATCGTTTCTCGCGCAAATCGGTCGTCACCGTGCCGTTGAACACGGTGCCCTGGATGGCTGGTGGCGCAGAACACTCGGCGTTCATCCCGCTGGGCGCGAATATTCCGGAAAATCTTGCAAACCGGAGCGCCCTGTTGAATCGGAATGGAAGCCAACGGACAGTGGTGGTCTTCTGCGTCAGCGAGCCGCCCTACCACCAACGGGAAGTAGCCGATATTTCCCAGGCGGCGCGCGTTGCGGCTGCCGGAGGCGTCCGTCTGCGGGTCGTCTTCGTGGGCCGCGGCACCGCCGAAGCCAGGGAAGAAATTGATCGTGCCTTCCAGGGAACGCCGGTGGAAGCCTGCGTGCGCGGCATCTGCGACGCCGAAGAAGTGACCCGCATTTTCAGCGAATCCCACGCGCTCATCGCCGTGCGCGGCCCATTCTATCTTCGCCGCGGCAGCGCCCTCGCCGGCCTGGCCTGCGGCCTGCCGATCGTTGCCTACCAGGGTGCGGACCGCGGCGCGATTCTGGATGAAGCCGGCATCGCGCTCGTTCCCTTCCGCGATCACGGAGCGCTAGGCGCCGCGCTGCGCGACATACTGACCAATCCCGGTCTGTGGCAGGAGATGCACGAAAAGAATCTGCGCATCCAGCGCGACGTCTTCTCCTGGAACGTCATCGCCGCATCCTACGCCGACTTTTTCGCTGGTACACAAGCTTGAAAATCAAATTGCTGCTCTATTCCCACGACTGGTTTCCCCTGGTAGGCGGCGTCCAGACGGTGACTCTCTCGCTCGCCACCGGCCTGGCGGAATGGGGCAAGTCCCACGCACCGAATTCCTTCGAGGTTGTGTTCGTCACTCAAACCCCCGCGAACGGCATGGACGATTCCCGCTTCGCCTTCCCCGTGATTCGCCGCCCGAGCGTGCCGGAGCTGATTCGATACATTCGTTCGGCGGACGTGCTGCACCTGGCCGGCCCCACGCTTTTGCCGCTGCTGTTTGCGCAGTTGCTGGGAACGCCGGCGGTCGTCGAGCATCACGGATATCAGTCCGTCTGTCCCAACGGCTTGTTGCTGTATGCGCCGGACCACAGCGTTTGCGTCGGCCATTTCATGGCAGGGCGTTATCAGCGCTGCATCCAGTGCAATGCCCGGGATCGCGGAGCGCTGGGAAGCTTTCTGAATCTCGTTTCCACTTTTCCGCGGCGATGGCTGTGCCGGCATGCAGCCGGAAATATCGCAGTCAGCCGCCATGTGGCGGAGCGAATTGCGTTGCCGCGCACGCGCACGATTTACCACGGAATTCACGATGCAGGCCTGCCCCGCCCGGAGCCTGCTCCGTCGCCAACCGGCGGTAATATGCTCCGGCTCGCGTACGTGGGCCGCTTGGCCGGAGAAAAGGGACTTCCGCTTCTTCTCGATGCCGCCAAGCGCCTCGACGAGCAGGGAACGCCTTTTCAGCTCACGTTCATCGGCGATGGAACCCAGCGAGCGGAACTCGAGGCTGCCACGTGCCGTCTGCACTTGCAGGATCGCGTACGATTCACGGGAGAATTAACGGGCGCCGATTTTGCAACGGCCCTACGAGCGGTCCAGGTAGTGGTGATGCCCTCCCAGTGGGAAGAGACCGCCGGTCTGGCGGCTATGGAGCAGATGATGCGCGGAGGAGTGGTGGTAGCGGCCGACATCGGCGGCCTGAGCGAAGTTGTCGGCGACGCTGGCCTGAAATTCTTTGCGAAAGATTCGGCGGCGCTGAGCGCATGCCTGCGGCAACTTTACGAAAATCCGTCCCTCGTCAATACGCTGGGTGCCGCCGCGCGCGCCCGCGCCAGGCAGTTTTTCAGCCTGGATAGTATGATTCAAGCGCACGTGGACCTGTACGAAGAGGTGATCCCTCATTGAGCTCCCGAGAGCGCGGACCGAATCCCCCGAATCGCGGAGAGAATTCTCAGCGGCTCGTAAGGGCGCTGCCCGGCACGCACGAGCAGGTCGTGCAACTCGCGTTGCGCTATGCGCGAGCCGGTGCGCGGGTGCTGGACCTGGGAGCGGGCAGCGGAGCTCTTGCCGAACGCCTACAAGCCGCCGGCTTCCAGGTCACCGCGGCGGACATCCAGAACTATTTCGAATTGCCGTCCGAATTTGTCGAGCTGAATTTCGACGATCCGCAATTCGAACGCAAGTTTTCCAGCCAATTCGACGTGGTCACCTCGGTGGAAGTCATCGAACACCTGGAAAATCCCGCCGCGTTCCTGCGCAGCATCCACGCGCTGCTGAAAAAGGATGGCATCGCCATCCTCACCACTCCCAACGTGGAAAACGTCCCGGCGCGGTTGAAATTTTTCATCTCTGGAGACGTCCGCGCTATGGATAAGAATGCCCCGGAGCACATCACGCCCGTTCACCTGGATCTCTTTATCCGCCAGATCCTGCCGCGCACCGGGCTCAAGCTCGTCGGCCATTTTGTGCATCCGAAGGGCGACTTTCCCTTGACCGGGCGCCGCTACCTGGCCCGTTCCTGCGCGCGCTCGGTCTCTTCATGCGTGGCTCCGCGCTCACCGGCGATTGCCATTTTTTTGTTCTGCAAAGGCAGGCATGATTCGCGCCTGGCGCCCTGGGAAGCCGGCCCCTTGTGCTGGCACCGTGTTCGGCGGACTGTGCAAGCTTTTCCCGCCGATAGTATGATTGCAACTCGCATATCGCAACTATCAGCCCGCGTTTCTTGATCGAAATCACCAGCAACGAGTGGGGCGCGTTTTTCGCATGGCCATGACCATACAGAAACTGATTACCACACTGGCGCAATACATCCCGCGACCGCTGAAAACCGCGTTGCGGGGCAGGTCTGGCTCTCCCCGCCCACTCGCCAACATGATCCACGGCCTCTTGAATCGTCTGCCGGTTGACCGCTATCCCGTGCTCCTCTGTGCCGGCCGTCTAAAGGGCTATCGCATGCGCGTTGACTGGCGAATCCATCGCGCGTTTGTTTACGATTCCTGGGAACCGGAGGTCACCCAGGCAGTTGACCGCACGGCCCTGCCTGGGATGACGGCCGTGGACCTCGGGGCACAAAGCGGCTTCTATACCCTGCTGCTTTCCAAACGCGTGGGACCGGTTGGGAGGGTGATCGCCTTTGAGCCATTGCCCGCCAATTACCGCCTGCTGGAAGAGAACATTCGCCTGAACAACATTGAAAATGTGGTGGTCCGGCGCGAAGCGGTCGCCGATCGTTCCGGCGAATTGAGCTTTCACTTCCCCATCGAGGAGCCGTCGCTCATCGCCGGGCCGGTTCTGGCGGAGGACAGCACAGGCACTTTTTCGGTGCATTGCGTCTCGCTCGATGATTTTGTAGCGCGCGAGCCGATTCCGCTCGACCTCATCAAGATGGACGTGGAAGGCGCGGAAGGGAGCATCGTGGAAGGGGCCCTGGAAACACTTCGGAAGTTCCATCCGACGCTGATCATTGAACTTCATGCCGTCGGCGATCAGCCGCGCCAGCATCCCGTGGCGATTCGCTTGCAAGCACTGGGCTACACGGTGGAGTGGCTCACGGAGAGGCCGGTCACATCTCACATCCTGGCCACTTGGCCAGAGGCCGCGCCACCGAGGTAGGGGCGCCGCCTGACGCAGGAAGTCCTCGCGCGATTCTCGCCATCCGCCCCTGTTCCGCCGATTCGCGCAATTCGTCGCCGTCGCAATCGCCGACCGCGCGAATCTAGCTGACGATTCCGCGAGATCGCCTGCTCGTTCTTGCCATTACGGCGCTGCCATGGCCAATGTCCGCATTCCTGTTCAGAGTCGCAGGCACTCTGTTGACTTCCTTCCTCCTTGCAGCTTGCGTGATCCAGGCGCCGCCAGCATACTATTCTGGGTTCCGCGATACCTCACATGAATGGACGCTCCATCCCGGCCTTGCGAGGTCAGGCTCTAATCAGCCTCAGCGTCCTGGTGCTCGGTGTCTGGGTGGCCTGGCAGATCGGCGGCAAGATTGCCGGGGACGACTTGCGCACCATCGAATTCGCGGCCCTGGGCCTCGCCGGCCTTTGGGTCGGGGTTACCATCCTCCGCCGCTGGCGCACCGGATTTTACATGTTCATGGTTTGGGTGTTGTTCGAGGACTTGGTGCGCAAATACCTCGGCAACAACATGCTGATCTATTTCGCCAAGGATGCTCTGGTTGGGCTCGTGTACCTTTCGTTTTTTGCCCAGGTCCGGCGCGGCCGTGAAAAACTGTTTCATCCGCCCTTTATTCTTTTCCTGTTGATCTTCCTTTGGCTCGGAGTCGTCCAGATTTTCAATCAGAACTCGCCCAGCATCGTGTACGGATTGCTGGGATTCAAGTTGTACTTCTATTACATCCCGCTCATGTACGTGGCTTATGCGCTCATTCGCACCGACGAAGATCTGCAAAAATTTCTCCTCGTCAACATTTCCCTGGCTGCCGTGATTTCCCTCATTGCGATCATCCAGGCGGTCGTCGGAAATTCCTTCCTCAATCCCGCTACCCTTGCCCCGGAGATCCGCGAGTTGGGCGATCTGGACCGCTTTTCGCCGTTGACGGGCCAAATGCTTTCCCTTCCCACTGCCGTTTTTGTCAGTTCGGGCCGGCTGGCTCTATATCTGGTGACCGCGATAATCCTGGTGGCCGGCGCGGCTGGTTATCTCTTGCTTTCGACGACCAAGCATCGCCGATTGCTCTTCGCGGCAATCGCTTTGCTGGCTGGCGCTGTCGTTTTCAGCGGCTCGCGCGGCGCAGTCGTGTATTCCGGCGGCAGTGTAGTGGTCCTCGTCGCCGGTTTTATGTGGGGCGCGCCGTGGCGCTGGAGGCAGGCCCATCGCCTGGTGAAGGCCATGCGCAATTTTGTCGTCTTTGCCTCGCTGGGTCTCGTCTTGGTTCTGCTCTTGTTCCCGGAGGAGATCGCTCCCCGTCTCGCTTTCTATAGCGAGACGTTAAATCCCAGCAGCAGCGCCTACGAAGTCACCAACCGCGCGTGGGATTACCCCATCGAGAATCTCGAAGGTGCTTTCGACAACCCCAATTGGGTGCTCGGCAACGGCATTGGCACCGCCTCGCTCGGCCGACAATACGTCGCCAAGCTCATCGGCAAGCCTCCGCTGGACATGTGGGTGGAAGAGGGATACGGCGTCCTGATCATCGAGTTGGGAATCGTTGCGCCGTTCCTGTGGATTCTGTGGACCGGAGCCCTGGTGTACTCCTCTTGGGGCGTAGTCAAGCGTCTGCGCCAGACGCGCTTTTTCCCTGTCGCCTTTGCCTTCCTCTGGTACGCGTTCTTGCTCCTCTATCCTTTCACCTACGGCGGCCTCTCCGCCTACCAGAATTTTGTAACCAACATGTATCTTTGGATGTGGGTGGGCGTTCTTTTCCGGCTGCCGGAAATCCAGGAGGCCACGCCCTCCTATTTCGAGCTGCCCACCTACAAACCGAAGACTCGCGCAGGATTCCGCTTCTGAGCATGAGCTGACGGCACCATGTGCGGCATAGCAGGCATCGCCTCCCGAGGCGCCAATCCCCAGCACGCGCAGGCCGCCGAGCGGATGGCGGCGGCCATCCGCCATCGCGGGCCCGATGGCTGCGCCGTACGCGACTTCGGCGATTGCGTGCTGGCCAATACGCGCCTCGCCATCGTGGACCTCAGCCCGCGCGGCGCCATGCCGATGTGCAACGAAGATTCCACCGTCTGGATCACTTACAACGGCGAGTGTTACAACGCGGATGAACTCCGCCCGCAACTGCTCAACCGCGGCCATCAGTTTCGCTCCACCACCGATACCGAAGTCATCCTCCACCTCTACGAGGAATACGGTGACGGTTGCGTCGAAAAGCTGCGCGGCATGTTCGCCTTTGCCATTTGGGATGCGCGCGCTGGTAAACTGCTGCTCGCGCGCGACCGCCTGGGCATCAAGCCGCTCTACTACGCGATGCACGGCGATAGAATTGTCTTCGCTTCCGAGCTCAAGGCGCTGCTCGCTTCGGGCTACGTTCCGCGCAAGCTGGACCCGGCCGGAATCCGCGCCTTCCTGCAACTGGGCCACATTCCCGCGCCCTGGACCGCCATCGCAGGCGTGCAGCCGCTTGAGCCCGGCCACATCGCCATTTGGCAGCACGGCAATTTTCGCGCGCATTCATACTGGAAGCTGCCGTCCGCCTCGCACGAGCGCTCCCACGAGTCGCCCGATAAAACTGCCGGCACGTTGCGTGAACTTCTGCTCGAATCCAGCCGCCGGCAATTGATGTCCGACGTTCCTATCGCACTGTTCCTGAGCGGCGGCGTGGATTCCGCGGTCCTCGGGTCCTTGATGCAGCACGCCGGCGCGGACCGCATCACCGCCCTGACCATTGGCTTCGAGGAAAAATCCTTCGACGAATCCGCCTCCAGCCAGCGCACCGCCGATTTGCTGGGAATTTCGCGCGAAGTGATTCGCCTGCCCGCATCGCAAATGGCCGATTCGCTGGATCACGCTTTTTGGGCCATGGACCAACCCACCGTGGACGGCTTGAACGCGTATTGGATCTCGCGCGCCGCCGCCGGAGCCGGCTTCAAAGTGGCGCTCTCCGGCCAGGGCGGCGATGAACTCTTTGGCGGTTATCAATCCCTCGCGTGGTTCGATCGCTTTACGCATCTCGCGGGATTGCTCCGGCCATTTCCGCATAGCGCCGGCCGGGGACTGCTCGATCGCTCTGATTTTCCGTTTCGCTGGCGCAAGCTTTCCTATCTGGTGGGCGCGGACGATCCCTTCGTGGCCGCGCAGCTCGCCGTGCGCGTGCTCTTCCTGGAAAGCGACGTGCACGCACTCCTCAGCCCCGCGCTCGCCGCAACCAACGGCACTTCCGAGGCGGCCGCGCACATCGCAGCCTGGGCAAAGCAAACCACCGGCCAGGATCTGCGCGAACGCGTGGCTTTTCTCGATTTTCCTGCGCACCTGGAAGCGCGCCTGCTCCGCGACGGCGACGCCATGAGCATGGCGCACAGCCTCGAAGTCCGCCCGGTGATGCTCGATCACGCCGTGGTGGAATACGTTCTAGGCCTGCCGCCGGCGTTGCGTTTGCAGAACAAAAAATTGCTTTTCGCCGCGATGCGCGGGATTCTGCCTCCGGCGCTCCACGCGGATTTGCTGGAGCGTCCGAAACGCACGTTCACGTTTCCCTTCGCCCGCTGGCTCGGCAATGATTTGCGCGCCACCATCAGCGCAACCTTCGCGCCGGACCGTCTGGCGGCCGCCGGAGTGCTCGAACCCTCCGCGGTAAATCGCCTGTGGCGGCGCTATCTCGCGAACCCCGAATCTGTAGGCTGGTCGCGGCTCTGGAGCGTCTTTGTGCTGGCGTCCTGGTGTGAAACCATGCAGGTAGGAGCCTGAAGCATGGCTGGCGCAACCGGCAAACCCCGGCTCGCGGTCGTTTCCCCGTTCGTTGATAAACGCCACGGCACCGAGCGCCGCGTCACCGAATGGATTGCGCGGCTCGCCGATTCCTACGAGATTCACATCTACAGCCAGGACGTGCAGGACCTCGACCTCACGAAAGTCACCTGGCACCGCATCTCCCGGATCCCCGGACCGCACATTCTGAATTACCTCTGGTGGTTTGCCGCCAACCGCTTGCGGCGCGCTTGGGATTCGCGCTTCCGGAATCTTCGGCCCGATCTCGTCTATAGCCCCGGCATTAATTGCCTCGACGCGGACGTCATGTCTGTGCACATCGTCTTCGCGCAGTATGTGCAAAGCGTTCAAGCCGGCCTGCGCTTGTCCCGCAATTCGATTCTGTCCTGGCCGCGCATCCTCCATCGCCGGTTGTATTACCGCCTGCTCATGGCGCTCGAGCGCCGCCTCTACGCGCCGTCCGGAGTTCCGCTGGTGCTAATCGCCAGACGAACCGCCGCCACTTTGGAACGTTTCTATGGCCGCCGCGACCGTCTTCCCGTCGTGTACGTGGGCCTCGATCACGAAATCTTCAACCCCGCGCGCCGCGCCCAGCTGCGCGACGACGCGCGCAAAGAGCTTGCCCTGCCGCCGGACCGCTTCGCGCTGCTTCTGGTGGGCAACGACGGCCGCAACAAGGGCGTGCCGGTGATTATTCGCGCGCTGGCCAGTCTGTGCGAGCTTCCCATTGATCTCCTTGTAGTCAGCCGCGAGGATCCCGCTCCCTACCTGATGTCCGCGCGCGATGCCGGACTGGAAGGTCGCGTTCGCTTTCTCCCGCAGCGCGGCGACATCGAATTTTATTACGCGGCCGCCGACGCCTACGTCGGCCCCTCGCTTGAAGACACCTTCGCGCAACCGCCCGCCGAAGCGATGGCCTGCGGCCTGCCCGTCATCGTCTCCGCCGACAACGGCACCAGCGAGATCATTACCGACGGAACGGACGGATTGATCTTGCACGACGCCACGGCGGCCGATTCGCTCGCCGCCATGATTCGCATGATCTGCGAACATCCCGAATTTTGCGCCCGCCTCGGCGTCAAAGCAGCGGAAACCGCCCGCGCCTACACCTGGGAGCGCAACGGCCGCGAGCTCGCCGCAATTTTCGCGGACATCTTGCGCGAGAAAACCTCTCCGGCCGCGGCGGCGCTCGCCACGGAATCCGAACCCGGCGGAATCGCCGCGCGGAAATGACCGCTCCCGGCAAGAAGCTCTACTCCGCACTGCGCGCTGCTCAAGCCGTCGCCGCCATCCGCCCATGAGCCCCGCCGACCCCAAGCACAAAATCCTCCGGCTCGTCGGCCTTTTCCCCGAATTGCTCGGCATCGGCGGCATTCAGGAAGTCAGCCGCCAATCCGTCCGCGCGCTGCAAAATATCTCGGCCCAAGGCGAGTGGTCCGCCGCCTATCTGGGCCTCAACGATCCGCCCGGCCGCCGCGAATACTCGCTCGCCGAAGGCCCCATCTCGCTGCGCGGCTTCGGCCGGTCCAAAGCGCGATTCGTTCTCGCCGCCCTGCACAGCGCCAGGAAAAGCGTGCGCGTGGTCCTCGCCGCTCACCCCAATCTCGCGCCCCCCGCCGTCTGGATGAGGCGCCTCACGCCCCTGTTGAAGATCATCGTCATGGCGCACGGCATCGAAGTCTGGGAGCCGCTCTCCGCGCATCGCCGCGCGGCTTTGTTATCCGCCGACCTCGTGCTCGCGCCCAGCACCTCCACCGCGCGAAAGCTCATCGAAGTGCAAGGCCTTCCGCCCGAAAAAGTTCGCAAGCTTCCCTGGCCGCTGAATTCGGCCGTCCTGGAAATGGCCGCCGAACCCCACAATCTCCCCTTGCCGCAAAATTTCCCGCCCGGCCCCGTAATTCTCACCGTCGGCCGCTGGGTCTCCTCCGAGCGTTACAAAGGCGCGGACGATTTAATTCGCGCCCTCGCGCAATTGCGCGCCGCGTTTCCACGCTTGACGCTGGTGGCAGTCGGCAGCGGCGACGATCTTCCCCGTCTCCGGCAGCTCGCCGCCGACCACAACGTCTCCGCCTCCGTCCACTTTCTTAGCGGCCTGTCCCCTCGGGAACTCGCCGCCTGCTACGCCCGCGCGGACGTCTTCGCCCTGCCCAGCGCCGGCGAAGGTTTCGGACTGGTCTTTCTCGAAGCGATGGCCTTCGCCAAGCCGATCGTCGCAGCCGCCGCCGGCGGCTCCACCGACCTGGTGCAGGATGGCGTCAACGGCATCCTCGTCCCGCCGCGCGATCCCGCCGCGCTCGCGCAAGCTCTCGCCCGTTTGCTCGGTGACGAACCCCTGCGCTCGGCTCTCGGCCATCGCGGCGCCGAAATCGTTCGCCGCCAATATCGCTTCGATCTCTTCCAGTCCCAATTCCAGGCCATCCTCTCCGATTGCGGTCTGGATTCCCTCCCCCCGGCGTAGTATTCTCGTGCCTAATCCCCCCCGGCGTGGCGGCCCAGCTCACAACCGGAATGTCTCAGCGTTCCTGTACGTGGGCATCCCGAGCGAAATGCGTGTCTTAAAGGCGGTTCAATCCTACTTCCCGTTTCAGGACCGCGGCGGTCCTGTCGTCAAAGTACGCGCCCTGGCGCGCGGCTTGGCCCAGCGCGGCCATCGCATCACCGTCCTCACCGCCGACCTCGGCCTGGCAAAGCTCAATGGCGCCGCCGCGAACTTCCAGCCCTGCCCCTGGGGCTGGCGCAGCGAAGAAAACGGCGTCGAAGCCGTCTATCTCTCCACCCTGGCGCATTATCGTGCGCTGACCCTCAATCCGAATGTGATAGGATTTTGTGGGAAGTCCCTCAGCCACTTCGACCTGGTCCATTTTTACGGCCTTTACGATTTCTTCGGACCAGCAGTGAGTTACTTCTGCAGGCGTCAAGGGATTCCATACGTAATCGAGCCCATGGGGATGTATCGGCCGATAGACCGGAGTTTCAAGATGAAACGGGTCTGGCATCGTAGCCTCGGCGATTCCTATTGGAAACATGCCTCGCAAATCGTCGCTACGTCGGAGATGGAGCAGCAGGAATTGCTCGAAGACGGCGTTCCACCCGAAAAGCTCGTCATCCGCTACAACGGCATTGATCGCACCGTGTCCTCCACCCAACCGCCGCGCGGCGCCTTCCGCGCCAAGTGGGGCGTCGCTCCGCAGGAACCACTGCTCTTGTTTCTCGGTCGCCTGATTCCCCGCAAAGGTGCGGATATTCTGATTGATGCCTTTGCACAGGCCTGCCCCGACGCGGGCCGCCTGGTAATCGCCGGACCGGAGGGCGAGCCCGGTTACCAGGCATTTCTCGCCCACCGCGCCGCCAGCGCTGGCGTCGCAGCGCGCGTCATATTCACCGGACCCTTGTATGACGACGCCAAAGCCTCCGTCATGGCCGACGCCGACATCTTCGTTCTCCCCTCGCGCTACGAAAATTTCGCAAATTCCGCCGCCGAAGCCGTCGCCTGCGGCGTTCCGGTCATCATCACCGACGCGTGCGGCATCCGCTCGCTGATTGATGGCCGCGCCGGCCTGGTAATTCCCCCGGAACCGCAGCCTCTCGCAGCGGCCATTCGCGCGCTGCTCTCCGATTCGCAGTTGTACCGGAAATTGCGCGACGGTTGCCCGGGCGTCGCCGCCGAGCTTGGCTGGGATCGCCTCACCGAACAAATGGAAGGCTATTACGCGCGCGCTCTGGATTCGAAAAATGCCCGCAACTGAACAACAAACCTTCTACGATCAGCACCCCTTCGACTGGGTGCCGCCCGGCGCATCGCAGGAAATTCGCTCCGTCGTCTCCGACCCGCTCGTGGACTTGATCCAGAGCCTCGACCTGAACTCCCTGGTCCTGGACATCGGCTGCGGCCCCGGACGCGTGCTCGGTTTCCTCGCGCGGCGCGGCGTGCGCTGCATTGGCCTGGATCGCAGCCGTGTTTCGCTCGGCCTAGCGGTCGAGCGTTACGGCCGTCCCGGCGCCGTTGGCGACAACCTTCATCTTCCCTTCGCCGATGACGTCGCCGACGTGGTCATCTCCGACGGCGTGATTCATCACACCGAAGATCCGCAAGCGGCCTTCGCCGAAAATTTTCGCGTCCTGAAGCCCGGCGGCCGCATGTATCTCGCCGTGTACAAGCCTTCCGGACGCTATCCCCTGCTCTACCAGTTTCCCGGCGCATGGATTCGCGCTGGCCTGCGCCACCAATGGTCGCAGCCGCTCGTCGTGCTATTTTTCCGCGTGCCTTACTTCCTGGTCCACTTCCTGCGCTCCGGAGGCAAGCGCACCTGGGCCGGCGCTCGCAATCTCTTCTTCGACTACTTCGTCACCCCCCGCGTGGCCTTTCTCCCGCGCGGCACCGTCGAGGAATGGTGCCTCCAGGCGGGCGCCAGCATCCTGCGCTATCAGGAAAATCGCGGGCAGAACGTCCACTCGTTCCTGGTGCAGAAGCAACCCGCAACGGCCTCGAGCCGCGCGGCAGCTTCCGTCGCCGAGGAAATGGCCATCGCCCAAAGACCGGAAACCGCATGAGCGAAAACCGCGTCTCAAAGTCAGTCCAAACGATTATGCCGGCCGATCCGCAACCCAATCCCGCGCAGTCCGGCTTCCCGGACTCCTCTGCCTCAGTCGCCGCGCCGGCGCCCCCGCGCCATCGTCTTTTCCTATTCGCCTGGTACACCGTAAGCGTTCTGCTGATCCTCGCCGTTTGCGCCGCTCTTTATTCTCTCGGCTGGGAATTTTCCACGCGACGATACTTGCAGGGCTTCTCCGACGCCATCGTCCCGGCCACCGCTCCGGGCGACGAAAAGGTCGAGGCCATCCTGAATTGGATGGCGCACGGCCCCGCTCGCTTGCCCTACGGTCCTTCCCCCAACGTTCCCGACCGCGACCCCACCGATACGCTCAACTACGACGCCCTGCTCCAGGTCTGCGGAACCGCCACCAACGCCTTCATCAATCTCCTGGATACCGGTCACATGCAAGTCCGCCGCCTGCTGCTGCTGGATTCCCGCATGCTCACCAAGCACGTCGTCGCCGAAGTACTCGTGGACGGCCGCTGGATCGTCGTTGACCCCGCCTACCGCCGCGTGCTGCGCGATGCCCGCGGAAACACTCTGACGCGCGAGCAGTTGACCAACCCCGTCACCTTCGCCGAGGCCACCGGCAACGTTCCCGAATATAATCCCGACTACACTTTCGACCGCACCATCCACGTTCGCATCGGCCGCATCCATCTCCTCGGCATTCCCATTCGCCGCATTCTGGACCGTTTCCTGCCGGGCTGGGATGAATCCACCACCATGACCCTGCTCGTCGAGCGCGAATCCTTTGCCGCCGCGGTCGCTTCCGTCCTGTTTCTGATTTTTCTCTTTCTCGTCTGGATTTCCCTGCGCTGGTTCGGGGAAGCCCGCCTCGGCATCCCGCGCGTGCATCTCCGCACGCAGTTGCGCCGCGCCGGCAGCGCCTTCTTGAACTCCGCGAGCTGATGCCATGTGCGGAATTTGCGGCGCCATCGGAGTGGACTCCAAACTAAACGGCGAACTCATCGTGCGCCGCATGCTCGCCGCCATCATCCACCGCGGCCCTGACGAAGAAGGTCTCCTACTCGCCCCGCCCGTCGTCGCCGGCTCGCGCCGCCTCAGCATCATTGATCTTCCCGGCGGCTCGCAGCCCATCTGGAACGAGACCGGCACGCTCGCCGTGATCTTCAACGGTGAAATTTACAATTTCCGCGAGCTGCGCAGTGAACTCGAAGCCAAGGGCCACAGCTTCCACACCCAATCGGACACCGAAGTCATCGTCCACGCCTACGAACAATGGGGCGAAGAATCCGCCGCGAAATTGCGCGGCATGTTCGCCTTCGCCGTGATCGAAATGCCCCAAGGACGCAGCGGCCCCGCCGCCGCGGTATTTCTCGCGCGCGACCCTCTCGGCATCAAGCCGCTCTACTACGCCCGCAGCAGTGCCGGCCTGCTCTTCGCCTCCGAAGTCCGCGCGCTGCTCGCCAGCGGCTGCGTCGCTCCCGAGCTTTCGCCCGCCGCGCTTCCCTCCTATTTGCTCTTCGGCTCGGTCTGCGAACCCATGACCATGGTCGAAGGCGTCTTCTCTCTTCCGCCGGGGCATTCCTTGAAAATCCGCGCGGGCGAGCACCACCGCTTGCACGAACCGAAGCTCTACTGGAAATACGCCAGGGAGTTTTATCAGGAGGAAGATGAAGAACCCGGGACGGCTTACGCCGAGGATTTCTCCTCCGCCGCCGCAACCGTTCGCTCCCTGCTTGAGGACGCCGTCCGCAGCCATCTAATCGCCGACGTGCCCGTCGGCGTCTTTCTCAGCGGCGGTCTCGATTCCACCGCCATTGCTGCGCTCGCCAGCCACGTGCAGAAAGGCATTCACACTTTCACCGTCGCCTTCCCGGACACCGAATTCAGCGAAGCCGAAGCCGCGCGCGCCACCGCGCAGCGCCTGGGCGCCGAGCATCGCGAGCTGAGCCTTTCCAGCGCGGATATGGAAGCCCGCCTCAGCGAGGCCGTCGCGTCGTTCGATCAGCCCAGCATGGACGGCATCAACACCTATTTCGTCTCCTGGGCGGCGCGTCAGGCGGGACTGAAAGTCGCGCTCTCCGGCCTGGGCAGCGACGAGCTTTTCGGCGGCTACACTTCCTTTCGCGCCACCGCGCAAGTGACGCGCCTCACCACCATGGCCCGCTTCTTCCCGCGCCTCGCGCGCGAGCTGGCCACCACCGGCCTCAAGCGCTCGAGGGTCTATCGCGCCTCCCCGGACGCGTTTCGCAAGGCCTTTTCCGCGTGGCTCGACCCCGCTTTACTTCCGTCTCCCTATTTTTTCACCCGCGCGCTTTTCACGCCGCAAACCGTCTCCGCGCGCGTGGGCGATAGCTCTGCGCTCTGGGACCACGCGCCCTGGTCGCGCTGGCTTTCCGCAGCCACGCGCCAATCCCGCCCCATGGACCAATTCACGCGCGTTTCCTGGCTCGAATTGCGCTCTTACCTGGTGAACACCCTGCTGCGCGACACCGACGCCATGAGCATGCATCATTCTCTCGAAGTCCGCGTGCCGTTCCTCGACGGCCCGCTGGTCGAATATGTCCTGGAGCTTCCCGAATCGCTGAAGCGCAACTCCGCGCAGCCCAAATCCCTGCTGATCGCGGCGCTGAAAGATTTGCTGCCCGAAGAA
Source organism: Candidatus Acidiferrales bacterium (assembly GCA_049300435.1). Lineage (GTDB taxonomy): Bacteria > Acidobacteriota > Terriglobia > Acidiferrales > UBA7541 > Palsa-295. The sequence continues at coordinate 6,570 of JBAQJS010000055.1, read as the reverse complement.
ATCGTTAAGCAGCCCAAGCGCACTTTTACCTTCCCCTGGGAAAACTGGCTGCGCGGCAAACTCGGCGAGCGCGTAGCCGTCGAGCTAGGCGATTGGTCCCCGGCCCTGCAACCCCACCTCAACGCCAGGTTCGCCCAAGCCGTCTGGAAGGATTTCCTGCACGGCGGCACCACCTGGTCCCGCCCCTGGAGCCTCTACGTCCTGAACGAATGGGCCAAGCGCAACCTCCGCGTCCCCCAATCAACAACCACGCCCACCCAAACCACAGCAGCAGCCCACGTAGCCTGACCAGCGCGAAGTCGCACAGGCAATCTTGCCCGTGCCGCTTCGTTGTCGTGGCCTCTCGACGTGTAAACCGCCAGTCGCCGGAATGATGTTGCCAAGGTAAGATTGCCCAAAAGAAAGGATCGGCCATCGCCATGACCATTGATGACATTCAGCTGCTCTATGAATATGACCGCTGGGCCAACCACAGCGTTTTACAAGCGGCCTCCACTCTCAGCATTGCGGACTTCACGCGTGACCTGGGTGGCAGCTTCCTTTCTGTGCGAGACACGCTGCTGCACATTATCGGCTCCGAGTGGGCTTGGCTTGCCATTTGGAACGAGCCATCCCTCACTTCCGCCTTCGTCACAGATATATGGCCGCGACGGGACGCCCTATTCCCTCCGCATGCATTTCCCGACGTCGCCGCGCTGCAGTCCAGGTGGGCGGAAATCGCAAAAGAACAACTCGAGTTTGTGAATCGCCTCACCAACGAATCCTTGGCCAGGATGCTTCCTGTTCGCACCACACAAATCAGTCTGGCGCACCTGATGCAGCATCTGGCGAACCATTCCACGTACCATCGCGGTCAAGTCGCGCTAAAGATGCGCCAGCTTGCCACCGCGCCGGTCGCCACCGACTTCGCTCTCTTTTTACTGGAGGGACGCCCCGCGCCAGCCGGCGCCCGCTAGTCCACGCACCGAAGATTTGTCACAGCCGGGAACGCGAGAGATCGGCAGCTCCCACCGCTAGGGCAGCGCCAGTGAGCGCCGGGCCGGGAGTTGCAGTAAGCGCTCGACCAGCGTCTCGAACGACGCCCCGTCTAAAGCCGCATTCTTCAAAAATCGAAGGGAGCCCCAATCGCGACGCCTACTGCGTTCGCTGCGGTGATGTGCAAGAGTGCGCCTTCCGCCAAAGCCCCATGGGTGCGTCGAGTTGGTCTGCCACGGTAACCCATCTGCCCCTTCGTTTCCGCACTAGGGGCCGGCGACCGCCCGACTGCAGCAGTCTCGTAGCTTTTCGCCAGAACGGCACGGACACAAAGATTTCGGTCCGATTCCGAATAATTTACAATGTGCAGCTAACTCTCTGCGACTTCTGGCGCGCCACAACCGGGCGATCGCATCCGAGTTTCGGACGTTGGTCCAGACGGCCGGAACAACTGAAGTCTCATTGGTTTTCCGGAACAATAACTCAGTAATCTGATCTCGCGCATTGTCCATAACTATGGTGGGCACAATTTGCCTCAGACCTGCATTCACTGAAGCAACAAATTCGCCACCGGCGTTCGTTGCGACCTCATGCAAAATCTCACGCCTTAGATTCAGGCCTGCTTGGGTGCCGCGGAACTCGAGGATCGCAGTCCAGACTGACGGAGTTGACCCAACATAAGCCCCTAGATCGCTATTGAACCGGCTGGTTAAGACATAACTACTAACGCTATCCGCCCAATTACGCACCGCTGAAACCGCGAACGCCGCTCCTACTAGGATCTCGCTTCCAAACCCAAGCTTTGTGGACGCCAGACTAAAATTGTCACACGCACAGCCTGCCATAACTGTGTGCGCGAGCCGAATAACAGGAAACGTGACCCAACGTGGAAAGCTGGTGGGAAGTGTGGCATCGCTTATCCCCAATAATTTCTGCACTGGCGGATGCAAAAGGGCTCCTCTCGTCAAACCTGGGATGTTGAACCTTTCGTGGTCGAACTTGAAAACCTTAGCGGCGAGCATGTCAAAAAGTTGATTGACCTCGGCTTCGCGTCCCTTGACCGGTTGAATCTGCGCTCTAATTTGTTGGTCAATTGTGAGTGGCGTTCCGTCCGGATTCGACTTACGAAACATCCCGACGCTACCGCCGTCTACGGCCTCAATGCTTCTGAACATCACGAGAGGCTCCGACTCAAAATAAATGAAACGAAGGGCACCAGCCCTGACCAAGGTCCAGAATGTCTCCGACCCGACTAGATCGTGGAGTCTTGCAGCATGCGATAGTGGAACATGAACGTAATCGAACGCAACCAGACCCACGATTAGGTCATGCATCGCGGGAGAAATCGGTTGCGGAAGCTCGCTAATGTCAAAACCTTGACCAACAATTGCATTGGGTGTTTGGCCGTCTGCTCGGGAGAGTAGCAGCGACTGCGAACTCGTCCATGTGCCCGGCGGAGTTATGTCCGTTAGAAAATATCCACTCTCAAACGCGACTTCCGCACGGACCTCGTCATGGCGCGGCGCAAACCCTTCGATACTGGGATCTCTTGTCACGCGGATGATGTCCAGAACAGTTATTGCGGAGCGATGATCGGCGAACGGCTCGGGCAAATAGCGAATCACTTTAATACTCTCCGGCAACGGAGGCGACTCGCTCGACTGCACAAGAAAATGCGGACCATCACCAAAAAGAGGACGTGCCCCGCAATTCGATACGAACAGGTCCAAAACGTATTTGTCGCGCAGACTATATCCGACAAAAACGACAGTGGCCTGAGAGAAAAGTACTTGAAGTGCCGTCAGATACGCCGCGTCGCGCTCAAGTCTTTTATAATCAGATTTCGCGAAGACTGTCGAGTTTACCGACCCTATCGAACCGTGCAACTTCGCAATAAACGAAGTATTGTTCCACAACAAACCACTACACCTTTCCAAATCCGTGGACTGGACCAAAACCGATTCCTGTAAGTTACGTTCTAACATCTCGTCAACGTTGGTCGTCACGATCTGTAGGGGTTTTAAGTCCTTGAGGGTACTTAGGAATCGCTGGTATACCGGCGTGGGGGCTCTCAGCGTGAATAGCGCGGACAACTCCTGGTTGTATCTTTGCGGGTTCGCCTGTCGAAACAGCTCGAACAGTTCAGCGAACTTTTCCTCTTCGAAGAGTGCGTGGCCCTTCCCTTCGTCGTATCTTAGCTCGTATCTTCGATAGCTTCGTTGGAGCCGGTGCGCAGTTTCCTTCCAGCTAGGAAAACCGGCCCACATGCTGACTCCAGCGCCGGCCCAGATTATGATGGGCTTTCTGCGCTCAGCTACGACATCACGGAGCAGCCGCAATGCGTAAAACGTTGCCTTATCTTCTCCGTCAAGCATGCACGACGGATTCTAACGCATTTAGCCGTAGATTGGGCGCCAGGAACGGTCTACCTTACACAAGGGACGCAGCCTTTCCACACCTGCGATACGCAGGCCTTTAGCTTTTCAGGGTGGCGGGTGGCCGACCCTTCCACATCGCCCAAACGAACGTGGTTGAATTTCCGGGTGCCGGACCCTTCGGTTCTTGAAGGGTCCGGGTTTAGACGTAGCCTCGCCGCACACGCTCCGCCAGATAGCCGCCGCGCCAGCCGCCAAGCCTCCGCATACTTTTCCAATTTATTCCTGAGACACCGCGCCCGATTTCCGCCACAATATTCCCGATGGTCATCCTGGGCATCAACGCCTACCACGCCAACGCCTCCGCGGCGATCATCGCCGACGGCCGCCTGCTCGCCGCCGTCGAAGAAGAGCGCCTGAACCGCGTGAAATACGCCGCGGGCCTGCCCGTGCGCGCCATCCAATATTGCCTGGACCAGGCCGGCGTGAAACTTTCCGAAGTGGACCACATCGCCATCCCGCGCAATCCCTGGGCGCGCCTGGGCACCAAGCTGCGCTTCGCCATGCGCATGCCGAAATTCGCCCTCGATCGCGCGCGCGTGATGAAGCGCTTCGCCGGCATCCATGAAGACCTCGCCGCGGCCTTCGAAACTCCCGCGCAAAAAATCCGCGCGCAATTCCATCGCATCGAGCATCACGCCGCGCATCTCGCCAGCGCCTATTTCGTCTCGCCCTTCGAGCGCGCCGCCGTCCTTTCCGCCGACGGCCTCGGCGATTTCGCCAGCTCCATGTGGGCGCTCGGCGCAGGCCCGCGCATGGCGCCCCTCGGCGAAATCACTTTCCCCCATTCGCTCGGCATGTACTACACCGCGCTCACCCAATACATCGGCTTCTGGAAATTCGGCGACGAATACAAAGTGATGGGCCTCGCCGCCTACGGCCAGCCCGAATTCCTCGATGAATTCCGCCGCATCGTTTACGTGGACGCGCCGCTCTCCTTCAGCCTCGGCCTGGCCTATTTCACCCACCAGAGCCAGGGCGCGGATATGACCTGGCGCGACGCCGACCGCACTCCCGTCCTCGGCCGCCTTTTTTCCCCCTATCTCGAACAGCGCCTCGGCCCCGCGCGCAAAGCCGATGAGCCGCTCGAGCAGCGTCACCGCAACATGGCCGCCAGCATGCAAGCCGCGCTCGAAGAAGTTCTCGCCGCCCACTGGACCGCCCTCGCCGAAAAAACCGGCGAAAAATCCCTCTGCATCGCCGGCGGCGTGGCCTTCAATTGCGTCGCCAACGGAAAAATCTTCGATCATTCGCCGTTCGAGCGCGTGTACGTCCAGCCCGCCGCGGGCGATGCCGGACTTTCCGTCGGTGCGGCCTGCGCCGTGCATCATCAGGTCCTCGGCCGCCCGCGCGAATTCGTGATGGACCACGCCGCATGGGGCCCGGAATTTTCGCCGCAGCAAATCCGCGCCGCCGTCGAAAAATTCGCCGCCGCAAGCGACGACCTGCAAATGGACCAGCTCGATGAGGCTGCCCTGCTCCGCGCCACCGCGCGCCACATCGCCGCGGGCAAAGTCCTAGGCTGGTTTCAGGGCCGCGTGGAATGGGGCCCGCGCGCGCTCGGCCAGCGCAGCATTCTCGCCGACCCGCGCCGCCCCGAAATGAAGGACGTGCTCAACCGGCGCATCAAACACCGCGAAACGTTCCGCCCCTTCGCGCCTTCCATTCTCGAGGAAGCCACCGGCGAATATTTCGAGCAGACCCACCCCTCGCCCTTCATGACCTTCGCCTACAACGTCCGCCCCGAAAAGCGCGCCGTCATTCCCGCGCCTACCCACGTGGACGGCACCGCGCGCCTGCAAACCGTCAGCCGCACCGCGAACCCGCTCTACTGGAAACTAATCCGCGCCTTCGGCGACCTCACCGGCGTCCCGGTCGTCCTGAACACTTCGTTCAACGACAACGAGCCCATCGTCTGCCGCCCCGAGGAAGCTCTGGATTGTTTTCAGCGCACCCAAATGGACGTGCTGGTGATGGGCAATTTCGTGCTCGAGAAAAAATCCGTCGCCGTGGACCAGGGCGCTTCCGCCGCCAGCGGCGCCGCGCGCGCAAAATAAATCGCCGGCATGCACATCCTGCTCCTGAACGAATACTATCCGCCCGACACTTCCGCCACCGCGAAGATGGCCGCGCAAGTCGCGGAAACGCTGGCCCAGCGCCATCAAGTGACAGTAGTCGCCGGCCGCCCCTCTTACGATCCCGACGAGTTTTACCCCTACGCCCTGCTCCGCCGCACCACCCGCAACAAAGTCACTGTCGAATGCGTCGGCTCCAGCGCCTGGCCGCGCCATCGCATGACGCGCCGCGTCTCCAATTATCTTTCCTACCTCGCGCTGGCCGTTCCCCGCGCCCTCGCGCTTCGCCCGGACATTATTCTCGCGATGACCGATCCGCCCATCGCCGGAATCGCCGGCGCCCTCATCGCGCGCCTCGCCGGCCGCCCCTTCGTTTACAACATCCGCGATCTCTATCCGGACATGGCCGTCGGCGGCGACATCGTGCGCTCCGGCAAATGGGTCGCGCGCTGGGAAAATCTGCACCGCCGCGCGCTCCGCCAGGCCGCCCGCGTCATCGTCCTCGGCGACGACATGCGCGAACGCATCCTCGCGAAAGGCGTCGCCCCCGAACGCGTCATCGTCGTTCGCGACGGCACCGTCTTGTCCGCCGCCGCGCTGCCTGAACGCAGCGATCCCATCGTCCAGGAAATCCGCCAGGGCTTTCCCTTCGTCGCGCTGCACGCCGGCAATCTGGGCTTCTACGGCGCCTGGCAAACCCTGCTCGAAGCCGCCGAAATTCTGCGCAACGAAAATACCGGCCTCGTGTTTGTAGGGGATGGCGCCAACCGCGCGGCCCTGGAAGAATCCGCGCGCGCGCGCCACGCGACGAACGTCAAATTTTTGCCCTTCCGCCCGGTCGCGCAAATCCCGCACGTCATGGCGGCCGGCGATTTGCACATCGTCACCGTAAAGCGCGGCCTCGAAGGAGTCGTCGTGCCCAGCAAGCTCTATTCCACTCTCGCCGCCGGTCGCCCCGTCCTCGCCGTCGCCGCATCTACCTCCGACGCCGCGCGCATCGTCGTCCAATCCGGCTGCGGCCTCGCCGCCGATCCCGACGATCCCGCCGCCGTCGCCGCCGCCATCCGTGCATTGCGCGACGCGCC
>JBAQJS010000054.1:0-2012 GCA_049300435.1 Candidatus Acidiferrales bacterium | reverse complement strand
CCAAAATCAAAATAATGAGGATAATCAGCAGCATACTTTCTCCTTGGGCAGTTTCCCGCCATCTCTGTGGCTGTTCTCAGGCTGCATTGCACGCGCAAAGCTGACGGCCTCTCCGTCTCCGCTTTACCGGCGCAATGCAGCCCTTCTAAATACTCACTGCCAGTCGGATGGGCGTGCCGTAAAAAGCGTTGTGCCTTAAATCAACGAACGTTGAAAAATTCTAACCCCCGCTTCAACATGCTGCCGGGTTGCCCAGCCTCGTCACAAAATTCTCTTATTCGGACTACACTACTCTGTGAAAACCAGCCTCTTCGATCTCTATAAAGTCGGCATCGGACCCTCCAGTTCCCACACCATGGGCCCCATGCGCGCCGCCCGCCGCTTCGCGCAATCCCTCGCAGACGCCAATCTCCTCGACCAGACAACACGCATCTGCGCCGAGCTCTACGGATCGCTCGCGCTCACAGGACACGGCCACGGCACCGACCGCGCCATCCTCCTCGGCCTCAGCGGAGAAGAAGCCAGCACCATCGACCCCTTCACCATCGACGCAAAGCTCGCTGCCATCCGCACCTCAAAAACCCTGTCCGTGCTGGGACGTCACACCATCCCCTTCAACGAGCCCGATCATCTCCTCTTTCACCACGACCAGATGCTTCCTCCCAACGCAAAAACCCAGCACCCCAACGGCATGCGCTTCACCGCCTTCGACGCCTCCGGCAAAAACCTCGCCGCCGAAACCTACTTCTCCATCGGCGGTGGCTTCATCGTGGCCGACGCGGAAGGTGCATCCAACCCGCCCCTCATGACCACCGCCGCCCTTCCCCATCCCTTCACCAGCGCAGCCGACCTGCTCGCCCGGGCATCAGAAAAAAATCTCGCCATATGGCAGCTCATGCTGGCCAACGAGTGCGCCCTTCGTTCCGAGTCCGAAGTCCGCAACGGCATCGCGCATCTCTGGAAGCTCATGCAGGCCTGCATCGACCGCGGCATCGCCACCGAGGGCATCCTCCCCGGAGGCCTCAACGTCCGCCGCCGCGCCCCGCGCCTCGCCGCGCGCCTCATCGAGAAAGGAAGTGACGACCCGCTCGCTCCACTCGACTGGGTCACCGTCTACGCCATGGCCGTCAATGAAGAAAACGCCGCCGGAGGCCGCGTCGTCACCGCCCCCACCAACGGAGCCGCCGGAGTCATCCCCGCCGTAGCCCGCTACTATCAAACCTTCATCAACCATGACAACGGGGGCGCAAACCAAGAACGCGACGATGAGGGAATTTTGCGCTACTTCCTCACTTCCGCCGCCATCGGAGTCCTCTACAAAGAGAACGCCTCCATCAGCGGAGCCGAAGTCGGCTGCCAGGGAGAAGTCGGCGTAGCCTGCTCCATGGCCGCCGGAGGCCTCGCCGCCGCACTCAACGGAACCAACGGCCAAATCGAACACGCCGCCGAAATCGCCATGGAGCACAACCTCGGAATGACCTGCGACCCCATCGGAGGCCTCGTCCAGATCCCCTGCATCGAGCGCAACGCCATGGGAGCCGTAAAAGCCGTCCACGCCTGCCGCATCGCTATGAACGAAACCGAAGGACACAAAGTCTCCCTCGACCAGGTAATCCAAACCATGTACCAAACCGGCCTCGACATGCAGTCCCGCTACAAGGAAACCTCTCTTGCCGGGCTGGCCCTCAACATCATCGAGTGCTAAGTACCATCCAAATCTCAACAAATCACAATCGAGGGTGCCACAGCCGTGGGTGCCCCATCCTTCGCGCGCTCTTTGCGCGAAGGGTGGGCCAGATCGAACCTCAACCAAACCATTTTCATTACCAAAGTGCTCGTAGGGAACGCGGAAGCTTAAAATCCTTCAACTACACTCGACTTGAAATGCCTGCAAACCTCACCCGTTACCACAACACCGGAAACTTCCACTTCATCACCTTTAGCTGTTACAAAAGATCTCCATTACTCGCCCAGCGAGAAGGGTACAGCACCTTTGAACACCAATTGGAAAC
>JBAQJS010000053.1:0-1943 GCA_049300435.1 Candidatus Acidiferrales bacterium | reverse complement strand
CTGTCGTTCAGCAACTGATCACGCAGCACACGAGCGTCGCGCAATGACTGGATTCAAATGGTCGTCGCAACATAACGTTTAGCTTCCCGAAGATACTGATCCAAGGCTTCTGCAGGAGTTTTCCATCCCAGGGTTTTGCGCGGTCTTGAATTGAGAGTCATCGCTACCGCCGCGAGTTCATCGGCGCTATGTAGACTGAGATCAGTCCCTTTGGGGAAGTATTGTCGCAGCAGGCCATTGGTATTCTCATTAGTGCCGCGCTGCCATGGGCTATGCGGGTCACAATAGTAGATCTGCAACCCTGTATCAATCCGGAGGTCCGCATGCTGCGCCATCTCTGTTCCCTGATCCCAGGTCAGGGATCGGCGAACTTGCTCGGGCAAGGTGATGATGGTGCGCGTGATAGCTGCGCGGACCGCCGCTGCACCATGACCGGCGAGCGCGGGGCCGTTCTTGATGCGCGCGAGTTTGCCATAGGCTGCCATGCGGGGCAGATGCAGCAGCAGCGTGAACCGCGTCGTGCGTTCTACCAGAGTGCCAATCGCCGAACTGCCCAGACCGAGAATGAGATCGCCCTCCCAGTGACCGGGGACCGCCCGATCAGCGATTTCTGCCGGGCGTTCGCTGATCATGCTCTCGGGATAAACGAAGGATTTTCGTTTGCCGCAAACCCGCGCGTGCGGCATGCGTAGTGCGCGTCCGGTGCGGAGGCAGGCGCTCAGCTCGCGGCGCAGCGCACCCTGGCCTTGGACGTAGAGGGCCTGATAAATCGCTTCGTGACTAATACGCATCGAATCATCATCGGGAAAATCCAGCGGCAGGCGCCGGGCAATCTGTTCCGGGCTCCAGGCCAGCGCCCACCGCCGGTGCTGTCTGGGCCCCACCCGCCGTCCCTTCCATGCCACCTGCGGCCCCTTAATCTTTACTCCAGCGGGCGCGCTGACCGCACCTGCCAGCCGCTCTTGCACATAATGGTGCAGCACTTCATTCCTCACGAGCTTGGCTGGTTTAGGACGGCGCAACGCACGATCGGCATGCCATTGCGCGGTGCTGGCGCGATATTCCAGTCCGCCGCTCCGGGTCGCCGCATTGCGGCGGAGCTCGCGTGAGATCGTCGAAGGGGCTCGCCCGAGCTTGCGGGCAATAGCGCGAACGCCATGCTCCTGACCCCGCAAAATGGCGATCTCTTCACGCTCAGTAAACGCTAGATAGCGGCGCGACCGGGGCTTTGATGATTGCAAAAGATGGAACGGTATCATGCCGCCCGCCCTCCGGAACCACCGGCCACCCACGGGGAGCGACACTCCGGCGGCGAGACCAGCGTCCTCGGTTGAATGACCGGCCGCAATCGCTGCCCAAAACCCCTGATAGTTCTCTCGCCGTGCTGCCGGAGGCCGGCCAGGTGACCTCAACGGTGCTCGCCCACATCGATCTGAACGGCGCTTTTGCGTAGCCATCGCAACTCTCCCCCCTCGAGTGTTGCGACGGCCGTTTGAATTCACCCAGTACGCTGCTGATTTATATCGGCAGGCTTTGGCCGATTATGGCTTGCGCGGATCCATGGGCCGGCGGGGCAATCCTTACGATAACGCCAAAGCCGAAAGTTTCATGAAGACGCTCAAATGCGAGCATGTCTACTTGAACGAATATCGCAGTTACGAGGAGGTCGTTGAACGTCTCCCAGAGTTCATCGATCAGGTTTATAACACGCGCAGATTGCACTCGGCCCTGGGCTATTTGCCACCAGTGCAATTTGAAGAGCGACATACCCGGCAGCTGGCCCAATCTACGGCCTGATACCTGTCCAGTCCGAGGGGTTCACTCCAATTTGGCCCCATCTCCTACGCGTTTTGATCACACGGTTTTCCACTTTCTCTAAGTAATTCGAAGTTCCAAGAGGTTCTAATTTTCCCGCCGTTGGCGAGCGAGCGGCGGCGCGGCAA
>JBAQJS010000052.1:0-1893 GCA_049300435.1 Candidatus Acidiferrales bacterium | reverse complement strand
CAACTCACGAACCGTTTTCGCCTTGCCGAGAATCTCTCTCATTTTGTTTCGCCTTTGACGATCTCGTCGAGCAAGCCTCCTGTTTCCTTCTCCAACGCCACAATGTCAGCCCCGATCTCGTCGAGCGAGCGAAGAGGCTGCGGTTTGTAGAAGTGGCGGGTGAACGAAATCTCATAGCCGATCTTCGTTGCGGACTCGTCTATCCACGCATCTGGTGTATAGCAGCCCGTGGTGCATGTAGCTGATTTTCTACAAAGCGGGCGCCGTATCCGGGTGCGCGATCTTGCGGCGCACTTGGCAACCGACCCGGAGATACAGTGGCAACGAAGCCTGTGCTGACTATTCCGGTTCGAGAACAGCAAAAGAACGCGTACCACGAGCCTGCCCAAGCGATTTCTCAGTTCCCGTGGCGTGCCCGCACCCAGCAACTGGCGCAGGATCAGGCTCAGGTTGAACGCGCCCACATGAACCAACTGCCGCTTCAGAATGTTGTCGCGTCCGCGCAGATGGCAGCGTCGCATCCCACCGGTCTCGTAGCAGTGCGCGAAGCTGCGCTCGACCAGCTCGCCGCGCCGCCTGAGTAAACTCTTGCCGTACTCGCCCCGCACCCGCCGCCGGTTCGCGTACACCGCTTGCTGCTCGGCCGCTTTGCCCGCCCAGTTCCGCCGGCCCTTTTGTTTCTTCTCCGGAATGTAACTGCGCACCCCGTACGCCTTCATCCGCTTCACCACCGCGCCGCTGTGATAGCCCTTGTCGGTTACCGTCTCCTCGATCCCGGCCACGTTCACTTTCGGTTGGTCGTCGGGCCGCAACTCCGCTTCGCGTCCGACCTGCTCCGCCACTGCCATCCCGGCTGCGCACAACGTTTCATCCAGCGTGGTCGTGTCGCCCTTATCGGCGCTTTGCAGCGTGACCGCCAGCACCGCGCCCGTGTCCAGATCCACCGCATGCTCCGCCTTGTGCGCCAGATGCGTGCGCCCATCCTTCATCTTCGCAATCCGCGCGTCCCCATCCGCCGGACTCTTCCACTCCTTATTCGACGTCCGCTTCTTGCGCTTGCGATCCAACCGTACCAGATCTTCGCGTGTCGGCGTCGCGATCCCTGAGGCCTTCGCCAGCCCGCGCAGAAACTCCTCGTAACTCGCCCCCGTGTCGCGCCGCACAATCGAGCGCATCGCCGCGTTCGCCTCCAGCGTCGTTGCATCAATCGCGATCCGCTGGCCTTGCAGCAGCCCGCGATCGGCCAGCACCCCCAGCACCCAGACGAATACTTCGCGGTGCGTGTCCAGGTCGATCAATCTTCGCGTGCGTGAAATGGTCGAGTGATCCGGCGTGTACTCGTCCAGCGCGATGCCGACGAAACGCCGCAGCGCCAGCGAATCCGCCAGCCGCCAGGCAATCCCGCGCTCCGCTCCGATGCCCTCGAAATACCCGATCAGCAGCGCCCGAAAGTAAATCCCCGGCGTCAGCGACGGACGCCCGTACTTCTCGGCATAGAACTTCGCGCACCGGCCCTCGACAAACTGGTCGAAGCCCTCGGCCTCCAGCAGTTCATTCAAACGCTGATAAAAAGGATGCCCCGGAGCCGACGCCAACTCGGCGTGCGCGATCCAGATGTCCTTTTGCTTCTCCCGCTGCTTGCGCGTCCCCATCGCCATGCGCCGATTCTACGAACAAAGTCTGTGGATACCGCAGAAGTTTTTGCTTACGAATCTGGACTTGCACCACGGGCTGCTAGGCGACTCGGTGAGCGTACAGGCCGTAACGCGAGTGAACGCTGAGCAGGCCCCGAAACAACAATTGCAGGAGCCGACCTGACTGTTTCACAGGGAAGGCCGCTGACGACGGAGATTGACGAGCGAATAAGCTCCGTCGGACCTGCCGGGGTAATGG
>JBAQJS010000051.1:0-10127 GCA_049300435.1 Candidatus Acidiferrales bacterium | reverse complement strand
CCTCGAAGGTGACCGAATCCGAAGTAGGGCAGCCTAAGACACTCTCAATCCATTGACGATGCGGTTCAATGAACGCATTCATCGCCGCCACGGGGGGAGCAAGCCGAATTTCTGAGGAACCAATCATGCCGAGCCTCCTCGTTCTTAATGGCTCGGTTATACGCGGCAGGTATGTCAGATTAGGTCCCCGACTGGCGAATTGTTTATTGTTGATTGCCGCTAGGCTTATCCTCTTCCCTAGGAGACCAAGTATTTGGATCGCGAGGCAATGGCGTCCGAATTTGCGGCATGATTATCGCCGTATGCAAGAGCGTACCCACACAGAAGGAAGGTATCGGCTTAGGCCGAGATAACTGAGAGGGCGCCATGCTCCTTACGGGTCGGGCGGACGGTGATTTCAACATCTCGACGTAGGGCCGTGAGAAATTCCATAAGGCGTCCAACGGAAAAATTGCCCGCGCGGTTCCGCATCAGCAAGGAAACCTGAGGTTGTTGCACGCCTAGAATTTTGGCGATCTCCGCCTGTGTCATACCGCTGTCCTTGAGGATCGTGTAGATTTGCAGCGTGAGTTGCGCCTTGAGCATTTCTTGCTCAGGATTCGGAAGTCCAAGGTCAGCAAAGACGTTCCCGCTGCCTTCGGTTACGCGGGAAACTCGACCGTGTGCCTTTTTGGTTTTGTTTTTCATTTTAGTTCTGCCTTTCTCGATAATCACGCTCGGCCTCTGCAAGGCGTTGTTTAATCAAATCGATCTCCCTCGTCGGCGTGGCAATCCCTTTGGTGGACTTCTTCTGAAACACATGCAAGACATAGATGGCATCCCGAAAACGCACGGTGTAAACGGCCCGCCATGCACTGCCGTGATGCGAAGCGATGATTTCGAGCACGCTAGCACCGCCAAAGCCTTTGAGGGGTTTGGCGGCAGGATCGGTCTTGCCCTCCTGGGCTGCAAAGAGCGCGTGCCCAATGTCGAGCCTGACCTCGCTTGGGGAAGACCGCAAATCCCTGAGCGACGCTCCAATCCATCTGACAGGCTTCAGTTCGCTTGCCATGCGTATACTAGTATACATATTTCTATATATCAGAGCTAGTAGGAACAGACGCTTTGTGCCGTGACGGTATAAGCGCGGGGAGGCCCATGCCTCCATAGGCGGATCGCTCCCGCAGCGAAGCCGCAGTCAAGGGCGACCATCGGGAGCCGCGCCAGCGGGCCTGCCCCTTGATGGCGGCGAAAGCGAAGGGAATTTAATCAGTAAGGGAGTATAATCTCTCTTGATATCCCCCCTGTCCCTCAGTGGGCAGGAAGCGAAGCCGACCTTTGGGTCGGCTTCAGTGTTTTAGCCCTTGTGAAAACCCCTTAGCGGCACTAGCGCCCAATGTTAAGTCCCTGCACGACGGTTTGCTCAGCCCCTTGTCGCAAAGTCGAGCATGGTTCGATCTTCTGAGTGGCGAAGTCCGGCGTGCGATCTTGCTTCATCGCGGATCGGTGCGACACGTCGCGCGAGAGTTGGTCAGTAAGATGGCTCCTGTCATTCGTATAGATTTGCGCATCATACCGCCCGCGCGACACCGCAACATACGCCAACCGACGATTCACGAGTTTTTCGCCCGCCTGTTCGGTATCCACATGCACTAACACCCGGTCGGCGGTTTGTCCCTGGCTGCTGTGGCTCGTTACTGCATAGCCGTAGTCGAGATGCGGATTCTCTTTGATGTTGAATGCGACGGTCCGGCCTGAGTCGAGGCGTAGTTGCAGGTTACCGCCATCGTCGATCTTTTCGATGGTGCCTAGCTCGCGGTTCGCGATGTGTCGCTCCCGATTTGGTGCCGTGAACTGCACGCGGTCGCCTACGCTGAATGCGCGTTCTGTCTCGCGGTAGAGCGTAACGCCATGCAACCGGCGCGGGTCGTAACTCACTTGCTCGCCGTTCTCGCGTTTCACCGTCACTAGATTTTCTTTCTCGTTCGCGCGCTCGACGCGGGCATACTCTCCCGCCTCAATGCTGTGCGTCTTGCTGCCCCTCGTGTAGCGCACAACATCGCCTGGTCGGTATTGCGCGGCCCACTGCCGGTCCGCGCCAGTGATCTCCTGCCGCGCAACGAGTACACGCTGTTCATGTTCCTGTGTGTCCACCTGGCCTGCACTCTGCATCGTCCGGTGGATAGCTTCGTTAATCTCGCGGCGCGATTGATTGTCAGGGGAGACCACTAATGTGCCTTGGGGTTTCGTTGCATATTCGTTTGCTATTTCCTTTAGCCGCTCGTCGCGGTCGGGGATTTCATGCACGCGGCCCTGGGTGTCGAGTCGTTCGATTGCTTCTCGCACATTGCCACGCGAGAGTTGCTCCACAACTTCTTTGAGTGCTGGGTCTTTCTGGCGCACGATCTCATCAAGCCGCGCCGTCTCGATCCCCGCTTCTTGGAGTTGCTGATACGGTCGGCCCGCTTCGACTGCTTCATGCTGGCGCGTGTCACCTACCAGCAGCACACGGTCATATTCCTTGAGCCGATGAAGAAACTCGTTCATCTGCTTCGTGCTCGCGAGACTCGATTCGTCGAGAACGTAGAGGCGTTTTTGTCCGCCGTGAGGCTCTTCGCTCCGCGTCAGATGCCGCTGCAATGTGCTCGATTCGATTCCCGCTTCTGCGAGTTTGTGCGCCGCGCGTGAGGTCGGCGCGAAGCCTTCCACCTCATAGCCCTCTCGCTCGGCGGCTTCGCGGATCGCTACTAAGGAAGTGGTCTTTCCTCCGCCGGCGACACCTTCAAGCGCCGTCACCTGATCGCGGCTCGACAGAATTTGCTCGACCGCTTGGCGCTGGCTCTCGCTCAACTGTGAGTGGTCTGGTGCGATCTCTCGGCGTGTCTCGAAACTCGCGATAGGCGCGTGCTGTTTTTGTCCTACGCGCATCGCTTGGATGGTGTCGCGCTCGTAGTCGATCATCTCGCTTGTGGTGAACGCGCGGCCTGGTCCGCGATTGTCGGTCTCGATGAACTCACCGGACTGCACACGTTTCTCGAACTCGGCTTTGACTTCCGCAACTGTCGCCTCACCCATTGAGCGTTTCAGCGCATCCCTCAGCAGTTCGCGCTCCTCGGCCACGGCATCACGTTCCAGATTTTTCTCTCGTGAGTAGGCGAGCGCCTGGCCGATGGTTCTCTCTCCGCGTTCTTCCTGTAATCGCTCTTTTGGCTCCCGTGCCACCTCAACAACGCGCTCCAGCTGATTGCCGAACTGCACAGCCATTTCTCTGTGCCGCTCTTGCATCTCTTCGTGGGAGAGTTCCAGCTTTCCTTCGCGCGTCTGGTGCGCGGCGATCTGTGCCGCGCCTGCTCCTCGCTGGTTCTCCTTTGCGAGATGTTCCTCGATCTGCTGGCGGCGCGGACTCGATGCCTCCAAATACTCTTTGCTGTAGCCTTTGATTTCCGGCTGGCTGCTCTCGCCGCGCTCGATTTCGTAGCCAAGTTCTTTCAACCGATGGGCCAGCTCCGAGCGATACACTGCCGTCGCATACTGCTGTGTCTTGTACAGTTCCCGTGGCTGTAGCGCGTGTGCGTCCCCCTCGTCGGTCTCGGTAAGATTGAAAAAGACGGCGTGCGTGTGCAATTGCGGTGCCGCGTAGCCGTCTACCGGCCTGGCGCTGTCGTGCTCGAATTTCGCTGCAACCCACCTGCCCGTCGTCTCTGCCGGAAGATTCCCGCCGATGCGGGCCTGGACATATTGCTCTAGCTCGTCAAGTGCGACGCCGACGCTTTCTCGATGCGCTTCTCGGACACGGTCATCTCGACCTACCAGGGCGGTCAACGATACACTCTTCGGGGCTGAAAACGTCGCGTCCCATCCCGCGCGGTGTTCCATCGCGCTTACCTTTTCGCCGCGCCTGTTCATGTATTCTCTGGCCGCTTGGCGGCGGATTAGTTGCTCCCCAGTGATCGGGTGTTGTCCTTCGGAGAGCCGCTGGAAATGCTCTTCGCGAACCTCGCCGTGTAGTCCCCATCTTTCGGCGAGCCTTCCGTGCCACTCCCCGCGAATCTGCTCCCCTTCGGTGTAATAGTTCTCGCGGGCGTTACCAAACTCTTCCGCATGATACGACTGTGCCTGACCTGCGCTCAGAGGTTTGGAGATGGTCAGCATGTGTTGGCCTACTCGAAGAAGTCCCTTTGCTGGCGTGCTGGCTCTCGTTGGATTTTCTGGTCCTCACTTTGTTGCTGTTCATTGGGCACGAGTGTCTGTCCCGAAGCTCCGTTCCCCGACCGCTTGCCCGCTCTTGCCGCGGCCGCCGCAACCTTCGGCGGTTCCTCCGGCGGCTGCTGTGCTGGGCGCTCGATGTATTGCGGCTCTTTGCTCTCAAGCTCGATGTACGGGAGACTCAACCGCGCCACGAGATTTCCGCACTTGAGATAACCATGCATCTTTTCAAGGCCGCTGATCTCGCTTGCCATCACCAGCGGCCTGATCTCGCGTTCGAGGTTGTAGCTCTTCGATTTGCGCGATTGCGGAAATTCTCCGCTCGTCCGGCTCTCCCGTATCCTCTCGATTTCCTGTTCTCCTATCGTGTCGCTGATCCATTTCGCTGCGTGCGGCTCGCTCGTGCACAGGAAGATTTTCGTCGAGGGCTGCGACATCATCGCTTCCGATTCATGCCCGTAACGCACTTCCAACTGGCTGCGTCCCTGAAAACCCAGCACCACTGGATTGTTGGATTTGCGGTTCTCCGTGATCGCTGTGTGCAACTGAGGCAATCGCTGCAAGGTCGCTAGTTCGTCCAGAATGAACCATACCGGACGCGGACTCATGCGTCCCTGATTCATCAGGCGCAGCACGAGCATGTCCAGCCACAAACTGATGAGTGGCGCGAGGCGCTTGCGGGTGTCCGGCGCGCTGGTGAGGAACAGCCAGCCGCGCCGTTCCTTCGACCATTCGAGAGTGCTCCAACGCTGCGCCGTCTCCGCTTCACTCGGCAACAGCTTCATGGCGTCAGCGACCATGCTCAGCGAACCAAGAACGCCATTGCGCTGTGGAGGCGATTCCCGGTCGATCATCGCCGCGTACTCTGTCCCTTTCACTCTCCGGTCGATCTCTTCCGGGTGGGACATCCACCACACCAACTCTTGCGGCGTCGGATGGAAGCTGAGCAAGTGCGCAAAGATTTTTCGCGGGGCCTCTACGAAAAACGAATTCTCGTTGTGCCGGTCGGGAAACAGCGACGCGGCCAATGTGAGAGCGTCGGCCCCCTGCCGCAGCTCGTCTCCCGGAGTCCAGTAAGGCATCCGCTGGTCCAGGGGATTGAGAATCAAATCGCCGCGCGACGGAGTAAGAAAGTAGGGCACGTAGTCGGCGGGTGTCGCCGGATCGTACACGATGGCCGTCTCGCCCCGCTCTTCGATCTGTAACAAGATTTGGCGAATCAGTGCGCTCTTGCCTTTCCCCGAATCACCCATAACTAGAATGTGGCTCGATTCAATCTCGCGCGGCAGGCGCAGCCAAGCTTTCCTGCGGAGTACTTTTTGCGTGAAGCTCTGCTGCAAGAAGCCGATACCGTCTGAACGGTTGCGGCGATTGAACGCACGCGCCGTCACAAGCTCCGGTCCTTTCAGCCGACGCCCATGCTTGCGTATTCTCTTGCGTGCCGAGTCCATCGGGGTCGCCACGACGAGACCCACGAGCAACACACCGAAGCCGCCCCACAGTGCCGGTTTCGCTAGATCGGTGAGCGTCTGGTCCTGGTATATCCAGTGCCCCAGGAATTCCTGTAACTTCGCATTGTCATAGCGTGCGCGCTGCCATTCGAGCTTCAAGTCACCTACCTTGATGGCCTCGTCGGTCAGCGTAAACGTGCTCTCGCCCTTCTCTGTAACGAAAGGTTCTACTTCGTTGTCGAGCGCCATCCGCGTACCCTTCCGCGTCACCACCATCAACAGCGTGTACGCCCCGTCTGTCCGAATGGCTCCTGCTACTGGCGTCCCTACATAGGTCGTCAGGTAGTGCTGTTGGAGCGGAGTCCATACCCGCATGTAGCGGTAACCAGCAATAGCGAACACACTGAGCAGAGCAACGCAGAACGCTCCGATAGTCCATACCGCCTTGTCGCTTGGAAACTCGCCTGCATCATCCTCTCGGCCCCACCTCTGTTTCATGGCACACCCCCTGTTGCTGCTTCCGCGAGGCGCTGTCGCGCCTTGCTCAACTTGTTCTGGTCCGCTCGCTCGATGAGCTGCTGCATCTCCTCGGTGGCCAGCGTTCGCCCTTGCGATACAGCGAAGTGGACGTTTAGCAGGATGGTCCGCAACGCCAAAACTTCGGCCAGGACGGTTTGCTCGTCTGCATTCGGCTTGGTCGCCTTGAGCAGAACATCACGCGCCCACTCGCTGATGGTTTGCTCGCCCGCTAGAGCTTCAAACTGCGCATATTCCTCGTCAGTGACTTTGGTGCTGACGGATTTGGTTCGAAGGGAGGGCACGGAGTTCACCCCATAAAATCAACAAGTTCCCATACGGGAACCAAAAGTTGCTGTCCTGCGCTCTGTGTGACGTGGCTTGCTGTAAGCCGCTCGATTTTCAGCAAGTTCCCATATAGCAACCTTGGTTGCTATGCGGCACCCGTTTGGGGGTGACGTGTCATGCGTCACACCCGGTGCCGAAGGCACCGCGCCTTTCGGCCCCTGCGCGAACTCAACCCTGTTCGCCATATTCCTGTCGAAGCTCCTGCAACCACCGCTGAAGGTCGGGACTCTCCGATGCCTGCTGGAAGAGGTCGCGGAGGGCGTTCCACTCGCTCTCCGAGAAGTCGATGCCCACCTCGTTTTGCTTCAGCCAAAGCGTGCACTTCGTCGGCCCCTTCTCCTTGGACACCTCCGTGAAGAAATGCCTCCCGTTCCAAGGCCGCTTGGGCGGCAACCCTTCGAGCATCGCCCGGAACTCGGCTAGCTCGGGATATCGGGTAATTAGGTAGCTGAACCTCCGCGCCGCCCCGAAGTCGATCTGCGTTGCAAATTCGGTTCCCCCCGAGGGCACAAACGACACTTTCAAATCGCCAGCCTTGATTGGAGCCGGTAGGCTAATCCGACGCCGAAAATCATCCTCGTTCGCACCAGCCCTCCGTACCGGCTGTCGGTCGTTCCGTATCCAGTGGCCGCGTGCTGCCAGCCCCCAAAGTGTCAGCCAATACGGGGCAAGGATCTGATCGAGCCTCGTGCTCTCGACGCCCTCATCTCGAATCGCGGTAAGCAAACACCTGCCAATGTTGCCGGGCCGCTCCCACTTCTCCTCTGGTCGGAGTAGCTCCTTTCTATATGCGATCTGTTTGAGAACTGCTTGATGCCTTTGTTCGGCATCGTTGTCGGAAAGCTTCACCTTCGTGGAGTAGCCGTCGAGACCGCCGAAGTAATCCCAAGTATGTTTGGAGGCGTGTTCTTTCCGGTTCTGATAAATCGCCTCGAAAGCGTCAAGCAATGCTAGATACGATTCCCTCGACGGAATAGCGGGCCGAAGTAGCGGTGGCTCCTGGGACTCCTCCTCAGTGCCGATCTGAACGTACTCGGCGAGGACATCCCATTGGGGAGAAGTGAGGCCGTGTTGTGACTCCCATGTTTTCCGAATGTAGTAGAGAGATTCGGTTGGAGTCTTGAGCATTTCATGTCGCGACGCCTCGCGGTCCATTCCGACGACGCGTTCTTCGATAACCAGGAATGCCGCTTCCGCCAGGGAAACGGGGCGGCCTAATTGATCGGTGAGCAACTTCTGGTAACGCTCCAGCAGCTTGAGGCGGTCCTCGTTCAACCGAACCGAAATGACCTCATGGCGCGGCTTCTTGCGGAGAATGGACATTAGAGTTGACACAACCTCCTACTGTAGGTGTAACATCTAAGTCAGATGGTAGCTCATCCTGGAAGGGTTGCCAAGAGAATTCTTCGTAGGGCAGTCCGCCGGGAATCGAGAGGGACAGGGAACCGGGACACCAAATGAAACACCGTAGTACCCAATTCGGCGTGCGCAAGAACCCAGACTCGGCGAGAGTGCATGGCTTGCGCCTAGCGATGAAGTCGCCGTCAACGTCTGATAGGCAGACTCGAGATTCTCAAGTGGGCGGGTCATCCTCGGCGGTTCCCTCCACAGGAGAGGAGTTGCATCTCCCCCCGGAAGATTCGACGAACGGAACCACAGTGAGAGAAGTACGAGATCAAGGACAACTTCTCACCGTCGAAGAATTAGCTGATTTCCTGCGTGTTCCTATCTCATGGGTTTATGGACACACGCGAAAACGATCTCACGAGCGAATCCCCGGATACCGCGTTGGAAAGTATTGGCGCTTCAATGCAGATGAAGTGATGTCGTGGTTACGGGAAGCGCGACGCTAGCTTGTTCCGGGTTGCTTGACATGACGGCCACGAGTACGGGAGGAGATTTGCCTTTCGCTTCAGACAATTCCTCGCAGTCTGTGGAGACTGGGATTCTGTCTGAGCCTCATGCTATCCTGCCACTCGCAGAAACAAGGCAGGCCACGGAGAAAGGAGACGCACTATCCGTGGCTCGACCTAGGTGGCAAACAGGCTGGCTTTTGAAGAGAGGTAAAACAAACCCCGTGTGGGTCGGTCGCTATCGGGAAGACGCAATCGGAGAAAATGGCACGCGCATGAGGAGGCAGCGATCCGTTGTTTTAGGATCGGTGCGAGAACTCGGAATGCGGGATGCACGCCGATTGTTGTCTGCAAAACTGGCAGCGATCAACCAGGGCATAAACAAACCGGAATTGATGATGACTTTCGAGCGGTTTGTCGTAGAGCGTTGGGAACCGAATATCCTCCCGATGCTTCGCCATTCGACCGCGCGTAACTACCGTCACATGATCCGGCGACATCTGACTCCGTTCTTCGGAACTCTACGACTGCCGGAGATCGGCCCCGCCCTAGTGCAGAAATTCATTGCAGAGAAATCGAAGCAATTTGCACCGTGGACCGTGCATCAGCTTCGCAGCATTCTCTCCAAGATTTTCAGCACGGCTCAGCGGTGGGAGTACCTGGAGAAAAATCCAACGCGCCAGGTGCAGGTGCCGTCGCTCGTAAACACACGAGAAAAGAAAACACTCACCCCTGAGCAGGTTCGTGCGCTGCTCGGGGAGCTTGAGGAACCCTATCGCACGATGGTGTTAGTCGCCGTGCTTTCAGGATTGCGACGCGGAGAAATTTTCGGATTGCGGTGGAAATACGTGGACTTTCAAGAGGGTTCCGTCATCGTGGCGGAATGCTCCTACGAAGGTCACACAGCTGCGCCGAAAACACGAGCTTCGCACCGCAAGGTGTTTGTGGACACGCCTGCCATAGAGGCTTTATTGCAGCTTCGTCCAATAGACGCTAACCCGGAAAGCCTGGTTTTCCGTACGGATCGTGGCACGGCCTTCAATCCGAACAATGTTCGGAACCGAGTGCTGGTGCCAGCGTGCAAGAGAGCAAAGATTCCCCAAGTGGCGTGGCACAGCTTTCGTTACACGTATTCGACTTGGGCGAATCCATCCGGCGAGAGCATCAAGGCGTTACAAACGCAGTTGGGGCATACGGATTCGCGACTCACGCTTTCGGTGTACACACAACCCATGCCGGAAGCGCAGAAGCAACTGGCGTGTAAAATCTCCAGTGTTTTGCTCCGTTCTGCTCCCAAATCCGAAGCTCAAGAGGCAGAGACGGAAACGGTAGTCCCATGACGGGCAAAGAGTTGAAGTGGCGCGCCCGGAGGGACTTGAACCCCCGACCCTCTGCTTAGAAGCCGTCCGAACAATTTTGCCAAATCTTGCCAGAGGAAACGCTAACGGAACGCTTTCAGCAAGTTGGGGCAACTCCGAGCAAATCACTTTCTCCTTCGTTTTCCGCCTTCTTCACCACTCTTGCCGCTGTTTTCCGCGCTTTGTGTTACGTTTTCGTGACAGCGCGGCGACCGTATGTCAGATTTCAGTTGAACACTATGCCCGTTTAAGCATAACATGACTCTTGCTACTTCGCCCAGCATCAAACCGGTCGTTTGGATCGGCAGTACCAAAGCAGACCTCTCCGCTTTTCCCGAAGAGGTCAAGGACGCGATAGGCTACGCGCTCTACGTAGCGCAGCAAGGTGGCAAGCATGGCCATACAAAGCCACTGCG
>JBAQJS010000050.1:0-73572 GCA_049300435.1 Candidatus Acidiferrales bacterium | reverse complement strand
TCCAGGTCCATCCCACCGCAATCCCCGGCGAAGACAAATGCCGCCTGATGAGCGAATCGGCGCGCGGCGAGGGCGGACGCGTATGGGTTCCGAAAACGCCGCAGGACCCGCGCCCCGCGAAGCAAATTCCCGAAAACGAGCGCTTCTACTTCCTCGAAGAATGGTACCCGAAGTACGGCAATCTGGTTCCGCGTGACGTCGCCACGCGCGCCATTCACAAAGTCGTCTACGAAATGAAAATGGGACTGGCCGGCGAGCCCGCGGTCTATCTGGACGTCACGCACATCCCGCGTGAAGTCCTCGAACGCAAACTCGAAGGCATCCTCGAAATCTATCAAAAATTTGTGGGCACGGATCCCTACACCGAGCCCATGAAAGTTTTCCCCGCGATGCATTACACGATGGGCGGCCTCTGGGTGGACAACGAAAATCAGGCGACGAATATCCCCGGGATTTACGCCGCGGGCGAATGCGAATACCAATATCACGGCGCGAACCGCTTGGGCGCGAACTCACTGGTCTCCTGCATTTATGGCGGCGGCATCGCCGGGCCCGCCGCGGTGCGCTACGCGCGCAGCCTGGAGCAGGGCTGCGAGAGCGCTCCGGCTGCCGTATTCGAGCGAGAACGCGTGCGCCAGCAAGACATCTCCGACGCGCTGCTCAACCAGCACACCGGCACGGAAAATCCGCTGGTGATCTGGCGCGAATTGGGCGACGTGATGACCGAGAACGTGACGGTGATCCGTTACAACGCGGCGCTGCAGAAGACCCTGGTGAAGCTCGACGAACTCAGCGAGCGCTTCACGCACATCAATCTGCAAGACCGCACGCAGTGGTCCAACCAGACTTTGAATTTCGTGCGCGAGCTGGGCAATATGCTGGTGCTGGCGAAAGCGATCACGCTCGGCGCCCTCGCGCGCAACGAAACGCGCGGCGCGCATTACAAGCCGGAATTTCCCAACCGCGACGACGCGAATTGGCTGAAGACCACCAAGGCCAGCTATAACGGCGGAAATATCAAGCTCGAGTACGAAGCGGTGAATACTTCGCTGCTTCCATTGCGCGAACGAAGATACACCGCGGCGAAGTAATCGGCGGGGAAAGCGAGGCGGCATGGCCGAAAAAACGTTCATCGTGCGCATCAAGCGGCAGCAGCGGCCGGATGAAGCCGTGCGCTGGGAAGAATACGAACTGCGCTACCGCCCGCACATGAACGTCATAATCTGCCTGCGCGATATCGCGGAAAAGCCTTACACGCGCAGCGGCAGTGAATCCAGTCCCGTCAGCTACGAAGCGAACTGCCTGGAAGAAATTTGCGGCGCTTGCGCGATGATCGTGAACGGCAAGCCTCGCCAGGCCTGCACTGCGCTCGTGGACGATCTGGAAAAACCGATCACCCTGGAGCCGCTCACGAAATTTCCGCTCATTCGCGACCTGCAGGTGGATCGCAGCTCGATGTTCGAGAGCCTGAAGCGCACCAAGTGCTGGATTCCCATTGACGGCACGTACGATATCGGCCCCGGCCCGCGCATGTCGCCGGAAAAACAGGAAGTGGGCTACTCCCTGTCGCAGTGCATCACCTGCGGCAATTGCCTGGAGATTTGCCCCAAGGTAAACGAGAATTCGCACTTCGTCGGCGCCGCCATCGTCAGCCAGGTGCGCCTGTTTAACATGCATCCCACCGGAGAAATGCACGCGGGCGCGCGTCTGGACGCGCTGATGGGGCCAGGGGGCATCGAGGATTGCGACAACGCCCAGAACTGCGTGAAGGTTTGTCCGAAAGGGATTCCGCTGACGGAATCTCTGGCCGCGATGAACGGGCAAGTGCTGCTGCACGCGGTGAAAAGTTTCTTCCGAGGTTCGTGAGCCCGGCTAGCGATCTTTCCGTTTTATCGCCGAAGGTCGTAGAATCCCGAAGGACGTTTGTGTTCCGGGGGTTAAATGGGCCGTACCGATTGGAGCGCATTCTGCTGCGTGCTGGGGGGACTCTTGGCGTTCGCCGCGGTCAGTGCTGAATCGCAATCGAATGTTACGCCGCAGGCGCGCGATCTGCACGCGCAATCCATCGTCGTGGATACGCATGACGACACGACGCAGCGGGTGCTTGACCCCAAATTCGATCTGGGGGCACGCCACTCCGACGGCAGCGTGGACATTCCGCGCATGCGCGACGGCGGCCTGACGGCGATTTTCTTCTCGATCTGGATTCCCGGGACCGTCACCGGCCCGGAGGCCGTGCGGCGCGCGCTGAATCAGATTGGCGCGGTGCGCGAGACGGTCGCGCGCCACCCGCAGGACCTGGTGCTGTGCACCACCGCGGACTGCATTCGCCGCGCCAAGGCGGCCAACAAGATCGCGGTCCTCATGGGCGTCGAGGGCGGGCACATGATCAACGATTCGCTCGCCAATCTCGACCAGTTCTTCGCGCTGGGCGTGCGCTACATGACGCTGACGCACACGGTGAACACCGATTGGGCGGACTCTTCCGGGGACAAGCCAGCGCACGACGGGCTGACCGATTTCGGAAAGCAGGTCGTCCGCGAAATGAACCGCTTGGGGATGATGGTGGACGTCTCCCATGTTTCCGACAAGACTTTCTACGACGTGCTGGCCACCAGCGACGCGCCGGTAATCGCTTCGCATTCCTCCTGCCGCGCGCTCTGTTCCGCGCCGCGCGATATGACCGACGACATGATCAAGGCCCTCGCCGCCAAAGGTGGCGTGATCCAGATCAATTACCACGTGGGCTTCCTCAGCCAGAAATTTCAAGATGCGAGTAAGGCCCATCCCGAGCTGGGCAAGCAAATAGACGCGGAATCAAAGAAGCGCTGCGGCGATAACGAAGCCTGCCAACTGATCGAGGCGGATAAAATCCTGCGCGAGTTCGTGGCGCAGGGCAAGCTGCCGCGCGTGGATTGGACGGAGATCATCGCGCACATTGATCATGCGGTGAAGCTCGTGGGCGCGGACCATGTGGGTTTGGGCTCTGATTTTGACGGCGCCGACATGCCCTACGGTATGGAAGACGTTTCGCACTTGCCGCAAATCACCGAGGCGCTGCTGGCCAAGGGTTATTCTCCGGGCGATGTGCAGAAAATTCTGGGTGGCAATACGCTGCGTTTGATGCACGATGTGGAAGCGGCAGCCCAAAAATCCGGCAAATAATTAGGAGGAGAATCGTGAAGCATTGCGTTTCTTTGTTTTTGTTCGCCTTCCTCGTGGCGCTGACCCCGGTGGTCAAGCCAGCACAGGGTCAAGCGGCGACTCCCGCGGGCAAACCTGCCCCGCATCCGCATTCGACGGCGCGCCGCACCGATCCGGCGCTCTTTCACCCCGGAGCGCTCACCGCCAAGGCTCCCGAGGTGTACGAAGTTACGTTCAAGACGACGACGGGCGACTTCGTGGTGCAGGTGACTCGCGCCTGGGCGCCGCTCGGTGCCGACCGCTTCTACAATCTGGTGCGGCACGGATTTTTCACCGATGCGGCATTCTTCCGCGTGGTTCCGGGCTTCGTGGTGCAATTTGGGCTGAGCGCCAATCCCGCGTTGAACAAGGTTTGGGAGAAGGCGGCGATCAAAGACGATCCGGTGGCGCAGAGCAACCACGCGGGGTACTTGACGTTTGCCACGGCGGGGCCAAACACGCGCACCACGCAATTCTTTATCAACCTGGGCGAAAACGCCTCGCTCGACGGGCAGGGTTTTTCGGCGTTCGGCAGGGTTACTTCCGGGATGGACGTGGTGGAGAAAATCTACAGCGGGTACGGAGAGTCGCCGGATCAGGCGCTGATCACCAGCGAAGGGAAGAGTTATTTGGACAAGAGCTTCCCCAAGCTCGATCACATTATTTCCGCGACGGTGACGTCGCCCGCGCCGATAGTGCACCATCACACGGCGCCAGCGCACAAGGCGGCAACGACCACTCCGCCTGCGAAGCAAGATTAGTCGTAGAGGCGCGCCTCTTTGCGCCGTTGCCGTGGCTTCAAGCATCGGCGGGGATGTCGTGACCGCCGCTGCAAGAGCCTCACATTTTCGAACAGACATCGTTTGGACCGAGCCGTCACGGTTCCTTGGGAGAAATAAAGATGACCACGAAGGCTTCGTTGCTGGAGACTGCCAATCTGAAGGAAGCCGCACCGGAAACGTTTGATGTGAAGTTCAATACGACCGCCGGAGATTTTGTGGTGCAAGTAACCCGCGCCTGGGCGCCGCTGGGCGCGGACCGTTTCTACAACCTGGTGAAGCACGGCTTCTACGATGAAGCCGCGTTCTTCCGCGTTATCCCCGGGTTCGTGGTGCAGTTCGGCTTGAGCGCCGATCCGGCCGTCAACAGCGTATGGCGAAAATCGGGCTTCAAAGACGATCCCGTCACCCAGAGCAATAAGCCCGGCTTCATCACCTTCGCCACCGCCGGTAAGGACACGCGCACCACCCAACTTTTCATCAATACGGGCAATAACGCGCAGCTCGACAAAATGGGCTTCGCTCCTTTCGGGCAGGTGACCTCCGGAATGGACGTGGTGAAGAAGATTCACAACGGCTACGGCGAGGCCCCGGATCAGGGCTCGATCACCGCGCTGGGCAACGCATACCTCGCGAAAAACTTTCCCAAGCTCGATCGCATCAAATCGGCAGCGATCGCGTAGGATTGCCGTGTCTGCCGGGCCGCGAGAAGGAGAATCTATAGTTTTGCGCCCGCACCGCATAGCATGATGAGCGCCCTGCCAGCCACCGTAGCCGTTAGCGAAGGGGCGCTTGACCGCGACGCAGCGTTCCGGTCGCGGCTGATGCTTCTTGCCCTGGCTTGCGGCAGGCTTTTTATCCAGTTTGCCGGAATCAATCATTACGGATTTTTTCGCGATGAGCTTTACTACATGGCCTGTGGCGAGCATCTCGCCTGGGGCTATGTGGACCAGCCGCCCCTGATAGCCTTCGTCGCCTGGTTCGCACGGCACGTGCTGGGGACTTCGCTGTTTGCCACGCGCCTGCTTCCCGCCCTGGCCGGGGCGGCGGTGGTGTACGTCACGGGCCGCGTCGCTGCAGAGCTGGGCGGCGGTCTCTTGGCGCAATTTCTCGCCGCCGTGTCCATTTTGTTCGCGCCCGCCTTTCTTGCCTTCGATAGCTTTCTTTCGATGAACGCCTTTGAGCCGCTATTCTGGGTTCTGTGCGCTTGGATTGCCATACGCATCGTCCGGGGAGCCTCGCCGCGGTGGTGGCTGCTGTTTGGCGCCGTCGCTGGCCTCGGCCTGGAAAATAAGCACAGCATGCTGGTGTTCGGCTTTGCGCTGGTCGCGGGCTTGTTGCTCGCAGGGCAAGCATCTCCGTTCCGCTGGAAGTGGATATGGTTCGGCGGGGCGGTGGCGCTGGTGATCTTTTTGCCGAATTTGTTTTGGGAGGCCCGCCACGGCTGGCCGCAAATCGAAGTGGTGCGCAACGCGCAACATTTCAAGAACGAGCCCATCGGCCCTCTGCAATTCCTCTTCGAGCAAGTGTTATTTCTGGGGCCGTTGGCGCTGCCGGTTTGGCTGACGGGCTTGCTGTGGTATTTCATCTCACCGGAAGGGAAACGCTTCCGCTTTCTGGGCTGCGCGTACCTGCTGGTTCTCGGCGTCTTCATGATTTTCCACGGAAAGTCGTATTACGTGCTCCCCGTGTATCCGGTACTGATGGCCGCGGGCGGTGTAGCACTGGCGGCATTTTTTGCCGCGCCGCGGCGGCGTTGGTTGGCGTTTGCGTTTCCCGCGGCGCTGGCCGCAGCCGGACTGTTGACGCTTCCGTTCGGCGTTCCATTTCTGCAGGTAGCTACTTTTCTCCGCTATTCGAATTGGCTGGGGTATGCCCATTCCGTGAGGACGGAGCGCGATGCGACGGCCGCGCTTCCCCAGTTATATGCCGATATGTTCGGCTGGGAAAACATGGCCGCGCAGATTGCGGACGTGTATCACGCCTTGCCGGAATCGGAGCAGGCCGGCTGCGCGATCCTGGCCGGGAATTATGGCGAGGCCGGAGCGATTGATCGCTTCGGACCCGCTCTGGGCCTTCCCAAGGCCATCAGCGGGCACAACAGCTATTATTTTTGGGGCCCGCGCCAATACTCCGGCGCTTGTGTGATTCTCTTCGGCGAACGCGCCGCGGAGCACAGCCATTTGTTTGCGGAATCGCAGTTGGTGGCCACCATTACGAATCCCGATGCTGCGATTGCCGAGCGGAATGTGCAGGTGTACGTCTGCCACAAACCTCTGGCGCCGCTGGCGGTGCTGTGGCCGCAGTTCAAAATGATCATTTGAGTTGAAGCAGCGACGATTGGCAGGCGCGCGGAGTCGCGCGGATCAATGGAGCGGCGCGTGTCGCGGGTTTCTTGCGGCCTGTTCGAGCTGCGCCACGTCCAGCCCGGAGGCCACCAGGCGATGGCCAATCTCCGAATGGGTCCGCCGGGCAATCGCGAGCAGCACGCATTCGCAGGTGAGAATCGGGATGCTACGGCCCTCCAGGGCGTCGTGCGCGGGAGCGATATCTTCTGCACTCTTCAGCAGAGCGAGCAGTTCCGTCGAGCGCGCCAGCGGCTGGCCGTCGCCGTGCGCGAGCTTTGCCGGCCTCAGCCATTTCCATTTCGAGGGCTTTTCATCGCTGCGCCGCTGCTGGTCGTAGAACTGAATCCAGCGGTGCCAGCGCTGCGGGCTGATCCGACAAATCTGCTGCAAATACTCCTCGACGCCGTCTTGCTCCGGCCAATACTTCGAGAGCCGCTCCCAATCGTAGATGTACATCCCGGCCAGGAGGTCGGCCACTTCCACGGCATTCGCGGCGCGGCTGTGCGCCAGCATGGTTGCCAGGGTCTCCGCTCGCGCGAGATCCTTGGTGAGCCGGTGCGCAATAAGCGCCGGACGAACGCTGGCGCCGGATTGGCGCGTTTGCTTTGCGCTGCTTTGCGCGCTCTTACGCCGATCTGGCGAATCCGAGCCTGTGGGCACTGGTTTGCCGTTTTTTCGCCCAAACAGTTTCATTGTGGATAGACGACTCCCACCACAATTTTAGCAGACACGGCGAAGCCACCGCCGGAAAGTGAGGACACTATCTCCGATTGGTCACTTGCTCTGGCGCGACCGCGGAGATATATTTGCGCTTGACCTGACTCGATTCTCGCGGCGGGCGGCCGGAGCGCGGTTGACTCGTCGCGGCGCCATGCGGTAGAAAAGCTGCCTGGAATTCAGAGGAAAGGCTCTGTTTCATGACTCAGACGCAAAGTGCACCAATGCGCTCTCCCAGTCACGCCGCCGTCAATCCGTTCGTGGGAACCTGGAAGCTCGTATCCATTTCGTCGTCCGAATCACGCCTCTTCGGCGAGCATCCGTTGGGCATCCTGATTTACGACGCGGCGGGCCACGTGGCCGTGCAGATCATGCGCAACCCGCGCCCGGACTTGTCCTCCGGCCCGGGTTTTCCCACGGCCAAGGAAGTGCAGGTTGCCTACAAGGGCTACTACGCCTATTACGGAAAATACAAAGTGAATTGGGAGAAGAAGACCATCACCCATCATCTGGAAGGAAGCCTGCGCCCCGGCGACGTGGGCAAAGATTTCACGCGCGCTTACGAAATTTCGGGCGACCGCCTGGCGCTCACGCCGGTGGACGACAGCCAGGCCCGCGACGCTTGCCTCACCTGGGAACGCGCCCACTAGGTCGCGCTCTCCGCTTGCCGTTACTGCCGCCTCAATCCGCCTAGATTCCCAGCACAGTCACCAACTCGCGCACGGAAGCCGCGGACTTGTCCAGCGCCGCCTTTTCGTCGGGCTGCAGCTTGATCTCTACAATCTGTTCGATGCCGCCGGCTCCGAGCTTCGCCGGCACGCCGACGAACAGCCCGTTGATGCCGTATTCGCCCTCCAGATAGGCCGCGCAGGGCAGGATTTTCTTCTTGTCCTTCAGGATCGCTTCGGCCATTTCAAAGACGGCGGCGGACGGAGCGTAGTACGCCGATCCCGTTTTCAGCAAATTCACAATTTCCGCTCCGCCCTTGCGTGTGCGCGTGACAATCGCATCCAATTTATCCTTCGCGATCAATTCGGGGAGCGGAATACCCGCGACCGTGGAATAGCGCGTGAGCGGCACCATATCGTCGCCATGCCCGCCGAGCACAAACGAGTGCACATTCTCCACCGAGACGCCCAGCTCGGCAGCCACAAAGGTGCTCATGCGCGCGGAATCCAGCACCCCGGCCATCCCGATCACGCGCGCCTTTGGAAACTTACTGATTTTCATGGCCGCTTGGGCCATGGCGTCGAGCGGATTGGTGACGATAATCAAGATCGCCTTCGGAGACAGCCTTACGACTGCTTCCACTACGCCTTTGATGACCTCATAGTTCGCCTTCAGCAAATCGTCGCGACTCATCCCCGGCTTGCGCGGGAAGCCCGCGGTAATCACGATGATGTCGCTGTTTTCCGTTCCGCGGTAATCCCCGCTGGCCGTGGAAATTCCCGCCGCATGTCCGTCGGAGCCCAGAATCGGGCCCGACTCTGCCATGTCCAGTGCTTTGCCCGCGGGCACGCCTTCCAGAATATCGGTCAGCACCACGTCCGCCAGCCCCGCGTCATGAATGCGCTGCGCCGTGGTCGAGCCCACGAAGCCTCCGCCTACCACTGTCACCTTCTTCCGCATTCCACTCTCCCCATTGGATTGAAATTCGCTTTGCCTGGTGTTTCGCATGCAGCGCTTAGTCTGCTGCGCCTACTGTTGCCTGCATATTTTCGATAATCGCCGAAGCGAATTCGGAGGTCTTCAGCTTCTTCGCTCCCGGCATCAGGCGCTCCAGATCGTAGGTGACCCGCTTTTCCTGGATGGTCCGCGCGATGCCGTCTTCGATCAAGCGCGCCGCCGCCTTCCAGTCCATGAAATCCAGCATCATCGCGCCGGACAGCATCACCGAGCTGGGATTGATGACGTCCTTGCCGGCGTATTTCGGCGCCGTTCCATGCGTTGCCTCAAAAACGCCGAAGCCATCGCCGATGTTCGCTCCCGGAGCCATGCCCAGCCCGCCGATCTGCGCCGCGCACGCGTCCGAAAGATAGTCGCCGTTCAGGTTGGGCGTGGCGAACACCTGATATTCGTCGGCGCGGGTCAGCACCTGCTGAAACACGGAATCGGCGATCCGGTCGTTAATCAGGAGTTTTTTCTTCCACTGCCCGTTGCCATGCGAGGCGTACAAGGCGTCCAGCGTTCTCTTTACTTCGTCGTAAAGCCGCCGCTTGAATTCTTCGGTGGCCTGTTCCAAGCCTGGTTCAATGGACGCCGCGTTCTGCTCGACCGTGATATTGGGATTCTTGTCCTTGTTATCCAGAATCCAGCTCTCGCGCTCGGTCACCACCACGCCGCGAAATTCCTGCGTGGCCAGTTCGTAGCCCCAGTCGCGAAACGCGCCCTCGGTAAACTTCTGAATGTTTCCCTTGTGCACCAGGGTGACCACCGTGCGCTTGTTCTCCAGCGCGTAAACGATGGCCCGCCGCACCAGCCGCTTCGTCCCCGTTGGCGACATGGGCTTGATGCCCACGCCGGAATCCTCGCGAATCTTCTTCGATCCGCCTTTCAGCATCTCGTTGTTCAGAAAATCAATCAGCTTCTTCACTTCCTGCGTGCCGGAGCGCCATTCGATTCCCGCGTAAACGTCTTCGGTGTTTTCGCGGAAGATCACCACGTTCATGCGTTCGGGCTCGCGTACGGGCGACGGCACTCCGGCAAAGTAACGCACCGGCCGCACGCAGGCGTAGAGGTCCAGAACCTGGCGCAGGGTCACGTTCAACGAGCGGATACCGCCGCCCACCGGGGTCGTCAGGGGGCCTTTGATCGCGACGCGAAAGTCGCGAATCGCATCCACGGTGTCCTGCGGCAGCCATTCCTGGAATTGGCGATAGGCCTTCTCGCCGGCGAAAATTTCCAGCCATTCAATCTTGCGCTTCCCGGCGTAGGCTTTCTCCACAGCCGCGTCAAACACCCGCCGCGAGGCGGTCCAGATATCGCGTCCCGTGCCGTCTCCTTCGATAAAGGGAATTACCGGCCGGTCCGGCACGCGAAACGCCTCGTCCACGAACTCGATGGCTTTGCCACTTGCCGGCACCGCAACGCCGTTGTAGGTCGTCTTCATGATGTCCCGCTTCTCCCTGGAATCGGACCAGCGCCGAATCAGAAATGTCGCGCGCAATTTGCGAACCAATAACCTTAGCACAAACTTTGGCAGCCAGACATCAACGTTCCGGCCGCTGCTGGAGCGGTTTTGCGGCCGGCAACGTTAAGGAGCGACGGTCTGCGAGGGGAGTGGAAGCACCTTATCTGGAAACAAGAAGACCTTGCGCGCCAGCTCCGAGGAGAGAGTGTCGTCGCGATAGTATTTCTTTAAAACGCCGTCGCTCCAGCAGAGCAGATCCTTGTTCGCGGAGCGAAATTCGGCCCAGGTCTGCGAGCGGCCGGCGCGGAGCATTCGCTCGCGAATTAAAAGGACATAGGCCCAGGTAATCGTCTCGTGGTACAGACCGGCTCGGCCGTGCGCTTTGGCGTAACGCATCAGAGCGGAAGGGAATTGCGCGAGCACTTCCAGGACGGGAGCCCTGCTTAAGTACAGGAATGCGATCTGGACATGGACGGCGTGATGGAAAAGCTCGAGCGGCAAGGAACAGTCTTCGAATCTCTTGAGAAGGTACTCGCTCTTTTCTTCGGTCATCGCCGCTGGTCCGAGGTGGCGTGGCCCCTGTCATTTTTGTCGCGTGCCAGCCATACCATCACGGTCGCGGCGTAAACCGCCAAGAATCCTACATCGAATTGGCCGTGCAGCGCGTGAAATAGGATGGCAAACGCGAATACCGCCAGCAGCAAATAGCCCCCAGCTTTATTGACCGCAGGGGCCAGAAACATGATCGCGGCGATGATCTCCACGCCGGCGAGAATCAGGCGGACCCAGATGTGCGCGGTGGAATGCACAGGCCCTGCAGCGCTCTGGAGCACGGCAACCGTCGCGCGCAGAAACCGGCAGGATTGCCACAGCACCACTGCTACGAGCACCCAGCGCAGCGCTGCGATTGCACGTTGACCGGTCCACGCGCTCATTTCGCGGCCTTCCTTTTCGCGTCGCGTCGGCGCCCCGCGTCACGGGCGGTCTGTCGCGACACGCTTGATTTCATTCCGGTCGGAATTGCTCGCGTTTCGGTGAGCCGGTGGCTCGCCCGGAAATCGAGGTCCAGCCCATAAAACCTCTTGAGTTCCTGAATGCGGCGGAGCGAGTCCTTCTGAAAAGGAATTTGTCCGTCGAAGGCGTGCAACACGATGCCTTCAAGCAGGTCGCCGAGCGTCATATCGTGGAACTCGGCAAGGGCCTTAAGCACCTTCAGCAGGCGCTTTTCCATGCGCACGCCCGTCTGCACGCGCTGCACGACGAATCGTTTAGGGTGTTTATCTGTTGTCATGGTGGTACCAATGTACCACGGTAGCATTTATCAGGCAACTCCTTTTTGCGCTGGCAGCGCTGCGTCGCTGCGCGGTCATTGCACGGCGACGAATTAAGGGCGCAGCAAGAACCCGTCCTGCGCTCCTCAGGGCCTCGCGGTCCGCGCCGACCGCCCTCGCCATGGCAAGGTTTTTCTTATCGGTTCGATTTACGTTTCCTCGGCCTGACCGGACATTTTGGGATTTGACGCTCACAAGCGCTGCGCGATACCCTACGGTGTTCAAAAATGGCCCGGTACCGGCGAGTCATTCGCGCTTGACCCCACGCCTAGGAGGCTCATGACAACCGACCTGCGTAACTATCTGGCTATCCCTTACGAAGAATTGGAAGAACTGAACCTGAAAGCCAAGGCGCAGCGCCTGAACCGCGTCGCTCCACACAAGATCCAGGAAGAGCGCATCAAATACCTCGCGGACGAAAAGCGCATCAAGGCCGTGACGGTGCTCTTCAGCGACCTGGAAGGCCGTCTGCACATGCTGGATTACGACAAGAAATTCCTGGTCAAGAGCTGGGACAACCTTACCTTCGACGGCTCATCCATCCGCGGATTCACGGCGCAGCGCGAAAGCGACCTGCGCCTTGGAATGGATTGGGGAGCGTTCTACTGGGGCCCGGCCGACATATTTGGCTCGGGCAAAGTCCTTA
Source organism: Candidatus Acidiferrales bacterium (assembly GCA_049300435.1). Classification (GTDB taxonomy): domain Bacteria; phylum Acidobacteriota; class Terriglobia; order Acidiferrales; family UBA7541; genus Palsa-295. Next base: position 61,438 of record JBAQJS010000050.1, on the reverse strand, counting down.
TTTTCGGCGAGGTCATTGATAAGGACGGATCTCCCTACAGCGCCGACATCCGCGGCGTTTTGAAAACTTTTGCCGGCGAAAAGTTCAAGAAGGAAGGCTTCACACTCAATGCCGCCAATGAGATTGAAGGCTTCCTGTTCCATGGCGCCGACGCCGAGGCCCGCTACAACGAAACCGGAAAGTTTGAATACGTAAACACCGGCGGCTATTACCATTCTCTCCCGGGCGACCCGTTGCGCACTTTCATTGACACCTGCGCCGAAGTGCAGCGTGCCATGGGCTTCCAAAATGAAAAGGACCATCCCGAAGTCGCGCCTTCCCAGTTCGAAATCAATTACGGCTACGGCGAAGTGGTCGCCGCAGCGGACCAAATCCAGCTCTACAAGCTCATTTGCCGCCAGGTGGCCACGCACATGGGCCTGACGGCGAGCTTCTTGCCGAAGCCGGTCGTCGGCGTCAACGGCAACGGCATGCACACCAACGTTTCCGTCAGCAAGAGCGGCAAGAACCTGTTCTGGGATCCCAAGGGCGAAGAAAAACTCAGCAAAGTCGGCTGGTCGTTCATTGACCGCATCCTCACGCACGCCAACGACATCTGCCTGATGCTCAATTCCAGCGTGAACGCTTATCGTCGGCTGGACCCGCACTTCGAGGCGCCCAATCAGATCAAGGCTTCGCCCGTGGACCGCGGCTCGATGATTCGTATTCCCATCGGCAACGAAAAGAGCATGCGCGTGGAAGTGCGCTCGGTGGCTCCGGATGCGAATCCCTACATGGTCATGTACTCGATCTTCAAATCGGGGCTGGAAGGCGAAACCGCGAAGATCAAGAATCTCCGCCAGGCGGAGCGCTATTTGCCGGACAACATCTACACCGCCATCGAGCATTTCCGCGAAGCCGAGTGGACCACGAAAATCCTGGGGGCCGACGTGAAGGGCCGCTACGCGGATTTGAAGCAAGCCGCGGCCGACCGCTGTTCACGCTTGCTGGGAACTTTCGTAAAGACTCCTGAGGTGCAGTATCACCACGAGGTTTACAACCAGTATCTGTGGAATCAGTTCTGACGCTTCGCCGCGAAACGGAAATCGCGCAAATAAGAGCGCCCTGGCCAAACGCCAGGGCGTTCGCGCGTGTGGGGTCACGGTTGCGCGAGGCTGGACGAACGCGCCGCGCTGCGTCAATATCGAGTTTGCGGCGAAAGGAATCCGCGCGAGGATGGTTATGGACCCATCGCGCGACCTGGATCGCATTGTTAGGGAACTGAACGCCCGTAGAAAAGTTCCGTCGCTTCGCCGTCGAACATCTTCGTATTTCTTTTCCTTATCCGCCGCCGGGCAATTCCGATAGAATCGCGGTCGGCCGGGCGCTTCCCGTGGCGCCGCGCTGTCCGAGGGATTGTCGTTCATGAAACGAGAAGAGGTTCGCGCGCGGATCGAGGAGGTCGGCATTATCCCGGCGGTTCGCCTTTCCTCAGCGGAAGAAGCTCTTTTCGCCGCCGAAGCCGTCGCGCGCGGCGGCATCCCCATCGTGGAAATCGAGATGACCATTCCGGGTGCGACGGCCGTGATCGCCCATTTGGTGAAGCACGCTCCTAACATGATCGTCGGCGCGGGCGATGTCTTCGATCTGGAAGTCGCGCGCCAGTGCCTGGACGCGGGCGCGCAATTCCTCACCAGCCCGGGCCTGGACATGAAGATCGTGGAGTTTGCGCTCGGCGCATCCGTCGTGGTCCTGCCCGGCGCGCTCACGCCCACCGAAGTCACGCGCGCCTGGAAATCCGGCGCCGATTTCGTGAAGGTCTTTCCCTGCGCCCACGTCGGCGGAGATAGCTACATTCGAGCGCTGAAAGCGCCGTTCCCTCATCTACCGCTGGTTGCTTCCGGAGGCGTGAACCAGCACAACGCCGGCAGCTTCATCCTCGCGGGCGCCGCGGCGCTGGGTATCGGTGGCGACCTGATCCCGCAGGATGCCATCCGTCTGCGCCAGGCCGAACGCATTTTCACCCTGGCGCATCGCTTCGCCAAGTTCGTGAGCGCGGCCCGCAGCCAGCTCGCGCCCCGAGCGCCAGACGGCAAAAAAGCCTGAAGCAGCTCCTCCTTTTGCCAGACCTTTGGAGCGCAATCTTCGTTAATCGAAGCGATAGATACCCGACTATATTCATCCTAAGACGGTTGCGACCAGACGTTCCGCGCGGTTCGGCGTTGAACCGTCAACGTTCCGCGCATAAGCTCCTCCTGCCGTTGCTATAGACTCTCTCACTCGCCGGGCTGGAGAAACTCAACCTGGCCGTGCTTTCTGAATGGTTGATCCGGCCGAAGCGATCGGGTGTGTCATTAGCGACTTTTTCGGCGCGTGCTGGTTCACGGAGATCGAGCGGAAGAACGAGGCTTTCAGCTCCGAAGGACTTCGCCTTTTCGGCTGTATCTTGCAAATGCGCCTCGTTTCGTGCGATCAAAACGAGAGATGAAAATCCCGCACCAGCCGGAGCGCAGTCGCCTTTCCGATTCCTTGGCTAGCCTCCGTAACAATGGCTGCAGAGTTCGGCGTGCTTGGTTCGCCTTGATAAACTTCGCCGCCTGGTAAGATTCCTGCGCGGTTCGCGCGTTACGGCTCGTGTCGTCAACTCCTACTTCGTCGCGCCGAAACTTCTATCGAAAGCATCCCGCGTACTGCCTCCGAAATCACATCAACCACAAAGTTCGGCTGTGTGTACATCGGTGTGTGATCCACCGGATAGGAACGGATTGTCGCGCCCATCCGCTCGGCCATGAAACGCTGAGTGGTAGATTTGATCATGCGATCTTCTTCCGCGAGCAAATACCAGGTCGGCTTTACCTTCCATGTTGGTCGTGGAGTTATTTCTTGAATGCATTTCACCGCAATCGGTCGTTGCACCACAGCCATAATGGCCTTTTGATCGGCGGAGGCCTTATGAGCGACTGCTTTACGAAAGCCGTCTTCAGGCATCCAAATGAAGCCGTGTGAGTCGGGCTCCAAATGAGGAGCATCCGGATGTGGCGGCTCGCGATAGAAGACCTGCGCCACGGTTTCACCGTCTCCGGGAGCCAGTGCCGAGACGTACACGAGAGCTTTGATTCGGTCCTCGGTAGGCCCGGCAATCACTGCCCCGGCGTACGCGTGCCCAACGAGCACCACCGGCCCGTTGATTCTCTCCAGCGTTCTGGAGAGAGCCGCTATGTCGTCCGTAAGCGAAGTCAGAGGAAGTGGAGCGCAGCTCACATGAACGCCCAGCCGTCTCAACGGCAGAATGACGTTCTGCCAACAGGATCCGTCAGCCCACGCCCCATGCACCAATACGATGCTTCCGTTTTCAGCGGTCATCTCCACCTCCCGGCTTTGCTCCCAGGCTATACTCGGTTCGCGTCAAAGAACTCTTTCATCGCCGCGGCAATCTCCACAACGTGCGTCTCCAGCGCAAAATGCCCGGTGTCAAGCATCTTGACCTGAGCGTTGGGAAGGTCCCTGCGGAATGCTTCTGCGCCTGCGGGAATGAAGAAGGGATCGTTTTTGCCCCAAATTGCGAGCAAAGGAGGCTTCGATTTACGAAAATATTCCTGGAATGTCGGATAGAGAGCCACGTTCGAGGCATAATTCAAGAACAAATCCAGCTGAATGTCTTTGTTTCCTGGTCGCTCCATGAGCGCCATATCCAACGTGTAGGACTCCGGCGCAACGCTATCTGGGTTCGTCACTCCTTGTGTGTACTGCCAACGCGTCCCCTCAAGCGTTAGCACATTCTTCGCAATGACTTCGCGGTTTTCAGCATTCGGGAAGGCCCAATATTTCCGGATCGGCCCCCACGCATCCCCGAGCCCTTCCTCATAAGCATTGCCATTTTGTGAAACGATGGCTGTAATCCGTTCGGGATGAGCCATCGCAAGGCGGAAGCCGGTTGGCGCTCCGTAATCAAAAACATAAAGTGCGTACCGATTGATTTTGATCGCTTCCGTGAAGGCAGCTACCGTCGCCGCCAACGCGGCGAAGGTGTACACATATTTTCGCTTCTCAGGTACTTCCGTAAATCCAAAACCAGGCAAGTCCGGCGCGATTACCCTGTAGCGATCCGCGAGACGAGGAATCAGCTCGCGATACATGAACGACGAAGTGGGAAAACCATGCAGCAGCAGAACCACCGGCGCCTGGGGATTTCCTGCCTCTCGGTAAAAAACCTGAAGGCCATCCGCTTCGACCTTGCGGATGGACGTAGTAGGTACAACAGAATGGGTGTCGGTGGGTCGTGAAAGTATTTCGGGAGCCTCCGCGCTTGACGAGTCCCTCTTTTGTCTTGCCGCTGAAACATTCTCAGCCATTGTTAAGTCCTCCTAAGTGTGCTGGCATCGGCTTGCCGGCGCCGTGCAAAGTCTGCCCATCTCAGCTTACACCACATTCACTGTAACTTGTCAATACAGCGATTCCTGGTTACACTGCTTCCGAGCCCAACCATTTGACTCAGTCCCAACGCAAGCGACATTCACGGCTCGGCCCGGTGTTCTTGGCGGGGCATCTTGGGCTGGATTTTCTAAACACCCGCATGTGCGTGAATGGCAAGGTTGTGGATCTCCTGCAACGCGATCAGGATGTATTGGATTGGCTCAAACAAGCGGGACTTTCGGCCCCGAAGGTTAGGCCGCACGCGGCGCGGATATCTCTTTTAGATTCCGCGCGAATGCTCCGTGAGAATATTCGCGCGCTTGTCGAGAAACGAAAGGCTGGACGGCGGGGAAATCCTTCGATTCTCAACCGATTTCTGTCTGCTGCCGAGAGTCATCCCCGGCTTGTTTGGAACAAACCGCGCTCCCTGAAGATCGAAAAAGTCGGGCGAAAAGACACGCCCGAGGCGATTCTTGCGCCTGTGGCTGAAGCTGCTGCTGATCTGTTAGCGACGGGCAACTTTAAGTTGGTGAAACGTTGTGAGGGCGAGACATGCGTGCTCTGGTTCTCTGACAACACCAAATCACATCATCGCCGTTGGTGTAGTATGGTGCTTTGTGGAAACCGCCACAAGGTCGCGGCCTACAGACGGCGACAGCGCAACGACGGTTGAGGAGTGGATGCAGATTAGTACGAGGTGGCTTTGCCGCAAGCGTGCCCTTCACGAGGCCGTCTTTAAACGTCCCGAGGCCGCGTTGCCTCACCAACGTCACACGAACGAATCTGCAAGTCATACTTACACCTTTTAGAGAGGAGCTCATATGAACACCATGGAGGGGGTTGCCTCGGCTCAATCGCGGAAAGAAACGAAAGTGGAAGAGTTCGATCTTGTTATCCTCGGTGGCGGCACCGGTTCGACCGTTGCTGCGTGGACTTTTGCCTCCGCGGCGCAAAGGGTCGCGGTGATTGACCGAAAATATATCGGCGGCTCGTGCCCCAACATCGCCTGTCTTCCCAGCAAGAATATCATTCACAGCGCCCGGGTGGCCTCCTACGTTCGCAACAGCGAAGACTTCGGCATCGCCAAAGAAAACTTCCGGGTGGATATGTCCGTGGTGCGCGGCCGCAAACGCAAGATGGTTTCCGCCTTGAACGATCTGTACCTCGACAACTACAAGGGCACGGGCGCGGAGTTTATTCTCGCGTCCGGGCGCTTCGTCGCGCCTCGAACCGTGGAGGCCACCCTCGCCGACGGAACTCGGCGCCTGCTCCGCGGAACGAACGTGATTATCAGCACCGGCACGCGCGCTACGCTGGACCCGATTCCAGGGCTGCTCGACGCGCACCCGCTCACACATATCGAAGCGCTCGAGCTCGATGAAGTTCCCCAACATCTCCTCGTTCTCGGCGGCGGCTACGTCGGTGTCGAACTCGCCCAGGCGATGCGTCGTTTCGGCAGTCAAGTAACGGTGATCGAACGTAACGACCGTCTCCTGTCTCGCGAAGACGATGACGTGACGCAAGCTCTCGGCGAGCTTTTCAAAGACGAGGGAATCAACGTCGTGCTAGGCGCCAAAATCTCGGGCGTCTCCGGAAAGTCGGGTCAGTCGGTCGCGATCAAATTCACGCGGAATGGCGCAGAGAAGACCGTCGAGGGCACTCATCTCCTCGTCGCATCGGGTCGCACTCCGAATACCGAAGGGCTCGGGCTCGAATCCGCAAACGTCGCGCTCACCGACCGTGGATATATCCAGGTCAACGAACGCTTGCAGACCACCGCGCCTGGCGTGTGGGCCATAGGCGAAGCGGCCGGCAGCCCGCAGTTCACGCACGTTAGCATTGACGATTTCCGCGTAGTTCATGACAATCTCTCTGGCCGCAATCATGTGACCACGGGACGGCAAATTCCGTTCTGCGTTTTCACCGACCCGGAATTCGCCCACATCGGCCTCAGAGAGAAGGATGCCAAGGCGCGAGGCATGGCATATCGCTTGTTCAAAATCCCAATGGAACGAGTACTGCGCGCGCGCACGCTTTCTGAAACACGAGGATTTTTAAAGGCGCTGGTTGAAATCAACACGGATCGCATTCTTGGCTTCAGTGCCTTCGGCGTAGATGGGGGCGAGATCATGTCTTCCGTTCAGGTTGCCATGATCGCGGGGCTTCCTTATACCGCGCTTCGCGACGCTATCCTCGCGCACCCCACGCTTGGCGAGGGACTCGGTGCGTTGTTCTCGTCCGAACCTGAGGCGCGAAATGAGCAGGCGCGAACCACCACTCGATAAAAGACCCGCGGCCTAGAACTGCGTCGGATTTGAACGCGTGAAAAATCGCTTTGCCGTCGCGATCGGGATTAAGTCTATCGGGGACCGGGCCCCCCAGGCAACGAATAGCCAGCGTACCAGCGCTGATGTCGCGAGCCGTTACACTGGGATTGCACAATGTTCGCGTTATTGCCCTTCCCGCCGCCCTGCACCTCCAAACATTTTCCGCTGTTCGCGTTCACCACTTCGAAATTGTTATTCGATCCACGGGTTCTCCATCTCTGGTTTGCACCCCCGTTCCACGGGAACTGCTGGACGTTGGCTCCATTGGCCCGGCTATCTCCGGCGACGTCCAGAACCAAACCGCTGTTTACGTTTCGAATAGCATATTGCCCGTTGCTCACGTCAACGAATTCCCAACGCTGATTTGCTCCACCATTGCAGGCGTACTGCTGGACGTTGGCGTTCTTGTTCGTGCTGCTTCCGAAGACGTCAACGCATTTCCCCGAATTGACGTTTCGGATCAATCCACCGTACTGTGAACGCCCCTGCAGCGTAGTCTGTGCCGGCGTTGCCACAGAACCGAACAATCCGACGATTACCACCAGCAAAATCGAACCACATCGTGACATGGTCGGCTCCTTGAACCGGGCGATTTTCCTGAAACCTTTCGGTAGTCGAACAGCAACGATCGTCGAGCACTTTCTTGTGGGTCGCCTGGGAGCATTGGGTTTCGCTTAGGCCTTGGCCATCGCGCCGCGAAATACGCGGTAAATGAGCAGCAAGAGGAACGCGCCTACGACCGACATGATGAAACCAGCGCCCTGGCCTGCCTGGTACCACCCCAGAACCTGTCCCAGGTATGTGGCAAGAATAGATCCTGCGATGCCAATGATCATCGTGATCCAGATGCCACCGGGATCTTTTCCGGGCATGAGGAACTTGGCCACGGCGCCGACGACCAATCCGATAATCATTTCCCAAAGCAGGCTGAGCATTTTCGTCCTCCGCTAAGATTTCGATTTACAACGCACAGCGAGCTTCGCCAAGAGCGACCGCATTACAGATGTAGCAGCACGCCAGACGTGTCCCGGCCCCCAGCCATGAGTCCCGGCACACGTCTGGCGCCTTAGCTCAACCGCTAAGCCTGTTTTTGCCTCTCGGCGACCTTGGCCAGCGCCACCGTCATCGCGGCTCCTCCCAGCGTTTTAATCAACGTCGTATGCTGGGCATAGAAGGTGCTGACGGACTGCACAACCGAAGGATTCGAGTTCTGTGCATGAGTCGCCAGCTGCTGAACAACTTCGGGCGAAAGTTTCTGGGCCTGTTCAGGGGTCAACTGCGTGCTGCCCGACCCCACCAGTCCAGCAAGTCCCACGCCCGACAAAACCTGCGTGAGAGTGGCAGGATTCACAGAGGACAGTAATTGATTGACCATGCCAGCCTTCTGCTCGCCGGTAGAGTTGTTAAACAACGTTGAGAGCATTTGTCCAAAGGCCGGCGTCTTGTCCGAATTGAACATGGCCGTAAGGCCTTCGGCGATGGCACTGGAGGGAGCTGCTTGCGCCACCTGATCGAAGTGCGCGTGCACATCGGGTGCCGCGGCAGTAGCCGCGCCGCTGCCAGACGTATATTGCTTCAGAAGTCCGCTTACCTTGTCCATCCATCCCATTTTGTCTTCTCCTTGGCGATTTGGATTTGGGGCCGGCCCGCTAAGGGCAGTTCGTGACTCTCGTCGCAACGTGCTTCGCAAGAGCCTTTCACGGGCTGAGCTGGCGAGCACTCTTTGTCGGAACCAACGCTATTGAGGAATGACCAGCTCAATTCCCGCGCGGACTCTGTCGGGGTCGGCGAGCTTGTCTTTGTTAGCCTCGAAAATCTTCATGTATTTGTTCGCGTCGCCGTAGAACTGCTTACTGATTTTTGAAAGGTTATCGCCCGCTTGTACCGTGTAGGTTCGCGCAGTCGGAATCGAAACCGCGCCCGCGGCGGCTGCTGCCGCAGCTGCAACCGGCGCTTGAATGTCCGCGATGAGATCGGAGAAACTGGGATCAACCAACTTGATCTGGTCCCACACCCGGTTCTTCAAATCCGCGGAGGGGCGGAGGCCCGAATCAGAAGCTTGTCTCCCTCCATATTCAGGTTTTGCAGCTGAACTCCCTGCGACTGGATGAAATTCAATACGGACTGATACTTCAATTTCAATTGCTCGAATCGATCTGCCACGGGAATCTCCTTCGTGAACATTTCTTGATTCTCAGTTCCCACGGTCTGGTACGCGGCCTACTTCGGCGGCTGTTTCGCGATGATTAGTTTGGAGATTTTGTTGTAGGTTGCTTGTGGAATGACCTTCTTTCGGACGAGATCCGTCTTGGCTTTATATGGCCGGTTGTCAATGATCTTCTGGGAGTATGCCGCTCCGATGCCGGGGAGCGCATCGAGCTGTTCTCTCGACGCCGAATTGATGTCCACCAGATCTGCGGTGCTGGCTGCTCCGCTCGCACTTTGTGCCGGAAACACAACGTATCCCGCGATCGCGTTCGCTCTGGCCTTGGGGGCCGACGCCATCAGCGCAAGCGCCAGACCGACCACCGCGCTGCAAACCGCAAGCGTGCACTTCTTGTTCATCATTTGGCGATTCCTCCCTGTCTTCAATTATTATTCGCGTTTTGCGGCACGGTAGCCTGCTTTAAGCGCGTCGGCTTCGCTCATATACTTGCCATTCTTCGTCTTGCCGTAGTACCTCGTGCCTTCTTTGTGGTAAACGCCGGAGTCCAGGTTCACCCAGACCATTCCGTTGCCGGGCGGAGGTTGAGCCTGCGGTGCACTTTTCGCAGTCGCAGCTGGGGCGGCCGGTGGTGCCGAGGCTGCGGGAGCCGGCGCGGCTGGCGCGGCAGACGAAGTAGGCGCAGGGCTCGATGGCGCCGGTACGTCAGCTGCGGCAGTCGAAGAAGACCGGCGCTTCGATGCCGATGATGCCGGTTGCGGCGATACACTGGCCGCCGGCGCATTGCCAACTGTCACCAATGGCGTAATCTTCTTGATGGTCGCTGCAGAAACGCCGGCTTTGGACAAGTCGCTGGTTGAAGAATAGGGGCGCCCGGAAATGATCTTCTTGGCGGTCGCAGCACCCACTCCGGGCAGAGTTTCAAGGTCCTTTTCGCTCGCAGCGTTTAAATCAACCGGAGCTGCGGGCTCGCTGGAAGCTGCTGGCTTTGTCGAAGTCGCCGGCTTGCTTGCCGTAGATTTCGCTGCTCTCGATGCGGGAGCGGCATTCCCAAACGTCACCAAGGGAGTGATTTTCTTGATGGTCGCGGCAGAGACGCCGGCCTTTGACAAATCACTCGCCGCAGAATAGGGCCGCCCGGCGATGATTTTCTTAGCAGTAGCTGCACCGACGCCGGGCAGAGTTTCCAAATCCTTTTCGCTGGCAGTATTCAGATCCACCTTCGCGTTCGTGCCGCTCGATTGCCCGCCTGATCCGGAGCTCGCAAGCGCTCTCATTGCGAACGCGAACGCGGCGATTGTCAAAAACGTCGCGACGATCCTGAAAGTTCTTCTCACTATTCCCCCTGAATTACCTCGGTGGCTGCTCGCAACCCTTCACGCTGCCCGGGATGAAGCTGATCGAGACGGCCCACTTCGGCCGTAGAATCGCTTGCCACAATCACAGCAGCGATACGCATCCAGATGCAACGCACGCAGGACTTGCTCCTCAATCAGTCCGCGACGGCGGGAATGCGCAATCCGATCGCAACCGCAATGAGGACAATACCGCTTCGCTGCAGGATTGATTCCTTGCATCGCGTAGATTCCCCGGGCCAGCTACCCCACCTTTCTATTTCCCTTGCTTCCCGTCGCCTTGGTTCGCACCGCTCGCTTTTGCGCGTTGAGCAGGCGAACAGCACTGCGCAATAGATTTTCCAGTTCACTGTCCTGCTGAGAGATCTTTCGAGGCGTTTTCAGCGACCGACCAGGCGTGCAGATCACCTCAGGAATACAGGAGTGCAGAGACCTCGCCTGTAACTCCTTGCCGGAGAACACGATGAGGGCCATTTCGCACAACTCCTGCGCTGCAATGGAGGTGAACCAAGTGAGGGAGGGGCAGAAGGCATCCCCTTTTGCGCGGAGAAGCCGCCTCCGTGGTGCGTATCTTTACGTATGTTAGCACTACGTCGCAATTGTCAAAATTGACAGTAGGTCTCTCCGATTTTCTCATTGGGGATTGCCTTAGGTTCAAAAGAAAGACCGTTCATGGTCCCAAGTGGTCCCAACTTGAAGCATCTAAAGCATTGCTGTAAAGTGTCTTAACCTGTTAAATCGGAGGGCGTGTAGCTCAGTTGGGAGAGCGCCTCGTTCGCAACGAGGAGGTCAGGGGTTCGAGCCCCCTCACGTCCACCAAAGTCCTCCGTTCTTCGCTCTCTAGATCGCCCTCGGCACGATCCACGTTTACGTCCGGCGCTTGGTTCGGTACAAATCACTTGGCTTTCAGCACGATCAGCTCCAGCCCGTCCGGGGGAAGGGAATTCGCGAGCCTCACGCTGTTTCCCATGGCGGACCTTTCCTCGACCAATTCGAGGTTCTGCGTTTTGCTGATCCGATAGCGCTTCATGTTGAACGGCGCCGCGCCCCACGGCAAATTGTTGATGGTGAGGTCATAGCCGGAATTGTCGCGATAGACGATGTCCTTGCGCGGCGGCAGCGTCTTGAATGCGGACCAATCCGGTTGCGGGGGCGAAGCCTTCACCAGGTCCGGCGGCATTTGCATGATGATCGGCTTGTAGTCCGCGGGTATCGCGTAATTGCTGATTAGAATCTGCACGGTGCGGCCGTCGGCCGAGCGGCCCGCAAGCGCCGCGAATCCGAACGTGTCCGTGCCTTTCACCGCAAGCCGCTGCGGGGTATCCAGCATCTTTCCCACGGCTTTGAACGCGTACGCCGTCTTGTAATAGTTTCCCTGCAGGTCGAAGAGTCCCATCCAGGCGGCGTCGCCGCGATAAAAATGGGCGTGATCAATGGGCGCGTCTTGAAAATAGCTGAGTACCGCGCCGATGTAAGCGGCGTCGGTCACGCCATCCAGCGTGGGCTTTTCCGCCGCCGTGAAGTCCGCGCTCAGGTTCCATTCGGAGAGGATGCTCTCCGCCTTGGGAAAGCCGTGCGTGTCCAGGAGCTTGCGAATTTCCCGCGCCACCCGGGTGGAATCGTAAGGATCGGCCGAACGATCCGTGTACACGTGCCACGAATAAAAATCGAGCGGCACTTTGTGCGCCGCGCAATAGTCTATGAATCCTTCGCGGTAGCCGTGGTCGTCGGAGGGAATCGCCTTGGCGTCCCCTCCGACTTTGAGCGTGGGATCCAGCGACTTCAAGGCGCGCGCCGTCTTCTCGTAGAGCGAATAAAACTGCGCGGGCGTGCCGGACCAGAAGCCCTCCGGCTCATTCCAGAATTCCCAGTAGCGAATGTGGTAATGAAAGCCGGCGTCCCAGCCCTGGTTGTAGTGCATGGCGATATGCTTGGTCACGCTGGCAAACTTGTCGAAATCCGCGGGCGGGTTGATGTTCGCGCCCCAACTGCGCCCGATGCGGTAATAGACTTCCGCGCCGCTGGCGTGAATCGCGGCCAGCACTTTGTCCGTGGGACCAAAATTGTAGCTCTCCGGCTTATCCGGGTCGGCGCTCCAGTCGGGAAATATGATGCTGGCGTTGCCTGCCTTCACCACCGCAGCGCGCTGCGCGGTATCGGGAATCAGCCAGGTGAGCGCTCCATTGCCCAGTTCGCATTTCGAATCCAGCTCGGTCGGCCCCATGAAATCGTGCGTGCGCACCTGGTTGATGCGCAGTTCCTTGTACTGCTGCACCAGGTTCGGCAGTCCCGCCATCACCGGGCTGGGCGGGCCATTCACTCCCTGAAACGAGCGCAGTTCGCCGGTTACTTTCCCGGCGTCCACCGCCAGCACGCGATAGCCCGTATGCGCGGCGTCTTGCGCGATCGCTGTGGCTCCCAGCAAAACCAGGCCAAGGCAAGACGCGGTGAGAATCTTCGCGCGCGCAGTCGTCGTCGCATGCGGCCGGCGCGACGGACCGCCCGCCAGCACTTGCAGTCTTCCCGCGCTGCGTTTCGCATTTCGGTCTTCTCGATCCACCCCGCTGGTCCGCATTGTTTCTCCTGGCCGAAGTTCGCCTGTAACTTCAAAAGCCGCAACATTGTACGCCCATGCGCAGCGGCTGGCGATCCGTGAATCGTCGTTTGCGGCACGCAACTTGCATCTCGCGATTCGTGTGCCCTGGGCCATGTTCCGCCGCCTAGGCTGTCCACCGGACGAGTTTGCCACGTGCCGAGGCGCGGCTGCCGTTTGAATATCAGCGCTTCGCGGACCGTCAGTGCGGCCGGCGAGCTTGGTCGGCGTTCACAGCTCCATGCTAGACTCCGAGTGTCGTTCAGGAGATCTGCGTGGTCAGGGAGAGCGACCCGAGACTTCTTGCCGAGGCGGCGGGATTGGGTGTCGTGGGCGCTCTTGCCGCGCAGCTTTTCACTTTTGCGCTGCGTTTGTGCGCCCACTTCTTTCTCACCTGGCTTGCCGGCTACCATCCTCCCGGTCTCCCCGAAGAGGGAGGCGTCCTGAAAGAAACCATCGGCCCGCACGGATTGTGGCTGATTCCCCTGGCAACGACGCTCGGCGGACTGCTCTCCGGATATCTGGTTTACACCTTCGCTCCCGAAGCCGAAGGCCACGGCACCGATACAGTCGTTAAGGCCATTCATCGCGCGGGCGGGTTCATACGCGCGCGCGTGGCCCCGTTGAAGTTGGTGGCTTCGGCGATCACCATCGGGTCGGGCGGCTCGGCGGGGCGTGAGGGGCCGACGGCGCTGATTGGCGCGGGCGTCGGCTCAATCTACGCGTCCCTGGGCCGCCGCACGGACGAAGAGCGCAGCCTGCTGGTGATGATGGGCATGGCCGCCGGGCTTTCCGCGATCTTCCGTTCGCCGATTGGCGCGGCCTTTTTCGCCGTGGAAGTGCTCTACGGAAATATGGAATTCGAAGCCGGAGCCTTGCTGTACACCATGCTGGCTTCTGTGGTGGCGTATGGGCTGAACGGATTTTTCGTCGGTTGGCAGCCGCTGTTCTATTTTCCCGCCGCGCAGGCCCGGATGCACGTGGCGGCGTACGCCTGGTTCGGCGTACTGGGTATCGCTGGCGGGCTGATTGCAACCCTTCTCCCGGTGGCGTTTTATTGCGCGCGCGATTTGTTTCGCTCGCTGCCCATTCCGCCGCTTCTCAACCCCGCCATCGGGGGATTCGGCGTGGGACTGATCGCTCTGAAGTTTCCGCAGGTGCTGGGCGGAGGCTATGGTTGGATCCAGGAAGCGATCAACGGCCACATCGCGCTCAAGCTTCTCCTCGTCCTGCTCTTCCTGAAAATCCTGGCGTTCGTGCTCACCGTTTCGTCCGGCGGCTCCGGCGGCGTTTTCGCGCCTACTCTTTTTGTGGGAGCGATGCTGGGCGGATTTCTGGCGGCGTTGCTCCACCTGCCGGCGGCCACCTTCGTGGTGATCGGAATGCTCGCCGTGTTCGGCGCCGCCGCGCGAGTGCCCATCGCCGCTCTGGTAATGGTCACGGAAATGACCGGCGAATACCAATTGTTGCCGGCGGCGGCCTTTGCCGTCCTGGTGAGTTACATGATCCAGACCGCGCTATCGTCCCACCTCAAGTATCACAGCCTCTACGAGGCTCAGGTGCTGGGACGGGCGCAATCGCCGGCGCGCTATGTCGAAAACGTCGAGTTGGCTTTGCGCCTGCTCGGTACCCGCAAGATTCCGCGCAGCGCCAAGGTGGGACATCTGGACCTGGTCGCGTTGCTCGATTCCGGCATACCGGTGAATCTGCCGGGGCGCAAGGAACTGAACGTAGGCGTGCTGCGGCCGGAAAGTGCTTTGGTGGGCAAGACGATTCAGGCCTGTTACGACGCGGTGCAGGGTGGCGCGCTGGAAATCATCGGCCTGGTCCGCGCCGGGGAAATCATTCTTCCGGCGCGCGATACGGTGCTGCGCGAAAACGACCGCCTGCTCATTATCGGCTCAAGCGAAGCCCGCGCGCGTCTTGCCGAGCATGTGGCGCCACTGCAACCCGCGATAGCTGCGCCGGCCGCCAAGCCCTAGCTGCCCGCGCCATTATCCCGTTCGCTGTTTTCACTTCAGCGGCGCCCAGTACGGCGCACAATCATAATGCTTGTGCAGTTCGAGCTCGTATTTGCGGCTCACGCGTTCGCGCGGGTCCCATTTCGGGCTGTTGCCTATGGCTTCGCGAGACAGATCCAGGTAAATCTTGCGGTCTTTCCAGCTCACCCGCTTGATCCATTGCGGGCTGATCAAGACTCGTTTGCCGCCCCAGCGATTTTTTGTGTCTATGATCGCGTAGCGAATCTCCCAGCTCTTGTCGTCGAACAGAAAATCCTCGACGTGGCCGATTTCGCCGTCGGAAGCGGCGACATGATAACCCTCGACTTCACGCGCGCTCTGCAAATGAGCATCTGCCGCTGATTTCTGGTCTTCTGCTTTCGATCTTGTTCGGGATGCCTTGGCGAGCTCCGCCGGTTGCCGCCACGAGCCCCACACCCCCTTTCCCGGCCAGTAGTAGGGCCATCCATAATGATCGTGATGCTCCTTCTCATGCTGCCGGGAAACGGGCGTATGCAGATCAATGGAAGGGCTGCTCTCGATCTGTTGCCAGGTCAGGTTCACGCGGATGTGCTCGGGTGTCCACGCGGGCTGGCGCAAGGCGATCGGAGAAATCAGAACTTTTCGCCCGCGCAAAATGACGCCGGTTTCGACGACGATGTAGCGAATCGTCCACTGGACGTCGTCAAAAAGAAAATCGCCCACGCGGCCGATGTCGGCGTTTAGCGCGTCAATGGTGTATTCGCCGAAATCTTTGGTTCTGCGCAGCCGCATCTTCTGGCTCGGTAGGGGTCAAGGTTACAGCAGCGTGGAAAGGTGTGCAATGCACGGTTACGATCGCCGCCGCGATGGCGCGCCAAGGCGCGTCATCGGGAACTGCAACGCCGGAGTCTCGGCGCTATGGCCTCGGGCCACTTGCGCGCTCGACGGATCAGTCGCGCACCACGAATTCCAGCTCGACACCCGCTACTTCGATCACGTCGCCGGAATCCAGCTTTGTGGGGCGAGTGATCAGCTGGCCATTCACGCTGGGGACCTTATCCGCCGGGCCAATGTAATAGGTATTGTCTTCGCGGCGATTGATTTGCGCGGCGGCCTTGGGTTTGAACCAGCCTTTTAGCTTGACCGTGGCCATGGCGGATTTGCCGACCACCGTGAGTTTGTCCGAGAGCGTGTATTCCTGGCTGTCGGTGCTGCCTTTGCGCACGATCAAAGTGGGCAGCTTCAGGCGCCCGGGCGCCGGCTGCGCGCTTTCGCCCACCGCCGCGATTTGCCGCAGAAACTCGCGCCGGTCCTTGGTATCCAGCATCACCGTCTCGTTGATTTTCGGCACGGCGGGCTTCACCGCGGAATCGTCCAGCGATTTCGCGCGCACTTCCACGGAATCGGTGATCACGATGGTGTGCTTGCCGATGCCCACCGAGTCCCCGGGCTTGAGCGTCACCATTTTGACGCGCTGCCCGTTGACGAACGTGCCGTTCAGGCTGCCGAAATCCTGCAGCATCAGGCGGCCATCCTCGTGGAATACCCGCGCGTGATAGCTGGAGATCGCGGGATTATCAATCACAATGCCGTTGTCCGGCGAGCGGCCGATGCTCACTTCCTTCTGCCCCACCGCCACTTCCTTCAATACCGCTTCTTCGAATTTCAAAACCAGCTTGGACATGGGAACACCCTCCCTTTCAAGTTGCATCCTCGGATGATTTGAACCACCGCCCGATCTTTCCCAGCCCTCCCGCGTGCTTCGGCGCGTAGCGCAAGACGATGGCTGTGATGTTGTCGCCTCCTCCGGCCTGATTGGCTTGCTGCACCAGGCGGTCGGCGGTCTGCTGCGCGTCGCTGGCCTCGGGCAATAACGCCGCGATCTGCGCTTCGGAAAGGTCGCGAAACAGGCCGTCGGAGCACAGCAAATATGTGTCGCCCTCGCGCAAGAGTTCCTCGGTGACGTCCACGTCCACCTGCTGTTCCACGCCCAGCGCGCGGGTGAGCACGTTCTGCAGCCTGCTGCGGCCGGCTTCCTCCACCGTCAGGATTCCGCGCCGAATCTGCTCGGCCACGAACGAATGATCCTCCGTGAGCTGGATCAATTGCCCGTCGCGCAGCAGATAGGCCCGGCTGTCTCCCACGTGCGCGATGCACGCGCGATCCTCGAGGAATCGAATCACCACCACGGTCGCACCCATGCCGCCTTTCCCGCCCAGTTCCTGCGCGGCGCTGAAGATTTCCTGATTGGCAAGGCGCACGGCGCTCGCCAGGCGATTGGAGGCATCGCCGACGCCTTCGATTTGCTTGCCGAAGACCGCGAGCGCCGGATTGGCCTCGGCGTCCCGGCAATGCGCCAGTACGGTTTCTGTGGCCATGCGACTGGCGCGTTCGCCGGATTCCAGACCGCCCATGCCATCCGAAAGGATGAACAGATTCAGCTCCGGCGCGAGCCGGAAGCTGTCTTCGTTATTTCCCCGGACACGGCCTACGTCGCTGCGCGCGCCTACGTCCATCGCCATTCCTTGCCGCGCCACCACAAAATCGCGCGTCGTCCCTCAGATTGGTTGCGCCCATTCGTGGGCGGGCCTTGCTACGGTTGCCGCTGCGTGCTATCTCTGCCTGGGAACGCCTGCGGGGGTGCGATACGCCCGCACATTCAGAAACCCTTTTGCTTCCAGCCGCTCGGTTACGGAGCCGACGTCCTTCGCGTCAATCGGGCCGCAATACACCCAGAACCTCTCGTTCGCGCCGAACGGGCTCGCCTTCAGCCCCGTGGGCAAGCCCATGTTTTCAATACGCTTCGCAGTGGCGCGAGCTTTCTCGCCGGCTTGCAACGAGCCCACCAGCAGATACATCGAGTTCGTCACCACCGACGTGGAGCCGGGTTCTCTCGCAACATCTCCAGACCGCGGCTGAAACCGTTTGCGCAGCGGCCCGGTTTCCATGCGTGGAAACACGTCGGGAGTCGCGGATGCCGTGCTCGTTGCCGCTAGCGGATTTTTCGCTGGAGCCGGCGCTGCTGGTTTGGAAGCCGCTTTTTCCGGCGTCGCAGGCGCAGGCGCGGGAATCTCGTATGCGAAATCCGGTGGCTTCGGCGGTGCGGGCGTCGCAGGGGGAGTAATCTGACGCGCCGCTTTCGCCACTCCCAATGAGTAAAGCCCGCCGAGCGCCGCCACGGCGAGGCCGGCTGTGAGGAACACTCCGAGCAAAATCCATACGAATGGCGACGTGCGCGCGTGCGCCACCTGCGGAATCGCCGCAGGAACCACAGCCGCGCGCGGCGAACCCGTCGAGACGCGATTCGAATTTGTGGACGCTGCCGCCGGGCGCGCGGCTGGCGCAGGCACCGCACCGTCGCGCAAACTCGTTTCCAGGTCTGCGATGGACGGGAATCGCTTCGCCGGCTCTTTTTCCATACACTTCAGAATGGCGCGCTCGGTGGCAACGGGAATCCCGGGATCAATTTCGTGCGGCGCGGGAGCCTCTTCGCGCATCTGCTTCAGCGCGACGGCGATGGAATTATCCGCGCTGAAAGCCGGAACGCCCGTGAACATCTCGTACAGCATCAGGCCCAGCGAATAAATGTCCGTGCGGTAATCCACCGGTTTGCCCGCCACTTGTTCCGGCGCCATATACGCGGGCGTACCCACCATCGAGCCGGTCAACCGCGTGCCCGCTTCCATCGAGCGCGCGATCCCGAAATCCATGATCTTGACGTTGCCTTGCGCGTCAATCATCACGTTTTCCGGCTTTAGATCGCGATGGACGATGCCTTGCGCGTGCGCTTCCTTCAGCCCCGAGCAAATTTGCAGCGCCAGGTCCGTGGCCTTGCGCAGCGGCAATCCGCCAAAGCGGTTCAACACCGAGCGCAGGCTTTCGCCTTCCACAAATTCCATCGAAGTGTAGGCGATTCCGCCGACGCGGTTGAATTCATGTACGCGGCAGACATTCTTGTGCGTTATCTTTCGCGCGAAGAGCAGTTCGTTCTTGAAACGGTCCATCATCGCCTGATCGGAAGCAATTTCCGGTTTCAGCAGCTTCAACGCCACCGTCTCGCCGGTTTCGCGATCGCGCGCTTTGTACACATTGCCCATGCTGCCGTGGCCGGCCTCTCCCAGAATTTCATAGCGCTGGCCCAGCGCGGCTAGCGCCGCTGGACTAAGCGACGTGCTCGCAGACGCAGATCCAGTTGCACTTGCGCGTGGCTCCGCGACCACCGCAACGGCATCCGGAACGTCGCTCAGCAGTAGCGTGTCTCGGCGCCCGGAGGACTGCGCCGCATTGCCCGATTCGGTGCTCGGTTTTGGAACGGTCGGTTCGATCATAACTGCTCTGTATAGATTAAGAGAGAATGGCGCCTTGCGGTGCGGAACGAAAGGTAGGTGTAAGGAAAGAGTATCTGGTACTAGCCTCGAATCGCCGGCAGCCGCAATCGCGCGCCGCCGGCGCAAGAACGATGGCACAGCGCCATTTCCCCCGCAATAGGCTGCGAGTACTGCTAATCCTTTGAGAACAGCGGCAGGGGCCGCGGCGCACGTCGCGCTTCGTTGCCTCATACTAGAGCTTACCCGAAGGCGTGCCGGAACTCCCCCGGACGACTGGGTGGAGGATGCGGCATGGAAGTTCCCAAGGTTTCGGCCCCCGCAGCACCCGCGCCATCTGCAACGCCTGCCGCACCGACAGCATCCGCAGCTCATGCATCCGAACTGGCGGGACCCGCACCCACCGCCAACATCATTGCGTCCATGCTGCAGGCTTCGCCCACCACCAGCGAT
Source organism: Candidatus Acidiferrales bacterium (assembly GCA_049300435.1). Lineage (GTDB taxonomy): Bacteria > Acidobacteriota > Terriglobia > Acidiferrales > UBA7541 > Palsa-295. The sequence continues at coordinate 41,847 of JBAQJS010000050.1, read as the reverse complement.
TTGATCTTTTCGCCGGGGCGCGCTCCCCAGGTGGAAGTGAACGGGCAATTGATGCAACTGAAGATCAAGGGTGTCGGAGTGCTGTCGTCGGAAGATACGGCGCGCATCGCCGCGGACCTGATCGGACGAAATTCCCACGCCGTCGAGAAATTGAAGGAAGAGGGCTCCTGCGATATTTCCTACAGCCTGCCCAAGCTTTCGCGTTTCCGCGTCAACATCTTCACCCAGCGCGGCAGTTGCGCGATCGTGATGCGCGTGATACCCAGCAGCGTGCCGGACTTCAAGCTCCTGCGCCTGCCCGAGCAATTGGCCGACGCCGCGGAGGTTCGGCCGGGAATTGTGCTGGTGACCGGACCGACCGGCAGCGGAAAGTCCTCCACGCTCGCGGCCTTCGTGAACAAGATCAACGAGGAGAAAGCCTGCCACGTCATCACCATCGAAGACCCGATTGAATTCTTGCACGCGCACAAGCGCGCTACCATTCACCAGCGCGAGCTCTACACCGATACGCCAAATTTCGCGCTGGCTTTGCGCGCCGCCCTCCGCCAGGCGCCGAAATTGATCCTGGTGGGTGAAATGCGCGACCGTGAAACCATCGAAGTCGCTCTGGAAGCCGCAGAAACCGGGCACATGGTCTATTCCACGCTGCACACCATTGACGCCTCGAAGACCATCGAACGCATCGTCGGCGTCTTTCCTTCGCACGATCAACCCGCCATCCGCGGGCGCCTCGCGAAATCATTCCGTTACATCATCTCCCAGCGCCTCATTCCCAAAAGCGACGGCAGCGGCCGCGCCGCCGTCTTCGAGATCCTCAAGTCCACCCTCCGCACCCGCGAGTACGTCCAGAAGGGTGAAACGGAAGGGAAGTCGCTCCTCGACGCCATGCGCGACGGTGCGGGAGAAGGAATGCAGTGCTTCGACATTGAAATCGAGAAGCTGATCCGCTCGGCAGTGCTGGACATGGCCACAGGCTTGGCCTACGCCACCAATGAAGGCAATTTGCGTTTGCTGCTCGCCGACCTCGCCGAAGACCGCCAGAACGAGATTCCCTCCGCCTCCGCCGCAATTGCTCCGGCCAAGCCCGCGCCTGCCGAAATGCAAGAAGCCTTCGAACGCTGAGCGACCCGGGGCTTTCCCGCGCGCTTCACCGGCTCGTCGAACCTTGCCCGGCATCCACGGTGCGGCGTACTTCGTCCAGCCAGTTCAACACTACAGTCGGTTCGGAAGCTTCCGACGCTCGGGCGCCGGCAAATTGAAACATCACGAAATGCTGCCCATCGGGCATCACATCATACGAAGTGTAGGGAGCCCGCGCCTCGAAACGGCCCGCGAAGAGAACCTCCGGTTTCCCCGCCTGGAAAGAATCCTTCTCCGCCGAATAAGGCACGGCCACGAGCGATTCCGCGCGCATGTAAAAGAGTTCGTGTCCGGATTTTGACCACTGTGGTTGCTCGCCGCCTTCCGTCGAGATTTGCCATCTGCCCCCCGGACCCGGGAACGGAACCACAAAAATCTGCGGAAGACCGCCTTGCTCCGCGGTGTACGCAAGCCAACGCCCGTCGGGAGAAAATGCCGGCATAAACACCGCCGCGCCGCCGTTCCCATCGAAGAATGGCTGCGGTTCGGCCGGCTTGCCGTTCTCGTCAATCTTCAGCGTCCAGATCTCGCAGCAGGAGCCGTCCTTCGGCCAAAACCCGTAGAAGGCCAGGGTCTTTCCGTCCGGAGACCACGAGGCGGGAGAGGCGTGCAGCAGGTCCGCCGGCGTCAGCGCTTCCTCTTCGCCGGACCCATCGGCGCGCCTCCAGTAAATTCTTTCGCCGGAATTTTTGCTTGAAGAGTAAGGATGCGAGTAGGCAAGACGCTGCCCGTCAGGCGTCCATACCGGACGCGTTACTTTGGGAACGCCCGGAGTGATTGGAGTCGTCGTGCCGCGCGCCAGATCGTGCACCCAAATCCCGCTCCCGTTTTGAAATGCCACGCGTTTCCCGTCGGGAGAGATGCTCGGCGAAGACGCGTCTGACTGATTGGCCACCAGCACCGTGGCGGCGCCCTTGCGGTCCACCAACACGATGTTCATAGGCTGATTCACTGCATCGCCGGTTAGATAAACTGCCGTACCGTTGTCGGAGATGCTGAGCTGCGCTCCTCCGTTGGAGATATCGGATACCACTCCCTGTAGCACGGGAATGGCCGTGCCGGTGACTCTTAATGTTTTTGCGTCGAAGGGAGTCGCGAAAACGGTGCCCTGCGAAACGTAGGCCAGGTAGCCGCCGGTCAAGTAGCGCCCGAAATAGGCATTCTCCACCAACGACTCGGTTTTACCGGTGTCCAGGCGTGTCGCCTTGACGCTCGCATGTCCGAAGAAATTGTTGTCCGCAGACGCCGTATATATCACCGTCTTGCCGTCGGGCAGAAATTGCGGCCAACGGTGCGTGGTCTCGACGCGCCCGGCGTCCAGCTGCGTCACAGCCTCCGCCTTTCCCCCCGCCGCCGGGACCCGGTAGAGCGGGCTGGTAAAGAGTTCCGGGAACACAATCGTTCCGTCTTGGCTCCAGGCCCCTCCGCGATATCCGTCGGCCTCGGTGACGTCCACTGCCGCCCCGCCCCGCACCGAGATTTTCTTCAATTTCCCTTCGCCAAAAAATCCGATCCATTGGCTGTCGGGAGAAAAGAACGGGTCCGCGGCGAAGCCCGCTCCGTCGAGCAGCAGCGCGTTCCCTTGGTCCATCTCGCGCATGTAAAGCCGCCCCACGCCCGAATCCCGGTCCCGAATCACGTAGGCGACCCGGGAGCCGTCCGGCGAAATCGCCACCGCCGGTCCGTTCTCCGTGACGAACTGCTGACCGGGCGGCATCCCCAGCGAGAGTTGCACCAGCCTCGCCGCGCTCGGGCTCGCTGGCTGGCGCAACGCGATGAGCGACGCCACTAGCCCCGCGCCCAGAACAGCGGCGAGCGCCCAGGGCGCGAGTCGCTTCCATAACGGCGCGACGCTGGGCGGCGCCGCAACGGCCACGGCCGAAACGGCAGCCGCCTCTTGACCCGCCCCCGAGAGCGCTTCTTCGATGGCGATGCGCGCTTCGCCGATTGCCTGCAGCCGCTGCCGCGGATCTTTTTGCAGACAGCGCCGCAGCAATCCCCGGATGCGCGCGGGCGTGGCCGCCGGCAGCTGCGTCCAATCCGGAGAATCCTTGATGATGGCCGCGAGCGCGTCAGATACCGTCTCGCCGCCGAACGTCTGCTGACCGCTCAGCATTTCAAACAGCACCACGCCGAATGACCAGATGTCCGAGCGCCGGTCCGCCGCCTTGCCCTTGGCCTGTTCGGGCGACATGTAGGCGGCGGTGCCCAGAATGATTCCTTCCTTGGTGGACGCCATTGTCAACGTCGGCGAATTGGAAATGTCACCTGCGGAAGACCCGTCCTGCAGTGCCTTGGCCAGGCCGAAGTCCAGCACCTTCACCTTCCCGTCGCGCGTGAGCTTGACGTTTGCGGGCTTCAGATCGCGATGCACGATGCCGCGCTCGTGCGCATATTCCAGCGCTTCGGCGATTTGCCGGGCGATGGGCAACGCTTCCTCCACCGGAATCGCGCCTTCTTTGATGCGCTCCGCAAGCGTGGGCCCTTCGACGATTTCCATTACCAGCGCGCGCACGCCCGCGCTTTCTTCGAACCCGTATATCGCGGCAATGTGGGGATGGTTCAGGGACGCCAGAACTTGTGCTTCGCGCTGAAAACGCGCCATCCGCTCCGCGTCGTGCGCAAATTCCGGGGAAATTACTTTCAGCGCGACTTCGCGGCCCAGCTTGGTGTCGCGCGCGCGATACACCTCGCCCATTCCGCCCGCACCCAGCGGCGAGACCACTTCATATGGCCCTAGTTTGATCCCCGCGGCGAGCGCCATTGATGCGCGCAATTATAGACCAAGCAAGCGCGTTGCCGCTCGCGCTAATGATGATTCTCATGCCGCGGCTCGCGCCAGGAAAAAACGCGTGCGAAGTTTATACCTCGTCCAAAATGCTCGCGGAGCTGAATCCCTCGCTGCAATCTATTTTCAAATCCACGGTGGACTCAGGCGCGGGAGCCTCAGCGACAGCGGTTGCAGTCGCAGCGGCGGGTTCGGCAGTCGCAGCAGCTTGGGCTGCCGGAGCGATCGCAGGTGCGGCGGCAGATGCCGCGGCTGAAGCACCGTTGGGGACCAGCGGGACCTCGCTGCACAGCTTGAATTCCTGGCGCGCCAGCTTGCTGAGCACTTGCCCGTTTGCGGTGCGAATCGTAAGCAATCTCTTCCCGCCGGCAGTCTCGACGCCCTCGAGCGTTCCGCGTATGCCCGACATGGTGTGCACCACGTAATCGCCCACCACCATCTCGCGCCCCGCAGGCCGCTTATCGCCGATGGATCTGTTCACTTTGCTTACTGCGTCCTGCGCAAATTTCAGCAGCTTCATCGCCGGGATCCCTCAGCGAAAATGGTAGCAAATGCCGCTGCCCGCGCAATGGTACCTTCAGACACTGCGCGCAAGGTACGGGCGCGTACGCCGCTGCGAACCGGGCAGCAGCCCGTGGATAACAGCCGTACAATCATCGCGTTACGGCGGCGTCGAGAACAGCTCGATCCTCCACGGTTCCCGCTCCGGCGCGGTTCGGCTATTAGCAACTTCGCATGTACAGGCGCCTGTAGTCCTCAGATCCCGCCGCGCTCACGGCTTCGGATTCGGCCCCGTGTACGTTGCACAGCACGGCTTCTCCGTTGGCGTGAACTCCATCAACTCCACTCGCGTCTCGTCCGGATCGTACATATTCAATTGCCATTTGCCGTCGCGTCCGATCTTCGGCTGCTCCGTCAATTTCCCGCCGTTCTGCTCGATCTGCCGCGCCGCTGCATGGATGTCCGTCACTCCCAGCGCGACGTGATTCATCACTCCCAGCGTCCGCTGGTCCGCGTTCGCCGGGACGTTCAGCATGTACTCGATCCAATCCGTCCCGTCGGGCATCTGCATGTCCACCCAGTTCGTTTCGCCTTCCTTCATCCCGCCGTGCCAATACACGTGGCAGCCCAGGATGTCTGCGTAAAAGCGGTCCATGGCGGCGCGGTCTTTCACCACCAGTCCGGTGTGAATCACTTTGTGGCTCACGGCGCCCATGGCGGCAGGCCCCGGATTTCCGCCGATGGGTCTCTCCACAAAGGCGATCTTGTTATTCTCCGGATCCTGCATTTCGAAATAATGCGATCCGTTCAGCCGCGGCCGTATCGCTGTCACGCTCACCCCTTTTGCCGTCAAGTACTTCCACATTCTCAGCAGGTCATCGGTGGCGATTCCGATCTCCGCCAGATACGACCCAGCGGTCCCCGGCGCGGTCTTCACCAGCACCGCGTGCTGGTACCGGTTCACCACGAAAACCGCTTGCGCGGCCGGGTCCGCATTCGTCGCATCGCCGCTCGCAAGTCCCAGTTCGCCGCCATAGAAGGCCTTGGCCTTCTCCACGTTCGTTGTCTTGAACATTACGTAGGCGACGCCCAGCACCTTTGGCCGCGCAGGCGCTTGGCCGTCCAGCCCCGTCGCTGCCAGCGCCACCGCCGCCAGCAGCACAAACGCAATTCCGATCTTACCCGCCCTCAACCCCATCGCAATCCTCCGCTTCCGCCGCCACCGGTCTCGACTGGCCGCGGTACACTTCTGTTGCGCTGCTTCGCCCGTCTTATTCGCACACATCCAGCGCGCGCAAACCGCGCCGGCCGAAAGACAGCAATATTCTACGCTCAAGCGTACCGCATGCTCCTCCTGATGTTTTCTTTTGCAGGCTAAGTCGGGGCAAAGCTACGGTATTTCGTGTAATTGTCCGTCACCGGCCGCGCGCATCGCTTCGGACCTCGGCGCGCTGAAAATCTCCGAGCGGATGGCTACCGGCGTAGCACCGGCAGCGGAGGCGCCGCTTCCGGCACCGCCGCCCGATAATCCTGCCCCAGCAGCGCGGCGATCGTCGCCGCGATCTGGCTTTGCGTTGCCCGTGGCACGTTCGTCATTTCGCCCAGGGGCGGCGTGTCCGGTCCCAGCACTGCGATCCAGATATTTTCCGCGCCGGCGATGTCCTTGTCGTGGTCGCGCCACAGCTTCAGCCCGCTGCCGCGCCCGTGGTCGCAGGTGATGATGAACGTCACCTGGTTGTGATATTCGGGTTTGGCCTCCATCGTCTTCCACAACTCGGCGATGTGCTCGTCGTCCTGATGCGCGGCTTGCAGCACCAGGTCGTATTTTCCTTCGTGCGCCCAGTCGTCGGTGCCTCCGTACCCGACAAAGAGCGCGCGCGGACTGTGGCTCTGCAGATAATCGAGCAGGTCCTCGTGGGTGTAGGAATCGAAGGCGTCGTCATCCTCCACGCGCGTCGTGCTTTCGTAAAGCTTCTTCAGCCTTTGCTCCTGGGGCGTCAATTGCTCTGCCCACGGCAGGTCCCAGCCCGCGCGCACCAGCAGGCCGCTCTGCTTCGCGCGAAAAATATCGTTGAAAGCGTCCCAGGTGCCGAAGATCGCCACCTGATCGTGAAATTCCGGCTGATTGTTTAGCCATTCGAAAACGGTGGCGTGCGGATTCGGGCCGAATTCGTTGCTGTTGATTTTCGCGTCGGGGTAGCCGGTGCTCATTTCGTTGTAACCGGGGTAGGAGAACTTCAGTCCGTTGGTGACCTGCGCGACGCTGCCCTTCTGCTGGTTGCCGTAAATCTGGCCTTGCTTTGCCACCACGTTCCACAGGAAGGGCAGCAGCGCCGCGCGCCCTGCCTCCGGCGTATCGCGCCAAAAATCCTTGCGCAATTCATCGGGGTCTTGCACCTTGCCGTGCTCGTAGTCCATCAGGTCGTGCTCGGCTCCGTCGAATACCTCCTGCCAGCGAAAGCCATCGAGGACGATCAGCACCACCGCGCGCGTCTTCAATGTGTTCGCCGGCGCGTTCGTTTGCCGCGTGGGAGGTCGCGTGGCGCTTCCGTTCGCGCGCAGTCCGGATACCGTCCATGCCAGCACAGCGATGAACACCACAAAGGAAAGTAGCAGCGATGCGCGGCGAATTCTCAAGGGGCCCTCCCGGAGCGCGAATCATACCTCACACGCATGTCGGGATAGAGAAAGATGCCCGCCGTGTGCCGAATAGCTCGCAACGTCCAAGCCGCTGCAACTCCGGCCGCGGGAAGACCTCTAATTGGTTTGCGAAGTGGTGGCCAGGGGCGGCTCGGCCGTGTAGGAATCTTCCACCGCCACGGGGAACTCCACCAGGAACGTGGCGCCGCCCTCCGGCCGGTTGTAGCACGCGATCCGCCCGCCGTGCTCCTGCACGATTCCGTAGCAAATGCTCAGCCCCAGGCCGGTGCCTTTTCCCACCGGCTTGGTGGTGAAGAACGGATCGAACACGTGTTGCGGCGATTTGATCCCCGGCCCGGTGTCCGAGAATTCCAGGGCCAGCATGCCGTCGCGCTGCGAGCTGCGAATCACCAGCCGGCCGCCGCCGACTTCCTCCAGCGCATCCACGGCGTTGCTGATCAGATTGAAAAACACTTGCAGCACCTGGTTCGCGTCGCCGCGCATCGCCGGCAAATCCGCGTCCACCATGGTCTGCACCTGGATGTGCTTGCCGCGCAGATCGAGATTGCTCAAATGCAGCGCGCTGGCCATCACCTGATTCAAATCCAGGGGAAGTTTTTCGGTCGGAACGCGGCGCGCAAAGCTCAGCAGGCTGGTCACCAGCGTCTTGATGCGCCGCGAAAGCGTGCGGATTTTCTCGGCGACGATCCGCTGCCGCTCGCCCAGCGTGGGATCGTCCACGAGCAGGTCCGAGTAGCCCAGAATTCCCGCCAGCGGATTATTGATCTCGTGCGCCGCCCCGGCCGCCAGTTGCCCCAGGGACACCAGCTTCTCGGTCTGCACCATCTGCGCCTGAAAGACCTTCAAATTCTCAAACGATTCCCGCGACTCCTCCAGCAACCGCACCCGGTCGTGGTCCACCAGCCGCTGCCGCAGCGCGATCAGTATCGCCACCACCACCAGCGTCACTTGCGTCACGCTGATGCGGAACACCCGCAGTTCCGGCAGGTTCCTCGAGCTCCACAAACTCCATAGCGCCATGAGCGGAATGGAAAACACCGCGGTCATCGCCAGCAACGCGGCCCATCTCTTCGATGGATCGCTGCGTGAAGCGACCGTCGCGCGCGCCGGCTTCAACCGGTACGCCATGATGCCAGCCGTGCCGTACCACACGAACGAGGCCACCAACGGCAGATCGAATGGGCTGCCCGTGTAATAATCCATCCGGTCAATCGCCCGGTTGGTGATATAGGAACCGGCCGCGTACAGCAGGGAAGCGCTGAAAAGATGCGCGTAAACCTCCCGCCACGCCCCCTTCGATTTGCTGATCAGCACCGCGAAGCCCGCCGCGAGCACCAGGTTTTCCGTCGCCGCCAGGTGATCGTAGCTCAGGCCGTACGCCAGCACGTTGGGCGCGATATATTGCCAGGGAATCACCACGAACAAATACAGATAGACCCACCACACCAGCAGCAGCGAAAAATCCAGGTACCCGATGTGCACGTTGAGGTCGTCCCGGTTGTCGTGCGGCTTCAGCGCCAGCGCGCCGATCATCGGCACCGGGTGCAGGAACAGGATCACGTCCCCGATAAACGGATTGGGCACGTTCTGCCGCAGCACCACCTCGAAGTACGTCCAGATGGATTGGCCCACCAGCCATGCACCGCAGCCCACCGTGAGCAGTATCCAGAAGACCCGCGTGCGCTTCTCCGTGGTTCGCCAGTTCAACAGCAGCCCGCCGCAGGCGAATATTGCCACCAGACACTGCAGGATGTCGCCAAACGCCGTGAGGCCCCGGCCGTTCGGAACTGTAACAGCCGCAATGCAATAGCTGCCCACGAGCAGCACCCAGCCGCCCGCCATTGCCCAGCAGGCTGCCGACATTCGCTGCAGAACTCTTCCCAGCGCGTTTTGCGGAGACCTAGCGGTATCCATAGGCTGTACGGAGCTATTGCGACCTGCGCCTGCGATCAAGAATACGGTTTCCGCCCGCGCCGGTCGAATCCCTTTCCGCGGGAAGTGCCGTGGAATGCAATAGCGGTTACTCGCCGGCCAGCGAGTTTGCTGCTCAGAAGGGCGCTTTCGCTGCTCCCGCCCTAAGACAAGGGTCGGGCAGCGCGCAAAATGATAGAGACGAGCGTGGAGGGGAGAATCGGCAGCAAAACGGCGGTATCCGTGGTCTGCCGCCGTTGCTTTTGACTATGTACGGCCCGGTTCGGCGGAGCCGAACCGGGCCTGCCATTGCCGCTACGGGGGACTACTGCGGCTCGCTGGTCTGTCCTGCTTCGCGCTCGGCCAGAATCTTGCGCGCGTTTTGGTACAGCGCCTTGGCCTGCGGAATCAGCTCGACGGCCTTTTCCAGCTGCACGTCATCCTGCAACTCCACCTTGTAACCGTCGTTCAATCCGAAATACGAAGTGAACACCTCGCGCTTGATCTGCCACTTCAGCCACGCCAGGTTGTTCTGAATGTCCGCTTCGCTGTACTTGATCTTCTGTTGCTCCAGATATTTGCGAAACTGCGCGATCACTTCGTCGTTCACCACGAAATCCTTGGTAATCTCCGGCTTCTCGCCCAAATAGAATCGTGTGAAGTCGCCCACGCCCTGCTGCTGCGAATAGAAAACTCCCCGGCGATAGAGCGTCTGCTGGAAATCGTCCGGCTTCGGCGCGGGGACGATATCATCCGGCGTAATCCCGCCGCCCCCGAAAACCTGCCGCCCGCTGTCGGTAAGCCGCACTTCCGGCTTGGTCGGCGGCTGCGGATTGTAGTGATAATCGTAGAGCGACACATTCTTGTAATCGCGCTGAATCAAGCGCCCGCTCGGCGTGTAGTAGCGCGCCGTCGTGAGCAGCAGCGCCGTATCTTCGCTCAGTGGAAATTGCGTCTGCACCAGGCCCTTGCCGAAGCTCACTTCGCCCACGATCAGACCGCGGTCGTGATCCTGCATCGCTCCCGAAACGATCTCCGAAGCCGACGCGCTCTGCCCATTGATCAGCACAATCAATGGCACTTCGATCCCCTGGTTCCCGCGCACCGCGTAATAACGCCGCTCCTGCGAAGCCCGCCCGTGATGCGAAACCACAATCTCATTCTTATCGAGGAACATATCGGCCATGCCCACGGCCTGGTTCAGCAGCCCGCCGCCGTTGTTGCGCAGGTCTATAATCAACCCATCGAGCTTGGGGTGGTCCAGTTGGTTCAGCGCTTCGGCTAGATCGCTGTCGGTGGTCTCGTTAAAAGTGGAAACCCGCACGTACCCGATTCCCGGCTTCACCATCGTGTAGTATTCCACGCCCGGCCGCGGAATTTCGTCGCGCGTCACCGTAACCTCAATCGGCTTGTCCCATCCTTCGCGGCCCAGCGAAATATGCACCACCGTGCCCTTGGCGCCCTTCAGCATGTCCGCCACTTCCGTGGTGGTCAGGCCGTCGCACGATTTCCCGTCCACTTTCTGAATCACGTCGCCCGGCCGGATCCCGGCCTTATACGCCGGCGACCCAACGAACGGCGACAGCACCACGGTCTGGTTGTCCCGCTGCTGCACCGTCATGCCCACGCCGTAATATTTTCCTTCTTGCTCTTCCTTGAACAATGCGTACTGCTTGGGATCGAAGAAATTCGAGTGGGGATCCAGCACGCGCAGCATGCCCGGGATCGCGCCGTCGTAGATCACCTTGTCGGTGTCCACCGGTTCGGCGTAATTGCGCTCCACCACGGAAAGCACGTGCGTGAAGCTCTTCACCGAGTCCTGCATGTCGTTCTGGCCGGCCGCCGTCGCGCGCACCTGCGGGCCGTACAGCCCGCCCAGTAGCGCCGAAACAGCCAAAACCACTACCAGCACGACGATTCCGCGCCTTGATGATCCCTGAGATTCCATGCGTCCTCTCTTCGCCCCAGCGATTAAGTATAGCACAGTACTTTTCGCCCGTTTGACACGCCTCGGGCCCTCTTCTATGATTCAAAAACGGCGCTGGAGATGCAGCGAAAGCTTCCTCCCGCGCCGTTCTGCCCAAAGACGCCACATGTTCAGCGTTCCACACCTGATTATCATCTTCGCCGTCGCCCTGATGGTATTCGGCCCGGAGAAATTGCCGGAGCTGGCGCGCACCCTTGGAAAAATCATGGGCGAGTTTCGCCGGGCCACCGGCGATCTGCGCTCCACTTTCGAAGGCCACATGCGCGAGCTCGAACGCGAAGCCGAATTGCGCAGCGTGCGCGAAGCCCAGCCTCCCGCCAATTCCATCGGCGGCGGCTCCGCCCCCTCCGCTGCGCCGTTGCCCGTCTCCACTCCCGCCGTCACGGACGATCCCTTGCCTCCCGCGCCCGGTACCGTAGCCACCGAGAAGCCCAATTCCTTCGCCGCGCGTGAATCCTCCGCGCCGCAGCAGCTGCAGTTTGATCCGTCCGCGCCGCCGCAGGATTCAGCTCCTGCTCCCGCCGCGGAACAGGTCTCTGGCGACCGCCCCAATCCCGATCCTGCCCCCGAGAAAGTGAGCGATGGCCGCGCCCGCCCAGCCTGATCCCGCCATCTTGCCGCCCGCCCAGGAGGAAGAAGGCGCGCGCATGTCGTTCTTCGAGCATTTGCTCGATCTGCGCAAACGCCTGATTTATTCCGCCGCCGCCATCGCCATCGGCGCCGCCATCGGCCTGCTCGTCTCCAAGCGCCTCATCGTCATTCTGGTGCAGCCCATGCAGGAAGCGCTGCGCGCCGCGCACTTCGACGACAAGCTGTACTTCAACAGTCCCGCCGGATACCTCACTCTGGTCATCAACATCGGCGTCTATCTCGGCGTGGTGCTGGCCATGCCCTTCGTGCTCTACCAGGTCTGGCTCTTTGTCGCCCCCGGCCTCTATAAACACGAGCGCCGCGCCGTTTCCGGCTTCATCGTTTCCTCCATGATCCTGTTTCTCTGCGGCATCGCTTTCGGCTATTTCATCATGCTGCCGCGCACCCTGGGCTTTCTGATGGGCTTCGCGGAAAATTCGCCGGTCAAGCCGCTCATCAATTACAACGAATACTTCGAGCTGATCCTGATCATTCTCGTCGGCCTCGGCGTGATTTTTGAGCTCCCCGTGCTGATTTTTATCCTCTCGCTGTTCGGCATCGTCACCCCGAAATTCCTCCTGCGGAATTTCCGCTACGCCATGCTCATCATCACCGTCGTGGCCGCGATCATCACGCCTACGCCGGACGCCACCACCATGCTGGTCTTCATGGCCCCCATGGTGGTGCTCTATTTCCTCGGCGTCCTGGTTTCTTATGTTGTGCTGCGCAGGAAGCGGTCGCAAACTCTATCCGGCGGGGAGGCGCGCTGACGTGTCCACTTTCATTCTGCGAAAATTCTGGTTGGGAGCGTCGGCGGTGGCGGTGCTGGCGAGCGTGGTCGCTTGCGGCGGAGCCACTCCGCCGTCCTCCGCTTCTTCCAATCCCTCGGCTGCCGCTCAGTCCGCATCCGCGGCTAAGCCCACCGAGGTCGCGCCTCCCGCCGACCAAACCGGCGGCTTCGACGGTGCCAAAGCCTACGACCACGTCGCAAAACTCGTCAGCTTCGGCCCCCGTCCGCCCGCTTCCGACGCGCTCCACCGCTCGCAGGAATATATCCTCGCGCAATTGCACGCCGATGGCTGCGATGTGGATCAGGACGACTTCCACGCCTCCACTCCCAAGGGCGAAGTGCTCATGAAAAATATCGTCGCCAAAGCCCCCGGCACTGGGCAGGGAATTATTCTGCTGCTCACGCATTACGACACGCTCAGCAGCGTCGAAAATTTTGTCGGCGCCGAAGACAGCGGCTCCTCGACGGGCTTGATGCTGGAAATGGCTCGCAACCTCTGCGGCAAAAAAGGCCCCAACTTGGTCTGGATTGCCTTTCTCGACGGCGAAGAAGCTTTCGTGGATTGGAACCAGAACGACGACCACACCTACGGCAGCCGTGAACTCTCCGCCCGCATGGCCGTTTCCGGCGACTTGAAACGCATTAAAGCCGTCATTCTTGCCGACATGGTCGGCCAATATGGTTTGGTCCTGCCGCGCGATTCCAATTCCACGAAATGGCTCACCGACCTGGTGTGGAAGACCGCAGCGCGCCTTGGCTACAAGGACATTTTCGTATCGCAGGAAACCGCCATCGAGGACGATCACCAACCGTTTCTAGCCCGCGGCGTTCCCTCCGTGGACGTCATTGACCTCAACGACTACATCACCGAAGGTTACTGGCACACCCCCCAGGACACGCTCGACAAAGTCAGCCCGCGCAGCCTCGCCATAGTGGGCTACGTAATCCTGGAATCCGTAAACGAACTGCAAAAGAAATTCCACTAGTACGCCCCCAGCCGAAGGCCGGTAGGGGCGCTGCTTGTTGCGCCCCAGCTTGCCACAATCTCAACCGCGAGATGAATCACTGTAGTCAGCTCGCGGACCGCCAAACGCCGCGAAGTCTCTTCGCCCCGCGCCATCCTCTCAAGCCCCGGGTGTAGTCCCGGAGTCTCCGTGAACTCGCTTTTCCGGCCTCGGTGTTCTCTGTGTTAAATCTCTAAGCCGTCCTACCAACCGCCACCGGTTCACCCCTGCACCTATGCTACATTTCTGAAGACCAGCAATGCCGACCACCGTACGCATCCCTTCTTCCTCCGGCCGTTACGACGTGCACTGCGCGCCCGGCGCTCTCCCCCGCGCAGGCGCCGCTCTCGCGCGCCTGGGCAATTCCACCGGCACCTTCATCCTCTCCTCTCCCAACGTCTGGACGCACTGGGGCCGCCCGCTACTCCGCAGCCTCGGCAAACAACCTCCCGTCCGCGCCATGCTCTTCGACGACAGCGAATCCGCGAAAGACCTGGCCACGGTAGAACAAATCGCGCGCCAGCTAGTCCTAGCCGGCGCCGACCGCCACGCCACCATCGTGGCCGTGGGCGGCGGCGTCGTCGGCGACGTCGCCGGCTTCGTCGCCGCCACCTATCTGCGCGGCGTCCGCCTGGTCCACGTCCCCACCACCCTAGTCGCGCAAGTGGATAGCTCCGTCGGCGGCAAGACCGGCGTGAACCTCCCGGAAGGAAAAAATCTCGTGGGCGCGTTCTATCCGCCCAGGCTCGTGCTGGCCGACCCGAAAGTTCTGCTGACGCTCCCGCACCGCGAATACCGCTCCGGCCTTTACGAAGTCATCAAATACGGCGTCATCGCCGACCCGGAGCTTTTTTCCTTCCTCGAGCGCCGCATGCTCGCGCTGCTGCGCCGCGATTCGGCCGCGCTCGCCTGGGTGATCGCTCGTTGCATTCGCATCAAGGCGCACGTCGTCACGCGCGACGAACGCGAAACCGCTCTGCGCCACATTCTGAATTTCGGCCACACGCTCGGCCACGCCCTCGAAGCCGCCACGCGTTATCGCCGCTTCCTGCACGGTGAAGCGATTGCCTGGGGCATGCTGGCGGCCACTTTATTCGCTCTCGCCACCACGCGTCTGCGGGACCCGGACGCCATGCGCATCATCCGCCTGATCGCCGCCGTCGGCCCGTTACCATCTATCGCCGGCATTCGCGCTGCCCGATTGCGTCCTATCCTCGCCGGTGATAAAAAAGCTCGTAGCGGTCGGGTTCTCTGGGTTTTGCCCCGCCGCCTCGGCAAAGTCGAATGGGGCATCGAACTGCCGTGGGCGCTGGTATCCCGCACGTTTGCGGAATTGCCCTCCATTTTAGCCAGGGCCAAGGCCTAACGTTCACTCTCCATTCATGACGACACTTACGCAGACGCCCCCTAAACTTCCCGGCACGCGGCCCGCCGGCGCCCGCACCGAGCGCGAAGCCTCGGCGCGTGTCCGCGACATGTTCAGCCGCATCGCCCCGCGCTACGATTTTCTGAATCACGCCCTTTCCTTCTCGCTCGACCGCGTCTGGCGCCGCCGCACCGCCCGCAGATTCCGCCGCGTCCTGCGCCGCACCGACGCGCGCGTGCTGGACCTCTGCTGCGGCACCGGCGACCTCACTCTCGCCCTCGAACGTGTCCGCGTGCGCGAGCTCCGCGATTCGGGCGCGCACCGCTTTCCGCTGATCGGCAGTGATTTCGCGCAGCCCATGCTCGAACGCGCCCGCCGCAAAGCCGCCGCCCGTTCCCGCTCTACGGTCTTCACCGGAGGCGACGCGCTGCATCTGCCCTTTGCCGACGCTTCCTTCGATCTGGTCACCAGCGCTTTCGGTTTTCGCAACTTGGTGAACTACGAGGCCGGCCTGCGGGAGATCGCTCGCGTCCTGAAGCCCGGCGGGGAAGTGGGCATACTGGAATTTTCCGAGCCCGGTGCCGGCCCCATGGCGGGTTTATTTCGCTTCTATTTTCGCCAAGTCTTGCCACACGTCGGCAAAGCCATTTCCGGAAACAGCGAAGCCTATCGCTACCTTCCCAATTCCGTAGCCCGCTTTCCCGGCCCCGCGGAACTAAGCGCCCTGCTCGCGAAAGTCGGCTTCACCACCATCCGTGCCACCAGTTGGAATTTCCGCAGCGTAGTCCTGCACTCCGCACGCCTACCCTAACCCCGCAGCACCGAGTACACAATCCCGAAGCCACCACGCCTTCGGTGCCGCAGCAGTTGCCGTGGCAGTTGCTGTCGCCGTCTCAGTTGTCGTTGCCGCCGCTGTTGGCGTTGACTTTGTAGCGGCCGGTTCAGGTTCACCGAACCGGGCAGCCGTTGCAGTTGCCGTTGCAGTTGCCGTCGCAGTTGCGGTTGTCGTTGTTGTTGCTGTCGCCGTTGCCTTTGCCGCCGCCTTTGCCGTCGCCCTCGCCACCCAGACTCCTCGTCTCCCGATCCCGTGCCTTTCGTCCGCATCCCAATATTCACGACACCCCTTCCACCAACGACCGCAAATGCCGCACCGCTCCAGGAATCTCCTCCGGGGCGATGCTGCCGAATCCCAGAATGAACCCATGCTCCGCCGCCTTGCCGATATACGCCGGCGAAAGCGGCCACAGGCACAGTTCCTCCCGTGCCGCGCGCATGCAAATCTCGCGGTCGTCCATTCCTGTCGCCAGCGTCACCGCCAGATGCATCCCTGCGCTTTCCCCGATCACCTGCAACAGCGACCCGCACTCTCGCTGCAACGATTCCACCAGCGCGCCGCGCCGCTCACCATACAGGCTCCGCATCCTCCGCAGATGCCGTGAAAAATGCCCTTCCGCGATGAAATCAGCCAGCACCGCCTGCGACAGGTGCGGCGGTCCCACGTCCATCGCGTGGCGCATCGCCAGGAAACGCTCCACCAGGTCGGGCGGAATCACCACGTAGCCCACCCGCAGCGACGGAAACAACACCTTGCTGAACGTCCCGATATAAATCACGCGCGACGCCGAATCCAGACCCTGCAGCGAGGCGATGGGTTTGGTCTCGTAGCGATATTCGCTGTCGTAATCGTCTTCGATGATCCACGAACCGGCCCGCCGCGCCCATTCCAGCAATTGCAGCCGGCGCGCCGCGCTCATCGTCACTCCCAGCGGATGTTGGTGCGAAGGCGCTACAAACGCAGCCCGCGCGTTGCGGCAGCGCTTGATGCCCGCGCTCACGTCCAGCCCATCGCGGTCCACCGGCACCGGCACCATGCGACAGCCCGCCGCCGTCAGCACGTCCCGCGCCAGCCAGTACCCCGGCTCCTCCACCCACACCGGATTGCCCGCGTCCAGCAGCACCCGCGCCGATAAATCCAGCGCCTGCTGCGATCCGCTCACGATCATGATTTGCTGCGGCTCGCAGCGCACCGCGCGCGACGTGCGCAAATACGCCGCCACCGCTTCGCGCAGTCCTTGCAGCCCCATCGGATCGCCGTAATACAGACTGCTCGCGAGCGCCCGCCCGTGCCGCGCCACCAGATTCGCCCACACCTTGCTCGGGAAAGCGTCCTGTGCCGGCAGGCTCACGCTGAACGCTCCCTGAATCCGCACCCAGGGCTCCCGTTGGAAGCGCGGCAGCGCCAGCGACGACCGCGAGACCCGCCGCGGCCCGCCATCCGCACGCGCCGGCGACGCGCGGCGATGTTCGGACCGAATCGCTTGCTCCGGCAGGGAACTCGATACGTACGTCCCCGCTCCCACGCGCGCCTCGAAATAGCCTTCGGCCAGCAGCTGCGCGTAGGCGTTCAGCGCCGGTATCCGCGAAATCCCCAGCTCTGCCGCCAGCGCTCGCGACGACGGAATCTGCTGCCCGGAACTCAGGCTGCGGTCCACGATCGCCGCGCGAAACGCGTCGTAAATTTGCCGGTGCAAAGGCCGTCCGGATTGCCGCTGGATGAAAATCAAAGGTGGGAATACGCCGGTCGCTTTCCTCATCGCCGGAATATAGTGGCTATATCAACTTATCGTCAAGTGGTTATTGCGCCAGACCACTTCCTGCGCCAAAGTCCTCACTGCCGCTCCATTCCGCTGCATCTGGAAGCGCAAAAAAGGGGCCCGGTAGTGAAAACGCCCGCTTTCCTCACAGTCATCGCCGCGTGGGCGTCGCTGCGGCTTCCCACCGACGTCCTCTGCGGCTACCTCATGGGCGCGGCGCTCTCTGTCGTCGGCGCGTTCGCCGTCCGCCGCGAATTCGCCCAGGCGCGCGGCTCGGAGAAGCTCTTGCCCCTCGGCCGGCTGTTTTTCGCCATTCCCATGGCCATTTTCGGCACCGAGCATTTTACAAACACGCGCTCCATCGCCGGCATCGTGCCGTCCTGGATTCCCGGGCACCTCTTCTGGACCTACTTCTGCGGCACCGCACTCATCGCCGCCGGCCTCAGCATCGTCCTCCGCAAATACTCCGGCCTCGCCGCCGCGCTCTTGTCCCTCATGCTCTTCCTCTTCGTCCTGCTGATGAGCGCGCCCGCGGTAAAGGCCAATCCGGCGGACAGCTTCGTGTGGGCCGTCGCCCTGCGCGATTTCTCCTTCAGCGCCGGCGCCCTGGCCTTTGCCGCTACACACACCCGGGAATGGCGTACCACCGGCGCCAGCAAACTGGTAACCCTCGCGCGCTTCTGCTTCGCCTCGACCGTCATATTTTTCGGCGCGATGCAATTGCTGCACCCCGCACACGTTCCGGGCGTGCCGCTGGAGAGGCTTACTCCCGCCTGGATTCCAGGTCACATTCTTTGGTCGTATCTGGCGGGCGCCGTGTACCTCGTTGCGGGAGTCGGCCTGCTTGCCGGCCGCAAAATGCGCCTGGCCGCGGCCTCTGTCGGCGTGATGGTCTTGCTGCTGATGGTCTTCGTGTACCTGCCGATTCTGGCCGCCAGTCTCGCCGATTTGGCCAACGGACTGAATTATTTCGCGGATACCTTGGCGTTCGCCGGAGCCGCTTTGCTCCTGGCCGAGGCCTTACCCAGGGAAGGGAAAGCTCATGTTTGAAAACCAAAAAGTTCTATGCACCGCGTTGGATTTTCTCCCGCAACTCGAAGGAACCCTCGCCAGGCCCTCCCGCATCGCCATCAAGGCCCGCGGCAGGATTCTCTTCATTGATCCCGCCGAAGTGGTCGCCGTCGAGGCGCAGGGCAACTACGTCTTGCTTCGCCGCGCGCAGGGTTCCGAGCTCCTCCGCGAATCCATCTCCATCGCCGCCGAAAAACTCGCGCCCTACGGTTTCGTTCGCATTCACCGCTCGGTGATCGTCAATTCCGCGTTCGTCGAAGAGATCCAGCCCTGGGCCACCGGCGAATACATTCTGCGCGTCAAGGGCGGCAAGCAGTTCACGGTCTCGCGCACCTATCGCAAGAATCTGCACGCCCTCACTCCGCTGTGGATCGGCACCAACAGCTTCTGCATCGCGTAGCTCCGTCCGGCCCGTCGCCCCTCGCGTCCGCCCTTCGCGACCGCCACTCCCGCGCTAAGCCATCGTCTGCGGGTGCGCTTTCTGTATCACCCGCGCTCGGATCCTCTGCAGCTTTTCCCGCAGATAGCGCGCGTCCATTCCCGCCGACGAACATACCGCCGCAAAATCCCGCTCGTCGTCAAACAAGAACTCCTCCGCCTTGCGGCTATAGCTCAACGGCCCGCGCACCCACTCTTCCAGCGTTTTCGCGATCACCGCCCGCCACAGCCGTACCTCCCCACTCTCCTGCTCCGTGCCTTGAAATACCGCGGTTTCAAACATGGATGGGCCCCCTGAAGTGTTTTGCATTCCCCCGAACGCAAGGGCGCACGCAAATGGAAGACCACAAGGGACATCGGTCGTGCGAAAAATGAATATAATTGGGGCAGGCCGCGCAACTCAGGCAGGTCTCATTAACACCAAACAGCTTGCAGCGCGCTCGCGCGTTGCCTTTTTCGGCACCAGCGTCGCGATTCGGGTCTCTACGTCAACCCGTCACCGGGAAATCATCGCGCCCAACCCCCGGCACATTTGCACTCCCCGTATATAATTTACAATGGCCGCGCCAACCCCGCGCCCTGCGCGCGCCCGCGCAAATTCAGCCTCGGTCGCGCAACTCCTTATTCCACTAGCGCGACCCCGCGCTCGCGAGCTCCGGCTCCTTCACCGTCACCGCCGCCCCCGCGGCGCGCACCGCGCCGGCGCGCGCGTCGTACTTCTCCCGCGCCGCCTGAATACTCTGGCGATTTTGCGACGCCCAATCCCGCAGCCCAGTAATCGGTAGCAGCAAGCTGCTTCCCAGCTTCGTCAATTGATACTCCACGCGCGGCGGAATCGTCGAATACACCGTGCGCGTGATCAATCCGTCGCGCTCCAGTCCCTTCAGCGTGAGCGTCAGCATCCGCTGCGAAATTCCTTCCGTCGTCCGCCGCAGCTCGCTGAACCGTTTCTTCCCGTCGCCCAGCAGCGTCACCACCAGCACGCTCCACTTATCCCCCACGCGATTCAATACCTCGCGGATCGCCAGACATTCCCCGCGCACATGCTTGTGACTCGGTGACATAAATGTGCCCTCTTGTGCTCCCTCGGTTCCTATTTTACTCTGGGTGACAGAAAGGAACCTACTATAAAGAGAGAACTCACTATGCCCAATACATCTGACACACCTGAAAAACACGCTTCATCCGCACACAGCACCGCCATTCCCGAATCAGCTCTCGACCAGATCTTCCGCCAGGCCCGCACCCATTCCGCCTGGCGTCCCGAACCCGTCCCCATCGAACTCCTGCGCCAGGCCTACGAGCTTGCGCGCCTCGGGCCCACCAGCGCCAATTCCTCGCCCGCCCGCTTTGTCTTTCTCACCACCCACGCGGCCAAGCAACGCCTCAAGCCTTCCCTCGCGCCTCTCAACGTCGAGAAGACCATGGCCGCTCCCGTCACCGTCATCGTCGCCTGGGACGCGGAGTTCCACGAAAAGCTTCCCAAACTTTTTCCGCACGCCGATATGCGCGCCTACTTCGTCGGCAATCAGCCTCTGATTTACGAGACCGCTTTCCGCAACAGTTCGCTGCAAGCCGCCTACTTCATCGTCGCCGCCCGCGCCCTGGGCCTCGATTGCGGCCCCATGTCCGGCTTCGACGGCGCCAAGGTCAACGCCGAATTTTTCCCGGACGGCAAGTGGAAGGTCAACCTGCTCTGCAACGTAGGCTACGGCGACCGCGCCAAGCTCTACCCGCGCAGCCCGCGCCTGACGTTCGACGAAGCCGTAGTAATCCTGTAAAACGAGCAGCCGAAATCAGCTCAGAGACGCAGGTTTTATGTAGCGGCCGGTGCGTCCCGCATTCCGGGACGCACCAGGCACTTCAACGCAACCCAGAACGAACAATCTGCAGAAAACTCCGCTTTCGAGGTGTTGACTCTGTGGCGGGCGCCGTTGACTTGGCCGTCGCCGCCATCCCGCAATCAGGTCTCTTCCGCACGAATCTCTCGTGCAATCCAGCCGCCCCGCCTAATTCTCCAACCCTAAAACTCGGATCTTGTTCAACAACGTCTTGTACGAAACCCCCAGCTTCTCCGCCGCGCGCGTCTTGTTCCACTTCGCATCCCGCAACGCGTCTTGAATCTTGAACCGCTCCACGTGCTGCACCGCCCTCTGCGACACTTCCTCCAGCGGTCCTTCCCACAGAAATTCTTCCGCCAGCATTCCGCCCGGCAAATCCTCCACGGCCGGTTTGGACGCCGGCAATTGCAGCGCGCTCTCGTTGATTTCCGCCCCGTTCGCCAGAATCGCCGCGCGCTCGATCGCATTCTGCAGCTCGCGCACGTTGCCCGGCCAGGCATACGTCAGCAACCGCTCCCGCGTCTGCTTGCTCAATTGCAGCTCCGGTTTGCGGAATTCGCGCCGGAACTTTTCCAGAAAATATTCCGCCAGCAGCAGCACATCGTCGCCGCGCTCGCGCAGCGGCGGAATGGTGATGGGCACCGCCGCAATGCGGAAATACAAATCCTCGCGAAAGGTTTTCTCCGCCACCGCCGCGCGCAAATCCTTGTTGGTCGCCGTCAGGATGCGCACCTGCACTTCGATCTCCTGCGTCCCGCCCACCCGCTCGAAGCGCTTTTCCTCCAGCACCCGCAGCAGCTTGCTCTGTATGGCCATCGGCAGCTCGCCGATTTCATCCAAAAACAAAGTCCCGCGGTGCGCCAGCTCCAGCTTCCCGATCTTGCGGGCTCCCGCCCCCGTGTACGCCCCGCGCTCGTGCCCGAACAGCTCGTTCTCCACCAGCCCTTCCGGAATCGCAGCGCAATTCAGCGCCACGAACGGATGGTTCGCGCGCGGGCTCAGATGGTGAATCGCCCGCGCAAACACTTCCTTGCCCGTGCCGCTTTCTCCCAGCAGCAGCACCGTCGAGTCGGTCGCCGCCACCCGTTGGGTCATCTGGCTCGCGTCCTTCATCGCCGGATGCTCGCCCACGATTCGCGGAAACCCGTAGCGCACCGCGTATTCCTCGCGCAACAGCAAATTCTCGCGCAACAGCTCCTGTTGCTGCGCCGCGCGCTCCAGCAATAATTTCAAATGGTCCAGGTCCACCGGCTTCTGGATGAAATCGAACGCGCCTTCCTTCATCGCCGTCACGGCTTCTTCCACCGATCCGTATGCGGTCATCAGGATCACCGGCAAAGTCGCTTCCACCCGCCGCGATTCCCGCAGCACGTCCAGTCCTGAGCTTCCGGGGAGTTTCAAATCGGAGAGCACCAGCAGGTAGCGCCGCCCGCGCACCTTCTCGATCGCCACGTTGCCGTCCGGCGCTTCTTCCACCGTGTAGCCCGCGCGTTCCAGCGCCTTGCGCAGCATCGCCCGCAATTCGGCTTTGTCTTCGACCAGGAGGATCGGTTCCATGGAGAGAACTTCTAGCGCGCCCAGCCGGGATCGCCGCCGGCCTTGTGCAATTCGTCCTCGGCGTCTGCGATCGCCTGCTGGTCCGCCTCGATCAGTTTCTTCTTTTCGTCAATCTTCGAGGTTTTCTCGTCAATATCGCTGCGCGAATAACCCTGCTGCATGCCTTTCACCGGATCGTTGTAATACTGCACGTCCAGCACGCCCAGTTCGCGCTGCATCAGGTCCAGATCGGTCTGGTCCTGCTCCAATTTCTTGCGCAGCTTCGCGAAGCGGTCGCGCCACCCCTTTTCGTCCGCGCCTGCCGCCGGCTGCGCGGCTGCCGGCGCGTTGCCCGCTGCTGCGGAAGCGTCCGTTCCATCGCTCCCATCCGCCGCGGTCTCCTGGCCCACGGCCGAGACTCCGCCTTGCGTCGGGATATTGTCGTTGTTGAAGACGTGCGTGGGCTTTGCCGTGGCTTGATCCTTCTTCTGCTCGCGCGCCTTGCGCGCCGCTGCTGCCAGCGAACCTTCTTGCACCGGAGGCGTCGCCGTTGTGGATTGCGAAGCTCCCTGCGCGGCTGGCGCGGCAGCCGGAGAAGTCGCAGAGGCGGGAGCGGGCGCGGCCTGCTGGCTTTGCTGCGCCTGATTCTGGCTGGGCTGTCCTTGCGCGTTTTGCCGCGCGAATGCCGTCCCCGAAATCGTCAGAAATGCCGCCACAGCGGCGCACCATAAGTCTCTACGCATGGTCGTACGCCTCCTCGGAGGTCCTGGGCAAGGTCTGCTCTGAGTTTAGATGCGTGCTGCCCGGCTGGCAACGGGCGAAGGTAGGGGGTCCTGCCGCAAAGGTAACCACAGCAAAAACTCGGCGCCGCCGTCCGGGCGGTTGCGGCCCTCGATGCTGCCGCCGTGCTGCAGGGCCACTTTCTGCACCACGGCCAGTCCCAGCCCGGTGCCTTCCGATTTCGTGGTATAGAACGGCAGAAAAATCTTCGGGAGATCGTTTTCCGGAATTCCCGGGCCATCGTCCGCCACGCAGATGCGCTGCCACTTCCGCCCGCCCAATTCCTCGATGGTTCCGGAAATCGTCACGCGCGGCGCCGCGCTCCCGCTCTGCGCCGATTCCGCACCGTTGCGCGCCAGGTTCAGCAGCGCCTGCCGCAGCAGCGCTTCGTCGCCCGGCAAATCCTGAAACGTTCCTTCCAGCTCCACGGCGCACTGCGGAATGGTTTCACGCAGTTCCTCGGCCACTTTTTCCACCACGGTCTGCATCGGTACCGTCTCGTAGCAGATTTCCAGCGGCTTCGCGAAACGCAAAAATTCCGTCACCACGTGGGTCAGCGCCCGCGTCTGCTCCAGGATGCGCTCCGCCGATTCGCGCGTGTCTCCCGGCTTCGCTTCGCTGCGGATCATCTGCGCGTAGCCGGAAATCGTCGCCAGCGAATTCTTGAATTCGTGCGCGATGCCCGCGGACATTTCTCCCAGCGCCGCCAGGTTTTCCTTCCAGCGCATCTGCTTCTGCAGCGCAGTCAATTCCGTTAGGTCGCTCATCAGGCACAAGGCGCCGCTCACTTTCATATCCTTGCCCGGCGTCCCCTGCGCATTCCCCGCGCCGCCCTCCGCGCTCGGCTTCAGCCCAGCACGCGCCGGACGGTAAATGGGCGAAATCGTTACGCCCAGGTTGCGCACCGCGCCTTCCGACGTCAGGTGCTCGATCTCCCCCCGCTGAAAAGTTTTGCCGTCGCGGATGCACGCCGTCAGCATCTGCGTCAATTCCGATTCCGCGCCCAGAATTTCCTTGTACGATCGGTAGCGCAACGGCCGGATGCCCAGCGCCTCTTCCGCCGCCGGGTTCGTCGAGCTGATCGCGCCCATGGCGTTCACCAGCAGCAATCCCGTCGGCATGTTGCGCGTCACTTCCTCGGTCAGCCGCTCGGATTCCTGCGCGCGCTCCTGCGCCAGCAAATGCAGCCGCGCCAGCTCCTTTTCCTGCGTGCGCAGCTTCTCGATTACTCCCTGCATCGAAGCGGCCATGAACGCCGAGGGATTCTCCACGTCCGCCTTTGTCGCCGCCCAGTCTTCCTTGCCTTCGCGCGCCTGCTCGCGCATGAACTTGCGCAGCATCACCACCACCAGCACCATGCCTGCGCACAAGAACACCGCGAGAGCCACCGCGAAGCCCAGGTTATAGGGCAGCGTAATCACCGGATGAGTGTGTACCGGAACCGTCATGCGGATTTCTCGCTCGTCGCTTTCATGGTTTTCGCGGGCTTGCTCGCCATCATTTCCCTCAACGCACCAGCAGCAACGACTGATACCAGTTTACGACTGGCGTACCGAAAAATACCACCAGCAACGCCCCCGCTCCCAGAAACGTGCCGAACGGCAATTCGTAATCCGCATCCTTGCGCCGCGCCACTATCACCGCCAGTCCCAGCACGCTGCCCAGCAGCGACCCCGCCAGAATCGTCAGCAGCGTGCGCTTCGCTCCCAAAAACGCGCCGGTCATCAGCATCATCTTCACGTCGCCCAGGCCCATTCCTTCGCGCCCGCGCACTTTGAAATACGCCTCGGACACCAGCCACAGCAACCCGCCGCCCACCGCCGCGCCGAACAGCGCATCCGCCAGCGAAAGCACCGGCCAGGGCGGAGGGTAATCGAACAGATGATTCGCCGCCCACAGCGCCGTCCCGTCCGCGGACTTCACAAACAAGCTGAATACCAGCCCGATTCCCAGACCCGTGAAATTCACCACGTCCGGCAAAATCCGCTCGCGCAAGTCCGTGAACACCAGCACGATCATGATCGCCGAAAACGCCGCCCACTTCGCCGTCTCCACGCCGATCCCGAAGACGTAGTAGCAGCCCAAAAACAAAAGCCCCGTCAGCAACTCCACCAGCGGATACATTGCCGAGATCTTGGTCTTGCAGCCGCGGCATTTTCCGCCCAACAGCAGGTAACTGATCACCGGAATGTTATCGTACGGCCGGATTACCTCGCCGCATTGCGGGCACGCCGAAGCCGGCAGCACGATGGATTTTCCCGCCGGAATCCGCAGGATGCAAACATTCAAGAAACTGCCGATAATCAACCCCAGCAGAAAGACAAAAATCCCGATGAACGCTGTCAGCGCCACATCTCGATAATGCCCGAACCCTCCGCCGCCCTCAAGCCGCCGCTGCGCCATCGTGCCCGACTGCTAACGCGCTCGCGCGCACGGTTGCGTTGGCGCTGCTGCCGCGCGAACTGGTCCGTTTGAACCGCACCCACGCAATACGCTATATTCGATGGTTTACACACCATGTCCTGGCTCAAACAGAAGGTCCTCGCCTACGAACAGATGCGCTTTGCGCAGGAACAGAATCGCCGCATCCTGCCTTTCGCCTGGGGCCTGGAGCACGTCGGCGGCGACGCGCACGAACCCGATCCGCGCGCCTGGCTCGAGCGCTTCGCCGAGCGCACTCTCGCGCACAGCGACGAATGGTTCGCCGCTACCCCCGCGGACGACTACGCGCTCGCCGACAACGTCCTCACTTTTACCAGCGCCATCGCTTCGCCCTGGCCGGAAAATAATCGCGTGCACGCGCAGCTCTTTCCGGCGCGCCGCAGCGGTCCCGCCGTGGTGGTGCTGGCGCAGTGGAACGCGCGCTGGGAAGAGCAGCAGAACGTCTGCCGTTGGCTGAATCGTCTGGACATCACCGCCGTAAAACTCAGCCTGCCTTATCACGACCGCCGCGCCATTCCCGGCCATCCGCGCGCGGACCATCTGGTTGGCCCGAACATCGGCCTAACGTTGCAGGCCAATCGCCAGGCAGTGCTGGATGTGCGCCGCACGCTGCGCTGGCTCGAACAGCAAGGTTACGACCGCCTCGGCATTCTCGGCACCAGCGTCGGCTCCTGCCTGGCGTTCCTCGCCCTGACCCACGAGCCCGCCCTGCGCGCCGGCGCGTTTCTGCACGTCTCGACGTATTTCGGCGATGTGCTCGCCGCCGGGCTTACCACTTCCAACGTGTGGCACACGCTGCACCACGAACTCTCGCTCGAAGAAGTGCGCCGCTACTTCTCACCGATCAGTCCTTTTCCTTACATTGCGCGGCTGCACGGCACGCGCACGAAAATGCTGGCGATCAGCGGCCGTTACGATCCGACGTTTCCGCCGGAGCTGACCAACGAATTTCTCACCGCGATTCGCTGCGACGGCGTCGCATTCGAGCACCTCTCGCTGCCGTGCGGGCATTATTCGATGGGAGTCGCGCCATTCAGCTACGCGGTTGGCTATCGCTTCGGCACGTTTCTGTTCGAGGCGCTGGCCTGAGCGCTCGCGAGCGCTGCTGCGCGCGCGTCCAAACTCTGCGCCGTTCGCCGCATCCAAGACTGCTGCGCCGCGGTTGCTGGTTACGCGCCGCCGCGCGCGTCCTGACTTGAGCGCGGACGAAAAGGCGGCATAATGAGGGGAAGCAGAACCGCTCGGCGCGCGACGTTTCCCGTCGTTGCGGAATGTCGGGCCCGGCAGGGAAGTCCGGCGGAGAGAAATGAAAAACGTTTCGATCGCGGCGTCACTGGCTTTCGCGTTTCTATCTTGCGCTGGCGCAGCCTCTGCGCGCGCGGCGAATCGCGACGCGAGCGCTGCTGCTTCGAGCGGGAATGACGCTCGTCATCCGCAACAGGCACAACAGGCGCAGCCGGCGAGTGCGGAGGCCGGGCACTCTTCCTCGTCCACGACCACCAGCAAAAAGAAAAAGTCGGGCCACAGACGCCACAGCGCGCGGCGCGATCCGACGCAGAAGGCGCCGACGCCCGAGCGCATCTCCGAAATCCAGTCGGCGCTGGCGCGCGGCGGCTACTACCAGGGCGAGCCCAACGGCAAATGGGACTCGAACACCGTGGCCGCGCTGCAAAAATTTCAAAACGACAATGGGCTGAGCTCGAGCGGCAAGATTGATGCGCCCAGCCTGCAAAAACTGGGCCTGGGCTCGAGCACCGCGGGCGTAGACGCGCCGAAGCCGCTGCCGCCATCCGGTTCCGCGGCCGGCAGCACGACCGGGCCGGCGCCAACCGCGAATACCACCACCGCATCGAGCGTTGCGTCCGCGACCAATTCCGCGCCTGCCTCCGACAAGCCGCAGCGTTAGGCGCGGCGAGCCGCTTTAGCGGAACCAGCCTGCATCGGCTCCGGCTTTGCGGCCTTCGTCTTCGAGCGAATCGAGCTGGGCCTGCAGTCCGGCTTTCTGTTCTTCCACCTGCTTGATCTCGGCGTTGCGGTCCTCGACGAAAATCACGCCCTGCTGCAAGCCGCTCTGCGGGTCCACGCTGACCGCGCCTTGTTTGGCAATCTCGTCCTGAAGTTTGGCGATCTTGTCGTCGCACTGGGCCATCTGGCTGCGGATGGAGTTGGCCCGGCCACGCCAATATTGTTCCTGATTTCCGCCAGCAGCAGGCGGTGCGCCGGAGTCGGCGGGAGCGTTATAGGCGCTGGAGGAGCCGCCGCCTTCGCTGGAACTGCCGTCGCCCACGACGGAGACGCCGTGGCCGGAGAGTTGCGAGACGGAGTCGTCGGTGAAGACCTTGGGCGTATTCGCCTTGGCTTTCTGCGTGCGAGCGCGGCGCGCGGCTTCGCCCAGCGATTCGGGCGGAGGCGCGGATTGGTCCTGCATCTGCGGCTCGGAGTCCGCGGAATTTGCTGCCGGCTGCGCCGAGGCTGCGGGCTGCGCCGCGTTAGCGGACGCGGGCTTCGCGGGCGGCTTCGTTGCGGCAGCGGATTGCGATTCCGGAGCGGCCGCTGGCGTGGCGGCGCCTGCTTGTGCTTGCCCGAACGCGGCGGGCGCGACGGCGGCGAAGAGCGTGGCGCAGAAGGCGAGGCGCAGGAGTCTGGAAGTGGTGAGCGGGCCGTGGCTCTGGTGGGAGCTGTGCATGACGTGCCTCCGTTGCGGCAGAATCTCCCATTGACGGTACGGGGGCGGAGCGGTGCGGTCAACATTACGAAGGGTTTTGGTGGCGTCCGGGTAACCTGTACGGAGGGGCAACGCGAGCGGGGGTTGAGGGAAAGATTGGCGGTACACGGGATGCGGCTTTGGCGCGCGGGTGGGCGTTTTGGGCGCGATTAGAACGGGGTGCGGTTGTTTGTTTTCAATGAGTTGCGTCATTTTCTAATCCCGGAATCCGCGATTAGAATTCGCGCGAAGGTTGCGGTCTTTGGTTGCGAGGAGTCCTGGAGGAAGGGTGGGGGCGTTGTTGCGACCAAAATTAGCGATTGACGGTGATTTTTTTGTTGATATGGAAGGAGTTGAGTTGGTTTCCGATTTCCGGACAGTTGCGATTGACAGGGGTGGGGTTGGAGTTGGGAGGACGGCGGGTTCGAGCGCGGCCATGGGGAGTGGCGAGCGGGAGCGGGTGCGCGCATGCGTCCTCCTTGTGCGGGCGGAATATGTGCCCGACGCATGATAACACAGTCGGTAAGGGAATAGAAGGGAAATTGTGCTGGGTGAGCGCGACGGCAAGGATACCGCAGAGGGCGCAGAGAAAACCGGCGGGGGTGCGTGGCGGGGCGCGACTGGCAATTTTTCCGCGTTATGATGGGGCCGAATTCGGGATGCGGCGGCGCGGAAATTGCAGGGCGAAAGGAGGATTTAAGGGAATGGCGAACGATGATTCTGTTGCGCAAATGACGGAAGCGATTCTGGCGCGGCTGGTAACGCAGTGGGAAGCCTGGAAGAAGCGGGATGCGGCAGCTAATGATGCGGTGATTGCCGATGAGTTCGTCGCGTTCGGGCCGGATGGGTCGTGCCGCAGCGGGAAGCCGACGGCGCAGCAGATGGCCGAGGAGCCCATTACGGGGTACAAATTGTCGGAGTTCCGCGCGATGCCGGTAGGAGGAGATGTGGCGCTGGTCACCTATTTCGCCGAAGTGAAAAATCCGGGTACCGACGTCGGGTTTCGCATGGCCGTGGGCGAGTTCTGGGTGAAGCGCGGCGGGCAGTGGTTTATCCGAGGGTTCTCGGGCACGCAAATGAAATAAGCCGGGGCGCCGAGAGGCAGGAGGCGCTAGAGCAAGGACAAAGGCGGCCGCGACAGATTCGACGGCATCAGCGACGGCGACAGCAACGGCCACAGCAACGGCGAGAGCGACGGCAACAGCAACCTCGACGGCAACAGCAACGGCTGCCCGGTTCGATGAACCTGAACCGGCCGCTACAAAGTCAACAGCAACAGCGACGGCGCCCGCCCTTGTAGCCTGTCAGGGTGAAAAGGTAGCCGCGACAGCGTCAAGACCTTGGGTGGGAGCATTTTTCTCCAGCCGTCAAGCGGCGCATCGTCATGGCGAACCCTGGTTTCCTCCCCGTGTCATAAATAATCTGAAACGAAATGAAGGGTTGCGACACTAGATGGTAGCAACGCCGGGAAGGCGATTCCTGGCGGCATATACCCATTCACCTGGTGCCTGGAGGCTGGCTCGCGTCGTGGAGATGCGAGAGGGTTTTCCCGGCCACATCGCAACACTGGGCCACGTCGCCACATCGGGCCGTTGAGCAGCACCGGACTACATCGCGACGCCGGGCCACCGAGCAACGCGGGGTTGCAGCGCGACACGAGGCAAATCGTAACGCTGGGCCACATCGCCACATTGGACCACGTCGCGAGGCTGGGTCGCCGAACAACGCTGGGCCACTGATTGAGCCGCGGTTGTGTATCTACTCTTCGACGAGGTGCGACATGACTTTCTGGAATTTGCTCAAGCTGACGCTGATTCGGATCGCGGGCCGCGTGATGGCGGCGCGGCGGGCGGGAATATTGTTCGCGAGTTTGCTGGTGGTGGCTGCGGCGGCATGGACGGCCGCCAGTTCCAAGCCAAACTTGCTCCCAGGCCTAATTTCAACGAAAAGTTCCGGCCCGGCGCTGCCCCCGGCCGCAACCGTGCGCGCCAACGCGAGCTCCGGCGCCAAGATCGCCACTGGCGCCGGGGCGGCGCCGCGTGCTGCCGGTTCGCCACAGAATGGCGAGGAGGCGCCGGCTACGACGCCGGCGCAACAGAGTTTCCAGGCGAAGCTGGGGGCGGCGCAGAAAGCGCACGCGGCCAACAGCCTGAAGGAGGAGCAAATCCTGCCTCCGGCGAATTCGCCCAAGTATTTCGGGCCGGTGTACCGGTCGGCGCTGAAAGCGCCGTTCCACAAGCAGACGTTCAACGACGGAGGCGTGCCGGGGGTGATTCCAGAGAACGAGACGGACGACGACGCGACGGGGAAGCTGGGTTCCTACCAGCCGGGCGGGCCGACCAAGACGGCGACGAACGCATTTTTTCAATCGCTGGGCACGAACGGGCGCACGTGCGTCACATGCCATCTGCCGCCGGACGGCATGAGCGTGAGCGTGAAGAACATCAACGACCGCTACAAGGCGACCAACGGACACGATCCGATTTTCGCGCCGGTGGACGGATCGAATTGTCCGTCCGAGGTTCCGGCGGCGGAGACTTCCGGGTCCATATCGGGCGGGCACTTGGGCGGAGGGACGAAATCGTTCAAGGACGCGCACTCGCTAATTCTGGGGAGGGGCGTGTTCCGCATTTTCCTGCCCCTGCCAGCGGATGCGGATTTCGACATCTCCGTGGTCAGCGATCCGTACGGATGCAATACCACCGCGCTGTACAACACGGAAACGGATACGGCGACGGGCCAGCAGGTGAGATTGATTTCGGTGTACCGGCGGCCGCTGGTCTCAACGAACCTGGTGTACGTGACCAAGACGCGGATTGACACGCTGAATTCATCGGGCCAGCCGAATTCGAAACCGGTGGATCCGGTGACGGGATTGCCGCTGCCAAACGATCCGGCGACGGGCAAGCCCGTGGGCGGGAACATCATGTGGGACGGAAGGGAGCCGACGCTGGAAACGCAGGCCGTGGACGCGACGCTGGGGCACGCGCAGGCGGTGAATCCGCCGACGGCGGCGCAGGTACAGCAAATCGTGGATTTCGAGACGGGAATTTACAGCGCGCAAATATGGAACGACAACGCGCACAGGCTGACGGCGTTTGGCGGATTCGGAGGGCCGAACATACTGTACGGAGCGACGCCGAATGCCGGCGAGGTGCAGCCGACGGAGACGAACGCGACGCCGCCACCGCCGACGTTTGGACTGACGTTCTCGCTTTACAACGCGTGGGCGACGCTTGCGAGCACGGTGGCACGAGCGGCGCAGAGAGAATCGGTGGCGCGCGGGCAGGCGATATTCAGCACCCGGGCGTTCACGATCGCGAACGTCGCGGGGCTGAATAATATTGCGGCAGGTCCCGGGGCGACGCTGGGAACGCTGACGGGGACTTGTTCGAGCTGCCACAACCAGGCGTCGGCGGGGAGCGATTCGTTCCCTGCGGCGCAACACGATCTGGGAATCGGGGGCGACAATCCGAATTTTGGCGGGCCGCCGCCTTCAAGCGAACTGCCGATTTTCCAGATAACCTGCAAGAGCGGGGCGCCGAGCGGATTCCACGGCGCGACGGTGACGACGAACGATCCGGGGCTGGCGTTGATTACCGGCAAGTGCGCGGACGTGGGGCGGCTGTCGGTGGCGCCGCTGCGCGGATTGGCGTCGCATCCACCGTATTTCAGCGATGGGTCGGCGGCGAAGCTGGAAGACGTGGTGGATTTTTACAACAAGCGATTTAGCATCGGGCTTTCGGCGCAGGACAAGCTAGACCTGGTGAATTTCCTAAATTCGCTGTAAACAGCCGGTTGGGTTCTGCGGGGCGTAGGCGCTTTTCCCGCGCGACGAGCGGGGATTGCGGCTGCGCCCTTTTTTGTGCGAGCGGTGCGGAAGCTGGTCCAGGCCAGCGGCGTGCGCCTAGTGCCGCCGAAGAGGCCGAGCGTTGAGCGGCGAGGCCATCGAATGTTTGGATTCCGCTGCGCGCCGCAAGTGTGGGAAGATGATGGCGCTGCACGATTGATGTTCGCCGGCAAGCATCTCAGGAAACCCAAGCGAGAGGGACAGATGAGCAACGTGAGGGTACTGGTGGGGACACGGAAGGGCGCGTTCGTCCTGACGTCAGACGGCAAGCGCAAAAACTGGGATGTGAGCGGGCCGCATTTTGCCGGCTGGGAGATCTACCACCTGAAGGGCTCGCCGGTTGACCCAAATCGCCTGTATGCGTCGCAGTCGAGCGGCTGGTTCGGACAAGTGATCCAGCGCTCAAGCGACGGCGGCAAGACTTGGGAAACGCCCGGCGGGGAAGTGATGCCGACGCCGGGTGGCCCGCCTGCAGGGAAGAGCAACAAATTCGTCTATGACATTTCTCCTGGCACGGGCAAGCCCCTCACCACCCACCAGTGGTACGACGGCACACAGCATCCTTGGGAGTTCAAGCGCGTCTGGCATCTGGAACCGTCGCTCAGCGATCCGGACGATGTGTACGCCGGAGTAGAAGACGCCGGATTGTTCCGCAGCACAGATGGCGCGCAGAGCTGGCAGGAGGTTGCAGGACTGCGCGGGCACGGCACGGGGCCACTGTGGCAACCCGGCGCGGGCGGCTTGTGTTTGCACACGATTATTCAGGATCCAAAGGACCCGAAGCGGATGTTCATCGCCATCTCGGCCGCGGGCGCGTTCCGCACGGACGACGGCGGCAAGACCTGGCGGCCGATCAACCGTGGCCTGCGCTCCCCGTACATCCCCGACCCGAATGCGGAGATCGGCCACTGCGTTCACCATGTCGCGATTCACCCTGCTCGTCCAGGGGTCTTGTTCATGCAGAAACATTGGGACGTCATGCGCAGTGATAACGCCGGGGACTCCTGGCAGGAAGTCAGCGGAAATCTGCCCAGCGACTTCGGCTTCGTGATTGATGTTCACGCGCACGAGCCGGAAACGATTTATGTCGTGCCGATCAAGAGCGACGGAGAGCACTTCGTGCCGGATGCCAAGCTGCGCGTGTACCGCAGCCGCAACGGCGGAAACGAGTGGGAGGCGCTGAGCAAAGGTCTGCCGCAAGCCGACTGCTACGTCAACGTACTCCGCGATGCCATGGCCGTGGACTCACTGGATAAATGCGGCGTGTATTTCGGCACCACCGGCGGCCAAGTGTACGCCTCCGCCGATGCCGGGGACACGTGGTCGCCCATTGTGCGTGATCTTCCCACCGTGCTTTCGGTTGAGGTCCAGACGCTGCCATGATTCGCGTGGTTCTGCCGCCGCACCTGCGCGGCCTCGCGCGCATCAGCGGGGAAGTGGAGCTGGACCTTCCGGCGCCGGTTACACAGCGCTCCGTGGTGGACGCGCTGGAGAACCGGTACCCGATGCTGAGCGGTACGATCCGCGACCACGTGACGCAACAGAGGCGGCCGTTCCTGCGTTTCTTCGCCTGTGGCGAGGACCTTTCCCATGAAGAGCCGGACACGCCGCTGCCTGACGCGGTTGTCTCGGGAACGGAACCCCTCCTCATCGTCGGCGCCATCGCCGGCGGCTGACGACCTTGTGGAAGGATGACGGCGCATCCCGGAGCAATCCTGTTCATTGGATTTGATTTCCCGGCACGTGCGTCGTCAAGCTCTTGGAGAATTCACGCAGAACATTCCCACCGATTCTTCCGGCGAGGCCCACGGCGGCGTTGGTGAAGACCAGGCTCGCTCCGCGATTCGCGCGGGGATAGTAGAGATTGGACGGTGCCGCCGAGGACAAGTCGCAGAGGAGATAGGAATAGTTTGGCGCAGTGAGCCCACTATCGGTGCGCGTAAAAAAATGCAGAGCCCACCGCGTGCGCCAGGCGCGACGCTCGAAGGAAGCGCGCAGAGCAGAAGTGGCGCGCTGATCAGGACCGCACGTAGCCGGGAGGACGGGCCTTTTCTCAATAGGCCCTTCCGATGCAGAGACAAATCACGATGCGAGGCTCAACCCCTATGGGCCTGGTGCGGCTCGCGTGGCGGGAAGCAGGCGCACAGATCACGAAATCAGACTACGTCGGCCTTTGCTGATGCGACTCTTATCGCGGATTGATCACCTGTCATGTTGCGGCGCCGCGACTCGCCTGGATTTCCGTTAAGGCCTAGCTAGAATCGAGATTCTGTACACTCATGCACACTTCGCGGCGCGGGGAAAATCATGCGGCGGAGAACTGCTGGCAAGTCGGGTTACCGGACATTTGAACTACCGCTTCACTTTTCCGGCCAATGCGTATATCAGGACTGATCAACTTTGATTCGCAGCCCAGCCTCACTTCCTTGTTTAGACCCAGGTTTGCCGACCCACATCACGCGGCACGGCACCGTATTGGAAGTATGCTCGTCCAAAATCAGCTCGACAAATTGTCCTTGTCTGAGGCGGCAGGCCCCCACTATCTTGAAACCATGCTGCGAGTCATCGAGGACGAGGCATGGAATCCTCTGCGCTTGCCGCCCGTGCTTCACGATCAGACTGGCGCGCTTTTTCAGGGCGGTTCGCTTCAATCGTCGGCGCTCGGAAATGGGGCGGCTGCGCACTTCTGTCCCTCCATGTTCCTAGATAGTAACGCTGAATCCGCTCCTCCGCACGTCGAGTGGCCACGCGCGTTCGTTTTAGTACCCACTTTCCCGTAAATGCGGTGGTCTCAATGGGTCAATACAACACCGTCTAATATAAGACTTCTGTTTCGAAGTGGTGTGCATGACCCAAGGGAAACGGGTGGCGCTTTCTATGGCGCAGCGAACCGAGCTATGGGGCCGTCGGAAGGCGGGGCGGTCGCTGCACGTGATTGGGCGCGCCTTCGGCAAGCCACATAACTCCATTCATTCTTTTTTATCGCAGCACGGTGGGATTGTTCCGCCAGTCCGCCGGCGCTCACTGCGCGTACTGACTGCGGTTGACAGCTGCGGTCGTCGCCGCATTGAGCCGGCAAATTCGCAGGCTTCCAACATCCCTGCGGCGCTCGTTGACGTGGGATCGCGGGCTGGAGATGGCTAAACACCAAACCTTCACGGTAGCGACAAATGTGAAAGTTTACTTCTGTGATCCGCACAGCACCTGGCAGCGAGGAACCAACGAAAACGCCAACCGCTTGCTGCGTCAATACCTGCCGAAGAGAACCGACCTTTCCGGCTGCACGCAATCCGAGCTGGACAAGATCGCGCTGCGTCTCAATCAGCGCCCGCGAAAAACTTTGGGCTTTCAGACTCCTGCGAATAAACTTCACGCAAGTGTTGCGCCGGCCAGTTGAGCCCGCAGCGTTAACTAGGAGTTGACCGCGCCGATCCAACAACCGCTTATACTTGCGCTGCTTACGGCGTTTAAATACACGCGTGACGCCACCCGATAAAAGTTAGAGTTGTGGGTGCACATGGGGATCAAATATCACTGCGCTTCCTTAGGAGCGGGCGTTCCATCCGACCAAGTGAGCACGGGAATCATGAACTCGGTTATTGGCTCCGGGGCGCCCTGAAACTGCGGATTTAACATAACCGGAGAGCCCGGCAAATCCGCTCCCCATGACTTGGGATCTGTAAGCGGAATGTAAAACATCAAATGAGGCACCCAATGCCCGGCTGAGTCATTCAGAAACCCCTGTGGCGACATCATGTAGCACATCGCGCCGGGCTCCAGAGCCGGCAGTCCCTTCGCAACGAAAGCCTTGATACCCTCGACGATCTGAGCTTTGGATAGTCCCGCCAGCACCAACTCCGTTCTCTTGAGAGTCAGGGGCAGGATCGATCGCACCGCGGCTGGATTAAAGCAGATTGGACCTCGCATCTTTGGATTCCAGAACTGCGCAAAGTCAAATGGGGACATCCATGATCGCTCGACAAGACAGACGAAACCATTCTTGCCTTTGACGGCAGTTTCATATCCACGCGGTCCGAGCACCATGACTTCGGCATCCATTGAAATCGAGGGAGGCGCTGCACTACGTGCCATCGCAATTTCGGCATTTCGATCGGGGATAAGGTACTGAGCGATGGGAGCCATTTTGACGTAGGGCGCAGCGGCCTCTTGTGAGAGCGCCTGTAAAGAAGCGCTCGGGAGCACAGTCACAAAAATTGTTGCGAAAATAATCGCCTTCAAAATGTTTCTGGCTATCCTCATAGTCACTTCTCCTTTGTAATCCTCCTGGCACCGGGGGTGCGATGCCGTACGAACAGGAGTCGCACCGATCGCCAAAGAAATCACTAACCCGGATAAGGACAAATACCCCGCCTTAAATCGCATGCGATGCCCTCCTCTGTCCCCTACGATGCGACTCGTCACATCCCGGCTGCCTGCTTCAAGTGGACGATAAGTCGGGTGGATTCAACCGATCGATGCAACACTAGATCGACGCCAACTTGCAGAGGATCCAAGAGCTAAAATCGTTTAATCCAAACAAAACACCGCCCTGTCCAGGTTTGGATCGACTGTAGCCGGCGCTCCAAAAGAAGTGCGGTCGGATCAATCGTTTCGAGGGTGTTGCGTTACCCCATTGAACCGGCAGTGTTAATCAGGCAGCACGATTCCTTGGCAATGAAGCTTGCGCCCAAATCTAGGTCGGCGCTAACTCGTGAGACGGTGTCATCGCTGCGGCTAGCGACGTTGCATCCGACCAGATACCAAATTACGGGTCACACTCTTCGGGGTTTTGAACCGCCGACACCCTCAACCGGCGGGCTGAACCGTAACAGTGGAAAGCCATGCGCGATTACCGGAGTCGACGGGTCCCTCGCTGATGAGGAGCAGTGTCCTACCGCTTGGTCACATCAATCGTGTTGTCGTCGGAAATCCGGTCCACCAGTTTGTTGTAGGGATCGATACCCGCGCGCGTTGGCATTTCGTCCACCACGATCTCAAACGTCTGCCGCTCTTGCGTGAATCTTT
Source organism: Candidatus Acidiferrales bacterium (assembly GCA_049300435.1). GTDB lineage: Bacteria > Acidobacteriota > Terriglobia > Acidiferrales > UBA7541 > Palsa-295. The sequence continues at coordinate 4,788 of JBAQJS010000050.1, read as the reverse complement.
CTTTCTTCAGCGACAACGGTTTTTCCTCGTCCTTCTTGCCGCTGAACACGCCCACATCTATGTAGTCGTTCAACGACATAGGGATTTCGTTGCCATTCCCATCCGCTTTCACCTTGCGTGCCTGCACTGTCAGCGTCACCTTGTACTTGTGGTCGGCCGTCGGCGTAACCACCGCGCTCAGGGCCTTGTTGTCGTACAGAACGATGGATTCGAATCCATCGGTGATCAAATACTGCAGCTCGGACGGCGTTTGTTCGCGCAGCGCGGCCACGAACTCGCGCGTGTCCGGATAAGGCTCGGACTGAGAGTTCCCGGCATTGGCGTACCGGTATTTCATCAAGAAATTGTGCAGAGCCAGGTTGACCTTGTCCTCCCCGATGTAATCAGCAAGCGTGTACATCACGAGACCGCCTTTGTAGTACCAAACATACGGCTCGCGTTGCACCAGCACGAGCGGCGGTTCATGCCGCACTTCGCCTCCTCGTCCGCGCAGGTAGGAATCCACCTCATGCCGCAGGAACCGGTGCATCTGATCCTTGCCGTATTTCTTCTCCATCACCATCAGCGCTGAATACTCCGCCAGAGTTTCGGACATCATGTTCGAGCCCTGTACGTTGCCGCCGATCAACTGATGGCCCCACCACTGGTGAGCTAGCTCGTGCGCCGTCACGAAATACGTAAAATCAATGTCTTTTTTCTTCTCCAAGCGGCTGATGAATCCAATTCCTTCGGAGTACGGAACGGTGTTGGGAAACGACTGCGCGAAGTCGCGGTAGCGCGGAAATTCCATAATTCGGTACTGCGCGAACTGATAGGGGCTGTAGTTTGCCTGGTAATAATCCAGCCCACGTTTGGAAGCTTCGAGCATGTCGGTGACGTCGAATTCGTGGCCCGGCGTGTAATAGACCTCCAGGTTCGTCCCTTTGTACTGCTCGCGCCGCACGTCGTAACGCGCCGAAAGATACGCATAGAAATTCGCGATATGCGTTGGCGCCATGTCGTATTCGAAGTAGTGCCGGCCGTCTTGTTCCCACGCGCGCTTCAGGTAGCCGGGAGCAATCGCGATCTGATCCGAAGATGTGCTCACCACGGTGTGATATGTGATCCAATCCGAGTCTTTGGAGAATAGGTTGTAGAGCGATTGTATGGCGTCGCCGCGCGTAGCCATTTCTTCCAACGGCCCGAGTTTTTCCTCCCGGCGCCGCCTTGGATCGTCCAATTCCATGCCCTGGTTGTAGCCGATGTGCGGGAAATAATCGGAGTCGAAGAACGTGCCGTTGTAGGCAAATTCGGGAGGCTCGTTGCCGTCCTTGAATCCGTGCGTGGTGTGACCCACGTGGAACGACATCTGCGTGCTCTCGCCGGGCGCGAGCGGCTGTCCCAGGGCATAAATGCAATAAATATTTCGCGCGCCGCAGCTTACCTGATGAAATGGCCGGTCGAACTTCACTTCTGATACCGACTGCCTCTGGTTGGTGATGTGAATTTCCGATACGGGGCTTGCGTTCTTGTTTTGCAATGTGAACGTGCCCGAGCCGGAAAAAGATCGGCGCGCTGGTTCGATATCTATCTGCGCATCCACGGCTGCAACCTTCGGTTGCGGCAAATTTTCGTACTTTTTGTAGTTGCGCTCGTAATCGGCCTGAATGCCGCGACGTTGCTTGGCGGTCAAATATTCGTTCAGTACGTGGGCGTTGTAGTAGTACCAAGCGCCGCTGCCAATCGCGATGAGCACAAACACGATCGCGGCTGGCGCAAGCCTGGGAAACCGCGCGCTTGCCAGACGCAGGCGAGCGCGCCAGCCATCATCGGACCCGCGCCTCGTCAGCGCGATGGACAGCACGCCCAGAAATGCGGCGATCGCGAGCCAGTACGTAATGGACCAAAAAAGCGCCGGCACGAAGTGCCCATAGCCGTTCAAGTCGCTGTAGGTGTAGGGCGGTATGAAACCGAACAGGTAGAGTGTGTTCTCCCAGCCGAAATTGAAAAGAATCGGCATAATGACGAATACGCCGAGCGCGATGGCGTGCCCCACGAATTTGTTGCTGACTACGGTTTGCACGAACAGTGCCAGCAGCGCGAAGGTCATCACCTGCGGAAAGGTCACGATGTAGAGTTCCTTAAAGTATTGCAGGAACTCGTATCGGTAGTAACCGGCCAAAGTCTGCATGAATACGCCGCAGAACATTGTCACGGTCAGCAGGATTAGCTCGACGACGGCGATCGCTGCGAGCTTCGACAGCCAGTCCGCCATCTCTGGCATGGGCAGGGAATCATGAATGCCGTCCGCGTGGACGTCGCGCTCGCGCCACACTAATTCCGCAGCATACAATGTCGCCACGATGAAGAAGAAAAGAAGAGCGCTGCCCTCGACCGCCTGTACCATCAAGTACGTAACTGGCCACACGTTTTGTTCAGCCACGCGTCCCGCGAAGTAGCCATTGTTGATGGCAAAAGCGATCAACAATCCAGTGATGGCCCAGAACGAGATTTCATGCAGGATGGTGCTGATCCGCATGCGCGCAAGTGAACAGAACTGCGCCCACGTCGTCGCTGGCCCGAAAACCTGGTGAACTTTCGGAAGCTGCGCCGCCACCAGCGAACGCTTCGGTCGCGCCTCGAACTCTTCCTGCTGCTTTGCTTTGGCGGCGCGGCGTCCTTGTGCGCGCGCGGTGAGCGCTTCCACGGACATCGGGAACAGCACCCACACCGCCGCAAGCGAGATGAACCCCACCGAGAGCCACAAGAGGCGGTTATACAGAAACACTCCCGCCGCCACGTACGGAGACCAGGAAAGCGACAACACGTTTTTCTCCGCCACCGTCCAGTAGCGCGAGACGTCGTCGAACAACAGCAGTCCAATGGGGTCAAAGATTCCGGACCAGAACCGTTCGAGTGAACGCGTGGCGGTGAACACCGTTATTCCAATTATATAAAGCATGAACAGAGCCACACCCTGCAGGTACACGACAAAAATCTTGCGCGAAAGCGCCGCCACCGCAAAAAAAAGCGAGCCCAGGAAAAAGATCTGCACTACCACGATCGATAGGAACGGCTGCAGATACCACCACAGATGATTCGGCCCAATTCGCAAATGATCCGCCCAAGGAGCGAAAGTGCCGAGGAAAGTGCCAAATATCAGGCCAGAAAACGCAAAGACCGTGGTTACGAACGAACCTGCCCAACGTCCGCCGAGGTAGGCAAACTTCGATATCGGTTTCGTGAAAATGAATTGATAGGTGTCTCGCTGGAAGTCGCGCAGGATGGACGTGCCAAATATCGCGGCGATGACGATCAATCCGAAAAGGGTCGCGAACCAATAATACGTCGCAATGGCAAACGGTCCGTTCAGCAACACCTTCCCGTTATTGAATCCGATCGGTCCGAAATTTTCCGAGGCCACGGAGAGGAAGCTGAAGGTGAACCACATGAAAAAGTAAACGTAAGTGGATAGGCTCTTGCAGCGAAACTTCAGCTCAAAGGTGAAAAATTCCCAGAACAAGTTCATCGCCGTGTCTCGCCCATACTAATTTTGTGAGTGCCGCGATAGATTCAGGAAGTAAACGTCCTCAAGTTCGGAATCCACGGCATGGAAGCCTTCCCCGGGATTCGAGTCGGCGTACACGCGAATTTCGTGCTGGCCGCCTACCAGGTGCGTCGAAATCACGCTCATCTGCGATTCGAGCGCGCGCAACTCGTCATCACTGGCGACCACTTTGCTCCAGAGTTTTCCCTTCAGCGATTCGAGCGCCTGCGTCGGCGCACCTTCCAGCAGCACTTCGCCCGAAGCGATGATCGCCATCTTGGAGCAGAGTTCGCGCACGTCATCCACAATGTGCGTGGAGAGGATCACCGTCACGTCACGTCCGATCGAGCTAAGCAAATTCAGAAAGCGGTTCCGCTCGGTGGGATCCAAGCCCGCTGTGGGCTCGTCCACGATGATCAGCCGCGGATTCGCCAGCAGCGCCTGCGCGATCCCATACCGCTGCTTCATGCCGCCCGAATAGGTACTAAGGGCTTTCTTTCGCGCATCCCACAGATTCGTCTGCTGCAATAGCGCATCCACCATCTCCTTGCGCTCTTTCGCAGACGTGATGCCCTTCATCACCGCCAGATGATCAAGCATATCCGCGGCGGACATCTTCGGATACACGCCCAACTCCTGCGGCAGGTACCCCAGCAGCTTGCGAACTTCATTCTTCTGTTTCAGCACGTCCAGGCCGTCGAGATGGATCGAACCCGAGTCGGGATCCTGCAGCGTCGCCACCGTCCGCATCAGTGTGCTTTTTCCGGCGCCGTTCGGCCCCAGTAGGCCAAACATGTTATTGCCAATCGTCAGCGACAGGTTTTTCAGCGCCTTCACTCCATTTGGATATGTCTTCGAGAGACCTGTAATGGTTAGTGCCATCCGCAAAGCCCTCCGGACCCCTGAAGTGTTCCTGCGAACCGCCGTGTCCCGCAATTTACCATACTGCGCGAAATTACCAGGCAGAATCGTCACGCCATCCGCGTGAATTCGCGCGGGAGCCCTATCGGGTTAATTACTGGCCGGACTTCCAGAATGCTCTGAGCGGACAGACGAATTGCCGGAGCCACCGTCTGGGCTGAGAAGGTATTATTACTTCCGAAAATTCAGCCACAAGAACGTAGTCCAGTGATTGTGACCTGACTGGGGTTTTTTATACCAGCGGGAGTGAGAGAGAATTCACTCTGGAGGGAAGCTGGTATGCCGATGAACAAATACAAGCCGGAACAGATCGTGACGTTGTTGCGGCAGGTTGAAGTGGA
>JBAQJS010000049.1:0-170229 GCA_049300435.1 Candidatus Acidiferrales bacterium | reverse complement strand
TTTCTAATCCCGGAATCCGCGATTAGAAATGCGCGGATGGGTGGAGCGGTGGTGGCGAGAGGCGGCCCGGGGAGCGCGAGAGGCGGAAGCGCGAGCAGGCGCGGGCATGCGTCCTCCTTGTGCGGGCGAAATAAGCGCCCGACTGATGATAACACAGTCGGTAATGGAATAGAAGGGAAATGTAGACGCGGCTTGGGACTAGTACCGGGGCGCGTTCCATTTTGGGAATTGGATTTTGCTGGGATGGGAGGGAAACGGCAAAGGCAATAGCGACGGCGACCGCAACAGCGAAGGCAAAAGCAAGAGCAAAAGCAACGGCTGCCGGGTTCGGTGAACCTGAACCGGCAGCTACAGAGTCAGCAGCAACAGCAAACGCGAAGGCAAGCGGGGAGGAGATTCGTTTCGGGGAGCGAGTTCGGCTAGAATGTTTTTGTCAGCGCATGGGAGCGAACGACATGGCCATCAGCCGCGAACAAGCCCGCAGCGAACACACCGGCAGCACCACGCACGATCAGTTCAGCGAGACAATTTATGGGGTGGTCTGTTCCACATGCCACAACTACATTCTGGTGGACAAGACGAATTGCCCGCCGTCGTGCCGCGAGCACGAAACCTGCCGCGCCGCTTACGCGTAGTCCCGCCTGAATTTCACGCGGATTCCGCCCCGTTTGGTGCCGCGCGACGGCACGCAGGTTCATGCAACTCGCTCGTCGTCCCCTTTCAGGTGCACGAGAGGCATGAACGGCGGAACAATCGCGGCCGGGGAATGTGCAACAGAAGGGCAACGCGAAGCATCTTTCATTCTAGACATTCTAGACATTCTAGACCGGATCTTTGCGGCGTTCTGTAGCGGGGCAAACAGGCAAAGGTTATTCTGAGCAGACGCTCATTCGCACAGCTGAAGTCGCGGGCACGATGGCGGAGAGAAAGATGATGACGCGACGATTATTGGGTACGCTTTTTTTGTTCTGCGCCTGCGCGAGTTGGATGCAAGCGCAGGAGGCGAATCCGAGTACGCCTGAACCGAATGCGCCGGAATCCGATGCGGCTTTGACGCACCGGCCGGAGGTAGCGCCGAGCGCGGATGCCCCGAAACCCGCGCTGATTCCACTCACCGTGCCCAAAGACACGCCGCTGCAGGTGGCGCTGGACGAGGAGATCCGTATCCGGAAGGTTGGGCAACCGCTGCCGGGCCACGTGGTGGAACCGATTTATGCCTTCGACAAATTGGTTATTCCCGTCGGGACGGAAGTCTCCGGCGAGATCACGCGCATAGAGCCGGTTTCGACGGGGAAAAGAACCCTGTCTGCTCTGGACGCCAATTTCACACCAGCGCACGCGATAGACGTCACGTTCACAGTATTGATTCTGGCGGACGGCAAACATATTCCGATTCGCACCGTGGTGACTCCTGGCTCCGGTCAGGTGATCCGTTTTCTAGCAGCCGCGGATGAAAAGGAGAACCCGGGCGTAAAGGACGTAGCCGCCGAAAAGGCCAAGGCAGCGAAGGAAGAAGCGAAGCAAGAATGGGATGCAGCGATGCAGCAGGTGAAACAGCCGGGAAAACTGCACAAGGCCGAACGCTATGCGGTTGCCCAACTCCCGGTCCATCCCCAGTACATCGAGGCCGGCACGGTTTACTTCGCCGAGCTGCAGGATCCACTTGATTTTGGAGCGGAGCCGCTGACACCGGAGATGGCGGCTTCGCTGGGTGCAACGCCACCGCCCGGGAGCTTCGTGCGCGCGCTGCTCACGACGCCGCTGAGTTCAGCGAGCACGGCGAAAGGGGCGCCGGTGGAAGCGATACTTTCGCAACCGCTGTTCGACGGCAAACGCCTGATTCTTCCGCAGGGTTGCCGCTTGAGGGGCACGGTGGTGCAGGTGGTGCCCGCACGCTACCTGAGCCGCAACGGCCAGCTACGGATGGTGTTTCACGAACTGCTCCCGCCGAGCGGCGCCGGCGGCGAGGCGATCGCACAGAAAGTGGACGCCAATCTGGAAGCGGTGCAATCTGCGGCAGCCGACAACGTGGTGCTGGACGCAGAAGGAGGAGCTCAGGCGGGCTCGCCGAAATCGCGGTATCTCCTGACGACCATCTCCGTGGGGTTGGCGGCGGTTTCCGTCGGAGTCGGCGGCGATACCCTGGGCGACACAACCGAACGCGCCGCGGGCGGCGCGGGTGGTTACAAACTGATCGGAATTGTGCTGGGCGCGACAGTGCATTCGCAACCGTTCGGAATGGCCATGGGAGCCTTCGGCGCGAGCAAATCCATTTACACGCACTTCATCGCGCGAGGGCGCGAGGTGGTCTTCCCAAGGAATACGGCGATGCAGATCGGAATTGGCGCGCGTCCAGCGCCCGCGACGAGGCCGGGCGGCGACGGGGCCGCGCAGCGCTGAGATTTGTTGCGGCACGGACGACCCGGACATGGCTTCCCATGCAACTTTGCAGGGAATGCCATGCCCGAGCGAACGACGGCGCGGTGAGCTAACTCACTGAGCGCCTACCCCTCAAATTCGCCACTCACGCTGACTACAAGGTGTCTCATAAATACTGCGCCACGAGCGAAAGGCGCGGCTTCAGGGGCTAAAGAATGTGTGTGGTAACCGCCCAGGCGGAACTTCAGGGGGCTAAAGCCCTTCTGATTTTGGGCGGTTTATGTCGTGGCTAAAGCCACGACCCACAAAGATTCTCGAATTGCCACACAGACTCTAAAGCCCCACTTTTGCGGAGCTTTACGGCGGGGCTGAATCCCCGCCCTTCCGCCAGAGCCGTTTGCGAGACGCCTTGCGGCCTCGCCCTTCCGCCACAGCCATTTATGAGACGCGTTGTAGGCGCGCGAATGCCGGAGGCTCCTAAGCGCCGAGGAACTCGACGTGAACGTAGGTCCCCAGGCGCACGTTGTAGGCCAGATACCAGCCCACGTGATCGGGATCTTCGTAGATCACGATTTGGTCGGAATCCCACAGCCAGTTGTTGCAAAAGCCGACGTCATAGGGAGCGACGCTGAAATAGAAGCCGCCAAACCAGAAGCGCGACGGGCCGCCGCCTGCAAGGTGCCAGACATGAGAGCGGCCAAATCCGCCGGTGAAATGCCCATGAGCCCAGGGTTTGTCCAAGTGGTAGTGGGGATCGTTCGGACCGGTATCGTGCCCGACCCACTTACCGTTGGAATGGACGTGCGGGGCATCCGGATGTCCCTTCGCGTCGGAGTAATTATGATTTTCCTCGACGGGATGTCCGGCGCCCTTGACCGGAGCAGGCCCGTGCGCGGGGACATGGCCAGCGGTGCCATGAGCGGCGGGTTTTTCTTGAGCAATAACCGGGACAGAGAACAGCAACAACGCTGCAACCAGGCTGACGACGTTCTTCATACTCACCTCCGCGGGTAATTTAGCACGAGTTGTGAATTTTCGAGTTAGGGCTCGGCGAAAGTTCCGGCTGACGCTTTGCGCCACGTTTTCGCGACACGGAGCCATCCGGCGATGCTGGACAACTCGACGTGCGGCACAGGAGTTTGGTTTCGCTGGGCTGGGAGGAGCGAGCGGCGCGCGGGTGGCGAATGCGCAGGGGGCGGGTGCGCGACCCGCCCCTGCAGCGCAAAACGGAGAACAGAATTCACTTCTTGGCGTGGGCGAAATTTTCTTCCACTTGCGCCCAATTGATGGTGTTCCACCAGGCCTCGAGATATTCGGGGCGGCGGTTCTGGTATTTCAAGTAGTAAGCGTGTTCCCAGACGTCCACTCCGAAGAAGGCCTTGCCGCCGTCAATGATGGGATTGTCCTGGTTCGGCGTGGATTCGATGACGAGTTTTCCATCGCGGAACAGGAGCCAGGCCCAGCCGGAGCCGAAGCGCTTGGCGCCGGCGTCATTGATCTTGGCTTTGAAGTCCGCGAAGCTGCCGAATGAGGAAGCGATGGCCTTGGCCAGCTCGCCGCCGGGTTCGCCGCCGCCGCCCTTCTTCATGATCTTCCAGAACATGGAATGGTTCATGTGGCCGCCGCCATTGTTGCGCACGGCGCCGCGAATGGTTTCCGGGACCTTGTTGATCTGGGCGAGCAGTTCTTCGACGGAAAGTTTCTGGAGATCGGCATGGCCTTCGAGGGCTTTGTTGAGGTTGGTAACGTAGCCGCCGTGGTGCTTGTCGTGGTGGATTTCCATGGTCTTGGCGTCAATGTAGGGTTCGAGCGCATCGAACGCGTACGGCAAAGGTGGCAATGTGAAAGTCATCTGACGAGCGGCTCCTTGTCCAGTAGTTGCAGTCATAATCTACCTCCTAATTTGCGGTTCCTGCCCCATAATTATACGCGCCTGCCGGGAAAGAGCGGTAACGGGCAGTGGAAAATATCAGATGAGGGAGGGGAGCCGGGGATGCCATCCGTCGAACACGTGGAAAAGCATTTCACCGCCACTGCCGCGGTGCGCGACATCGTCATCGGAATGTCGGATGGGCTGACCGTTCCCTTCGCGCTGGCTGCGGGACTGACCGGAGCGATTGCGTCCACCGGGGTAGTGGTGACGGCGGGGCTGGCGGAGATCGCGGCCGGTTCGATCGCCATGGGATTGGGCGGGTATCTCGCCGCGAAGACGGACACGGAACATTATGCGTCGGAACTGGACCGGGAATATCGCGAGACAGTGGAGCTGCCGGAGATTGAGGCGGAAGAAGTGGCAAAAGTTTTTCGCGATTATGGGTTGACGCAAGCGCAGATGTCGCCGATTGTGACGACGATTACCGCGGACCAGAAAAAGTGGGTGGATTTCATGATGCGCTTCGAGCTGGGGCTGGAGCCACCGGACCCGGCACGCGCAGCGCGCAGCGCCGCGACGATCGCTGCGTCGTACATCGTGGGAGGATTGGTGCCGCTGGCGCCGTACATTCTGATTCACAACGACGTGCATGTGGCGCTGACTTATTCGGTGGTGGTGACGCTCTTGGCGTTGTTCTTTTTTGGCGCGATCAAGGGACACTTCACCGGCGTGAAGCCGTGGCGCGGCGGAATTCAGACGGTGCTGGTCGGCGGCCTGGCGGCTGCCGCGGCGTTTTTGATTGCGCGGTTCGTCAGCGCGTACGCGCATCTGAATTAGGCGACGGGTAGCACGGTGCGACTGGCTGCTCAGCGGGAATGAAACAGCAAGCCCGGCTCGATGGCTGCGAACCGGGCTCGGCAAGTACGAATCAAAGCTCTACGCTGTTAGATTTGACCCGAACCGCCATCCACGAACAGCTCCGCGCCGGTAACGAAACTACTTTCGTCCGAGGCAAGGAACGAAGCGGCTTGGGCGACTTCGTCGGGCTGGCCCAAGCGTCCGAGGGGAACCATCGCCAACAGGCCGGCCTTTAGCTGGGTCGCTTGCGCCGCATCGTTTTGTGCCAGGCCGTCGAGAGCCGGGGTTTCGATGGGTCCGGGACTGACGACGTTGACGCGAATCTTGCGGCTCTTGAGGTCCAGGATCCAGGAGCGAGCAAAAGAACGCACGGCGGCCTTGCTCGCGCAATACACGCTGAACGCTTCCATTCCCTTGGACGCGGCGATGGAGGCGTTCAAGATGATCGAGCCACCGTCCACGAGGAGCGGAAGCGCCTTCTGGACGGTAAAGACGAGCCCCTTGACGTTGGAGTTGAACGTCTTGTCGAAATGCGCTTCGGTGATCGCTCCCAGGGGAACGAATTCGCCGCCGCCCGCGTTGGCAAAAAGAATGTCAATGCGGCCCTTGTGTTGTTTTACGGTGGCGTACAGGCGATCGAGGTCCGCCAGTTTGGCGACGTCGCCCTGCACGCCCGTGACGTTCTTGCCGATCTTTTTCACCGCGGCGTCCAGTTCGCTCTGCCGCCGCCCGGTGATGAAAACGTAAGCGCCCTCGGCTACGAAACGTTGCGCCGTGGCTAGACCGATGCCGCTATTGCCTCCGGTGACGACGGCAATCTTTCCATCGAGCTTACCCATGAATTTCTCCTTGGTGCGGTTTTGCGAACGAGCAGCCTGGCGGGACCGCCCCGCTGGGCGGCCCCGCCAGATTCAATCAACTACCGCAGGCCTCCGGCGATGAAGAGCGACTCGCCGCTAAGCCACGCAGCATCCTGCGATGCGAGAAAAACAGCGGCCGGCCCGATGTCCTCAGGCTGTCCGATGCGGCCGAGAGGAGTTTGCGCCTCGATGCTCTTACGGAACTCTCCCTCGGACACCCCGGAAGCTATCACTCCTTCGGTTTCGACCATTCCGGGATTTATGGAATTGACGCGAATCTTACGCGGACCCAGCTCCGTCGCGAGCGATTTGGTTACGGCATCCACTGCGGCTTTCGTGGCGCTATAAACCGAGCTATTGGGGGGCGCGATTTTGCTGACAATCGAACTGAGGTTGATGATGTTACCGCCTTCCGGGCCGAAGTGCTTTACGGCTTCCTGGGTGGTGAGAAGCAGACCGAGCACATTGAGGTCAAACTGCCTGTGGAAGTGCTCCGGGGTGATCGCTTCGAGAGGCAGAAATTCATAAACGCCGGCGTTGTTGACAAGGATGTCCAGTTTGCCGAAAGCCTTTTTGGTTTCCGCGAAGAGCCGCTCGATGTCCGGTTTCTTGGCCACGTTGGCCTGCACGGCAACGGCTTTGCCGCCCTTGCCGGCAATCTCGGCGACGACGCGGTCCGCGCCTTCCTTGCTCGAGGAGTAATTGACTACCACGGAGGCGCCTTCCGCCGCGAGATGTTTGGCGATGGAGGCGCCGATGCCTTTGGACGCTCCGGTGACGACGGCTACTTTGCCTTGCAATTTACTCATTGGCTTTTTTCTCCTGTCGGAATTTCGAGTGCGTAAGAGTTTGGGTCCCGAAGGCGGCATGCTGCGCAAGCTTCCAAGTCACGCCGCCTTGTTCCTGGTGTCCGTACCGTATGGCATATAAAGGTTTGTGCGGACGCGCTGGCGTCAGCTATTTCAATACCGATGGGTACAGAACACATGTTAGGATGCGATGGGATGACGAAGGATGCAAAGAAAAAACGAGAGGGCGCCAGGCCCGGGCGGCCGCGCGCTTTTGATGCCGATGCGGCGCTGCAACGCGCGTTGGATGTTTTCTGGCGCAAGGGCTACGAGGGCACGTCGCTGACGGATTTGACTACGGCCATGGGCGTAAATCGCCCCAGTTTGTATGCGGCGTTTGGCAACAAGGAGAAGCTGTTTCGCAAGGTGCTGGACTTGTACGCGAGGGATGCGGTGACGTTCGCGCGCGAGGCGCTGCAGGAGCCGACGGCGCGCGCGGTGGTGGAGCAATATTTGTGCAGGAATGCCGAAGCGCTCGGCAACCGCGACTATCCGCGCGGATGCCTGGTGGTGCATGGCGCGCTGGCATGTGGAGAAACGGCCGAACCGATCCGGCGGGAGCTGATCGCGCGCCGCGCGGCGAGCGAGGCGGCGCTGCGCAGACGATTGGAACGCGCCAAATCCGAGGGCGACCTGCCAGCGGATTCCAATCCCGGCGACCTGGCGCGTTATGTAGCGGCGGTATCGCAAGGGATGGCGGTGCAAGCTACCGGCGGCGCCAGCCGCGCGGAATTGCGCAGGGTTGCGGAGACGGCGCTGCGCGCGCTGCCGAAATAGGCGAGACCGCTTGGAGAACGCGACGTCTCCAGCGAATCCATGGGAATTGCGGCGGAGCGTGACGGCGGCTACTTGGTGGCGGGCGCGGCTCCTAGATCGCCAAACGGCCACAGACCGAACGCCCTGAGGACGCCGTCCTCGTGTTTTGCCACCAGCATCTGCGCCGTTTTCTGCTGCGGCCAGGGACTGGCGAGGCGCTCGGGGCGGTCTGCGATCCAAAAAGCCGCGAGAGCCATGACGGTGGCGTTGCGATCCAGCACATCCGCTTGCACCTTGTCGAAAGTGTCCACGGGGGAATGGTGGGTATATTTGTATTCCGGAGAATCCTGGTTGAAATTGATGGCGGGAAGTCCGGCTAGAGTAAACGGCCCGGTGTCAGTGCCGAATTCGACTTCGTCATCCACCTGCAAATCACCGAATGCCTGCAGGGAAGCCGCGAACTTCTGGACCGTCGGAATCAGATCATTATGGCCGCCGAGTTGGAAGCCAATTACCGGACCTTGACCAAAATCGAGAATCAATGCCGCGACATAGTTAGCCATTTCGCTCTGATGCGCCTTCACGTAGGCGAGCGAGCCCAGCAGCCCTTCTTCTTCGCCGGTGAAAAGGACGAAGCGAATGGTGCGCCGGGGTTTGAATCCTGATTTGAGGATGGCTTCGGCGGCGCCGAGCGTCACCGTGGCTCCGCAGCCGTTATCCGTGGCGCCGGAAGCGAGGTCCCAGGAGTCCAAGTGGCCGCCAACCACGATCACTTGCTCGGGATGTTCCGAGCCGCGAATTTCGCCGACGACATTGGCGGTGTCAACGGGACCGTCGGTTACGCGATTCTGGACGTTGATTTTGAGGCGCACGGTCTTGCCGCGAGCGAGGTAGCGTTCGAGCTGTTCCTGATCTTCGGCGGCCATGCTGACGACGGGAATGTCGTAGAACGTGTCAAACCCGAGCGCGCCGGTGTGCGTGAGGTGCATGCCGGTGGCTTTGCGGCCACCCTGTCCGCCGATCACGGCAATCGCACCGGCATTGTGCGCGGCAATTAGAAAGGTGCCAAACTGCGCGAAGGCGCTCATGCGGTCCGCAGGCGGTTCCCCTTGCTGCACCATCAGCAGTATCTTGCCGCGCCAATGCGCGGAATTGTTTTCCACCTCGTCCTGAAGCTGGTAGGCGTTGACGGCAACGATCTCAGCTTCGGCGCCGCCTTCCGGCGTGGAACCGACCCAGCCAAGAGAATCAACCATCAGCCTGCGCTGAATCGGCGCGATGAGCTCCGCGTCAGCGGAAATGCGCGTCCAGCCGCGGGAGATTTTCCAGGGCTCGGTATGGACGTTTTCCAAGCCCATGGCTTGCATCTTCTGCACGCTCCAGGCGATGGCGCGGGCCGCAGCGGGCGAGCCGGTGACGCGCGCGCCGATATCGTCGCTCAACTCCTCGAGATATTGGTACGTATGCGTTTCCATGGTGCCGGCGCCGGCGACGGCAGCGAGAGCTTTCAAGGTTCCGTCGTCGGCTGGGGGAGTCTGATCATTTTTGCCGGGAGACGAGACTGCGGGCCGCGCCATCATGAGAAGGATTGTTGCAGTGCACACAAACGCCAGAAGTTTTCGCATCGTTCAAGAGTTCCTTTCGATTGTCGGAAAAAGTCCGCACAAAGAGTACGGCGGTTCGGGCGCGGCGACCAGAGATTGTTTTGACTCGGGAAGGCGCGAAGCGCTACATAGAAGGATCGAGGAGGCGTTCGCCACTCTCTTCCGCATATACCCCGGCACGGTCCGCGAGGGAACCTCAAAGGTATTCCTTGCATCTATATACGGGAAGGAGAGAGCGGGAAGTCCACGAGGGATTGCGGAACACTTATTCTCGGCTGCTACGTCAAATACTATATTCGCGGTAACGCCAACGCAGCGCGCGAAGCGATATAATCGCGAAATGACAGGGATGAGATCAAGGAGAGACAGCCATGGAACGCAGTAGCTTCAGTATTCGCCGCTGGGTGGCCACCGTCGTGGTAATCGCGGCATTCGCGGGAGGAGCCCTGCTTTCGCAGGGATTCAGAGATTGGGCGGGTCATACCGTATTCGGTTCGCCGCGCGAGGCGATCACGATTGCGCAAAACGCGTTGCCAGTGAGCCTGGGCAACTTCGCGAACGGATTTTCGGCGGTGATCAAGCCGGCGCTTCCGGCCGTGGTGAACATTCGCACGTCGAAGCTGGTGAAGGCGCCGGTCAGCGACATGTCGCCGTTTTTCAACGACCCGATGTTCCGGCAGTTTTTCGGCGATCAGTTCGGCGGAGGCAAGCCGCACGCGGAACGCGAGCAGGCGCTGGGTTCTGGCGTGATCGTCACGCCGGACGGAACGATTCTGACGAACAATCACGTGATAGACGGCGCCTCGGACATCAAGGTGCAGTTGAGCGACAAGCGTGAATTTCAAGCCAAGCTGGTTGGCGCGGACCCCAAAACGGATATCGCGGTGCTGAAGATTGAGGCGAAGGATCTGCCGACGCTTCCTCTGGGCGATTCCTCGCAACTCAGCGTGGGAGATCTGATTTTTGCGATTGGCGATCCATTCGGGATCGGTGAAACGGCCACGATGGGAATCGTCAGCGCCACGGGCCGCGGACAACTGGGGATTGAAGATTACGAGAACTTCATCCAGACGGATGCGGCGATTAACCCGGGGAATTCCGGCGGCGCGATGATTGATATCCACGGCAACCTGGTGGGCATCAACACCGCGATCCTTTCGCACGGTTCGGGCGGCAACGAGGGCGTGGGCTTTGCGATACCCATGAGCATGGCAAAGCCGGTGATGGACCAGATCCTGGCGCACGGCAAGGTGGTGCGCGGCTACCTGGGCGTGCACATTCAGGACCTGACGCCGGAGATCGCCAAGGCGTTCAATTACACCCAAGGGGGCGGCGCGCTGATTGGCGACGTCTCGCCGGATACGCCGGCATCGCGGGCGGGATTGCAGAAGGGCGATGTGATCGTCAAACTCAATGACCGGGCGGTGAGCGATTACACCGATTTGCGGCTGCGAATTTCGCAGATGGCGCCGGGCAGCGCGGTGAAGCTGGACGTGTGGCGCGACGGCAAGATGCTGAACTACAACGTAACGCTGGGCGAACTGCCGGATACGACGCAGGCCGAGAATAACAGCGGCACGGAGAGCGGCGGCGGGCTGCAGGGAGTGGAGGTGCAGGATCTGACGCCGGATGTTGCGCAACAGCTCAATCTGGCGCCGGGAACTCATGGCGTGGTGGTAACGTCCGTGGATCCGTCGAGTCCGGCGGCGGCAGCGCAGCCTCCGATCGGGCGCGGCGATGTGATTCAGGAAATCAACCACAAGCCGATCAAAAGCATGAATGATTACCGGCAAGCGATCGCAACGGCGGGAAATCAGCCGGTGTTGCTGCTGGTGAATCACGGTGGGGCGACGCTGTATTCGGTGGTGCAGCCGCACTAAGGCGTAGTAGTTCATGCAGGACGCGGTAAGCGCAGGGGGCACGGCTGAGCCACAGACGTGCCCCCTCGTTTACGTCACATCGAATCATTAAATCTGCAACCGACCCTTCCCAGCCGGGTTAAATTAGTACATGGGAGCGGACATGTGGGTGGCAGTAGCGCAGCGAATCCACCGAAGGGCTGACCTTCTAGCAAGCCCCACACCTTGGGTTGTCGCTTTCAGCACGACTGGGGGTAGAATAGTACTCGAGTCCTATTCTTCCCAGCCCCTCGTTCTAGTACTTAATAACGGCAGGCCACAATTCTATCTGGACGCATCTTAATTTCTTTACAAGGAATCTGGTGATCGTCATGGCGCGGAGTACAAATCGAGCTGTCTTTAATGCGTCGCTGCTGCCCGAGGCGCAACCGCGCTGGGATCTGTTCAGCGCCGGATTCGGCCTGCAGATCGCCGCGGTCACCGCGTTGGTGGTGATACCCCTGCTGCTGCCGCAGAAGCTCGATATCGTGCAGCGATATTGGACGACGCCGGTGGAAGCGCCGCCGATCGTGGCCTGGAAGCCGCAGCCGGTGCAGCCCGTGAAGGTCGTGCCGGTAAAGCGCGAAGTGGTGAAGGAAGATCCGAAGCCGAAGCCGGAACCGGTGGTGGAACTGCCGAAGCCGAGAATCTACGCGCCGGTGGTGGCCACAGCGCCGATCGTCAAGAGACCCGCAGTGCGCAAGCAAGCGCCGCCCGATATGACCGAGGTGGCGAAGGCCTTCCCGGACCACGCGCCGCCGGTATCCATGGGCAGTTCGGCAATTCCCAATTTGAGGAAGCCTCGTGAAGCGGTCCAGACGGGCGGATTCGGCGATCCGGAAGGCGTGCGGGCAAACGCCAACACGAACCGCGCGGCAAACATCAATGTGCAAGGCGCGTACGACATGCCCACCGGAGCGGGAAGCGGCAACGGCACGGGCGGCGCGAAGGGCGCCAAGGGCGTGATCGCCAGCGCGGGGTTTGGCAACGGCGTTGCAGTAGGGGGGCCGGGCGGGCCGCCGCACGGTAAGGTGGAGCAGGGCGGGTTCTCCGATCAAAGTACCGCCGTCGCTGCGCCGAAGATCAGGCAGACCTCGAATGTAGCGGGGAAGACAACGCCGGTCGAGATTCTTTTCAAGCCGCGACCAGCATATTCAGACGAGGCGAAAGCCAAAAAGATTGAAGGTGACGTGCTTTTGCAGGTGGTTTTCACGGCGTCGGGGGACGTCAAGGTGCTACGTGTGGTACAGGGCCTGGGTTACGGTCTAGATGAGTCCGCGGAAACGGCAGCACGTCAGATTCGTTTCAAACCGGCACGACAGGACGGCCAAACAGTGGATTCGACCGCCATCATCCACATCGTGTTCGAATTGGCGTACTGAAAGGGGAATGGAGATGCGCACGTGGAAGAGCTTTACCTTCGGAATATTTTTGGCCGGAATCCTGGCCGGGACGGCTGCGGCACAAACGACGCAAACGGCTGATCAGACTCAGCCGCAGGCTGGGGCTAGCACTTCGGCCCCGGTGACTACCGTAGATCAGGCCATTGATCGTGTGATCGCCCGGGAACACGACGAAGTGGCGACGATCCGGCGGTTCAGCCCGTTGATCGAGACGTACATTCAGGACATGAAGACGGACAAGGAAATGGGCGCGATTCCGGTCCACGATCACTATTTTCTCGGTCAGGCTGACCTCTCGAAGGGCATCGTGGACAATTCGATGCTGCACGGGCGCAAGGGAAAATTCGACGCATTTAATCCCCTTTCGCACATGAGCGGCTTCTTCACATCTTCCTACGTGCCGGAAGGCTTCCTGCAGATGATTTACATTGACACCACGGGGTTCGACCGCCAGCACTATCAATTCGACTATGTGCGGCGCGAATTCCTGGGGGATGTGCGCTGCGTGGTATTTGACATCACGCCGCTGCCGAAATCAGGAAAGGGCCGCTTCAAGGGTCGTATCTGGGCCGAAGATCAGAACTTCACGATCGTCCGCTTCAACGGCGTGTACACGCCGATCGCGGGGATCAACGGATTCAACCTGCACTTCGATAGCTGGCGTTTGAACGTCCAGCCAGGATTGTGGCTCCCGGCATACATTTACAGCCAGGAATCCGACCTGAGAGATTTCCTGGGCGGCGACATTCGGTTCAAATCGCAAACGCGCCTGTGGGGATATAACCTGAAGAACATCGGGCGCGAGGAAGAATTCAGCGAGATGACCATCGAATCGCCCACGATTCAGGATCAGGCCGCGCAGTCGGAAGACCGTTCGCCGATCGAAGCGCAACGCGAATGGCAGCATGTGGCGGAAGTGAACGTGCTGGACCGCCTGCAACGCATTGGCCTGCTCGCGCCCCCAGGAGAAGTGGATAAGGTGCTCGAGACCGTCGTAAATAACCTGGAGGTCACGAACAATCTGGACGTGCAGCCGGAAGTTCACTGCCGCGTGCTGCTGACGGGAACACTAGAAATGTTTTCGATCGGCCACACCATCGTGCTGAGCCGCGGATTGCTGGACGTGCTGCCGGACGAGGCCAGCCTGGCGACGATGCTGGCGCAGGAATTGGCGGACATCATCGTGACCAAGCCTTCCACCGATCAATGGGGCTTCAACGACACCACGAACGTCACTACAACTGAAGCCATGGAGCGTTTTTCGTTCAAGGACAGCCCGGCGCAGATCCAGATGGCGAACGACAAGGCGCTGGAACTGCTGAAGAATTCTCCTTACAAAGACAAGCTCGGGAGCGCCGGATTGTTCTTGAAACAGTTGGACGCGGAGTCGAAGAACTTGCCCGCGCTGATCAACCCGCACCTGGGCAATCGCGTGTCCTTGAGTTCGGCTCTCTTGAACGCTGCTCCGACGCTGGATCCCACGAAGATAGACCAGATTTCCGCGCTGCCCGTGGGTGCGCGCATCAAGCTCGATCCGTGGAACGACCGCGTGGAGCTGGTGAAAGCGAAGCCAGTGCCGCTGCTTTCGGCGCGCGAAAAAATGCCGTTTGAAGTCACCCCGTTCATGCCGTTTCTGACGCGATACGAAAAACCAGGAACGGGCATCACGGCGGATCCGGTGAAGGCGGACCTGGCGAAGAAGGATCCGCAGCAGCCGCAACAGCAACAACAGCAGTAGCGACGGCCGTAATCATTTTCTCTCCCTCGGAAGCGCGGCGGTTGGATGGCCTCCAACCGCCGTTGTTTTTCGTGACGGCGCGCTCGATCACCCTAGCGTGGGCTGAAAACTCCCGTCTGCATTTGCGATTGAACCAGAAGAACAGTAGCGGCACGCGGCGTGGCTTCACATCGAATGCCAGCTGCGCCGGAAAGCGCTAATTACTGAGTGGAAGGCGCAAACGCGCCTCGGAGCCGCGATGCGCGGGGCGATTTTCCAGCGTGAGACTCCCGCCGTGGGCTTCGGCAATCTGGCGGCTGAGGACCAGGCCGATTCCCGAGCCGCCCTGCTTGGTGGTAAAGAAGGGGACGAAGAGATTCGCGGCGCTAGGAATGCCGGGCCCGTCGTCCTGCACCCACACTTCGATCCGGCCGTTCTGGCGTTCCCAGCCCACGCGCACGCCGCCGCCGGTTTCGATCGCAGCGTCCACAGCGTTGTGCAGAAGATTGATCAGTAACTGCTCGAGCTGGTCGGGGTCGGCCTGAATTTGAGTTTCGGGGCCGGCTTCGAGTTGCACCGCGAGGCGCGGCTCCAGCCCGACGACGCGGCGAACCCACACTCCGACGTCCATCAGCTGAAATACCGGCGGCGGCAGCTTGGCGAGCCGGGCATAGGCGTTCATGAAGCGCGCGAGGCCGTCGGTGCGCGCGGCAATCACGTTGAGGCCGCTGCGCATATCTTCCTGCCAATCCGGCGCGCGATCCGGGCGGCCCAGCATGCTGCCCAAATTTTCCGCGACGGACTTGATCGGCGCGAGAGAATTATTCAGTTCGTGCCCCAGCACGCGGATCAGGCGCTGCCACGCCTGGCGCTCTTCGTCGCGCAACGCGCGGCTCAAATCGGTGATGACCAGCAACTGGTGTGGAAGACCGGCTTCGCGGAAACTGCCGCGGTGAATTTCCCAGCGACCGGATTTCCCGGGGAAGGCGATTTGCGCGATGCGCGGCGTTTCTCCCTCGAGGCATTCCGAAAGGCCCAGTTCCGAGGCCTGGCGCCCGAGAATACGGTCCTCCGGCTGGCTGAGAATGCGTTCGCCGGCGCGATTGATGAGGCGGAGGTAGCCGCCGCCATCGAAAGCAAAAACCGCGACGTCAATTTCCTCCATCACTTTGCGCAACAGCGCGGTGGCTTCGAGCGCGCCGAGCCTTTGTTTGCGCAGCGTCTCTCCCAGGGCGTTCACTTCCCAGAGAACTTCGCCGAGAACGTCCTCGCGATTCGCGCCGCGCGCGCGGATGGAGAAATCCCCTTCGCGCAGCGCGGCCAGAAGATTAGAAAGCGTGCGCAGCGGAAACATCACGCGGCTCTGCGCGGAAAAGGCAAAGCTGAGCCAGGCGATGATCATTACGACGGTGAGAGTCCACTGCAGCTTCGAGGAAAAATCTCCCGTCCACAGCAGAATCAAGGCAACGGCCGTGCCTCCCAGCCCGGCGGCCAGGGCCAGGAGCAAGATCCGGCGTTCGTAGAGCAGGGGTGTCAAAGGCTATATTTTTGCAAGCGGCGATAGAGAGCGCTGCGGCTCAAGCCGAGGGCCTTGCTCGCGTGGCTGACGTTGCCGCCAAAACGAGCCAACGCTTTCTGGATCAGGACGCGCTCGACGTCTTCGATGCTCATTTCGTCCAAGCGCAGCGACGCCTCGCGCGCCGGACGCAACCCTAAATCGCTGGCGCGGATAGCGGAGCCCTCCGCCATGAGCACGGCGCGCTCCACCGAGTGGTCCAGCTCACGAATGTTTCCGGGCCAGGGATGATCGAGGAGAACCTGCAACGCCACCGGCTCGAATCCTTCCAGTTGCTTGCGATAGCGCTGCGCCGATTGCCGCAGGAAATGGTGCGCGAGAAGCGGAATATCTTCCTTGCGCTCGCGCAAGGGCGGCAGATGGATTTCGATGGTATTCAGGCGAAAGAGCAAATCTTCGCGAAAGCGCCCGCCGCTGACTTCGGCTTGCACGTCGGCGTTCGTCGCCGAAACGATGCGCACGTCCACGCGGCGAGTGGTGGAGGAGCCGACGCGTTCGAGTTCGCCGGTTTCCAGGGCGCGCAGCAATTTGGCCTGCAGGTTCATGGGCACGTTGGCGATTTCATCGAGGAAGAGCGTGCCGCCGTCTGCCAGTTCGAAACGGCCCACGCGATCCGCCTTGGCGTCGGTGAAGGCGCCCTTTACATGGCCGAACAGTTCGCTTTCAAAGACGCCTTCGGGTAATCCGCCGGCGTTCACGGTGACCAGCGGACGGCCGGAACGCGAAGAAAGCGCGTAAAGCGTGCGTGCGACGACTTCTTTTCCGCTGCCGTGTTCGCCGGTGATGAGCACATTGGCATCGGAGGGGCCGACGCGGGCGATCAAGTCCATCACCGGACGCATGGAAGCGGATTCGGCGATCATGACCGGGCGGCCATCCGCGCGCAGCAGGCGGTTTTCGGCTTCGAGGCGCTGGCCTTTGCGCAAGGCTTGCGAAAGCTCGATTTGAGTTTTCAAAATGGCCAGCAAGCGCGCGTTCTCCCAGGGTTTCTGCACGAAATCCTTGGCGCCGCGGCGCATGGCTTCCACGGCGAGTTCCAGGCTGCCCCAGGCGGTCATCACGATGATGGGCAGCGTGCTGTCTTTCGCGCGAATATTGGAGAGGAGGTCCAGGCCTTCCTGGCCGGAAGTGGTATCGCGCGCATAATTCAGATCCATCAGCAGCGCGTCAAATTCGCGGGCTTCGAGGGCGGACATCACCGCCGCGGGCGAAGCGACGGTTTCGGTTTCGAATCTTTCGCCTTTCAAGAGCAGGCGCAAGGCCTCGCGAATGTCGGGCTGGTCGTCGGCGACGAGGATTCGCGTTCGAGGTGCGTTGGCTGGCATCATGGCACGCGCGCTATCTCCCTGGATTTTACCGCTAGTCTCGTTCGTTGAAATGTCGGATGCATAGGTCATCGGGTTTCCTCATTCATGGCGCAGCGCCAGCAAGAGCTCCTCTTTCCACGCGATTCGCGCGCGCTCAGCGGCTGGCCGCGGTTGCTCCGCCTGCGACGGGCTGGCCATCCACGATCCATCCATCGGCGAGCTGGATAATGCGATTGCCATAAGCCGCCCACTCGTTATTGTGCGTCACCTGGATGATGGTGGTGCCGCCGTCGTTCAGCTTCTTCAGCATATCCATGATCATCTTTCCCTGGCTGGAATGCAGGCTGCCGGTGGGCTCGTCCGCCAGAATCAGTTTCGGTTTGCCGATGACGGCGCGCGCGACGGCCACGAGTTGCTGCTGGCCGCCGGAAAGCTGGTTGGGGAAGAGCGCCTTCTTGCCCACGATTTGGAAGCGATCGAGGGCGTCCGCAACCATTCCTTCGCGCTCGGCTCTCTTGATGTCGCGATAGGAGAGCGGCAGGTCCAGGTTCTCGGCGACGGTGAGATTGTCCAGCAAATGGTATTGCTGAAAAACGAAGCCGATGTATTTCTTGTGCAGCTCGACGCGGTGGCGATTATCGAGCTTGTGCACCGGATTGTCGAGCAGGTGATATTCGCCCTTCCAGGCGCCGTCGAGCATCCCGATAATGCCCATCAGCGTGGATTTGCCCGCGCCAGAAGGGCCCATGACGGTGATGAAATCGCCCTCGCGGATTTCCAGGTTGATGCGGCGAAGCACCCAGGTCTTACCCGCGCCGGACTCGTAGAATTTTTCGACGTCAATCAGTTTGATCACGATAGTTCACTCCTATACGAAAACTTCCGCGCTTGCGCGCTCAGCGCCTGGAACAGATCGCGCGTTCCCCGCCGCACGGCTTCATTCATATCGTAGCGCGACCATGGGGTCCACGCGGGTGGCCCGGCGCGCAGGGACGTAGCAGGCCGCCAGCGCCACCAGAACAAGCAGCGCGGTCACGAGGGCATAGGTTCCGAGGTCCAGCGGGCTAACCGCGAACAGCATTGATTTCATGAACCGCGAGAGGACCAGCGACGCGGCCAGGCCCGCGACGGCGCCGAGACCTGCGAGCCGCGCGCCTTGCCACAGAATTTGCGCCAGCACGTTGCGCGGCTGCGCTCCCAGGGCCATGCGAATCCCGATTTCGTTGGTGCGCTGCGCAACGGAATAGGACATCACTCCATAGATGCCAATGGCGGCAAGGGCCAGCGCCAGGCCTCCAAAGAGCGCGAGCAGAAACATTTGGAAGCGCGGCCGCGTGATCGAAGCATCCAGAATTTCAGCAAAGGGCCGCACGTTGTACACCGGCAGACTGCGATCCATCCGCTGGATTGCATCGGTGAGCGCGGGAGCGACCTGCGAAATGTTCGCAGGCGTGCGAACCGCGATTGTAAAGTACGTCCAGGGATCCTGCGGAAACGGGGCAAAAAACATCGGTTCCGGCGGACGCCCCAATTGATGCTGGTGGATGTCGGCGACGATCCCGACAACTTGCATCCACTCATCGGAACCGTCTATCCGAAAGCGCTCGCCGATCGGATCCTCGCCGGGCCAATAGGCTCGCGCCATCGCGTGGTTGATGATGGCCACGCGCGTGGCATCGGCTGTGTCCGTTTCCCGGAAATCGCGCCCTTCGAGCAAAGAAATGTTGAGGGTGTGGAAATAGTCCGGGCTGATGACGGTGTAATCGGGACTCTCCTGCCGGGCTGGAGAGTCCGGCGGATAGGTGTGTCCTTCGACTGTGACGCTGCGGGAGCTGGACCCGAGATTCAAAGGCAAGCGCGTGACGACAGCGGCGGATTGCACGCCGGGCACTGCGCGGATGTTCTCCAGAATGCGATCCACAAATTGCGAACGCTTGGCGGGTTCTTCGTATCCCGCTTGGATCAAGGACACCTGCAAAGCGATCACGCCGTGCGGATTGAACCCGGCAGGCACGCCAGTGAGCCGGGCAAAGCTTTTCATCAGCAGACCGGCGCCACAGAGCAGGACCAGAGCCGTCGCGGTTTCCAGAAGCACCAGGGCATTCTGCAGGCGGTGACGGCCGGCGGTCATGGTGCCGCGCGAGCCGGTTGCTTTCAACGTTTCGTTCAAGTCGCCGCGGGCGGTCTGAAGCGCGGGCATCAGGCCGAAAAGCAGTCCGGCCAGGAGTGAAATTGCGAAGGCGAAGAGCAGCAACGGCGCGTTCAATTGCAGGTGGATCATGCCGCGCAATTCGGCAGGCACCAGCGCCACGAGCGGACGGAAGCTCCAGGCGGCGAGCAGAACTCCGGCAATGCCTCCGGCAGCGGAGAGCAGCAGGCTTTCGGTGAGCAGTTGCCGGGCGACGCGCGCGGGGCTCGCGCCCAAGGCGCGGCGAATCGCAAGCTCGCGATGGCGGGAACTGCCGCGCGCCAGCAGCAGATTCGCGATGTTGGCGCAGGCGATTAGCAGCACCAGAGCCACGGCCCCGAGCAGCAGCAACAGGGCGGGGCGAATGTCGCCTACTTCATAGTCCTGCAATGTTTGGATGCGCGCTTGCACATGCTGGTTGGCGTCCGGATTCTGTTTGGCGATCTGCCGCGAAAGAGCGGTCAGCGCGGCTTCTGCCTGCGCCGTCGTTACGCCGGGCTGGAGCCGCCCGTAGGTGTCGAAATAATGAGTATCAAAGCGCGCCGAGGGGTCCTCGTTCGGTTTCAAGGGATGCGCGGGAACGGCGAAGCGCGACGGAATCCAAAGTTGGGCGTTATCGGGGAAATCGAAATCCGCAGGCATGACGCCAATCACGGTGCGCGTCTCGCCGTTCAGTAGAATCGTTGTGCCTATGATCGCGGGGTTCGCGCCGAATTGGGCGCTCCACAGCGCGTTGCCCAAGACCACCACTTGATTATCCTGGGCACTACGGTCAGCGGCGGCATATCCGTGGCCGATCGCCGGTTGAATCCCTGCGAGCGAGAAGAAATTCCCCGAGGTAGTGGCGCCGTACACTCGTTCTGCGCGATCTCCGGAAGACAGATTGAAGCTCCCCCCGCGAATCGCAGTGATTTCGTCGAATACTTTCTGGCCGCGCTGCACCGCGAGAAATTCCGCGGGAGCAAAGCTGCCCACCTCACCGTCTTCGTCCGGCCCGGCGATTACCAGCCGCTCGGCGTGCGGAAACGGGAGCGGGCGCAGCAGGACGGCGTGAACCACGCTGAAGATCGCAACGTTGGCGCCGATGCCCAGCGCCAGCGTCAACACGGCCACGGCGGTGAAACCGGGATTCTTCCGCAGCGTGCGGATGGCAAAACGCAGATCTTGCAGCAGCGATCCCATTTCGCTCCTCGTTCGTCCGCGCTGCTTATTCGACGGCGATGACGATCAGCGTGGCGTCATCGTCCCAGTGACCGCGGCAGAACTCGCCGGCGGCATCCAAAACAATTTTCTGCAAGTCCTCAGCGCTCGCGCCGCGATTCCGGTCGAGTAGCTCACGCAGGCGCGCTTCGCCGAATTCCTCGCCTTCCGGACTGCGCGCTTCCGTGACGCCGTCGGTAAAGAGCAGCACGCGATCGCCCGCCGCCAGGTCGCAGATGCCCGTACTGTATTCCTGGATGGGGAAGACGCCGAGAATGCCCCCGCCTTCCAGCAGCCGGCTATGCGTGCCGTCGCGATGGGTTACGATCGGCGCGTTGTGTCCGGCATTGGTGTAGCGCAACTGGCGGGCGGCGCCATCGAGCTGCGCGTAGAACAACGTGATGAAGCGGTCGCTCGCGATATTGCGACAAATCAGCGAATTCAAACGGGCGCAGAGAGTTTCCGGCGCGAGCGAGGGAGATGCGAAGCCGCGAAACGCCGCTTGCAAATTGGACATCAACAGCGCCGCCGGCATTCCCTTTCCAGCGACGTCTGCGATGCAAATCCCCAGTGTGTCCTGTCCGAATGGAAGGACATCGTAGTAATCGCCGCCCACGACGCGAGCTGGCTGCCAGGCCCCGGCAATCCGGTATCCGCGCAGTTGAGGGATGTCCTTGGGCAAGAACCCCTGTTGAATGGAGAGCGCTTCGACGAT
Source organism: Candidatus Acidiferrales bacterium (assembly GCA_049300435.1). Lineage (GTDB taxonomy): Bacteria > Acidobacteriota > Terriglobia > Acidiferrales > UBA7541 > Palsa-295. The sequence goes on along the minus strand of JBAQJS010000049.1, from coordinate 149,047 downwards.
CTCGCGTTCCTGCGCATGCAGGTGAGAGGCGATTTCCATCTGCTCCTTCGAACTGGCAAGAGCTTGTTGCCGGGCTTCGCGCCGCTCGCGGCCGAGCTGCAGTTGTTTCTGGATGATTTCGAGCAACCGGGAATTGACCCAGGGCTTCTCGACAAAGTCGCCAACGCCCTGCTGCATGGCTTCGACCGCCAGACCCACGGTGGCCCATCCGGTCATGACCACGATCGGGGGAGCGTTCTCGGTGGCCTTGAGCCGAGCGAGCAGGTCAAGACCCTCGCGGCCGGAGGTTGTGTCGCGCGCATAGTTCAGATCCATCAGAATGAGGTCGAATCCCTTGCGGTTGATGGCGGCGAAGAGCGCTGCCGGCGAAGTGACTGTCTCGGTGACGTAACCGTGTCCTTTTAGCAACAGGCGCAGGGCCTCGAGCACGTCTGGCTGGTCATCAGCGATCAAGACCTGGGGTTGGGTTGCAATGCTTTCGGCGGTGGAATCGAACGACATGATTGTCATCATTGGAGCCCCTTTGCTATGCGCGCGTCGCACGTGCACTTGAGGAGCCTCCCGAATATGGGCAGGTGAGATTCCAGCACGACGTTAATATAAGTCATTTTTTTACAGCACATTACCGGAGAGAAGACGCCGGCTGTGATGTGTGCATGACCAATTGCGGGAATGGTTGTTACGATACCGGACAGTCGCGCCGCTCGATGAACGTGAGCGATGCGATTCCTCGCCGCCTACCGCTACTCGTAGCGCAGGGCGACCATGGGATCCACGCGCATGGCCCTGCGGGCCGGTATCAAGCACGCGCTGAGTGCGACAAGCGTGAGCGTGGCGGTCACAAGCACGTAGGTGAAAGGGTCGCGGGGACTGACCGTGAGAAAACTGCCGACCACCTTGCCGGCGGCCAATGCTCCGAGGATGCCCACGACCAGGCCGATACCGACGATCAACAGCCCGTCACGGAAAATCATCTTCAGAATATCCGCAGGCTGAGCTCCCAGAGCCATGCGCACTCCGATCTCGTGCGTCTTCTGAGTCGCGGCATAGGAAACCACGCCGTAAACGCCGACGATCGCCAGGATCAAACCCAACATTCCAAGCAGCGCAGCCAGCACCGCGCCAATCTTGTAGAAGAGCAATCCGTTGAGCGTATTGAGCGCCTGGGACATCGTTTCCACGTCGAACACGGGAAGCTGCGGCGCGAGCGATTCGATTACGCGTTCGATTTCCGGGGTCATCGTTTCCGGGGCCATCGCCGTGCGCAGTTGCAGAGCCTGCAGCGAGTTGCCGGCCTGGTGCTGCAGGAAAGGCGCGTAAAACATCGGTCTGAAGGGACCGGTGACGCCTTGATAGCGAACGTTGTGGGCCACTGCGACGACGATCAGAGAATGCTTCGGGTCCGTGGACATCTGAAACTGGCGGCCGATCGGATCCGTGTTAGGCCAATACTGCTTAGCCATCGCCTCGCTGACGATTGCGACGTATTGGGCGTTCTCATCGTCCGCGTCTGTGAAGGTGCGGCCGCGCAGCAGCGAGATACCCATGGTCTGAAAATAATCCGTGGAAATCGTGTTGTACAAAGCGCCCGGAGCGGGTTGGCCGGGTGGCGGCTGGTAGCCCTCGATGCTCAGCGAATCGTAATTGCCGTAATAACCCATGGGGACGGAGTTCGCGGCGGAGGCGGAGACGACGCCGGGAAGCGCACGAACCCGCTGCAGCAGATTCTTGTAGAAATCGCGCGTTTGCGCCTGGTTGTATCCGATCTCGTTTGGGTCCACCAGCAGGTTCAGAACGTGGTCGGGCTTGAAGCCGAGATCGGTGCGTTGCGCTTGCGCCAGACTGCGCGTGAAAAGCCCGGCAATGATGAGCAACATCAGGGAGCCCGCTACCTGCACCACCACCAGCGTGCTGCGCAACCGGTTCTTGCCGCCTACCACGCCGCGGCCGCCTTCATGAAGGATCGCGCTCAAGTTTCCACGCGATGCGCGTACGGCGGGCACGATACCTACGATGATTCCCGTCAGCAAGGCCGCTGCTGTTGCAAACGAGAAAACACGCCAGTCGAACGTGAAGTCAAAGTGGATGGGAAGATCGGTTTGCACGTTGATCGAGGCCAGTGCAGAACTACCCCAATATCCCAGCAGAATTCCTGCTAGTCCGCCCAGGAGCGCGAGCAGGATGCTTTCGGTAAGCAACTGGCGGATCAGGCGAACTCGCGCGGCGCCCAGCGCGGCGCGAATAGCCATTTCGCGCTCGCGCACGGTCGCACGCACCAGCAGGATATTGGCCACGTTGACGCAGGCGAGCAGCAGCACCATCACCGCCAAGCCCAGAAAAAGGCCGCCCACTACGAAAATGGTGTTGTTGGGATCGGGATTGGGCCGCGCTCGAAGTTCCGGAAACGCTTTGATGCTCAGGTCCTTGTGCGTTTCAGGATATTCCTGCGCCAATCGCTGGCTGACCACCGCCAACGCGGCCTGCGCCTGTTGCAGGCTCACCCCCGGCCGCAGGCGCGCGACGATCGGATCATTTCGGATCTGGCGGTTGGTCATGAAATCGCTGGGATTGCCTGCAAACGTTGCTATTCCCAGCGGCAAGTATCCTTGAACGCTCAAGAGGGGATATACCCCCACAAAATCCTTGGGTGCCACACCGACGATGGTGATCGGTTGACCATCTATGGAAACTTTTCGCCCGACGATTCCAGGATCGCCGCCGAAACGAGTCTGCCAATACGAATAACTCAAGACCAACACCGGATCCGCGCCGGGCGTTTCGCCCTCCGAGGGCAGAATGAAGCGCCCCAGGGCCGGCTTGATGCCCAGCGCGTCGAAATAATTTCCGCTGACGTAGTTGGTCATGATGCGGTCGGCTTTGCCGTCCACGCTCATGCCATCGAGGCCGAATTGATAAGCGAAGACGTCGGAAAATACGCCGGTGGTCTGATTGCGTATGTCGCGATAATCCGCAATCGAAAATTGCCTCTGCATATTTCCGTGTTCCTGCTGGAAGGCGATGACAGTGATCTGCGCGGGATCCTTCACCGGCAGAGGACGCAACAGAAACGCATCCACCATGCTGAAGATGGCGGTGTTCGCGCCGATTCCCAGCGCCAGGGTGATGACTGCGACGATCATGAAGACGGGATTTTTTAGCAGCATCCGGGCGCCGTAACGAATGTCTTGCAGCAGGGTTTCCATTTTCAACTCCGTAAATCGCGAGCAGTAATCGGTGCGTCTCTTTGGCGCGCGGCGCGAATCATTCGTAGCGCAATGCCACGATCGGGTCCACGCGCATCGCGCGGCGCGCCGGGATGTAGCAAGCGGCAAGCGCGACGCTCGCCAAAACCAGCGCCACCACGCCGAACGTAATCGGGTCGGTGGCGCTGACGCGGAAGAGCATCTTCGCCATCAACTGCGTGAGCTCCAGCGCAGTGGCAATCCCGATGACCACTCCCGCGAGCGCCATTTTCATTCCTTCGCCCAGCATCAGGCGGAGCACGTCTCCGCGTTGCGCGCCGAGGGCGATGCGAATGCCGATTTCGTGCGTGCGCTGGCCCACGACGTAGGAAACCACGCCGTAAATGCCGATGCTCGATAGCAGCAGCGCCAGCGCCGCGAAGACGCCCAGCAGAATCATGGAAAAGCGGCGCGCTGCCAGCGAATCCGCCACGATTTCTTCGAGCGGCTTGGTTTCGTACATTACGTTATCGGCGTTCAGTTTCTCGACGGCGGCGCGTATCGCAGGAGCCAGATCGGCCGGCGAACCCTTGGTGCGCACCACCACCTCCGTCCAAGGGGGTCCGCTCCAAAAGCGATCGGGGAGCTGCATGAAAGGAATGTAGGCCTGCGCGACGATGGAATGCTTGGCGTCGCCGTCAACGTCCAGCCCCCAATGCTTCACGTGCCCGACGACGCCGACGACCTCAGCCTCCATGTCCAGAATTTCCAGGTGAATTCGCTTACCGATGGGATCTTCGTTCGGGAAGTATTCGCGCGCGAAGCGCTCGTCAATTACGACTACCGCGGGCGCACGCTCGTTGTCGTCCGCGGTGAAGAATCGTCCGCGATGCAGGGGAATCCCCATCGCATCGAGGTATCCGGGACTCGTCAAATAAACAAGAGACTGTTTCATTTCGCTTACGTTCGCGGGCTTCGGTCGTCCATCCAGCCAAAAAGGATATTCGCTGTCGCCATCCATGGGCAACGATCCTCTGGTCGAGGAGACGGCTTCCACGCCGGGGACGTTCCGCAACGTGTCGCCCAGTTGGCGAATGGCGTTCCGGCTGGTCTCGGCGTTTACGCCCAGCGAAGGAGAGAGCGACACCTGGAAGGTCAGGACGCCATGAGGATCGAAACCGGGATTCACGCTCCAGAGGTCGGCGAGGCTGCGAATCATCAGGCCTGCGCCGATCAGCAGCACCAGCGCCATGGCCATCTCGACCACCACGAATACGCCCTGGGCGCGGTGCCGCGCGCCGCTCGCTCCGCGGCCGCTTTCCTTCAGAGTTTCCTGCAGATTTGGGCGCGCGGTTTTCAGCGCCGGCGCCAGCCCGAAAATCACGCCCGCGGCAATGGAAGCAACAAACGTGAATATCAGAACGGGTCCATCCAGGCCGATGTCCTGCGCACGCGGCAATGTTTCCGGCAGCACGCGCATCGCAGCTTGCGTGCTCCAGCCGGCCAAGCAGAGGCCCAAAGCGCCGCCGGCCAGACCGAGCAGAATGCTTTCTGTGAGCAATTGGCGGATCACGCGCGCCTGGCTTGCTCCCAAGGCCGCGCGAATGGCAAATTCGCGCGCGCGTGTCGTCGAACGCGCCAGTTGCAGGTTGGCAACGTTCACGCAGGCGATGAGCAGCACAAATCCAACCGCTCCCAGCAGCACCAGCAAGTACGGCTGCACGTCACCAACGATATCCTTCTTGAGCGGCACGAGGTTGATGCCTGCGCCTTTGTCCGCGTCGGGATAGGCAACGGCAAGGTTGCCCGCGATCCGGCTCATTTCGGCCTTGGCCGCGGCCAGAGTCACGCCGGGTTTCAGGCGGCCGATCGCGCGCATCCCTTCGTGTACGTCGCGGTCGTAGAACAGCACGTCCTTGTTCTGACCGATTGGAACATAGACGTCCTTCATTCCTAGATTCGTGGATTCCAGCCGAAAACCTTCGGGCGCCACGCCGATGACGGTGTAGCCGTCGCCGTTCATAGTGATTCTTTTTCCGACGATGTCCGGCTCGGAGCCGAACTTGCGCTGCCACAGACCGGCGCTGATCACGGCCACGGGCGCGGCGCCCAGCCGATCTTCGTCCGCTGTGAACACGCTGCCGCGCGCCGGATGAACGCCCAGCGTTTCAAAGAAACCGGCGGACACCATGCCTACGCGCACCCGCTCGGCTTCGCCCTTTCCCGTAATTACGAAATCGTCGCCGCGATAGGCGGCGATGGACGTGAAGACGCTGTTGGTCCGCTGCCAGTCCAGAAAATTCGGATAGGAGATGGACGAGCTTTCAAAACGCGCCGTCGTTTCGGAGATGATGACCAGTTGATTCGGCCGGGCGTAAGGCAACGGGCTGAGCAGCACGCCATTGACCACCGAAAAAAGTGCGGTGTTCGCCCCGATTCCCAGTGCCAGAGTCACGATAGCAATCAGCGTGAACCCCGGACTTTTTATCAGCATCCGCACCGCATACTTGAGGTCTTGGAGCAGGCTTTCCATTTTGCGAACGCCTCCAGGCACACACATCCAGCGGCGCCGAAGGTAAGTTTTCGGCTGCTGCGAAATTGAGGTTTTCTAAATCCGCTTAGACGGACGCCGTGCGTGTGCCCAGCGTTTCCTCGACGATGCGGCCGTCGAAAAGGTGAATGGTGCGATCCGCGATGCTGGCGTAGCGCGGGTCGTGCGTCACCATGCAGATCGTGGCGCCCTCGCGATGCAGTTGCCGGAGCAGGTCCACCACGGCCTCGCTGTTCTTCGAGTCCAGGTTGCCGGTCGGCTCGTCCGCCAGCAGAATCGAGGGCGAACCCACCAGGGCGCGCGCCACAGCCACGCGCTGCTGCTGACCGCCGGACAGTTGCGAAGGGTAATGCTTCATGCGGTGCGCCATGCCGACGCGCTCCAGCACTTCCTGCACGCGCTTCTTGCGCTCGGCGGCGGCCATGCTCCGGTAGGTCAGAGGCAGTTCGACATTTTCGTACACGGTAAGGTCGCCAATCAAATTGAACGCCTGGAAGATGAAGCCGATCTCGCGATTGCGGATGCGGGTGCGGTCCGAAAGGGAAAGATTCGCGACCGCCTGCGTATTGATCCAGTAACTGCCTTCGGTGGGCGAATCGAGCAGGCCCAGGATCGAAAGCAGCGTGGATTTTCCGCAGCCGGAGGGTCCGGCGATCGAGAGGAACTCGCCATTCTTGATCTCGAGGTGCACGCCGCTGAGGGCGTGGGTCTCGACTTCGTCGGTGTAGAAAACCTTGGTCACGCCTTCGAGACGAATCAGGCCTTGTTCGGTCGTTGTCATTCTTCGCTCCTTGCGATCTCTGCTGCCACTATAGATACGAGGCTTGCGCCCCAAAATGTTCCCGGGCTTACTTCAATTGCACGCGGTCGTAATTATCCCAAGCCGACATATCGGAAAGGATCACTTTGTCTCCGATCTGCAGGCCCTTCATGATTTCCACGGTGTTCACCGACGTACGGCCCAGTTGCACTTGCACGCGGGTGGCTTCCTTGCCGTCATCCACGAGTTTGAAGATCCCCACGGTGCTATTGGCCTCTCCGTGCACCGGACGTTCGACGTAAAGCACGTCCGCGAGCCGCTCGATTTCCACGGTTCCTTCGACGCTCAAGTCCGGCCGGGCGCCCGCCGGCAATGGACCATCGAGCCCCACATCCACCGTAACCGTGCCGTTTATCACGGCAGGGTCAATCCGGATGACGTGCCCGGGAATGATGCCATTGTGCGTATCCACCGAAGCCTTCTGTCCGATCAAGATGTCTTTTGCCTGGGTCTCGGCGATCTTTAGTTGCGCCTTCAAATGCGTGGGTTGGGCGACGCGCGCCAGCACCGTGCCCATGGTCACCTTCTGCCCGACTTCCACGTCCAGTTCCTGCAACATACCGTCAATTCCGGGGCGGATGTGCAGTTCGTCCAATTGCGTTTTTTTCAGCTCGTACATGGCGCGTCTTTCGTTCACGGTCGCTTCCTGCACGGCGAGCTGCGCGGCAATCGAGTTCTGGAATATTTCCACTTCCTTCTGGGCCAGGTCGTTTTCCTTGGCCAATTCTTCCGCCTGCACCTGGGCGGTTTTCACATCCAGTTCCGGGGCCAGGCCGTTCGCGCCGAGCTGTTCTTTGGTCTGCTTCACCATCTCTGCAGTGCGGTATTGCGAGGAAATGCTGGCCGCGAGGGTGCGCTTGTCCATCAGTTGGTTCTGCAGTTGCGCTTTGGTCTGTTCGTAGGCCGCTTGGGCGCCTTTTAGCTGATACTCCGCGTCGAGGGTCTCTTGCTGCAGTTGAGGGTTGCTCAGGTCCAGGATGACCGTGTTCGCCTTTACGGGGGTGCCCGGCAGCAGGTACCGCTCCTGTACTTGCCCGTCGGTCGCCGCCGGAATCAGCCGGATGGTTACCGGCACGAGCGTGCCCAGGCCGCGCACTTCGCGCAGCATCGGCCCGCGCTTCACGGTGCCGGTCCAAATCGTGCCGCTGTCCACGCTCGGCGCAGCCGGCTTCAGCCGCGAAAGAGCGTAGGTCATCAGTGGAACCAGAACCACGGCCGCGGCAATGTAAGCGACGCGGCGAACCTTCTTCTTGCGCTTAATTTCTGGGCGAACGATGTCCACGGATACCAACCTCGCAAATGTATATCGCAAATCGAATTCCGGTGTCGCGTATGATATAAGATGTTTGTATTGCTCTACTTACAAGGGACTGCGACGGACGAGTTATCATAATTTGCCCGGTCATGGGAATCATTCGTCCCGCTATCGGACAGATTTTCGCTTGCGGAAAACCATGCCGTTTGCGCCCATCGGCCTACTGCAATCTGGCTTTGGACATGTTCCAGACGAATAGGCCGCGAAACCCACGGCTTCTCCGCCGGCGCGAATTGGATCGAGGCGCAGCCTTCGGCGGGCGAGCGGGGGAAATCGCTAGGACGCCGTCTCTGTACTGGCGCGGATTTCCTGCCAGCGCTTGGGGCGCTTCTTGGCGTCGAGGACTTTCTTGCGCAGGCGAATGGATTTCGGCGTGACCTCGACGAACTCGTCGTCCGCGATGAACTCGATGGCCTTTTCCAGGGTCATGTCGCGCGGCGGAATCAGGCGGATGGCCTCGTCGGCCGAGGACGAGCGCATGTTGGTCTGCTTCTTTTCCTTGGTGACGTTCACGTTCATATCGTCCTCGCGCGCGTTCTCGCCGAGGATCATGCCTTCGTACACTTCGATGCCGGGTCCCACGAACATCTCGCCGCGTTCCTGTATGCCCCAGACGGCGTAGGCGGTGGAGACTCCCGAGCGATCGGCCACCAGCGCGCCGGTGAGGCGCATGGCCATGTCTCCGGCATATTCCGTCCAACCTTCGAGAAGAGAGTGAATCAGCGCAGTGCCGCGCGTGTCGGTCATCAATTGGCTGCGCAGTCCGATCAGGCCGCGCGAGGGAATGCTGAATTCCATGCGCACCCGGCCGGAATTGTGATTCACCATTTTCTTCATTTCGCCGCGCCGCGTTCCCAGCAATTCCATTACGATGCCGATGAAATTCTCCGGGCAGTCCACCACCAGCAATTCCAGCGGCTCGAGGCGGCGGCCGTTTTCGGTGCGGACGACGATCTCCGGCTTGCCGACCATCACTTCGTATCCTTCGCGGCGCATCGTTTCGATCAGGATGGCGAGCTGCAATTCGCCGCGTCCCAGCACGCGGAAGGCGTCGGTTGCGCCCATGTCTTCCACGCGCAGGGAAACGTTGGTGAGCAATTCCTTTTCCAGGCGCGCGCGCAGGTCGCGCGAGGTGACGTACTGGCCTTCGCGGCCCGCGAAAGGGGAGGTATTGATGGTGAACACCATGGTCAGGGTGGGCTCGTCAATGGTGAGGGGCTCGAGCGGCGCGGGGTTGGCCAGGTCGGTGATGCTTTCGCCGATCTGAATGCCTTCCACACCCGCGATGGCCACGATGTCTCCAGCGGTCACTTCTTCGGCTTCGTCGCGTTCCAGTCCGCGAAAGGTAAAGAGTTTGGTGATCTTCGTAGGCTGAATCTTGCCGTCCAGCTTGACGATGCCCACTTCCGTGCCGCGCCGCAAAGTTCCCTGAAAGACGCGCGCGATGGCCAGGCGGCCGAGGAAATCGCTGTAATCGAGATTGGTCACTTGAATTTGCAGGGTCGCGTCGGGATCGCCTGCCGGCGCCGGGATGGACTTGACGATTTGCTCGAACAGCGGCTGCAAAGTCGTGGACTCATCGCCCACCTTAAGGTGAGCGACGCCTATTTTCGCGTTGGTGTAAATTACCGGGAAATCGAGCTGGTCTTCTGTGGCGTCGAGGTCAATGAAGAGATCGTAGATTTCATCCAGCACAGCCGCGGCTCGCGCGTCCGGACGGTCAATTTTGTTGAGCACCATGATCGGGGGCAATTTCGCGGCGAGCGCCTTTTGCAGGACGTAACGCGTTTGCGGCAGCGGGCCCTCGCTGGCGTCCACCAGCACGAGCACGCCGTCCACCATGCGCAGAGCCCGTTCCACTTCCCCTCCAAAATCGCTGTGGCCGGGTGTATCCACGATGTTGATCTTGGTTCCCTGATATTCGATCTCGGTATTCTTGGCGAGAATGGTGATGCCGCGCTCGCGCTCCAAGTCGTTCGAGTCCATCACGCGCTCCACCAGCTCCTGGTTGGCGCGAAAAATCCCGCTCTGGCGCAGCATCGCATCCACCAGGGTGGTCTTGCCGTGGTCCACGTGCGCAATGATAGCGATATTACGAATGCTTTTCGTCATTGGGTAACTGCCAAAAAAGGTTTAGGAGCGCGGTCTTTGCATCCCTGATCGAATCCCGTGCGGACCGTTCCAGAGGGGTATCCAGGAGCAACAAACGCACTCCCATATTATCATGCGATCCGCGCACCCGCTATGCGCCAGTGCGTGCAAAGGGTCAATTTTGGATAACCATGCCCATCAGGGCCGACCTCCGGTTGTGGCTGTACCAAGCGTCTCCAGGGCAGTTACCTTCGCTTGCCGACTCTTTGATGCAAGGGATGTTCGGGCGCATTGACAGACCTGTCGCCGCCTTTATCCACATCCCCAGCATTCGAATTCTGATATATTTCGCCGTCTCGCCGCGTATCAGGAGCAACGAGCACCCAAGACCATGGACGCCATCACCCTCGAAAACGTCAGCAAATCCTACGACTCGGTCACCGCCGTCAGTGCGGTTAGCCTGCAAGTCCGCAGCGGAGCCATTCTCGGGCTGCTCGGGCCCAACGGCGCTGGCAAGACCACTACCATCCGCATGATCATGCATATCCTGGTGCCGGATGAAGGCTCCATCCGCGTTCTGGGCGAGCCCGTTACGGACAGTACTCGCGACAAGATCGGCTATCTACCCGAGGAGCGCGGCCTCTACCCGCGCATGAAAGTCCTCGAGATCATCGTCTTCCTCGGCGCGCTGCATGGCCTGACGGAAGCCGAAGCAGGGCGCCGCGGCAAGGAATGGCTGGAACGGCTCGACCTCGGCGAGTGGTCGGACAAAAAGCTGGTGGACCTCTCGAAAGGCATGCAGCAGAAAGTGCAGTTCATTACCTCAGTGATCCACCGGCCGCCGCTTTTGATTCTCGACGAGCCGTTCTCCGGACTCGATCCGGTGAACGCCGCCACGCTGCAGGAAATCATGCTCGAGATGCGCAAGCAGGGCGCCACCATCGTCCTCTCGACTCATCGTATGGAGCAGGTCGAGCGGCTCTGCGATTGCATCTGCCTGATTGACAAGGGCCGCAACGTCCTCGATGGCGAATTGCGCGCCATCAAGCAGTCCTACGGCAAGAACACCGTGCACGTCGAATTCACCGGCAGCGACAGCTTCTTGAATCACCCGGGAATCGGACAGATCACGCGGCTGGTGACCGGCGTGGAGGCCAAGCTGCAGCCCGGTGCCGATCCCCAGGAAATACTGAAAGCCGCCGTCCTTGCGGGCACGAGCATCACGCGCTTCGAGCTTCTGGAGCCGTCGCTAAACGAAATTTTCATTGATAGGACCTCTCGTGCGTAAAATCCTGCTCATCATCAAGCGCGAATATCTCACCCGCGTCCGGACCAAGGGCTTCATCATCGGCACGATCATCGTGCCTTTGATTGGCGTGGGCTCCATTTTGCTGGTCGTGTTCCTGGTGGGGCACACGGCCACGCAGAGCCTGCGCCTGGTGATTGTGGATAATTCCGGCCAGCTCGCTCCGGCGATCGTGCACGGTCTGGACGGCAAGCTGGCCGACGGCAAGCCTCAATTCGCCGTCGTGGAAACCGTGTCGCGCCCGCAGTCCCCCGACGCCCTGCAGCAAGAACTGCGCGCGCGCATCAATGGCGAAACGCTCGACGCCTACCTCTGGATTCCCCAGGACGTAAGCGAATCGTTCGAGTTGCACATGCGTAATCCCGATAATTTCAGCCTCATCGGACCGCTATCCAACGCCGTGGACCAGGCGGTGATTTCCAGCCGCCTCGGCAGTCGCGGCGTCCATCTCAACGATATTGAGGCCGTGCTCAAGAGCACCGACCTCCAACTCCTGAAAGTGAGCGAGGCCGGTGAATCCGTGGAAAAGGGCCAGGGAATTGCTATTGCCATCGCTCTCGTGGTGCTGCTGTACACCGCGCTGCTGATGTACGGAATCATCACCATGCGCTCGGTGATCGAGGAAAAAACCACGCGCACCATGGAGGTTCTGATTTCCTCCGTGCAGCCCTTCGAGCTTCTCGCCGGGAAAATCCTCGGCGTGGCCGCCGTGGCGTTCACCCAGTTCACGATCTGGATGGCTTCCACCGCGCTGCTATTCTCCTACGGGGTGCTGGCCACCTGGGGCATGACGCGGAACTCGCCTCTTGCCGGAGTTCATGTTCCGATTTCGCTGGTGATCTACGCCGCCGTCTTTTTCGTCGGTGGATATTTCATGTACTCCGCGATGTTTGCGGCCATCGGCTCCGCCTGCTCGAACGAGCAGGACGCGCAGCAATTGCAATGGCTGGCCATGGCGCCGCTGGTTTTCTGTATGATCATCTACAGCGTGATATTAAATGACCCGACCTCCCACACCGCCGTGGTGCTGTCCGAAATTCCGTTCTTCGCGCCCGTTTTGATGGTCCTGCGCATCTCGCTCCAGACTCCGCCCGCCTGGCAGATTGCCCTTTCGCTAGCGCTGCTGGTGCTCACCACCGTCGGCGTCATGTACGCCTCCGCCAAAATCTATCGCGTGGGCGTCTTGATGTACGGCAAGCGCCCGACGGTCGTCGAACTGGTCCGCTGGCTCCGCTACAGCTAGACGCCGCCGGGTCATCGTGCCCTCGCGATTTTCATTGTGTTATTCTCCCGCGTGCAGGAGGCGGCCAAGGCGCCGCAAGGAGAGGAATACATGGGCGTAGGCGTGAATCCAAATATGGTGACGACTGCATTTGATCTGCCGGGATATCGCGTGGTGAAGAATTTCGGTCTGGTGCGCGGGGTGACGGTGCGATCGCGCAGCATTCTGGGCACTATCGGCGCCTCGCTGGAAACGTTGGTGGGCGGCAACATCACTCTCTTTGAGGAGATGTGCGAGAAGACGCGGGAAGAATCGCTCGAATTGATGTTGGAACATGCCGGGCAGCACGGCGCAAACGCGGTGATCGGGATGCGCTACGACGCTACCGAGGTGATGCAGGGCGTCACCGAAGTGCTTGCCTACGGCACCGCCGTACAGGTCGAACGCATCGCACCGTAACCCGCAGCGGGGGCGCCCCCCGGGCAGGCGCTAAATCCGCCGGTCGGGGCGGGGCTAGTGGCGGCTCGATCACCGATGGCGTGGGCCCACGCACAGGTTTACAATAAACCGCTTGGTCATATGGAGGCCGTTCATCATGGAACGTTCTGTTAGGTTTTGCTTCGCGCTAGTCGCCGTGGCTGTGATTGCGGCGGCGCTGGCCGTTCGCGCGCAAGCGCCAAAGACGCAAACGGTGGAATTCCCGAGCGGGAAGGAAACGGTCAGCGGGTTCCTCGCGGTTCCGGATAAGCCGGGGGTCTATCCCGGATTGATCGTGATCCACGAATGGTGGGGATTGAATGACTGGGTCAAGGAGCAGACGGAAAAACTTGCAGCGCAGGGTTACGTTGCCCTCGCCGTAGATTTGTACCGAGGCAAGACCGCGACCGACCCTAATGAAGCCCATGAATTGATGCGCGGGCTTCCGCAGGATCGGGCGATCCGCGATCTGCAGGCGGCCTTCGATTACCTGAACACGCGCAAGGACGTGAAGCCCGGCCACATCGGATCCATCGGCTGGTGCATGGGCGGCGGGTTTTCGGTTCAGTTCGCGATCCATCAGCCGCGCCTAGCGGCGTGCGTGGTGAACTACGGTTCGCTGCCGACTGACCCGAATGATATCGAACAAATCTTCGCGCCCGTTCTTGGGAATTTCGGCGCGGATGACCGGGGCATCACTCCGAGCGACGTTCAGGAATTTGTAACGGCTATGCAAGGATTGCATCGGCGCATTGACGTGAAAATCTATCCCGGCGCGGGCCACGCATTCGCGAACCCGAGCAACGTCAATGGCTATCGCCCGCAAGCGGCCGCGGACGCGTGGGCGCGCACGCTCGTGTTCCTGCAGAGAGCGCTATCGTAGCGCGAGTTGCCGTGTGAATTGAGCCGCGAGGGTCACGGAGTGCCGCGCGCCGGGTTCAGTGTATCCGCGCAGGAACTTATTGCCCGTTAGAACCATCACATGTTGGGCAGGATGGTGTTGCGCTGATCCGCTCCCGTGGCGGGCGCAGGCGCGCCGAAACACACGAGGCAAAGGGCCGCGAACCTAACGGATGGTGAGCTTTCCCCTTGAATTGTCGAAAGGCGATTTGTTCACCGGTAGTAAAGGCACGGCGATACCAGCAGTCGAAAGGAATAGAAAGGAGACTTGAACATGAAGAATAAGACCGATCACAAGAACCCGACGGCGATTCAAAATGCGGCTGGCACCGAGCGCGCCCGGCCGATTCTGCACCAGCACGCCAGCGAGATACAGCCGTACGGCAAGATCGCCAAGTTGCCGATCGCCCTGGATCAGCAAGTTTGCGCCACCAGTGTCGAGCTGTTGAACCAGATTCTGGCAGATACTATGACGTTGCGCGACATGTACAAGAAGCATCACTGGCAGGTCGCGGGGCATACTTTCTATCAGCTGCATCTGCTCTTCGACAAGCATCACGACGAGCAGGTGGAATTGGTGGACGCGATTGCGGAGCGGATTCAGCTGCTGGGCGGCATCAGCATCGCCATGGCGGCGGACGTCGCGGAGACCAGCTTCATTCCGCGACCGCCGCGTGGACGAGAGGAGGCCCCCGTGCAAATCTCGCGTTTGCTCGAGGCCCACGAAATCATATTGAAGGAGGCGCACACGGTGGCCAAACAAGCCGCGGATGCGGGCGACGACGGCACGAACGATCTGCTGGTGAGCCAAGTCATCCGCACCAATGAACTGCAGGTGTGGTTCCTTTCCGAACATCTGGTGGACGTTCCGTTGGTTCGCGCGGAAAGCGCGAGGTCAGCCGCGTCCGGATCCTGAGCGCGGCTGGTCTGCTTCAGGCCAGTCCCCTGAAAGCAGTATCTGAAAATGAATGGGCCGGGAACGTTTGCCCGTCGGCGGCTTGCGCCTCGGTTTTCTGAGGCGCTACGCATGAGCCGCTGGCGAGGATGCCCGCGCTACAATCGTTTCTTACTATCCGGCCCCAATTCTTACTGGAGGTACGCATATGGCAGTTTGTACTCACCTCGATCAAGTCCGACCGGTTACCCCGCACACGCGTGGTTGTGAAGAATGCCTGAAAATGGGAGACACCTGGGTGCATTTGCGGTTGTGCCTGGAGTGCGGCCACGTGGGCTGTTGCGATTCGTCGAAAAACAAACACGCTACCAAACATTTTCATCACACGAAACATCCAATCATGAAATCTATCGAGCCCGGCGAGACCTGGGGCTGGTGCTACGTGGATGAAATTGAGCTAGATTTCGCGTAATTGAGCTGGTTCGGAGCGGGGTCGCGGCGCGGACTCGGGCTACAGGCGCAGTAATGGTCAATCAGAGAGAACATCTACAGGAGAGGTTCTTGGCGAAAGCAAGAACGGCTGCGACGGACGAGAAACCGCAGACGCGAGAGCAATTCATGGTCAGCCTAAATGAAGATCTTTCGCGCGAACACCAGGCGATCATCGCTTATGTAGCGCATCCACAGGTGCTGAAAGGGGCGGAGTACATGAACATCGCCGGCGCGTTAGCCACCGCGGTGGGGATTGACGCGCGGAAAATTCCGCGGCCCGCAGTCTCCGGATGCTGATCCCGTGGCCACGGTGAGGATTGACGGTGAAGTTCTGCAAGCGAACGACGGCGAGCGGCTGATTGATCTCATCAATCGCAGCGGCATAAAGCTTTCGCAGGTTTGCTATCATCCGCAGCTCGGTCCCATCCAGACGTGTGATACCTGTCTGGTGGAAGTGGATGGCAAGCTGGCCAGGGCTTGCGCCACCTCCGTATCCGCGGAGATGAAGGTTGCGACCCGGTCCCCCGTCGCGCAGGCCGCACAACGCGAAGCCTTCGACCGCATCCTCAGCAACCACATGCTGTACTGCACGGTCTGCGACAATAACAACGGAAACTGCACGGTGCACAACACCACCAAACTGCTCGCCATCGAGCATCAGCAGATTCCCTTCAAGAATAAGCCGTATGAAGTGGACAACAGCAATCCCTTCTACCGTTACGACCCCCAACAATGCATTCTGTGCGGCCGGTGCGTGGAAGCCTGCCAGAACCTGCAGGTCAACGAAACGCTTTCGATCCGATGGGAGGATCCGCATCCCCGGGTGTTGTGGGATGGCGGCGCGCCGATCGGCGAATCCAGCTGCGTATCTTGCGGTCATTGCGTTTCGGTATGTCCGTGCAATGCGCTGATGGAAAAATCCATGATCGGGCACGCTGGATTTTTCACCGCGCTGCCGAAGCAGGCGCTGGACGGAATGATAGATATCGTCAAGAGCATCGAACCCGAAACGGGCTACGGCGGCATTATGAAAGTCTCGGAAGCCGAATCGGCCATGCGGGAATCGCGCGTGAGGCGCACCAAGACTGTTTGCACGTACTGCGGAGTGGGCTGCAGTTTCGATGTGTGGACCAAGGACCGCCACATATTGAAGATAGAGCCGCAGGAGGGCCCAACCAACGGAGTTTCGACCTGCGTGAAGGGCAAATTCAGCTGGGATCATATCAACAGTCCGGACCGCCTCACCAAGCCGTTGATCCGCGAACGAGGCGAATTCCGCGAAGCCACCTGGGACGAGGCGCTCACGCTGATCGCTCGTAGGTTCACGGAAATCAAAGCGAAGTACGGGCCAGACGCGCTGGCGTTCATTTCTTCCTCAAAATGCACCAACGAGGAAAGCTACCTGATGCAGAAAGTGGCGCGGGCGGTGATCGGCACGAACAATATTGATAACTGCTCGCGTTATTGCCAGGCGCCGGCCACCACCGGACTATTTCGCACGGTCGGCTACGGCGGGGATTCCGGTTCGATCACGGACATCGCGCAGGCGAGCCTGGTAATCATCGTCGGAAGCAATACCGCCGAAAGCCACCCGGTGCTGGCCACGCGGGTGAAGCGGGCGCATAAACTGCACGGACAGAAACTTATCGTCTCCGATCTGCGCGAAAATGAAATGGCGCGGCGCGCCGATATTTTCCTGCATCCGCGGCCCGGCACGGATCTGATCTGGCTTTCGGCGGTGAGCCGCTATCTGCTGGACAACGGCCTCGCTAACACCGCTTTCTTGAAGCAGTGGGTGAATGGGCTGGAAGAATATCGCAGGAGCCTGGAGCCGTTCACGATGGAGTTCGCCGCGCAGGCTTGCGGGCTGTCCGCTGAGACGCTGCAGAAAGTGGCGCACACCGTCGCCGAAGCGAAAAGCGTGTGCATCCTGTGGGCCATGGGCGTGACGCAACATAGCATGGGGTCGGATACCTCCACCGCCATCTCCAACTTACTGCTGGTTTCAGGAAACTACATGCGGCCGGGAACCGGCGCCTATCCGTTGCGCGGACACAACAACGTGCAGGGCGCGAGCGATCATGGCTCGATGCCCAACATGCTGCCCGGGTATCAGAAAGTGGATGACCCCGAAGTGCGAGCGCGCTACGAAGCGGGTTGGAAGGTGAAGCTGCCCTCGAGCAAAGGACTCGACAATCACCAGATGGTGGATGCCATTCACGAAGGCAAACTGAAATCCATGTGGGTGATCGGCGAGGAAATGAGCATCGTGGATTCCAACGCGAACGAGGTAGCGTCCGCCTTTCAGCAGCTCGATTTCTTCGTGGTGCAGGAGATTTTCTTCAGCAACACCTGCCGGTACGCAGATGTGGTGCTCCCGGGCTGCCCCAGCCTGGAAAAAGAAGGAACGTTTACGAGCACCGAGCGCCGCGTCCAGCGGCTCTATCAGGTGCTTGAGCCGCTGGAAGACGCGCGACCGGACTGGCGGATCATTCAGGACGTTGCCAACCGGTTGGGCGCCGGGTGGGATTACAAGGACCCCTCCGAAATTTACCGCGAGATTGCGGCGCTCACTCCGATGTTCGCGGGCGTGACTTATGAACGGCTGGCGGGGTACAAATCGCTGCAATGGCCCGTCGCGGCGGATGGCACCGATCAGCCTCTGCTCTATACCAAACAATTCGAGATGCCGGACGGTAAGGCAAAGCTGTTTCCGCTCACCTGGACGGAATGGCCCGAGCAGCCCAACACTGAGTTCGATTTGCACGTCAATAACGGGCGGTTGCTCGAACATTTCCACGAAGGCAACATGACCTATCGCACCGAAGGAATTCGCGAGAAGACCCCGGACACATTCGTGGAAGTGTCGCCTGAGCTGGCGAAGGAACGCGGCATCGAAAGCGGCACGTGGGTGCAGCTCGTCTCGCGCTACGGGCAAGTGAGGGTGCGCGCGCTGGTAACCGATCGCGTCCGCGGGCGCGAGCTGTACATGCCCATGAACTCGATCGAGGAAGCCGTCAATCGATTGACGAGCAGCCACACCGACGTCGCGACGCACACGCCGGCCTACAAAGAAACCTCGGTGCACATGCGCGTGCTGGGCGAGGTTGGGGAAAATCCGCTGCCGAGAACGAATTCCCGCTGGGGCCATCCGACGCCGCAGCGCGGCGTGGAGGTCGAGCGCAAATGGAAACGCCCGGACTATCGCCTACCGACGGGTGCTTTGGTCCAGATTCAAACGAAATAAGAGGAAAAGCTGATGGCTCAACCAATCGCTTTGCAATTGCCGCCCCGCGACCCCCGCGAGGAATTACGCCGCAAGATCGAGGCCGCGCCGGTGGAACACGCGGAGGCAATCCTGGCCGCCTTCGAGGTCCTGCAGGGATTGCACGACCGCGGCGTGTTGGAACTCGCGCGCGGGCTGCTCGGCTCCGGGGACAAGGTGATTGAAATTGCCATCGGCGCCGCGCAGTCCCCCGAGGCGACTCGTGGAATTCGCAATCTTCTGATCTTGACGAGGGCTCTGGGGGAAATGGATCCCGAGGTGCTGCGAAGCGTGGCTCAATCCGTTCCCGAAGCCTTGCAACACGCCAAGACGCAGACAGGCGATCCGCCCGGACTGTGGGCCATACTGACGCAACTGCGCAGCAAGAACGCCCGCCGCGGGCTTTCCACCATCAACGTGTTGATCGAAGCGTTTGGGAAAAACGTGGGATCAAAAACGAATCCCTGACCGCGCCGGAATCTGCTCGCATTGCCAGGACGCGATCAGTGACCGCCCGACGGCGCCACCAGTGCGAATTTGCGGATTAAGAGCACCAGCGGCACACCCATCAGAACGACCCATCCCAGTGCGTTAAAGCAATCCAGGAAAGCCAAGAACGAAGCCTGCTGTTGGAGCAGGCTGAAGGCCTGCGCCTGAGCGTGCACCAGCGCATCGGCGTGCGAGAAGCCGTGCGCCGAGAAATAGGTCGCGAGGTTCGCGAGAAATTGCCGGTAACGGGGGTCGGAAGGAATGGCATGCGCTACCAGGATGCTCTGGTGATATTGCGCGCGGCGCGCGAGCAGCGTGGTGACAAAGGAAATTCCAAAGCTGCCGCCCTGATTACGAAATAAATTCGTGAGACTGGAGGCCTTGTTGTTCTTGTCCTTCGCTAAATTGGAATAGGCAAGCTGGCTTACCGGCACGAATAACGTGGCAATCCCCAACCCTTGCAGCGCACGCGCCAACGCCTCGTGACGAAAATCGGTGGCCAAGGTGAAGCTGGCGTAATACCACATGGCCAGCGCAAAGACGAAATATCCAAAAGCGAGCAGCCGTTTCACCCCGAGCTTGGGGAGAATTCGTACGACCACCGGTGCGAGCAGCACGATCACGAAGGCGCCGGGCCCCAGGACCAAACCCGCGTCGGTGGCGGAATAATCGTAAAGCCGCTGCAGCATTTGGGGAATCAGCACGGTGGAGCCGTAGAGCGAGAATCCGAAGAGGAAGTAGAAAATGTTGGCGAGCGCGAAGTTTCTGTCGGCGAGCAGGCGGATCTCCACCACCGGATCGGGATGACGCCATTCCCAGATGATGGCGAACAGCAGCGCCACCATCGCCAGTGTAAAGAAGACGATGATGAAGTTGCTTTCGAACCAGTCCTCGGTTTGTCCGCGATCGAGCACCACTTCCAGGCAAGCAAAGGCCATGGCCACGGAGAAGATTCCCCATCCGTCAATTTTCAGCTTTCCGTGCTCGCGCGCGGCCTTCACCTCCTGCGTGAATTCGGGCGGATCCGACAGCAAACGGCTGGTGAGAATCAGCGAGAGGATGCCGATGGGAATGTTGATGAAGAACACCCAGCGCCAGCTCCAGTGATCGGTGATCCAGCCGCCCAAGGGCGGCCCAATGGCCGGCGCCGTGACGATGGCCATGCTGTAGAGGGCGAAGGCCGCCGCGCGCTTGGCGGCCGGGAAAGTATCCACGAGGATGGCCTGCTCCACCGGAGCGAGACCGCCACCGCCTATTCCTTGCAGGACGCGAAAGAAAATCAGTGCGCCGAGGCTGGGGGCGAAGCCGCACAGCAGAGAGCTGAAGGTGAAGAGCGCCACGCAAATCATGTAGTAACGCTTGCGCCCCAAGAGGCGGCTGAGCCATGCGGAGAGCGGCAGCACGACGGCATTGGAAACGAGGTAGCTGGTAAGCACCCAGGTGCTTTCGTCGGAACTCACCGCGAGGCCGCCGGCGATGTGGGGGAGCGAAACGTTGGCGATGGCCGTGTCCAAGAGCTCCATGAAAGTCGCCAGAGTGACGGTGATGGCGATGAACCACGGATTGATGCCCACCCGGGGGGCGGGAAGACTGAAGGGGATCGGTGCGGCCAACGCCTCGCTCATGAATCCTCTGGGGGATTTAGATGTGAAAGAGACCGACCGGTCGCATCTATTTCATGCTATACTTCCATTAAAGACCAATCGGTCTCATCGAGAGACGAAGGAGGGGCGCGTGACCAAGGGAGAGCAAACCAGGCGCGACATCGTCCAGAAAGCCGCTCCGCTTTTCAACCAGAAGGGCTATGAAGGCACTTCCCTGGCGGACCTGATGGAAGCCACGGGGCTGCAGAAGGGCGGAATTTACCGGCATTTCTCCGGCAAGAAGGAATTGGCCGCCGAGGCCTTCGACTACGCGTGGGGGAAAGCCGTTCGCGGAAGGCTGGAAGGCGTGGCGGAAGTTCCGGACTGTGTGGACCGTTTGAAGAAGGCGATTAACAATTTTGTGGAAGTGCGCGCGGGACTGGTGCTCGGCGGCTGTCCGTTGATGAATACCGCCGTCGAGGCGGACGACGGAAATCCGGTGCTGCGGGCGCGGGCGCGAAAGGCCCTGCGCGGTTGGACGGAACGGCTGTCGGCGATCGTCGCGGAGGGAATCAAGAAACGAGAGATTGACCGGCGCGTGAATTCGCAAAAGCTATCGCAGCTGATCATCGGTTCGCTGGAGGGAGCGTTGCTCATCAGCCGACTGGAGAACAACGACGAGCCGTTGCAGGGCGTGCGGCAGCACCTGGACGAATACCTCGAAAAAAATGTTCGCGCGAAGAGCGTGATGCCGGGTGAGCGGGTTCGGAAAGGCCCTGTTGATTAAGGCGGTTCGCTTTGACAAACGAGGAGGTGCGTTTTGTGGCTCACGGAACGATCACTGCCGCCCCGTTCACACGCTCGCGCTTGATTGCCTGGAGGGCGTCGTTTGCTTGTACGAGAGGGAACACCGTGACCTGCGGGTGAATGCCGATTTCGCGAGCGACCTTCAGGAAATCCCGAGCGTCGGCCCGGGTCATATTGGCGACGCTGCGAATCACCCGCTCGCCCCATAAAAGCTTGTCGTAGTCAAATTCGGGCATGCGATCGAGATGGATGGCGTTGATAGCCACCACTCCGCCTTTACGGAGACTCGCCAGCGCGCTCACCACTACGTCGCCGCTCGGAGCAAAAGTGATTGCGCGATCGAGTTCGACGGGCGGCTTCTCATTTTCGTTCCCGACCCACGTAGCGCCGAGCGACGCGGCTAGTTTGCGATGGGAGTCTCCGCGCGTGGCGACATAGACTGCGCACTTCCAGGACTGCAGGACGGCGATGGTCAGACTTGCCGAGGACCCAAACCCAAAAAGCCCGACGCGTTCTCCGGGTTCGACGCCCGCGATTCGCAAGCTGCGAAAACCGATGATGCCGGCGCAGAGCAGCGGAGCAACGTGGACATCGTCCAGGCCTTGAGGCAGGGGGAATGTGAAGTCGGCGCGCGCCAGGGCATATTCGGCGTAGCCGCCGTTTACGGTGTAGCCAGTGAAAACGGGCCGGTCGCAGAGGTTTTCCATGCCGTGCCGGCAATACCAGCAATCGCCATCCACCCCGCCCATCCAGGATACGCCCACGCGCGAACCGACCGGCGATTCGGCACTGGCTCCCTCGACGACTTCGCCGACAATCTGATGGCCGGGAATCAATTCTTGCCGGAGCGGAGGCAGATCGCGATCGGTGATGTGCAGGTCCGTGCGGCACACTCCACAGGCAAGGACGCGGAGCAAAGAATGTCCCGGAACAAGCTGCGGGCGCGGAACATCTTCAATCTGAAGCGGCGGCGCTGAGGTTGGTGGCGCCGATTTTAGGATGGCGGCTTTCACAAGGCACGTTTCCTCGCGAAGCGCTCACAGTATAACGCTCCGAGCTCCGGCACTGAACAATTGAACCGCTGGATAGTCGTGGCGGAGATTTGGCCCCGCAGAGAATTCCCTCTGCGAGTGAGCCAAGATCGCGATAAACATGATTTTAGCTCGTGAGAGCAAGCAACAACGATGGAGTCATAACAAGCTTTGCCCGAAATGCAAGATGATGCCGAATCGGGCCGAGTTCCGTCAGATTACCGAGAGGTCGCCGGCCGCAATTCAATTGATTCGAGGGGTGAATGGTAGGCCCGTGCGGGCTCGAACCGCAGACCTCCACCGTGTCAAGGTGGCGCTCTAGCCAACTGAGCTACGGGCCTATTGACTGTTCACAATATTAACACAGCGGCGACGCGGCGCTGATATCTGCGGCTACTGGTTCTTGATCACCTCGCCGCCCTTCATCACAAAGCGCACATTTTCAAGCACCCGCACGTCCGTGAGCGGGTCGCCTTGCACGGCCACGATGTCTGCGAACTTTCCCGGCTCGAGCGTGCCCACACGATCGGACCAGCCGATCAGGTCCGCCGCGTTCACCGTCGCGGCTTGAATGGATTGCAGGGGCGTAAGACCCATCGAGACCATCTTGGCGAATTCGCGCGCGTTCAGACCGTGCGGATACACGGCCGCATCTGTGCCGAAGGCGACTTTCACCCCTTCCTTGAACGCGTGTGAAAGATTCCGCTGCGCAATCGGCAAAACGATTTTGGCCTTTTCGATCATGTTCGGCGTCAAACCCAGAGTTTGAACGTTTTCCATCAGCCAGTCTTCCAGATACACCGTGGGCACGAGATACGTGCCGTGTTGCTTCATCAACGCAATGTCTTCATCGTTAATATAGCTGCCGTGCTCGATGGAATCCACGCCCGCCAGCACAGCGTACTTGATGCCGGTGGCGCCGTGCGCATGCGCCGCAACCTTGCGGCCGAGCCCGTGCGCCGTGTCCACAATCGCTTTCATTTCTTCGGGGCTGTACTGCGCGAGAGCGGGATTATCGCCTTCAGAGAGCACACCTCCGGTCGCCATGAACTTGATCACGTCCGCGCCATATTTGATGTCCTGGCGCACCTTCAGGATCACGCCATCCACGCCGTCCGCGACTCCGTCGTCGGACCATTGATATTGTGGCGCGAGGAAATTGTTGTCCGCGTGGCCGCCTGTGATGCTGAGCGGCGGACCGGAAGCCAGCATGCGCGGTCCGGGTACGTCACCCGCGTTAATCGCGTCACGCAGAGCAATATCGGAATATCCATTCGCGCCGACGTTGCGCACCGTGGTGAACCCAGCTTCCAGAGTCACGCGCGCGTTGCGCGCACCGGTCAGTGCTTGTCGCGGATACGAAGCGTGCATTCCCGCCGGGCCCGAGTCGTAGGGCGTCATGGTCAGGTGCGTGTGGCAATCAATCAGTCCCGGAAGCACCGTCGCGCCGGACAGGTCAATCACCTTGGTCCCGGCCGGCAGCCGCCCGGAGATCTCGGTGGCGCTGCCGATCGCCTTGATGCGGCCCCCTTCAATCCAGATCGTCTGGTCTAGCAGATAATTTCCAGTACGCACGTCCAGAACCTTGCCCGCATGGATGGCGACCTCGGCCGGCGCCACGTTCTGCGCGGTTTGCGCAACCGAAATGCACGCAACGCCGAGAACGAGTAGGAATAGGCCCGTCAAACGCTTCATTGCATCCTCCAATGGTCCGTGGATTGTGCAGACGCGCGCGATTGTATCGCTACCGCGGAATCTGGTGCCGCGATATTTTGCGCTTGCGCTTCGCCGTTTGAGCGCACACGAGTGCGACAAGAGGCGGCGATTATTTGCGGGTAACGCTTGACACCTCCGATGGATGCTGTATGATTATGCAGAGTTATGCATAAAGGTGCATAGACGAATATGGGCGCGCACAAAAAATTCCGGCAGGGTCAAATCCTGAAGCTCCTCACGGGCGAAGCAGTCGCCAGCCAGGATGATCTGCGCCGCCAGCTGATCCACCTGGGCGTGCGGGTTACGCAAGCCACGCTTTCGCGGGATTTGCGTGAGCTGCGCCTCGTCAAGACCGTGGACGGCTACAAGCCGCTCGCGGCCGCCAAGGCTGAGGAATCTTCGCCCATCCCCGCGCTGGCGCGCGCACTTAAAGAGTTCTTGTTGGATATTCGCCCGGCGCAGAACATGCTGGTGCTGAAGACACCCCCCGGGGGCGCGCAGGCTCTTGCTGCGGCGGTGGACTCCGAACACTGGAAGGAAGTCGCCGGCACGCTGGCGGGTGACGATACGGTTCTGATCATCACGCCGTCGCGCACCGCGCGCGGCGCGATTCAAAAGCGCGTGGAGGAAATGCTCCGATGAACGACGCATTACGGGTCGCCGTCGTCGGAGCAACGGGCTACGCGGGTTTTGAGCTGGCTCGGCTTCTTCTTCGCCACCCAAAAATCGAAAAGCCGACTTTTTATCTGCGCGAAGGGCATGCCGCAGTCCGCTGCCTCACCGAGCTTTACCCACAGCTGCGCGGATGGGGTGAGGCTCCGTGCAAGCCGCTTTCCGTGGAAGCCATTGCTACGAGCGGCGCACAGGTTGCTTTTCTTTCGACGCCTCACGAAGCGTCGCTCGAATTGGTGCCTGCGCTGCTCGCGGCGAATCCGGCGCTGCGCATCGTGGACCTCAGCGGAGCGTTTCGCTTTCGCAATCCGGAGACTTTTTCTCACTGGTATAAGCTAGCTGCTCCGGATCCCGAGGCGCTGAGCGAAGCCGTGTACGGTTTGCCGGAGCTTTACGCCGACGCTCTTCCCGCCGCGCGGCTTGTCGCCAATCCCGGCTGCTATCCGACGTCGGTGATTCTGGGGCTGCGGCCGCTGGTTGAAGCGAGCTGGATCAATGCCGCGCGAGGAATTGTGTGCGACTGCAAATCCGGCGTTAGCGGCGCGGGGAAGGAACCCAAACGCGAGACCCATTTCGTCGAGGTGAATGAAAACTTTCGCGCCTATGGATTGTTCAAGCACCGGCACACGCCGGAAGTGACGGAACATACCGGCCTGTCGGCGGAAAGCCTTATTTTCAGCACGCATTTGCTCCCCGTCGAGCGCGGAATTCTCTCTACCTTATACGTTTGGCTTCACCCCACGCGCCGAGCCGAGGAAATCGAAGCACTCTACCGGAAATTCTTCGCCACGTGCCCTCTGGTTCGGATTCTTCCGGCCGGGCAACTGCCGGAACTGCAGCACGTGACCCATACCAATTTTTGCGATATTGGATTCGCGCTCGATGTTTCGGGCGAGAGGCTGGTAATCGTTTCCTGCCTCGACAATCTGGGCAAGGGCGCGGCTGGGCAAGCAGTACAAAATATGAACCGGATGTGGGACTACCCGGAAACGGCAGGTTTACTATGAGATTGGTAGTCAAAATCGCGGGCGCGCTGCTCGAGAGTCAGGAAACCGTGCAGACCATCGCGCGGCAGATCGCGGAACTCGCGCGCGCGGGCCATGAGCTGTTGGTGATCCACGGCGGCGGCAAGATTTTCACCGCAACCCTGGCGCGAATGGGTATCGCCAGCCGGTTCGTCAACGGCCTGCGCGTTACCGATCGCGAGACGCGCGATGCGGCCGTGATGGTCTTTGGTGGTTTGCTCAACAAGCGGGTTGCCGGCGCCATTTCATTGGCCGGCCAGCCGGCGGTGGGCATCAGCGCATCCGACGCGGCGTGCTTCCTGGCCGAGCCGATGCAGCTCGACGAACGGGAGGGCGGCCTCGGATTTGTCGGCTATCTCACCGAGGTGAATGTGGATTTTCTGCGCTCCCTGTGGCGCTCGGGCATTGTGCCGGTAGCTTCGTGCTTGGGCCTCGGCGCCGACGGCGAGCTTTACAATATCAATGCGGATCATATGGCGGCAGCCGCCGCGGAATTCGTCCGCGCCGATCGCTTGATCTTTCTCACTGACGTTGCGGGCGTCCTCGATGGCCAAAAAGTTCTCCGCGCGGTGCGCGGCGGCGAGATCGAACAGCTCATTCGCCAGAATATCGTTTCCGGCGGCATGATCTTGAAACTCGAAGCCGCCAAGCGCGCCCTCGCGGGCGGCGTCTCTGAAGTGCGCATCGTCGGAGGCACGGTTTCCCGCGCACTGCTCTCGGCGGTTCACGGCGCCCGCTGCCCTGGGACGCGTGTTCTGCCCATCGTTCATTCGGCCGCAAAAGCTGCCCACGGAGCCGCGCGCTAAAATGGCATCCAGAAAAATTGCGGCGAAGGCGAAGCGCCTCTCTCCCGCGCGAATTCGCGGAGCGGAAGCGCGCTACCTGATGAACACCTACCGGCGACCGCCAGTGCTGTTCACGCACGGGCGGGGTTGCCGTCTGTACGATTCACACGGGCGCGAATATCTCGATTTTCTCGGCGGAATCGCCGTCAACGCGCTCGGTCACAATCATCCGCGGCTGGTGACCGTGATTCGCCGCGAAGCCGGGCGCGCCATCCACGTGTCGAACCTGTTTCAGAATCCGTACCAGGCGCCGCTCGCGCGCAAGCTCGCCGAGTGGTCCGGCCTCGACCGCGTGTTCTTCACCAACAGCGGGACGGAGGCAATAGACGGCGCGTTAAAGCTGGCGCGTGCCTACGCATACGCGAAGTCTAAGGCGGCTGGCGCTGCCCGGAAGACGCGCATCCTGGCACTGGAAAATTCCTTTCACGGGCGCACGTTTGGCGCTCTTTCCATCACCTATCCCGCAAAGTATCGCGAGCCCTTCGAGCCGCTGGTTCCCGGCGTGGAGTTCGTTCGTTTCAATGACGTCGCGGACCTCGAAGCGAAGTTCGATGACACGGTCTGCGCGCTGGTGCTGGAAACCATACAAGGCGAGGGAGGAATCTTTCCCGTGACGGGCGAATTCTGGCAAGCCGCTCGCTCGCTGGCAACGAAGCACGACGCCGCCCTGATTGCCGACGAAATTCAGTGCGGCCTGGGCCGCACCGGCCGCCACTTCGCCTATCAGAAATTTCCATCGCGCCCGGATATCCTCGCGGTGGCCAAGCCTCTCGCTGGTGGATTGCCGCTGGGCGCCATCATCGCGAACGAATGTTTTGCGTCCGCGTTCGTTCCCGGCATGCATGGCACCACGTTTGGCGGTGGCCCGCTCATTTGCGCGGTGGCGCTGGAATTTCTGAGCGTGGTTGAAGATGCCGGGCTGCTCGCGAATATTCGCGAACGCGGCGCGGAACTTCGCCAAGGAATTGAAAAGCTAACGAGCCGCTTTGATTTTATCCGCGAAGTGCGCGGCGAAGGCCTGATCCTGGGTATTGATCTCGCGATTGACGGCGCCGCGATCGTTTCGCAGGCCCTGCGCGGCGGTTTGCTCATCAATTGCACGCACGAACATATTCTGCGCCTGCTGCCGCCCTTTATTATCCGGCGCAAAGACGTCGTGGAATTTCTCTCCAAGTTTGAAAAGGCGCTTAAGCAGGCATCCAAACCGACAACGAGCCAAAAGACGGAAACGAACGCGCAGCCCATCGCTCTGGCTGCCGCGAGGTGAACATGAACACTGCTGCTACCGCACCGGTCACGCTGACCAACGATCTGCTCACCGGGATGGAATGGAGCCCCGCGCAGGTCCGGGACTTCCTGCATCTTGCCGCGGATGTGAAAGCGCATCCCGACCGTTACCGCGGCGCGCTCGCTGGCCGCTTTTTCGCGCTGATCTTCGAGAAGCCCTCTCTGCGCACGCGCGTCACTTTTGAAGTCGGCATCGCCGGCCTGGGCGGCTCTTCGGTGTTTCTCGATCACACCGTTACCCATCTTGGTGAGCGGGAATTCATTCCGGACGTGGCAAAGAGTCTGGAACGCTGGGTGAACGGAATCATTGCCCGCGTTTACAAGCAGGAATCGCTCGAGCAGCTGGCGGCCAACGCCAATATTCCAGTGATCAACGCGCTTTCCGATCGCTATCATCCCTGCCAGGCACTCGCCGATTTCTTCACCCTGGAGGAACGCTTCGGAAATCTGCGCGGCTTGAAATTCGCGTACGTCGGCGATGGCAACAACACTTGCCATTCGTTGCTCAGCATCGGCGCACGCGTGGGGGCGCACGTTCGCATCGCGACCCCTGCCGATTACGAGCCGGATGCCAACATCGTCGCCGAAGCCAAACGCGTGGCCCGCGAAACGCGCGGCAAGGTTGAGGTCCTGCGTGCGCCCGTTGAAGCTGTCGCTGGCGCTCAGGCGATTTACACCGACGTATGGATCAGCATGGGCCAGGAACAGGAAGCCGCCACGCGAGACGCTGCCTTTGCCGGATATCAGGTGAATGACGCCCTCTTTTGTCATGCAGCCCCCGATGCAATTTTCATGCATTGTCTTCCGGCCCACCGCGGTTCGGAGGTGAGCGAAGATGTGATGGATTCGCCGCGTGCGATCGTCTTTGAACAGGCCGAAAACCGCCTGCACGTGCAGAAGGCGATTCTGCTGACGCTGCTCAATTAATTTCGCCGCAAATCAAGGAGAAGGCATTGCCCAAGAAAGTTGTGCTCGCATACTCAGGAGGCCTGGACACCTCCATCATCATTCCCTGGCTGAAAGAGACCTACACGGACTGCGAGGTGATCGCCATGATCGGCGACCTCGGCCAGCAGGAAGATCTGGAAGCAGCGCGCAAGAAAGCCCTGGCGACGGGCGCGAGTTCCGCTTACGTGGAAGACCTGCGCGAGGAGTTCATTACCGGTTACATCTGGCCCACGCTCCGTGCGGGCGCGGTGTACGAACACAAATACCTGCTCGGCACCTCGTTCGCGCGGCCGCTCCTGGCGCAGCGGCAGGTGCAGCTTGCAAAATCGCTCGGCGCGGATGCGGTGGCGCACGGCTGCACCGGGAAGGGCAACGATCAAGTGCGTTTCGAGCTGGCCGCCAAAGCGCTTGCCCCAGAATTGCAGATCATCGCTCCGTGGCGCGAATGGAACATCGTCTCGCGCGAAGAAGCCATCGCGTACGCGCAGGCGCACAATATTCCCGTGGAGCAAACCAAGAAGAATATTTACAGCCGCGATCGCAACATCTGGCACCTGAGCCACGAAGGCGGCGTGCTCGAAGACCCTGCCAATGCGCCGGATGAAGCGATGTGGCAATGGATCGTCTCGCCCGCCGAGGCGCCCGCGAAGCCCACAACGGTGGAGATCGGCTTCGACGGCGGCACTCCTGTCGCTGTCAACGGCACGCGGCTCGCACCGGTGGCGCTACTCGACCGGCTGAATGAAATCGCCGCGGCCAATGGCGTGGGGCGGATGGACATCGTCGAGAATCGCCTGGTGGGAATCAAATCGCGCGGCGCTTACGAAACTCCCGGCGGGACGTTGCTCGTCGCGGCCCATCGTGAGCTCGAATCGCTGGCGCTGGACCGCGAGACCGCGCACTACCAGCAGCTGCTCTCCTTGCGTTACGCAGAGATGGTTTACTATGGCATGTGGTTCACGCCACTCCGCGAAGCTCTCGACGCGTTTTTCACCAGCGCACAGCGGAGGGTCACCGGCTCGGTTTCGCTCACAGTTTGCAAAGGCGTCGTGAATGTCGCCTCGCGCCGCTCGCCCTATTCCCTGTATCGCACCAATCTCGCGAGCTTTACGATGACCGGCTATAACCCCAAGGACGCCGAGGGCTTCATCAATCTTTTCGCGTTGCCCATCACCGTGCCCCAAGAGTTCGCCGTCGCGGAACCGGAGAAGGTTCCTCAGAAGGCCAGCGCTTGATGAACGCTCCCGGCGAAAAGAAAATGTGGGGAGGCCGCTTTGAACGCGGCCCCGACGCATCTTTCTACGAATTCGAGCGGTCCTGGAGCTTCGATCGCCGCATGCTCCCGCAGGAGTTGGCGCTCGATCGCGCCTGGGCGCAGGCCATCGTCGCAGCGGGAATTCTCACCGAGGAAGAGGGCGGCAAAATCGGCAAGGCGCTCGGCGAAATTGCGCAACGAGCGCAATCCGACGTGGCATGGCTGGACGCTTCGCAAGCGGAGGACGTCCATCACTTCGTCGAATCCGCGCTGATTGAGAAGCTCGGGACCCTGGGAGCCAAGCTGCATACCGGCCGTAGCCGCAATGAAATGGTCGCCACCGAATTTCGGATGTATGTGCGGGAAGCTGCCCGAGATCTGCGCCGCGCGCTCGGTTCCCTTGAGCGAGCCGTCGTTACGCAGGCGGAAAACAATCTGCAGGTTCCGATGCCCGGCAACACGCACATGCAGCACGCGCAGCCCATATTGCTTTCGCACTGGCTTCTGGCGCACGGCGAAGCATTTCATCGCGATGCGGAACGCTTGGCAGCCGCGTCCGCGCGCGCCGATGATTGCCCACTGGGGTCGGGGGCGCTGGCGGGCTGCGCTTTTCCTTTGGACCGCAACGCTCTGGCGCGCGATCTGGGATTCTCCCGCACCACGGCCAATAGCCTGGACGCCGTCAGCGACCGCGATTTCGCGTTGGAATATGTTTTTGCGCTTTCGACGCTCGCGATGCATCTCTCGCGCCTGGCCGAGGATTGCGTGCTGTTCGCGTCGCCCGAATTCGATTTCGTCGAATTGCCCGACGAATTCTCTACGGGCAGCAGCCTGATGCCGCAGAAAAAAAATCCGGACGCCTGGGAATTGATTCGCGGCAAGACGGGACGCATTTACGGCTCGCTCGTCGCGCTGCTCACCACCTGCAAGGGCCTGCCCTCCAGCTATCAGCGCGATTTGCAGGAGGACAAGGAACCGCTCTTCTCCGCGCACGATCAGGCGCTGGCCATGGCCCAAATCGCCGCGGCCACGCTCGCGGCTACGCGCTTCCGCGCGGATCGTCTTTGTCAGTTGGCGCAGGACCCCGCGCTGGTCGCCACCGAAGTCGCGGATTATCTGGTGACCTTCGGCGTTCCTTTTCGAGAAGCCCATGAAATCGTGGGGAAAGTGCTGCGCGCCGCCGAGCAAGAAGGAATATCCATTCGTGAAATGCCGATGGAGCGGCTGAGGGAGTTCTCGTCCGCGTTTGGGCCCAGCCTCGCCACGGCTCTCACGCTCGAATCCGCGCTGGCTCGTCGTGCGACGCGCGGAGGCACCGCCCCGGCGGCGGTGCGCTCGGCTCTGCAGGATTTCAAGGCGCGCCTCGCCCAGCTCGAGGAGAATCCATGAGGACGCGCCGCGCAAAAGCGGCGGACGCTGCCGCGATTCACTTGCTTGTCGCGCACTACGCCGCGCAGGGTTTGCTGCTTCCCCGCACTGCGAACGAAATTCGCGACAACATCACCCATTTCATCGTGCAGGAAGAAGGCCAGCGGATCATTAGCTGCGTTTCGCTGGAGAGTTACGGCACCGATCTTGCCGAAATTCGCTCGATCGCTGTAGCGCCGGAAAACCAAGGCGGGGGTTTCGGCGCACGTTTGATCGCTTTCACTCTTGCGGAAGCCCGTCGCCGCGGAATCGCGCGCGTCTTTGCCGTTACTCACGTGCCGCAATTTTTCGAGCGGCAGGGCTTTGCCTCTGCTTCGCGCCATTCGCTGACGGAAAAAATCGAGCGCGATTGCTGGACGTGTTCCCAGCAGCGATCTTGCAAGCTTGTTGCCGTAATCGCCACGCTGATTCCCGATCGCGTCGTCTTGCCCGTCCTTTCCGACTCGGCCACCCCGGTTCCGGCCTGCTGACTTTCCCATGACCAAGCGCTTATCCAATGCCGATGTCCCGCAAGGCTTCACGTTTGCCGCGACACACTGCGGCCTAAAGAAGTCCAAGCTCGATTTGGCGATATTGATCAGCGAAACGCCGGCGTCGGCCGCCGCCGTCTTCACCACCAATCGCGTGAAGGCTGCGCCTGTGATTGCCTCGCAACTGCATTTGCGGAAATCGCGCATGCGCATGCGCGGAGTGATCGTCAATTCCGGCAATGCGAATTGCTGCACCGGTTCCGAGGGCCTCTCCGCGGCGGCCACCACAGCGCTGAAGCTCGCGCGCGAGCTGGGCCGCCTGCACCCTTCGCAAATACTGGTTTGTTCCACCGGCGTCATCGGCATTCCGTTGCGCTGGCAGAAAATCGTGAACGCGATTCCTGGGTTGGTCCACGCGCGCCAAGCTAGAGCCACTGCATTCGCGGAATTCACGCGCGCTATCATGACCACGGACACCCGCCCGAAGTGGGCCGCGGCCAAATGCCGCATCGGCGGCAAACGAGTGCGCATCCTCGGCTGCACGAAGGGCGCAGGGATGATTCAACCCAACATGGCCACCATGCTCGGCTTTCTGGCCACCGACGCATCTATTTCTCCCGCGTTGCTCTCGCGCGCCCTACGCGACGTCGTTTCCCGGACGTTCAATTCCATCACCGTGGATGGCGACACCTCTACGAATGACACCGTCACGCTGCTGGCCAACGGACGATCCGGGGCGCGCAACATAACGAAGGAGAACGAAGATTGGAAGAAATTCCGCGCGGCGCTGGAGAGCGTCTGCCGGTCGCTCGCGCTGCAAATCGTCGCCGACGGCGAAGGCGCCCAGCGCGTAATTGAAATCGAAGTGCGCGGCGCCCCTTCGGACCGCGCCGCGAAGCAAGTCGCGCTAACTGTTGCGAATTCGCCGCTGGTCAAAACGGCAGTGGCCGGCGCCGATCCTAACTGGGGCCGTATCCTCGCAGCCGCAGGTCGCTCGGGCGTAGCCTTCGATTTCGCGCGCGCGGACATTTCACTCGCCGGAGTGAAAGTCTGCCATCGCGGCCGCGAGAACCCCTTTGACGAACGAGTCGCGCACCACAAAATGCTCGCAAAATATGTACGCATCGTGGTGAGTCTGCACTCCGGCGCTGGCCACGCGCGGGTCTGGACCTGCGATTTCACCGCGGAATACGTTCACATCAACGCCAGCTACCGCACCTAGTCTGCCGACCGGACTTCCCACCCACCGTTATTGACTGCCGAAGGCACTTGCAGCAAGATGCTCCTGAGCTGCTGGAGCTCGCTTCAGCCGGGCGTGGCCACGGGGTCGCTGGCCGCCCGCGGCCGACATCCTGTCCCTTCAGCCTCGCAACTCGCGCCCCGGCGCAGGCCGGACGCACAAGGAGAGCGACCGTGAAGAAATTGTACGTGGGCAATCTCTCGTTTAAGGCTACGGAAGAACAGGTGGCGGCGCTATTTTCAGAAATCGGCTTGCAGCCGGATTCGCTCACGCTATTGCGCGATCGTTTTACAGGGCAGCCACGCGGATTCGGTTTTGCCGAAATCGGCAACGACGCCGAAGCGGACAAAGCGATAGAAGCGCTCAACGGCAAGGACTTTCTTGGCCGCGCCCTCGTCGTCAATGAGGCGCGTCCCCAACGTGAAGGCGGAGGCGGTGGTGGCGGACGTGGCGGCCACGCTGGTGGGGGCGGAGGCGGCGGACGGGGTGGTCACGGCGGCGGAGGCGGCGGACGGGGAGGGCGCGGAGGCGGCGGTTACGGTGGTGGCGGAGGCGGGCGCGATCGTTAACTCGCGTCCATAGAATTCTCTAAAGGGCGACGGGCGCGCAACCTTGCGCGCCCGTTCATATTTTGCGAGCGTCTGCGTTCCACCAATCACCTTTTGAGTTTTTTCAGAACAATCGTTGACGCAAAACCTATGCGGTCGCCGTCCGTTCTTGGGCCAAAGCCCTGCGCATCGGCGTTTCCATCTCTTCGATCTCGCCGCCCTTGTACTCATAGCGAATCAATGTCGCCCCGCGAACTCCTTGGGCCACGAGCGCGCCGATATCCAGCTTTGATTCCGCCTCCGCCAGTTCTTCTGCGGAGGCATATAGCGCCGGGTTTTTCGGCAGAAACACCGGGCAGCAATCGTGGAACGGTTCCGAGGATACGTCGTAGGTCCCGATTTTCTTTGCTGTGGCGATAATATCGGTCTTGTCTGTGCCGATCAGCGGCCGGAACACTACCATCCGCGACGCGGCATCCACGGCTACCAGGTTTCGCAGCGTCTGCGACGCCACCTGTCCCAGGCTGTCACCGGTCAGCAACGCCAGGCTGCAGTCGCGCCTCGCGAGTGCTTCCGCAATCCGCAGCATCATGCGCCGATAGAGCAGCACGCGGTAATCTTCCGGGGCGTAGCGAACAATTTCGCGCTGAATCGCTTCGAACGGCACGCGATAGAGCTTTGCGTGAAATTGATACGGTACCAACTTTCGCGCTAATCCGCTCGCGACATGCAGAGAGGATTCCCCGGCCTGTCCGCCCGTGCCGTAAAAGTGCACGAAGCTCAAATGCGCGCCGCGTTTCATCATGTGGTAAGCCGCGACGGCCGAATCGTAGCCGCCCGAGAGCAGGCACATCATCCGCCCGGCGGTGTTCGGCGGCAGCCCACCTGCACCAGGAATCTTTCGCGCGTATACCAGGGCCATGCTCTTGGTGATTTCCACGTAACACGTCAGTTCGGGCTGGTTCAAACGGACGCGCACGCTACGGCCTTGCGCCCGCAATCGTTCCAGTAAGTAGCGTCCGACGGTCGCTTCTGTCTCGATGCTCGTCTTTGGAAATCGCTTGTCACTGCGTTTGGCGCGGACGGCGAAATTCTCAAATCGCAGTGGCTCGATCTCGTCCCAGGCCGCGCGGCACAGCGCATCCATGTCGCGCTCCACGGCTCTTGCTACCGCGTAGAACGCCACGCCCATCACGCGGTCCATCCGCGCCGCAGCATCCGCCAGCGAGGCTCCCTCGCCCAGCCAAACCACCATGCGATCGCCTGGTTGTTCGATGCGTTCGACGGAAATCCCCTGCAGCGCGATGCGCAGCGCCGTATGCAGCTTGCGCAGAAAAAATCTGCGGTTGCGGCCCTTCAGCCACAACTCGTGATAGTGGACGACGATGATCGGGTTGCTCATGAGAATTTCACGCAGCACACGCGGATGCCAGCTTCACAAAAGTATAACACCGCATCGCCTCATCCGCGGCGGATGCGCGGTCTTCCCGCCTCGTTCGGACCATTTATTTCGATGTCGCGGGGGAAAGGTTGACAAGAACGCCGCTTGCTGGCGATCCCTTCCGCAAGTCCGGTTACGCAGCACCTCCGATAACTGTATGGATACAGGCAACGTTCCCAGGCGACTTTTTACGGTCTGCGGGGTTATTATCTGCACCACTCCGGCCCCCGGAGCGGGCGACCGTGACTGAGAAGGCCACGGATGGATGCCAGGATGGCGCGAAACTTCGTGCTACCCAAAGCGCCGCCCGCGCATCCAATTCCTGCACAAGGGCAGCAGGGGAGAGACGTATGTGGAATAGACGAGATTGGGACGATTTTTTCGTAATTGTCAGGAAGCGGTGGAGTGCGCATCGCCCGCCGCGTCCGGTGGATCTCTCTCACCGCAACCGACTTGTTCCCACGGAGGGTTACAGCCTGGCCGAGTTGGACCAAGCCGGGTTGAGCATCGAACAGGCTGAATACCTTGGCCTTCCAGTGGATGCGGGTCGCGTGGGCTCCTACGGGCCTAATGTCACCACGCTGCGCGAGTTCTACCGCTCCAGCCGTTCGCGCTTCTAAGATTCCTCGCCTCGAGCTTCCCGTATTCGTGCAAACGAATGGCACGCGCTTAATTCCAATCCATCCGGCGTGCGCCCGGCCAGCCCGAGATTCTTCGGTCCTTGCTTCATGCAGCTGAAAATCATGATATCCAGCGCGCGCCAGCCGCGTCTAATTTCCGTTGAAACCGCTTTACTCGCGCTGGCGTATCATCCAAACCTGATAAGTGACGTCCAGGAGACCGTTCAATGAAGAAGGTTGTGCTCGCCCTCGCCGCTCTATTGTCTGTTTTCGCGTCCCTGTGTTTCGCTCAAGATTCACAGCCGCTGCTCCTACGCCAGCCCACGCTGAGTCGTACTGATGTAGCCTTCATGTACGGGAACGACCTGTGGAAAGTTAGCCGCGACGGGGGCGACGCCATCCGTCTCACCGCCGGGCCCGGCATCAAACGCGGCCCGCATTTTTCACCCGATGGCCAATGGATCGCCTTCACCGGCGAGTACGACGGCAAGCTGAACGTCTATGTGATTCCCGTTGCCGGCGGCACGCCACGCCGCGTTACATTCCACTCTGGTCCTGACATCGTCGCCGGATGGACCCCCGACGGCAAGAGCATCCTCTTCGCGTCTCCCCGCGATAGCTTCGCGAACAATACTCAATCTCTCTTCACCGTCCCCTTCGCCGGCGGTTTCCCGACGAATGTGCCGCTGCCTATCGGCTATGAAGGCTCCTATTCCCCTGACGGAAAGTATTTGGCCTATCGTCCCACTCCAATGCCGTGGGGTAACTGGAGCCACTACCGGGGCGGCACTTCTCCTCGGATCTGGATCGCCGATCTGGCCGATTCCAGCGTCGTGAAGCTGCTGCACACGGATTGGAACGACTTTAATCCGGTCTGGGCGGGCGATAAGATCTATTTCATTTCGGATCGCAATGGTCCCAACACACTTTTTGCGTACGACACCAAGTCCAAGACGGAGGCACAGGTCATCGAAAACGCCGGATTGCCTATCAAGTCCTTTGACGCCGGTCCTGGAGCGATCGTGTACGAACAATTCGGCTCCCTGCATCTTTATGATCTTTCCACGCACCACGAGCGCACGATCCAGGTTCGCATCGAACCGGACCTTACCGAAGTTCGCCCGCACTTCGAGAAAGTCGCCAAGCAAATCAATAACGCCTCGATATCGCCCACAGGCGTCCGCGCCGTCTTCGAAACCCACGGAGAAATTCTTACCGTCCCCGCCGAAAAGGGTGATATTCGCGATCTCACGAATTCCCCCGGCGTGGCCGACCGCGACCCCGCCTGGTCTCCCGATGGAAAATGGATCGCTTATTTCTCCGACGAGTCCGGTGAATACGCTCTGCACCTTAGCCCTCAGAACGGCCTGGGCGAAGTTCGCAAAATCAACCTGGGAGATCCGCCGTCCTTTTTCTACGGCCCCACCTGGTCGCCGGACAGCAAGAAGGTCGCTTACACCGACAAGTGGCTCCATCTCTGGTACGTGGATCTGGACAAACCCACTCCAGTCCAGGTGGATACCGATTACTACGATTCGCAGGGCCTCAATCCGGCCTGGTCTCCCGACAATCGCTGGATCGTTTATACCAAGCTTCTGCCCAACCACTTCCGCGCCGTCTTTGTCTATTCGCTGGATACCGCGAAATCCACCCAGATCACCGACGGCATGAGCGACGCGGAATACGCCGTCTTTGACAACAACGGTAAATACATTTATTTCGCCGCCAGTACCAATATCGGCCCGACGGTCGGTGGACTGGATATGTCCACCGACGGTAAAGAAGTGACCCGTAGCGTTTACGTAGTTGTTCTTCGCAAGGACTTGCCGTCGCCGCTTGCGCCCGAAAGCGATGAAGAAAAGAGCGCCGCGGACAAGAAAGAATCGGGCGATTCCCAGGATGGCGCGCCAGCCGAACCGGACAAACAAGGCAGTGACAAGAAATCGGATCAAGGCAAGGAAGCAGACAAAGACAAGAGCAAGAGCAAAGAGCCCGTGAAGGTCACCATTGACTTCGACAATATCAGCCAGCGCATCCTCGCGCTCCCGCTGCCTCCCAAGAATTACGTGGGGCTATTTGCCGGCAAGACCGGGGAACTATTCACTCTGGAATTCCCCCCTACCCCCGATTCTGAGGGCCCGCCCAGCTTCGTGCTTGCGAAATTCGACCTCAGTAAACGCAAATCCGACCAGCTCATCGCCGGCATTCAAAATGCCGCCGTTTCCTTTAATGGCGAGAAAGTGTTGTACCAGCAGGGCGAAAGCTGGTTCATCGCGCCCACTGCCCAGCCGCCAAAGCCTGGCGAAGGTGCGCTGAAATTGGACGGGATGGAAGTTTGGGTCGAGCCTCGCGCCGAATGGAAGCAGATGTACAACGAAATCTGGCGCATCGAGCGCGACTTCTTCTACGACCCGCATCATCACGGGGTGAATCTGCAAGCGCTCGCCAAGGAGTACGAGCCTTACCTCGATCGCATCGCAACGCGCGACGATTTGAACTACCTCTTTCAGCAAATGCTGAGCGAAATCAACGTTGGGCACATGTTCGTAGGTGGCGGCGACATCCCCGAAGTACAGCCGCTACAGGTGGGCTTCCTCGGGGCCGACTACCGTATCGAAAATGGCTGCTATCGCTTCACCCGCGTGTACAACGGGGAAAATTGGAATCCACAGCTGCACGCGCCGCTGACTCAGCCCGGCGTCAACGTCGTCGCCGGCGAATATCTGTTGGCGGTAAACGGACGTGAAGTTCACGCCGACGCCGACGTGTATAGCTATTTCCAGGAGACCGCCGGCAAGCAAACGGTCCTGAAAGTCGGGCCCAACCCGGACGGCACGGGCGCACGCGAGGTTACGGTCGTGCCGGTTCCGGACGAAACCGGTCTGCGCAATCGCGCCTGGATGGAGGGCAACCTAAGAAAAGTGAGCGACCTCAGCGGCGGCAAGCTAGCTTATGTTTACCTGCCCAGCACCGGCGCGGGAGGCTTTACCAATTTCAACCGCTATTACTTCGCGCAGCTCGGCAAGCAGGGCGCGGTGATTGACGAACGTTTTAACACGGGAGGCCAGGCTGCCGATTACATCATTCAATATATGCAGCGAAAGATCTGGAATTACTGGATTGCGCGCGAAGGCGCGGTGTATTCCACGCCTCTAAGCGGTATCTACGGTCCCAAGGTAATGATCACCAACGAATTTTCCGGATCCGGTGGCGACGCGTTGCCCTGGTATTTCCGCCACGTGGGTCTTGGCACGCTCGTCGGAAAGCGCACCTGGGGCGGCCTGGTCGGTATCGGCGGCTATCCTAGCCTGCTCGACGGCGGCTATGTCACCGCGCCGCGCTTCGCATTTTTCACCACCGAGGGAACCTGGGACGTGGAAAACCACGGCGTGGCGCCTGATATAGACATCGAGATGGAGCCGGCTGCGTGGCGGCAGAGCCACGACACGCAACTCGAAAAGGCGGTGGAAGTCGCCATGCAGGAACTGTCGAAGAATCCGCCGCCGCCCGTTAAGATTCCGGCCTACCCGGATTATTCGAAATATTCCAGCGTGCATTAGGCGACGCGTTTTCGCGCAGCGCCCCGCAAATTCGGTTGCAGTCAGCCGGGCGACGCCTTAAGGTATTGGCTCGCTGGAGCGTTCAGGCTATCTATGGCGAAAACGAAAATTCGCGTGGTGCAATACGGCCTTGGCCCCATCGGTATTTCCATTGTCCGCCTGATGCGGCAAAAGGATTCGCTGGAGATCGTCGGAGCTGTTGATAGAGACCCCGCTAAGGCCGGCCGCGATCTCGGCGAAGTAGTGAACGCAGCCGATGCGCCGTGGGGCATTTTGATTTCCGCGGATGCCGCCGCGCTTCTCGAAAAGCCGGTGGATGTGATCGTCCATTCCACCTCTTCTTACCTCACCAGCGTGATGGATCAGCTCCTTGAATGTATCGCTGCCGGGTGCTGCATGGTTTCCACCTGCGAGGAGCTTGCCTATCCTTTTCGCAAGCATCCCGAGCTCTCGCAGAAGCTTGACGATGCTGCCAAGGAAGAAGGCGTCGCGCTGGTCGGCACCGGTGTGAACCCCGGATTCGTGATGGACAAGCTTGCGCTAACGCTCAGCGCCGCCGCACAGGGTGTTGATTGGCTTAGCGCGGTGCGCGTCGTGGATGCGTCCAAGCGCCGCCTGCCCCTGCAGAAAAAGATTGGCGCGGGCATGACGCCCGAGGAATTTCACGCGCAGGTGGCTGCAGGCGTCATCAAACATCACGGCCTGCCGGAATCCATTGCCATGGTGGCGGATGGCTTGGGATTTGCCTTGGACGATATTTCTGAGACGATCGAACCCGTAATTGCTGAAGAAACCATCAAAACCGAATTTCTTGAGGTAGCGCCTGGGCAGGTGGCTGGCGTTCATCAAATTGCGCGGGGCAGTTCCTCCGGCAAGGAAAAGATATTCATGGAGCTCAAAATGTACGTCGGCGCCAAGCATCCCGCCGATACCCTGGTCTTGAAGGGTGACCCTCCTCTCACACTGACCATTCCCGGCGGGACGCACGGCGACATCGCCACCGCGGCCGTTGTGGTGAACTCCATTCCCGCAATCCTGGCAGCCAACGCTGGCCTGCGCACCTCGCGGGATCTGCCTCTGGCTTTCTTCCCTGCGAACGCCAAGCCCTGACTTCGGTACTCTTCCGGAGAATCGGGCTAGTGTGCGGTCTTGCGCCAAAAGCGGGCCACAGCCGCATAATCCGGGTCGTCCGTTGACGTATCTTTCACTGCGCTGTACGTGCCAAAGGCAGCAGTCGCGGCGGGCAAGTTAATGCCTTGCTGCCGTGCCAGCTCCAGCGCCAGGCGTATATCCTTGTGCATCAGCCGTAACGGAAAGCTCGGCGCATATTCTTCCTTCAACATCAGCGGCGCCTTTACGTCCAGAACCCCCGCTCGCGCCATGCTGGATTGCAGCACTTCGATCAGCCGCTCACCCGGAACTCCGCCAGCAGTAGTGAGCGCCAGCGCCTCCGCGAGTGCGTCCACTTCCAGCGCCAAAATCAAATTCATCGCGAGCTTCACGGTCTGACCCGCACCGTTTGGCCCGAGCAGAAAAAAGTTCTTTCCCAAGACCTCAAGCACCGGTCTTACGCGTTCCAGCACTTCGGCTCTTCCGCCAATCATGAACACCAGTTCGCCCTTCTTGGCTCCCCAGTCGCCGCCGGTCACCGGCGCATCCAGAAAATCCACTCCTCGTTCGGCGCACGCCGCAGCCGTGCGGCGGGCAAGTTCCGGAGAAATTGTGCTCGAATCGAGATATGCGCTTCCGCGCCGCAATCCTTCCATCGCGCCTTGGGGGCCCCACAATACTTCCTCCAGCGCGGGCGGATCGCTTACGATCGTAATTAGCACATCGGCCGCTGTTGCCGTCTCGCGCGGACTTTCCGCGAGCTTGGCGCCCTCGCTTACCAGCTCTTTCGCTCGCGCCGCTGTCCGGTTCCATACCACCAGAGGGAATCCCGCCTTCAGCAAATTGCGCCCCATCGGCCTGCCCATCAGCCCCAAACCGATCAATCCGACAGTCGGTCTCATGATTGCCTCCAGACCAATACAAGCACATCCTCGCGCAAAGGCGCAAATGCGCTTCTTAAGCTCATTTTGTTTCGGGGCCGACGAGAAGATCTGTGGGGAGCTGTCGCTGGACTATTGTTTCTTCGCGGGCTTTGGTGTCGTCCGGGAGCGGACAGGTTCGTCCTGTATTTCGGCGACTCGTAGCACGTGGGAATACGGAATTTCCAGGCGCATGGTGTTTTCTTTTCCCGCCGCCGACAAATGCTGTTGCACAAAAATTGCCTTGCCGGTGTCGGACACCAGCGCACCAATCGTCGAGAGCTGCAAGCTACCGGTCCGATAATGCACTTCCACACGTCTGCCTATAAGATCAGCGTACCGCGCCATTTCGCCTCACCGGATCCGTGCGCAATAAAACCTCCGCACGTTCACGGCAGTATATGCTAATCAATTAATAAGTCATCCTTTGTTATTAATGCGATATCGGAGGGTTAACCGCCGCGGTGGCTTCGGTGGAATCGCCGGGCCTCAATTGCAGCTGGGCCTCAAGCATCAATGCCAACGCTGCGACCGCGCTGGCTACTAAATAACTTAGAAATACGGGCAGGATCCAGCCCAGCGCCCCGGGCTGCCTCGCGAATCGCAGCGACGCGATCCACCAAGCGATTGCCCCGGCAGCGATGCCCGCGAATCCCGCCATATTTCTACTGTACTCGGAGATTTCCAGCAGTTTTTGGCAGTTCGCGCAGGCCAGGTCATACGAATCGGCTGCAACCGTTCGCGCAAGAAGAATTGCTCCGCAATTGGGGCATTGCCGTGCCTTCATTGTTTCTGCCTCCGGCGAACTATTCCGTTCCGTCCGGACTGCCCTCGATGACCGAGAATTCCACGCGATGCCGGAAGGGATCAATTCGCTCCGCCCGCACGCGCACCCGGTCTCCGAGCCGGAAATTCCTTCTCGCACCGCCGCCGCGTGTTCCGCGATACGGTTCGCAAACGATCGTGTGGTCACGGTCCCGATACATGCACCGTTGCCCGGTGAATTCCTCCAGCCGGTCAATGCTCACCAGGCCCTCCACAAAAATCTCCACCAGCTCGACGAAGAAGCCGAACTTCTGCACAGAAATAATCAGGGCGTGATATTCCTCGCCCAGGTGGCTTTCCATGAATTGCGCCGTCTTCCATTCCATCAGTTCGCGCTCTGCCGCGTCCGCGCGTCGCTCGGCTTCCGAGCTTTCGGACGCAATGTCCTGCAGCTCCACCCGGCGATAAGGTCCCAGCGTCGCCACCGTTTCCTCCTGTCCAGGGCGGGCGTTCGATGCGTGCGCTCGCACCGGCGGAACGTCTGGATTTTCCAAAGCCCATTTCAGCGCCCGGTGAACGATCAAGTCCGGGTAGCGCCGGATCGGGGAAGTGAAATGCGTGTACTCTTTGGTCGCCAGTGCGAAATGGCCCAGCACATCCACAGCGTAGCGCGCCTGCTTCAGCGAACGCAGCATGAGGTAGGAGAGAATCCGCTCCTCAGGCTTGCCCGCGATCTTCGCTGTGAGCCGTTGATAATGCTGCGGGCGGATGTCCACCTCTTCCGCTGCCGGCATGGTGACGCTCATCGGCCGCATGCGTCCGCGCCCGCCGCCGCGGCCCTCGCGCGCCTGCGGCCGCGAGCGGCCGTGCCGCACGGTCACCCGCCGTTCCGCCAAGTCCTCCACGCCCAGCGAATAGCCGAAAGCGTGCGCCAGTTCCTCGAACTCCAGAACCTTTTTGGGATCGGGCTTTTCGTGCACGCGATGCAGCGATGCGACCCCTCGCTTTTCCAGATATTCAGCCACCGCTTCATTAGCCGCTAACATGAACTCCTCGATCAGGCGATGGGCAATGTTTCGTTCGCTGCGCACGATGCTGAGCATGCGCCCCTCAGCGTCAAATTCGATTATGGGCTCCGGGAGGTCGAAATCAATGGACCCCCGCGCGCTGCGCCGCTTGTTCAGCAGCAGCGCCAGTTCCTTCATTGTCCGGAACTCGCTC
This sequence comes from Candidatus Acidiferrales bacterium, assembly GCA_049300435.1. Taxonomy (GTDB): domain Bacteria; phylum Acidobacteriota; class Terriglobia; order Acidiferrales; family UBA7541; genus Palsa-295. Next base: position 105,550 of record JBAQJS010000049.1, on the reverse strand, counting down.
GCCAGCGGCGCGTAGCGTGCGCTCATTTCCGGATCACCCTCGATCACCTTGTTGACGTTGGTGTACGTCATCCGCTCGACGGAACGAATTACGCCCTGAAAGAAGTCCGCATGCAGCAATTGCGCCGCTCCGTCCAGCTCCATCACCACACTCATCACCAGCCGATCCACCTTCGGATTTAGCGAGCAGATCCCGTTGGAAAGCTCCTCTGGCAGCATCGGCACCGCGCGATTCGGAAAATAGACGGACGTGCCGCGCAGCCGCGCCTCTCGATCCAGCCCCGAACCCCGCTGCACGTAATGCGCCACGTCGGCGATATGCACCTGCAATTCGTAGTGCCCATTCGGCAGCGCCGCCACATGCACCGCATCATCGAAGTCTCGCGCCGTTTCACCGTCAATCGTCACGATTGGCAAGTGCCGGAAATCGCGTCGTCCCGCCACGTCGCTCTCCGTCACCTGCGGCTGCGTTGCTCGCGCTTCCCCCTGCACTTCCTCCGGAAAAATGTTTGGCAAGTGATGCTTGCGAATGATGATTTCGACGTCCACGCCGATTTCGCCGGGCCGTCCAAGTATTTCAATCACGCGTCCGGCGGGAGCGAGTCCGCCTTTGGGGAAACGCGTGATCTCCACGTTGACCACCGCGCCATCGAGCTCCGCATACCGCGTTCGGCCGCTCGCGGCTGCATCGCCGCCTGCTGCTAGCGCCTTTTTGCGCAAGGCGGGTGTCAACTCCGCGCCCGGTGGAATGATCACTTCGTGGAGAATGCGCACATCGTAGGGCAGCACCACGTTGCCGTGTGGCCCGTAGCGGAACAATCCTACGACCGTCGGATGCTCGCGCTCCACGATCTGCACCACGCGGCCTTCCGCACGGCCGTCGGCGCGTCTGCGTTCGATCCGCGCCAACACACGATCTCCGTGCATGGCGTCACCCAGGCCGTCACGCCCGATGAACAAATCTCCTTCGACGCGCGGCATCGGCGCATCGGGCACCAGAAATGCGTAACCATCGCGATGCGCCACAATGCGCCCGGAGACAAGATTGGGATCTCGTCCGCGCCCCGCAGGGGCGACTGACGTGAAATTTGGCGTGGCACCTGTCGAACCGCTCGCAGCGCCCGGACCTGCAGCCATCCCGGGCCCTGGGGTTTCCGCTACAAACGACGCAGTGTTCGTGGCCGCGCTTGCCGCGCTGGTTCGCTTAGCGGCCGCTGCGCGCCCTGCGGCTTCCTTTTTCGCGTGCTTTGTACCAGCCAGCCGGAATCTCCCGCCCTGAGTTTCTTCCACCTGGCCATGCTTTTTCAGTTTCTGAAGCACTCGCGGCAAATAGCGCCGGCCGCGATGCTTCAGTCCCATGCCGTGCGCGATGTGCCGAATGCTGGCGGGTTGCGATAGCGTCGCGAGGTGGGCGAGGACCAGGTCCGGACTGACTTCGTCCGCTGTCGCGGCTTCTCTTGGTTCATCGGAATGGCGTTTGCTGGGCGTCATGCGGTCCCGGACAGGCTAGCGGATTTGCGCGCCCGTAGCAAAAGCTGATTTTGCGTCGCTGCGCCGTTTTTCATTGCGCAGACGATTCACGGTTGGACGGTCTCTCGGTCCAAGTCAAGCACGACGATTTTGCCGTCCGGCTCGCGCTCCAGCGCCGGAGCGTATTGCCCCAATTCCTGCCGCCTCCACCAGTTTCCGGTCTCGCGTTTTGTCCGCATATCCGTGAACCAGTACTGATAAATGACGGTGCGCACTTCGCGCGGCGCGGCATTCGCGAATGGATTGCCGGCGAAAAGCGCCAGGACGTCGGGATCGTTTTTCAGCAGGCGTTCTTCCGTCCAGATTACAAAGCGCGATTGTTGCCACGAGTCCAGCGACGCGAACCACAGGTTCCATTCAAACCGCGGCTGATACGGTGCGTAAATTCCCGGAGCTTTATCAATCGCCTGCGGTTTGTAGCGAAATGGATAGGCGATCCAGGTCTTACCGTCCAGTGTTCCCTGAAACTCGATTTCTCGTCGTTCGTGAGTCATCACCGCAAACAGTCCATAGGTATTCGCAATGCGAAACGGATCCAGCGCCCGCACCGGCGCTTCGGGCAAAGGCAGCGATGGCACGAACATCCACAGCAACTGCGCCGTCGTGGCATAGAAAACCATTCCAAGGCACAGTCCGGCAAAAGTCCTGCGCAGGGGAGTAAAGCGCTCGCGCCATTTCGCGCGAGCGATTCGGCTTTCCGCTGCGCCCGTCGCCGCGCTCTCCATGGCCCTCGCGGGAATCCGCGCGCCCAGCTCGTTCTTGCCGCCGATCAGCTCGCGGATTCTCCTCGGCAGAATCCATTCCAGCAGCCGGTCGTCGAGCAGCAGCACGCCCAGCAACAGCACCAGGTAGTTCAAGAACGTATAATTCGCGGTCAAGATAATGGAAATTTCGAACGGCGTCACAATGCAGAAACACGCGATGCGAAACGGCCGCGGCAGAAAGAGCATCCATACGATCAGCAGCTCCGTCATCAGCGTATAGATCGTCGCCGATGCGTGGAACCAGTGCGGCAGGTGCTGGACGTACCATCCGATCCACGTCGGCAGCGGGCCATTCTGGTAATAATCGTCCATCGCGGTGAATTGCCGCCACGCCGGGTCGCCGCTCGCGATTTTCGCTACCCCGGATTCGAAATAGATGCGAAACCATTCCCACTGCAGCAGGAAAAGGCTTGCGCGCGATGGCGGGCTGTCTCGCCCGAGGCCCGGCCGCAAGCCCGGCGGAGCGAAAAATAGAGCAATGAATCCCGCCTCCAGCAGCATTCCATCCGATTGATATCCGGAAAAGTCGCGCGCGGCGGTGACAAACGAAACGAAGCACAGAAAGCCAAGCAGCAGCGATGCGCGCGGCCACAGATTCAACACCACGAGTAGCGATGCGATCAGGCCCACCCAGCACAGCGTCATCAAGGCGCCGTTGCTCGCGCTGAACCACAGCAAGGTCGGCACGGACCAGTAGCTCTGCGCGTGCAGCGCGGCTTCGGCCGCCTTCAGGTAGTCAGCCGCGGGCAGAATTCCGTTGGGGCCGATGAGTCCTTTGATCTGGAAGAGCAGGGAGTAAAACGCGGAAAAGTAAATGAGCCCGAGCGCACGCAGGAAAATCCATCGCGGCCACAAGTGACCGGGCCTCTTTTGGGTGATTGGCTCGGGTCCCAGCAGCCAATTCACGATGGCCTGAAATCGCTCTTCCATGGGCTGCAATTATACGGCGAAAGTTTGCAGCTCTTGGGAAAGTTCGGTGCGTAGCGCAGCTCAACGAAGGATGACAGATCCACCCCAATTCTGGATGCCTGGGGACGCCGGGGAGAGTTTCGCACCTCGCTCAACGCGAGGCGGCCAACGGTGCGCTAATCAGCGCGCGCACGCTTCACGAATCCCGGCGTGCGCGGTAATTCAGCGAGCGCCTCTCTTCCTTCCGCCAGGCCAATCAGGAATTCCTGCGCGTTGAATCGCAAACCGTTCCGCGAACGCGCCGACGCGCCGACCTCTCCGGCGCGGACGTATCGCCCGTCTGCGAGCAACACGCGCGTCTTTTCGGTATCCGCCAGATACGGCTCGATCACTTGGCCGATCACCTGCTCGCACAGTTCGGGATTGTGCAGGTGGAACATCACCTCCACGCGCTCGTAAATATTCCGGTGCATCCAATCTGCGCTGCCCAGATACAGCTCCGTCTTCCCGCCGTTCCCGAAGGCAAAAATGCGGCTGTGCTCCAGAAAACGCCCAATCACGCTGCGCACGCGGATGCGGCTGCTGATCCCGCGCACGCCCGGCCGCAGCGCGCAGGCTCCGCGCACCACTAGCTCAATCTGCACTCCCGCCTGCGACGCCCGATACAACGCCAGGATCGTCTTTTCGTCGAGCAGGGCATTTATCTTTGCGAAAATAAACGCGGGCCGGCCCGCTTTCGCATGTGCCGTCTCGCGCTCGATCAGGTTCAGGCAGCTCTTCCCCAGATTCAGCGGCGCGACGAACAGTGGGTGATAATTGGGCCGCTCGGAATACGCCGTCAGGTAATTGAACACGTGATGCACGGAACGCGTGATGTGCGGGTCGCTGGTCAGCAGGCTCAGGTCGGTGTAAAAGCGCGCGGTTGAAGGATTGTAATTCCCCGTGCCCAAATGTGCGTAGCGTCGAATCTGCCCGTCGGTTTCGCGACGTGCAATCAGCGCAAGCTTACAATGCGTCTTCAGTCCCACGACCCCGTGAAACACCTGCACTCCCGCTTCCTGCAAATTGCGCGCCCAGCGGATGTTGGAAGCTTCATCAAACCGCGCTTTCAGCTCCACCACCACAGCCACCTCTTTCTTGGCAGCAGCTTCGATGAGCGCCCGCACGATCGGTGAATTCTCGCTGGTACGGTACAGCGTTTGCTTGATCGAAAGCACGTCTGGGTCTTTCGCCGCGCTCTCGATGAGCCGCACCACGGCGGAATACGAATCATACGGGTGGTGCAGCAGCAAATCGCGCTTGCGGATCATTTCAAAGAGCGAGGTCGCGCCGGGCTTCAGCGCCAGTTCCCGCGGCACGAACGGGCGGAATTTCAAATCCGGACGCGGAACCTGGTCGTACAGATAGGAGATGCGCGTGAGGTTAGGAGGCCCATCCACGCGGAACGTCTGCCAGGGCGCCAGGCGAAAATTTACCACGAGCCGGTCAATAATTTCCTGGTTCGCGCTGGCCTCAATCTCCAGCCGCACCGCTTCGCCCTTGCGCCGACGGTGCAATTGCGCGTCCACCGTATCCATGATGCTCCGCGATTCTTCCTCTTCCAGATATAGATTGCTGTTGCGCGTCACGCGAAACCCAGCTGCGGAGAGTACCTCGTAGCCGTGATACAACCGGTCCGCGAAGGCCTGGATCACGTCGGACAGGAACACGTACTCCACGATGCCGTCTCTTCTGGGAAGCAGCACCAGGCGCGGCAGCGCGCGCGGAACCGTCACAACTCCCAGATAAGTCTGCGAACCGCGGCGCTTGCGCCGCAGTAAGAACGCCAGGCACAGCGCTTTGTTCAAAACGTGCGGGAAAGGATGCGTCGGATCCACCGTCACCGGCGTCAGCAGCGGTTCCGCCGCCTTTGTGTAGAAATCCTCAATGTGTGCGCGTGCGGCCGGACCCAACTTCTTCAAACCTACCACGCGCACCGATTCCTCCGCCAGCGCGGGAAGCAGTTCCTCTCGCCAACAGTCATATTGCGATCTTACGAAAAGATGGATTTTCTCCGCGAGTTCCTTCAAGACTTCGGCGGGCGGGCGCCCATCCGGTCCTGCCTCCTGGTTTCCGTGCTCGACTTGCTGCAGGATGCCCGCTACGCGCACTTCCACGAATTCGTCCAGATTGCTCGCGGTGATCGCCAAAAACTTCACCCTCTCGAGCAGCGGGTTTCTCTCGTCGCGTGCCTCTTCCAGCACTCGTTCATTGAACTGCATCCACGAATGGTGCCGGTTGAAGAAGTATTGTGGGTCCGTTAGTTCGTTGTTCGCCATACCTGTCTTGCTGCCGGAGATGGTAACGACATCGTGTTACAGGCATATTACCAGAACTGCGCGTCGAGCCCTCCGACCTCGATACTCCCCTCTGTCAAATAGAACTGGCAGCGCCCCCTTCCAGTGCGATTGCAACAGCCCAGCCGGCTTGGCGGCCTTCATTGACCAATTTCATGTTAAGATTTTTCGCGAGCGTCTGCAGGGTTGCGCCAGCGCCGAATTCCATGTATTCGAGAGCGGTCGCCGCCAGCTGCGTTCCGGACCCGGCCTTTTTTTAATCTACCTGAAATTTTGCGTGAACGAGATTGGGCGGCTAGATGCGCTGCGCGATGTCGTCTGTTCTTTGCGAGGTGAGAGGATTTTGACGTTTATCCCATACTTCCTGCTGGCGCTGGCAGCCATTCCCTTTATTTACTATCTGCTCTCCCTTTACAGCACCATTCGTTACTTCCGATCGGAGGCTCCGGAATGCGGCCCCAACGCGGATTTCGCGCCGCCCATAAGCTGTCTGAAGCCGGTGAAGGGCTTGGACGAAGACGCGTACGACAATTACGCCAGCTTCTGCCGCCAGGATTATCCGGATTATGAAGTAGTGTTTTGCGTGGATGAAGACGATCCCACAGTTCCGGTTCTTGAGAAACTGATCCGTGATTTTCCACACCGCCGCATCCGTGTGCTCTTTGGTTCCGGGCGCAATGCGGTCAACGACAAAGTGGCGCGCCTCACTCGCCTGGTCAGCGAAGCCGAGTACGATTACTTCGTAATTACAGATAGCGATGTGCGCGTCCGGCCCGATTATCTACGCACCGTCATCGCTCCCTTTCGGGATCCGCATGTGGGCGCGGCCACTTGCCTTTACGCTTCTACCGAAGAAAAGAACCTGACCCAAGAGCTGCAATCCATCGGTATGATTTCCGACTTTTTCGCAGGAGTAATGGTCGCCTGGCAACTCGACGGCGTGAAGTTTACCTTCGGGCAAACCATCGTCACCACCCGCCAAGCGATTGACGGCTACGGCGGCTACCAAACAATCGAGGACCGCCCGGCGGACGACGTGTATGCCGGCCGGTTGGTCGCGGAGCAAGGCTATGAAGTCAAGTTGCTGCCCTACGTAGTGCAATCCGTCGCGGATTATGATTCCCTGCGCGAGCTTCTTTACAAACGCCTTCGCTGGATGACGGTGATGCGTTTGATGCGGCCCTGGGGCCATCTGGGTCTGATCTTCACTTGGGGATTGCCGTGGTCGCTCGTTGCTATCGCCGTCCATCCTACCGCGAGGGTCGCCATCGCTTATCTCGGCCTTTATTTTTTGCTGCGCGTTGCCATGACGTGGCTGATCGGCGTATGGGGAATGAAGCAGTCGGGTCTTTGGAAGAAAATGGCGCTGATTCCGTTGTGGGACGCCACGGCTTTCGCGATCTGGCTCGTCAGTTTTGGTCGTCGGACCATCCGTTGGCGCGGTCTGGATTATTATCTTCGCGAAGGGAAGCTCACCGCCGTCGCCGCTCGCAGCGCGTCGCGTGTCTCGCGTTGAAGCATCTCCCGCAATTCACGCCGTGGGCGCCTGTTGCATTCGTTTGCGATCTCCGCGCAAAGAAATCATCGCCCTTCGCGGGAATCGCCATTTTTGCTTTTTTGGAAAATCGAGTAAAATAAATCGCATACCATGACAATCAATTTGCATCTATCCACTATGGTTGCGCCGCATCATTGCGCCCTGCTCGCCGGCGGGTTCCCCTCCAGCGCGGCCAGCGGATTTTGCACCGCATGAAGTCCTCGGCCGGCTTGCACCTGAAAACGTTCGTGATGATATTCCTTATGATATTGTTCGGCCCGCTGGGCAACGTTTCTCTCGCTAAGGGGATGAAAAGTGTCGGCGGCATTGCCGTGCGTCATCCCGCGGACCTGTTGCGCGTAGCCGTTCAGGTCTTCGAAACTCCCTTCATTTGGATAGGCATTTCATTCCTATTGATGATGTTCGTGGCTTATCTCCTGGTTCTATCTTGGGCCGATTATAGTTTCGTTCAGCCCGCCTCCTCGGTGTCCTACGGCGTGGTAGCCTTGCTCGGGCACTTTGTTTTGAAGGAACGGGTTTCTGCAACTCATTGGGCCGGTGTCTGCGTCGTATGTCTGGGCGTATTGGTTGTGGGCCACACGCCGCCGCGCACCACGGAGCACAACTGATGGCTTGGGAAAGTGTGCTGCTGCTTCTGATTGTCAGCGCCGGCACCTCCGGCGAGCTCTGCGTCACTCGCGCGATGAAAACCATCGGCGAGGTGCACGATTTCCGCCCCAGCGCGCTGCTGCGCGTCATGTTACGCGCCATTCAAGTCCCCTGGATGTGGCTCGGCGTCGCGTTGATGGCCGTTGCCTTCTTCTCGCTGTTGGGAGCTCTGTCCATGGAGAACGTCAGCTTCGTCGTGCCGGTTACGGCCCTGAGCTACGCCGCCGGAGCGTTGGGAGGCCAGGTATTTCTTGGCGAACGCGTCTCGCGTAGGCGCTGGCTCGGGGTTCTCCTGGTCTGCATCGGTGTCACGCTGGTTTTCCTCGGCAGGAAGTAGCATCGCCGCGCAAGAGTCGCACGGGCATAACTCGGTCGCGGACGCCCGCGCCCAACCCGGAATCCGCCTACTGAATCTATGTTCTGGACGCTGTCAAAGAGTATAGCTAGGATTGATTAAATCGAGCCACTGAGGTGCATGGATTTGTGCGGTATCGCTGGTTTTACGCATAAGAATTGGTCGCCTGATTCGGATCGCATCCGGCGCGCTGCGGCGACCCTCGTTCATCGCGGGCCGGACCAGCAGGGCGTCTTCCAGTCTCAATTGTGCTCCCTGGGTGCTACGCGACTGAAAATCATTGACCTTGAAGGCGGCGACCAGCCGATCATTGCGCAAAACGGCGACGCGGTAATCGTCTTCAATGGTGAAATTTATAATCACTTGGAATTGCGCGCCGAACTGGAAACGCTGGGCCATCGCTTCCGATCGCACTCGGACACCGAAACCATCCTGCACGCCTTTCTCGAATGGGATACGCGCTGCTTTTCCCGCTTGCGGGGTATGTTCGCAATTGCGCTGTGGACGGAATCCGCCCGCCGCTTAGTCCTCGCACGCGACCGCCTGGGCATCAAGCCGCTCTACCTCGCCCGTCTCGGCCAGGATCTCTTGTTCGGCTCGGAACTGAAGGCGCTTTTCATTCACCCGGAAGTCGAACGGCACCTGAGCCTGGCCGGTCTCGATTGCTATTTATCTCTCAACTACGTCCCGTGCCCCTGGACGCTGGTGGAAGGAATCGAAAAGCTTCCGCCGGGACACTGGCTGGAATGGCGCGACGGAAAGGTTCAGTCGGATTGCTATTGGCAGTTGCCGTTCGAGTCTCCGCGCAACTGGACTCTCGATTCCGCGAAGGAACAGCTCGATTCGCTGCTCCAGCAATCCACTCGCGAGCACTTGCTCTCCGACGTCCCTCTCGGCGTGTGGCTCAGCGGAGGCGTGGATTCATCCACGATCCTGCATTATGCGGCGCAAGCCTCGACTTCGCGCCTCAAGACTTTCTCCATCTCGTTTCGCGGCCGCAGTTTCGATGAGAGCGCCTATATCCGTCAGGTGGTGGACCACTATCAGACCGAGCACGAGGAATTGGATCTGACGCCTGAAGCCGATCTCGCCGGCGCCATCCAGGAGTTTGCCTACTACTCCGACGAGCCCACCGCCGATGCCGGCGCTCTTCCCGTCTGGTTCCTCTCGAAGATGTGCAAACGCAGTACCACGGTCGCGCTCAGCGGGGAAGGCGCCGACGAGCTGTTTGGCGGCTACCTGACCTACCGCGCCAACGCTTTGGCGCAACGCTCTCGCCATCTGCCATCTTCCGTCGCGCGCCTCGCAATCCAGGCAATCGGCCACTGGCCCGTTTCCGATGACAAGATCAGCTTCGAATACAAACTGAAACGGTTTCTGGAAGGCAGCCTCATGGCGCCCGAGCGCGCCCACGCCTTCTGGAACGGCACATTCTCCGATGCCGGGAAGCGGTCCCTGCTGCAAACCCCTCTGCCTCCAGCGTTAGACGCAATTCTCGCCGAGTTGCGCGCCAAGCTCAATTCTGCGGACCCACTCGCTCCTTATCTGTGGTTCGACCAGAAATATTATCTTCCGGGCGATATTTTGACGAAGGTTGACCGCATCAGCATGGCCCACTCCGTCGAGGTTCGCCCCCCGTTCCTGGATCACCGCATCGTGGAATTCGCCGCGACTTTGCCGGCGTCGCTGAAAATCCGGGGATCGCGCCAGAAATTCATTTTGAAGCAACTGATGCAGGATAAACTGCCCCCCGCGGTGCTCCAACGCAAGAAGGTCGGCTTCGATATTCCCGCGCATCAATGGCTGCGTGGGCCTCTGCGCAGCTTGCTGACGGACACCGTGAATGCCGGCCTCGCCGAGCATCCCGGTCTTTTTCAATCGAAAGCAGTTCAATCTCTTCTACAGGCCCACATGGAACGGCGTGCCAATTTCGGCTATCACCTGTGGGGCTTGCTGATTCTCTTCTTATGGATGAAAGAATGGCGGATTCAGGCAACACCCTCCCCGGCCAGTCGTTATTCGGCCCCGGAAAGAACTGGTATCTCTACTTAATCGTTTTACTTTTTGCCGGCGCGATTTATGTGGGCTGCATCGTCTCTCCGCCGTCTCTCATGGACGACGTGGACTCCGTGCAAGCTCAGATCGCTCGCAACATGCTCGTCTCCGGCGATTGGGTCACGGCTCGTCTCGATGGCGTCGCCTATCTCGAAAAACCTCCGCTTCCCTACTGGGCCATTGCGGTCTCGTACAAGGTTTTCGGCGTGCATGACTGGTCCGCGCGCATTCCCATTGCGCTCTCCGCGCTGGCTCTTTGCTGGGTAACGGCTGCGTTTGGCATATGGGCCTTTGGAAAACGCGCGGGATTCTACGCGGGCTTATGTATCGCCACCTGTGTCGGGCTGTTTCTATTCACTCGAGTGTTGATTCCAGACGTCACGCTGACCTTTACCACCGCCCTGGCCATGTGGGCGTTTCTGCGCGCAATTGATGACGAAGAGCCTCACCCGCGATTGTGGGCTTTCATTTTCGCAGCCTCTCTCGCCGCCGGGCTTCTCCTGAAGAGTTTGATCGCCGTCGTCTTTCCCGTCGGCGCAGCGATTGTCTATCTTCTTCTCACTCGCCAACTCTTTCACCTTAAGGTTTGGAAGCGGCTTCGTCCCTTCAGTGGTGCGCTTATCATCGTGCTGATTGCCGCGCCCTGGCACATCCTTGCAACCCTGCGCAATCCGCCCTATTTCGCATTCACCCTGCACAGCGGTCCCCGTTCCTACCACGGTTTCCTGTGGTTCTTTTTCATCAACGAGCAGCTGCTCCGCTTTCTCAATCTGCGCTATCCCCGCGACTACAACACCGTCCCACGCCTCTATTTTTGGCTCTTTCATTTGATCTGGCTGTTTCCTTGGAGCGTTTACTTCCCAGCTGTCGTTAAACTCTCCTTCAAGCCGGTGGACCGCGCCGGCCAGGCGCGTCTCCTTTCTCTGTGCTGGCTCGGATTCATACTCGTATTTTTCACTTTTTCCACAACCCAGGAATATTATTCGATGCCGTGCTATCCCGCGCTGGCGTTGCTCTTGGGTTCCGCGATGGCCACGGACAGTCCCTGGGTGCGTCGCGGAACCCGCGTGCTCGCCGTCATCACCGCCCTCGCCGCTATCGCCGCCCTCGCCATTTATTGGAATGTGCGCAACTTGCCTGCTCCGGGCGATATTTCCTCGGCTTTGTCTCGCCACCCCGGCGTGTACAATCTTTCACTCGGACACATGCTGGACCTCACGCTTCCGTCCTTCGCCTATTTGCGGACGCCTCTGCTCATCGCCGCCATCGCCTTTCTTTTCGGCGCGCTGGGAAACTTTCGCGCCGCGGGGCTCCGCGCTTTTCTAGCTTCGGCCCTCATGATGGTGCTCTTCTTCCACGCTGCTCGCTTGGCTATGGTGGTCTTCGACCCCTACCTTTCTTCGCGGCCTCTGGCGGAGGCGTTGCTCAAGTCTCCCGATGGCACTTTAATCACCGAGCGTCACTACTATCCGCAGTCGTCGGTTTATTTCTACACAGACCGTACCGGGTTGCTTTTGAACGGACGCGCGCAAAATCTTGAGTACGGTTCGAACGCGCCGGGCGTCCCGGATGTCTTCATTGACGATGCAAAATTCGCGTCCTTGTGGGTCAGGCCCGCTAGGTATTACCTGATCGTTCCGCAGACCAGCTTGCCCCGCATCGAGAACCTGGTAGGCGCCACGAATCTCAACATCGTCCTGCGCAGCGGTGGCAAGCTTTTGCTGACCAATCACTCCCTGTCCGGCTCCGTCCTCCCTGAGCCGGACGCGAATCTGCGCCCGCCATCCAGGAGTCTCCAGGAGCCATGGTTCTCAGTTGAAAGGCCGGTGCAAGGTTTAGGAGATGTGCCCCTTGCCGCGACTTTTCTCTGCGCCCCCTTAACCGCGTCGCCTCTGCGAACCCTGCGTTAAAGCTTTTGCCTTCATCAAAAGTCCGCAAGAATCGCTTTCCCCACTCGCAAGATGTCGCAGGGAACGGTAAGATACATGGCTGATTGGCTGGGGCCGATCATCTCTGCTGCCAGGGCCAGTCAGCACCCTGTGGCAGTGTTCAAACAAAAATGGGATGTGGAGCGGAGGGCTTATGAAGATTGCTGTGCTTGGTGGCGATGGATACTGCGGCTGGGCGACCGCCCTGTATTTATCCAAGCAAGGTCACGACGTAGCCATCGTGGACAATTTCGTCCGCCGCCAATGGGACCACGAGCTGGGTGCCCAAACTCTCACCCCCATCCGCCCGCTGGCAGATCGCCTCCGCGCATGGCATCGCCTTACTGGCCTAACCATCGAATCCTACGTCGGCGATATTACCGACTTCGAATTCCTGAGCACCATGATCAAAGATTTCGAGCCAGAGGCCGTGGTTCATTTCGCCGAACAGCGCTCGGCTCCTTATTCCATGATTGATCGCGGCCACGCGGTTTTCACTCAGGTCAACAATGTCGTCGGTACGCTGAATCTGCTCTTCGCGCTCCGGGAGTTCCAGCCCGACTGCCACCTGGTTAAGCTCGGCACCATGGGTGAGTACGGCACGCCCAACATTGATATCGAAGAAGGCTACATCGCCATCGAGCACAATGGCCGCAAGGACGTGCTCCCATTTCCCAAGCAGCCCGGTTCCTTCTACCACCTCTCGAAAGTGCATGACAGTCACAACATCATGTTCGCCTGCAAGATCTGGGGCCTGCGCGCCACGGATCTCAATCAAGGCGTCGTTTACGGCACCATCACCGACGAAGTCTCCCTCGACGAGGCGCTCATCAATCGTTTCGATTACGACGAAGTGTTCGGCACCGTACTCAACCGCTTCTGCGTCGAAGCGGTCATCGGGCACCCTCTCACCGTCTATGGCAAAGGCGGTCAGCGTCGCGGCTTCCTCGATATTCGCGATACCGTTCGCTGCATTGAAATCGCCTGCCAAAATCCCGCCGCGCGCCACGAGTGCCGCGTTTACAATCAGTTCACCGAGAGCTTTTCCATCCTGGACATCGCCGGCATCGTGCACGCCGCCGCAAAGAAAATTGGCCTGGACGTCGAGATTAGTCACCTGCCCGATCCACGCGTCGAAGCGGAAGATCACTATTACAACGCCAAGCACTCCAAGCTGATTGACTTGGGCCTCCAGCCGCATCTTCTTTCCGACGCCATGCTGGATTCGCTCCTGAAAGTCGCCGTGCAATATCGCGACCGTATTGACGCTTCCCTGATCCTGCCCAGCGTCAATTGGCGCAACGCGCGCAACAACTATCGCGAGCGCGTCAAACCCGTTGCCGTTCCTGCGGCCAAAAATCTGAAAAAAGTAGGCGTCTCTTCCGATTAGAGACGCCGAAATCCCCGCCCGCCACACGGAACAAAGGCGTTAACGGAGCGTCGGCCGAGGGAATATTGCGTGTGCCCGCCCCGTTTCTTGACTGTTAGCTTTCGATGCATTTGGGGAAATTGCTTTAAGGAGCGCCAGATCGTGTGCCACGGAAAGTGAGGACATAATTTGAAGCGCACCAGGCTCGGCGATTCTTGCTTCGGACGCTCACGGCGCGAATGCCGTCACGGTTTTAGCGGCGAGCCCCGAAACTTAACGTCTTGCCTTCCAATCACTGCCTTGCCCGGCGCCGCAGCGGTCGGGCCGTCATACACCTCCGGGACGCTCGGCATTCAAACCGCCCAGGCGCGTCCTTCTAGAGCGGACCCATCAGGAAAAGTAGCAACAGCGCGATTAGCACCAGGCTGATCCCTCCGCTCGGGTAATAGCCCCATCCCCTGCTATGCGGCCACGTTGGCAGACTTCCGACCAATGCCAGTAACAAAACAATCGCCAGGACCAGTAGCAGCATTTGTTTTCCTCACGGTGCCAGCCGTGGCGAGCAACCGAAAGCCCCGCCCGCCCCAATTCGGCCCAATTCCCCTATTCTCGAATCCGGACTTTCGCGGGTTACAGCCTAAGAGTAGGCTCTCCCGATTCCCGTGGCCATCAAGCAAACCCTGTAGCCAACCCTGATAATTGCAGTACTCCGTTGGTCGCTGGATCAGGCCAAGGCGGTGCAGAGCGATCGCGTTCCAGCATTCGCGCGATATGACTTGGAAGCTTGGAGGCGCGCTTAAACTTCCGCGCGCTGCGCCAGGCGTGGCGCGCTATAGAGGGCGAACCCTACTGCGGGATGCCAGTTCGCGTACATGTTGTACGGTATCCCACATCGAGGATTCCGAGGTCATCATACCTTCGCGATTATCTATCCACCTCGAAAGGAGGCTGCTGATAAGCTCGGACCAAATCGCAGGCAAGTGAAAGCAGTCGGTGGGACAAATCGTAGAAAAGTGAAGTAGATTAAGCGACGATGCTCTCACTGCCACAAACGGGCGGCAAGACCAGCTGCTGGGAAAGATTCAAGGGCCACATGGAATGGCCAAGGACGCTGCGCAGAAATAAGTGAACGAGTGTGTGCGCTCGTATAGGGCAGACGCATCGGCGCGCGCAAAGTCGAACGCGTGATCCTCGGGTCCTAGGCTCAAAAAACTGAATGAGAGGAGGATGCTATGGCAAGGTACGGCAAGGCTGCGGGCAAAAGCGTGAAGAGCGCCCTACACCGCGAAAAGCTGGGGACCCTTCACTCGGGCAAGGGCGGCAAGGGAGGCAAAGTGACGAGCCGTAAACAGGCGATTGCGATTGGGCTTTCCGAAGCGCGCAAGAAAGGCGGCAAGGTTCCTCGCAAAGCGTCGTAGCGCACTCTCGCGGTCGAACTGCTACCGACGCGTCCACACGTTGCCGAGGCGTCGGACAATCCCATTGTGCATGCCGCACAATCAATTCTCGACCACGCAGCGCGGCGGAACTGAGCGTACTCAAGTCTTCGCGGCCTCCCCTGCTTGTGTCGACTTGTGACCGGCCTTCTGGTGTTGACGTAACTTGGGCTGTAGCTCGCAAGCCTCTTCCCAGGTGCGCATCTTCAGCGAACGTGCAAACTTGCCAACGCCGTCAGTCTGCGCACACAGCAAAGCGAGTTCGATAATTTCTTCTTCGCTGAAATGCTTTTTCAAATCGTCGTAGACCTGGTCCGAATCGATTCCGTCGTCGCTGTGCTTGAAGCGAGTTGCAAACCGCAGAGCAGCCTTTTCCCGCTCGTCAAACAAGCTGCTACTTTCAAAATCCATCGTGGCGAGCAGCTTTTCTTCGGTGAGACCGCGGTCGATCGCGATGTTGGAGCGCACCGTTGAGCAGTATCCGCAGAAATGCTTCATCGAGATCAGTACGCGGACCATTTCTTTCAATGGAACGGGCAAGATTCCGCCATTGAGGAGTTCGTTCCAGGTACGCAGCCAGTTTCGCCCGGCTTCGCTGCGCACGTAAATGCGGGCGCAAAGCGGGTCAGGTGCGCCATTCGCGACCGCCGTGTTGATCAAAAGACGCTGTGTTTCCGTAGCTTCGTGATCTTCAATCGGCCTAATGCGCGGCATGGCGCCTCCTTAAAATGCGAAACTATTGTGCTTCGATGACCCTTCCTCGGAGTTCGATGAGATTGCGGTTGAGGGTGGGGCGGTCCAATTCGTTTTCCCAGCGTGCGACGACGATCGTGGCTATTCCATTGCCGATCATGTTGACCAGCGCGCGACCGGTGCTCATGAAGCGCTCGATTCCCAGCAGCAGGGCCATGCTGGCGACGGGAATGGCGGGCACGACGGTGAGAGTTGCGACCAGCGCGATAAAGGACGCGCCTGACACGCCGCTGGCTCCTTTGGAAGTGAGCGTCGCGACAGCAAAAATGGTGAGTTGCTGCATAGCCGTCAAGTGAGTATTGGTGGCTTGGGCAACGAACAAGGCCGCGAGCGTCATGTATAGCCCGGTTCCGTCGGTGTTGAAAATATAGCCGGATGGCACGACGAGGCCAACGAGCGGCCGCGAGCAACCCAGGCGTTCCAGCTTCTCCATCAGCGTGGGCAAGGCGGCCTCGGAGGCATTGACGGCGACGACGATCAGGATTTCTTCCCGGATATAAGCAAGAAACTTGAAAATGCCAAAGCCTGCGGCAGCGGCAATCGCTCCCAGGACGATCAGCACGAAGGCGGTGCAAGTCAGGTAGAACAGAGCGATCAGCTTCAACAAAGGGCCGAGAGCGGCAAATCCGTACTTGCCTACCGTGAAGGCGATTCCCCCAAAAGCGCCCAGCGGCGCGAATTTCATCAGCATGTTGACAATCTTGAATATCGCGCGGGTCAAAGAATCCAGCAGATCCATCAACGGCTTCGCCCGCGCGCCCATTGCCGACAGCGCGAATCCGAATAGTATGGAGACCAGCAGGACCTGAAGAATGTCGCCTTTGGCGAAAGCGTCCACAATGGTGGTGGGAATGATATGCATCAAGAATGCCGTGACGCCCTGTGCCTTGGCTTGTCCCGCGAAGTCGGCGATCGCTTTCGCGTCCAGGCTCGCCGGATCGATATTGAAGCCAGCGCCGGGCTTGACAATGTTGCCGACGGTGAGGCCGACCAGCAGTGCGAACGTCGAAACTACTTCAAAATACAGGAGCGCCTTTCCTCCAACGCGGCCGACTTTCTTCATGTCCTGCACGCCGGCGATGCCGGAGACCACCGTGCAGAAAATAATCAGGCTGATCACCATGGTGACCAGTCGGATGAAGGCGTCGCCTAGCGGCTTCATGGCCACGGCCCGCGACGGGTCGAAGTGGCCGAGGAGTAACGCGAGAGCGATCGCGACCACGACCTGAACCCATAGATTGGTGTAGAAACGCTTGCGAAGCGGCGGCAAGGGCGCAGCTAGGGGTGCCGGAGCAAGGGAAGCGTCAAAGGAGGACATAGTCAGCGCAAATGCTTCTGCGGCTGGGCAATTGCGCGTGCTAAATCGTTCAGGAACAGCGCGCTCCGCGCGCCATCGACGACGCGATGATCGCTCGACAGCGTGAGCGTCATCATGCTGCGCACGGCGGGCTGTCCGTCTATCGCGACGACGCGGTCTGCAATGGCACCTACTGCGAGGATGGCCGCTTGCTGCGGCGGAATAATCGCGGTGAACGAATCGATCTGAAACATACCGAGGTTGCTGATTGTAAAGGTCGCGCCGGTCAGGTCTTGCGGGCGCGATTTGCCGGATTTTGCGCGTTCGGCAAGATCTCGGCGCTGTGCGGCGATTTCTGCGATGCTCGCGGTGTGCGCGCTCGGAATCACCGCCGCGATCACCCCATCATTTACGGCAATGGCGATGCCGATATTCACTTCGGCGTGGAGACGAATTCCATCAGGTGTCCAGCTCGCATTCATGTGCGGGTGCCGTACCAACACGCGAGCCACGAGCGCAGTCAGCAAGTCCGTGTGCGTGATTTTCACCGCGGAGCTAGCGGGCGCCGACGCGGCCAGCATTTCGCGAGTCTCATTCAAGGCGCTCGCGTCCACTTCGCGCGCCAGAAAGAAATGCGGCACGGTGGTCCAGCTTTGCGTGGTGCGCTCCGCCATCAGCCGTGCGATGGCCGTCAGGGATTCCAGGCTTCCGCTAACGGGGGAAGGCGTGACAGAACCCGGCGCCGGCAATTTTGCCGCGGCTTCGATGTCCGATGCCAGAATTTCTCCGCCGGGCCCCGAGCCGCGCACGTTGTCGAGATCCACGTGCAGTTCGCTGGCGAGCCGGCGTGCCTTGGGGGAAATTCTGGTCCTCGCTCCAGAGGCCGCTCCATCGGAGGGCGCCGCCTTGGTTTCGCCCGCGCGGACCGCCGCCGGAGCAGCGCTTGCGGCTGGTGTCGCAGCAGACGCTTCCGCCGCAGGCGCGGATTCACCCTTTTCCACGATCCAGGCAATCGTCTGGCCTACGGGAATGACGTCTCCTTCCTTGGCCTGCACGCCTGCCAGAAAGCCGTCAGCGAGCGCCTCCACTTCGACGACGGCCTTGTCCGTTTCGATTTCGAGCAGAGTGTCGCCCTTGGCGACGGCTTCGCCTTCTTTCTTGCGCCAGGAAACCAGCTTGCCGGTTTCCTGAGTCAGTTCGAGTGCGGGCATGACAACACTGATAGCCATAATTCCTCGGGAAAGGAAATGACTGCTTAGTCCGTCACTCCTACTCGTTCGGTTTTGGCGCTGGCCGCGACCATTTCTTTCACGCGTTTGCTCGGCGCCGTTTCCGTTTCTCGAGTGGTCGAGAGCGGGCCGTTGACGGTGAAGTAGTGCGCTCCGGCAACCAGCAACTCTTCCGCGGGAAAGCGGGTGATAACTTCGTGGCCGGTTTCGGTGACCACGATTTCCTCTTCAATGCGCGCCGCGGCCCACCCGTCCGTCGAAGGCCAGAACGTCTCCAGAGCGAAAACCATGCCGGGCTTAATCTCGTAGGGATGATCGAGAGAAACCAGCCGGCTGATTACCGGCTTTTCCCAGATCGCGAGGCCAATGCCGTGGCCGTACTGCAAAGCGAAGGCCGCTTCTTCGTTGGGGAAGCCGAATTCCTGCGCTCTAGGCCACAGCGCCGCAATTTCGCCGGTGGTGCGCCCCGGGCGAACCAGCGAGATCGCCGCATCCAGATATTCGCGGCAACGTTTGTAGGCGTCTATCATGGCGTGCGAGGCATAGCCGATGGTGAAGCAGCGGTAATAGCAGGTGCGATAGCCCATGTAGGAATGCAGAATGTCGTAATACACGGGATCGCCGGGTCGCAGCACGCGGTCTGAAAACACATGCGGGTGGGGATTGCAGCGTTCGCCGGAAATGGCGTTGACCGCCTCGACGTATTCCGAGCCCAAGTCGTAGAGAACCTTGCTCACGAGTCCTACGGCTTCGTTTTCGCGCATCCCTGGCTTCATCGCGCGGTAGAGTTCGTCGTAGGCCGCATCCACCATCATGGCGGAGGTGTTGAGCAGCGCAATCTCGTCTTGCGTCTTGATGACGCGAGCGTCGGACATGAGCTGCTGGCCATCAACGATCTTGATTCCTTCCCTCTGCAGCGCAAAAAGTATCGGCGGCTCGACGATATCCACTCCCAAAGGCTCGTGGAGCAAACCGTGCTCCTCGAGCTCTACGCGTATTTTTCTTGCAACGTCTTCGGCACGGCCCATTTCAGGCGACATCGCGCCACGCAGCAAAGGGATACCGGCTCGCGATCGTTCACCGAGCCAGGGACAATGTAGCTGGTGATGCTTGGCGGCGGAGCCGAAATCCCAAAGGACGGGCTCGCTCTTGCGCGTGAGCAGCGTGAAGCGGCTCATCTTGTCCTGCGCCCAACTTCCGATGTGCGTCGAGGTGATGTAGCGGACGTTGTTCATGTCGAAGCAAAGAAGCGCGCCCATTTCGGATTTCGCCAGGAGATTCTTCACGCGCTGAAGGCGCTGGGTGCGCAAGCGTTCAAAATCGATTCGCTGCTCCCAATCCACCGCCATCGTTCCATGTGTTGGCAGAGCCATGGCATCCCTCCTGAAATTAAGAGATCAAGACCGGCCACAAAGCTTCAGGGCCGTTTCGAAGACGCTTTTCCCCGTGGGCACTGTGAGATCTTCCAGCGGTGGCGAGAAAGGAATCGGCACGTGCATCGCTCCCATGCGTTTCACCGGACCATCGAGATAATGAAACGCGCCTTCGGCGATGGTGGCGGCCAGTTCGGCGGCAACACCGTAGCGGCCGTAGCCTTCATCGATCACGATCGCGCGCGACGTTTTCTTCGCGGATTCGATCAGCGTGCGCTCATCGAGCGGCCAGGTGGTTCGCGGGTCTATGACTTCCGCGCTGATCCCGGCCGCTTCCAGCAGTGCCGCGGCTTCCAGCGCTACTTGCACCATGCTGCTGGTGCCAACCAAAGTGATGTCTTTTCCCGGGCGCTTGATGTCTGCGACGCCCAGCGGAATCGTATATTCCTCGGCGGGAACGTGGCCCTTCAGCTTGTAGCTCATCTTGTCTTCGAAAAAGACGACAGGGTTGTCATCGCGAATCGCGGTCTTGAGCAATCCCTTGGCGTCATAGGGCGTCGAGGGCAGCGCCACTTTCAACCCCGGGACGTGGCTGAACCAGGCGTGCAGCGATTGCGAGTGCTGGGCAGCGGAACGCCGCGCCGCTCCCAGCGTGGTGCGCATCACCATCGGAACTTTCCATTTTCCGCCGGACATGTAATGCACCTTGGCGGCCTGATTGGCCATCTGGTCCATGGTCAGGGTGATGAAATCCCCGAACATGATGTCAACGACCGGGCGCAGGCCGGCCATTGCCGCGCCCACTCCCACGCCGGTAAATCCCGCTTCGGAAATGGGAGTGTCCACCACGCGCGAAGTGCCGAACTCCTCGACCAAGCCGGAGAGCACCTTGAAGGGCGTGCCAGCTTCGGCCACGTCCTCGCCCATGATGAACACCCGGGAGTCGCGCCGCATTTCCTCCGCCAGCGCTTCGCGAATCGCTTCAGCAAAAGTTATTTCACGAGTTCCGGTTTCAGGCATAGATGTCCTGATCCACCTGATTTGCGGCCGGGTAGGGCGCCGCAACCGCAAATTTCACGGCCTTGTCCATTTCCGCCCGTAGTTCGGAATCAATCGCGCTGAGCATTTCGGCGTCGGCATGTTTCTGGGTCTTCAGCCATTCGGCAAAATTCTTGATCGGGTCGCTGTTGGCGAGCCATTGCTGTTCTTCTTTTTTCGAGCGGTAATATTCCCGATTGATGTCGCCGACGTGATGCCCGCGATAGCGGTAGGTGTTGCACAGGAGAAATCCCGGGCCATCGCCGCGGCGAGCGTGGTCCACGAGGCTCGTGGTAGCGGCATGCACCGCACGAACGTCCTGTCCGTCCACGGTTTCCGCGCGCACTCCGAATGCTTTGGCGCGCGTCGGGATATCCCCCGCGGTCGTCTCGGAAAAGTGCGTGTACTCGGTGTACATGTTATTTTCGCAGACGTAAATCACGGGAAGCTTCCAGAGCTGTGCGAGATTGAGGCATTCATACAACACGCCCTGGCCGAGCGCACCTTCGCCGAAGAAGCAGACGGCGACTTGTCCCGACTGCAGGGCTTTCGCGGAAAACGCGGCGCCGGTGGCAATGCCCACGCTTCCCGCAACGATGGCGTTCGCTCCCAGATTTCCGGTCGCCGGGTCGGCAATGTGCATCGAACCGCCCTTCCCGCGGCAGTATCCCGCTTCCTTGCCCAGCAATTCAGCGAACATTAACTCCGGCGACGCGCCTTTGGCGAGGCAGTGGCCATGACCGCGATGCGTGCTGGTAATGTAGTCGTCCTTACGAAGCGCTTCGCAAACCCCCACGGCGATGCCTTCCTCGCCGATATACAGGTGCGCAAGACCCGGCATCAGCGCGCGCGTGTACAGCTCATTCACGTTTTCCTCGAATAGGCGGATGGCCATCATCTGCCGGTACATGTGCAGCCACTTGTCCACGCCCAGGTCTGCGTTTGTCTTGGTTGGGTCCGAGACCGTTGTCATTTCTTAACTCCCGACATTCGCGCAAGCACCTCGAAAACCACCGCAAAATCCTGTTTCGCAAAGCCCATTCCGCGAGCCGCGGTGAGGAACTCATTTGACGCGGCTGTGGTCGGCAAGGGAACGTCCAGCGCGCGGCCCATATCGAGCGCAAGCAGCATGTCCTTCTGCATCATATTCACGTCGAACCAGGCTTCTTCCGGCATGGTCAGGACGAACGGACCGCGGTACTTAATCATCGGCGAGGCCACCGCACTATTGACCAGCACATCCACCGCAACTTCACGTTTGATGCCGCTTTTTTCCGCGAGCAGGACTCCTTCGCTGAAGGCCATCATCTGCACCGCCAGGCTCAGATTCGTTGCGATTTTCATGGACAACGCCAGGCCGTTGTCGCCGACGTAGGTTACTTTCGGTCCGATGTCGTCCAGGATGGGTTTCAGGCGATCAAACGTGCTGCGGCGCCCGCCGACCATCACGGATAGCTTCCCTTCCTGAAGCGTGATCACGCTGCCGGAAACCGGCGCGTCAATCATGTCGGCGCCCTTTTCGCGGACCGTGGCGGCGATCGAACGGCTATAGCCGGGGCTGACCGTGCTCATATCAATCAGGAATTTTCCCGCGGACACCGCGCTCAAAATCCCGTCGGGCCCATCCATCACCGCGCCCAGGGCCTTTTCGTTCGTAACCATCGAGAACGTGATGTCGACCGCCGCGCACACCGCGCGGGGCGTCTCGCCCCACTTCATGCCTTTCTGGATCAGCCGCTCGGCTTTGGCGCGCGTGCGGTTGTAGCCTGTAACGTTGTGACCCTTGCTCAAGAGTCGGCTGACCATCTCGCTGCCCATGACTCCCAATCCCACAAATCCTAGATTCGCCATTCGTGCCCTCGCCGGTCTTAGAAGTCTGAAGCTGAAATCGCGCCGCGGCTCTGATGCAGGTGTGAGTCCTCGCGGACCTGCCGCAAGTGATCGCGCATGGCCGCGCGCGATGCTTCCGGGTCGCGCTTTTCGATAGCCGCGAGAATTCGCGCGTGGTGGTGCTGGCCGCGCTCCGGACCGCCCGGTTCAAAGAAAATTTTGATGCGCTGCTCGCGCAACAGTCCGACGATCGAGTCCAGCAGGGACAAAATCAGGGGATTCTCGGCGGCCTCGGCGAGCGCCAGGTGGAAATCCAAATCTGCTTCGATGTAGGCATCGGGATCTTTCAGAGCGCCGTTCATGACGGAAAACGCCTCGCGCATCAGGGCAACTTGCGGCGCCTGAATGCGCGTCGCGGCCAGCGCGGCGATTTCGGGCTCCAGAATCTGCCGAACTTCGGCCAGATTTTCCGAGCCTTCCGTCTGGTCGATCCGCATCATCAGGTTGATGGACTGCCGGACCGCTTCGGTAGTGCCGTTAGTGATGAACGTTCCGCGCCCCGAATAGGCTTCCACTAGCCCCTTCTCGTGCAGGGCTTTCACGGCTTCGCGGACGGCGGTGCGGCTCACCCCGAACTTGAGCGCCAGTTCACGCTCAGAGGGAAGCTGGTCACCGGCCTTGAGCGTGCCTTTCAGAATTGATTCCTCGATTTGCCGCACAATCTGCTCGTATAGCCGTGAGCTGCGAACCACCTTGTACATAAATCCTCCTACCTTCCGACACCTAGCCTTGCGATGGTCGGACCGGAATACCAGACATGGTACCCGCAAACCGCCAAGACGGGGACGACTTACTACCCAACGTGACCGCCGGGGTTGCCTATACGTTGTCCCCGAGTTGGTGGTCCTCAATCGGCCTGCACCGCCCCCTCGATTGACACCGTCTTTATATTCATGAATTCGCGAATCCCAAAGCCGGCTAATTCCCGCCCGTGGCCGGAGCGCTTCACGCCGCCGAAGGGCAACCGCGGGTCCGAAGCCACCATGCGGTTGATGAACACCATTCCGGACTCGAGGCAATTGATGAATTTCTCGCGCTCGGAACTTTCGTTGGTCCACGCGCTGGCTCCCAAGCCAAACGGGCTGGAATTCGCAATCCGAATCGCGTCTTCCACATTCTTCGCGCGAAACAACGACGCCACCGGGCCGAATAATTCATCGCAAGCCGCCGGCGAACCGTCGGGAATGTCCGTAAGAACTGTCGGCAGGTAATAGTTTCCCGGTTGATTCAGCCGTTTGCCGCCGGTCAGCAGCCGCGCGCCCGCTTGAATAGTCTTCTGCACGTTGGCGTCAAGCTCATTCAGCCCATCCGCGGTGGCCAGCGGACCGACATCCGTACTCTCGTCAAAGGGATCCCCAACCTTCAGCGCTTCCATTTTCTTTACGAACAGTTGTTCGAATTCGTCGGCGATTTCTTCGGCGACAATAAATCTTTTTGCCGCGATGCAGGATTGGCCGTTGTTGAGCACGCGAGCCTTCACGCCAACCGTTACCGCCTGTTCCAAGTTGGCGCTCTTCATCACGATGAAAGGATCGCTGCCGCCCAATTCGAGCACTACTTTTTTGATGTCCGTCGCAGCGGCGATGCCCACCTGGATGCCAGCTCCTTCGCTGCCCGTCAGGGTTGCGGCCTTTACACGTGGATCAGCGAGGATCTTGGACACTTTGCTCGCGCCGATGAGCAGAGTCTGGAACACACCTGGAGCAAAGCCCGCGCGCAGCAGCACGTCTTCGATCAGCAGCGCCGATTGCGGCACGTTCGACGCGTGCTTCAAAAGCCCGACATTGCCCGCCATCAGGGACGGCCCGATAAAGCGAAAAACCTGCCAAAAGGGATAGTTCCACGGCATCACCGCCAATATCGGTCCTAGCGGCAGGTAACGCACGAAGCTCTTGCTGCCTGCAACGTCAGCCATTTCATCGGCGAGAAAGCTCTCCGCGTGCTGCGCGTAATAGCGGCAAACCCAGGCGCACTTTGCGGCTTCGTCCACGGCGGAGCGGTACGTTTTGCCCATCTCGGTAGTCATGACGCGGGCCAGTTTTTGTTTATCCGCTTCCAGGATATTTGCCGCGTTATTCATCAGCTGGGCGCGGCTGGCGAAAGTCGTCTTACGAAGGTCGCTGAAAGCCCTGACGGCAAGCTGCAATTTCTCTTCGAGCTGCGCATCGGAAATCGGCTCGAACGTCTTGAGTAGTTCTCCAGTTGCGGGATTGACGGTGGCAATGGCCATTAGGCGCTCCTCTTAGTCATCGGTACGGTGCAGACCAAGGGTCCTATTCTAGGAGCAGAGTCCGATGACATAGAGAGAAAAACCCGCAAACCGGGCCCAGGGACAAAGAGATGGAAGAAAGTGGCCATTTGGTATAGCCATCATACCATTAATTTGAGGATTGCTCAAATAGACCAAATCCTGACTTCGAAAATTGCAGGGTGGTAGGGCTGTCATACCGCAGGTACAATTCTAGCCGCCCTTACTGCCGATCGGGGGTGTATATCGTCGACGTTCGCATCGGGAATCCGCTCGGAAGCCAGAAAAATTGTGCGCACGATGGAGCATCCATCGGATCATTCGGATACCGGTGCGCGACGCAAGGCGCTGCGGCTTCAAACCTCCTGAATGGATCAGAAGGCCGTCGCGCCGTGCAGTTAGGTCCAGAACTCAGCTCCAGAGCGACGAAGTTCCGAGCGAATAAGTGGCCGAGCCACGTCCTCGCTTTCGGTCCGCGGGACATTGAATCAGAATTGGCAGAGTACAGTATGATGTCGCGATGCGGCTGCTGCTGGTGGAAGATGATCCAGGAGTTCTGCGTTTCGTCGTGAAAGGGCTGCGAGAACAGGCCTATGCGGTGGATACCGCGACGACGGGCAATGACGCGTTGTATCAGGCGGAAATTAACATCTACGATCTAATCATTCTGGACGTTATGATTCCCGGCCTCGACGGTTTTGCCGTGTGCAAAAGGATTCGGGGTGCCGGCAATCGCGTGCCCATCCTGATGCTAACGGCGCGCGACGCCGTCGAGGATCGCGTCGCTGGGCTGGACGCTGGCGCCGACGATTACTTGGCAAAGCCTTTCGCCTTCCGGGAACTTCTGGCCCGTCTTCGCGCACTGCTGCGGCGTTTCGGCGAGCCTCGGCCGCCGGACATTGCCGTTGCCGATCTGATAGTGGACACCGCTGCCCAGAGAGTGACGCGCGCCGGCCGCCGGATCGCCCTTACCAACAAGGAATATGCCTTGGTGGAATTTTTGGCGCGCAACGCCGGTCGCGTGGTGGGGCGCGCGGCGATCGCCGAGCACGTGTGGGATGAAACATTCGATCCGTTCTCGAACTTGATTGAAGTGTATGTGAACCGCTTGCGACGCAAGATTGACGCGGAGTCACAGCTGCCGCTCTTGCATACCAGGCGCGGAGCGGGCTACTTGTTCGGGCCCGAGGCGGACGGCGCGCGCGGCGATGAAGCGGTGAACCGCGACGCACCGAGACCAGCGAGGAAGAAATCGAGTCCGGCGAGCCGGAGGAGCCATGCTTGACACCTTGCGGGCACGGCTGACCTGGTGGTACTCGGTTGTCTTGACAATTTTTCTGCTGCTTTTCAGCCTTAGCAGTTACCTGCTGTTTTCGAGGGCCGCGGATCGCCGCACCGATTCCGACCTGGTGGAAATTGCCAACTCCTTTCTGGTGACCTTTCAGGATGAACTCAAGGATGCGGACAATTCCGATGGAATGAAGTCTGCTGCGCGGCAAGCGATCATCGAACACCGCGTTCGGGACAACGTCTTTTTCATTGTGGACTCGGACGGGAAAGTTGCGTTTAGCTCGGAAGATGTGCCGATTTCCAGTAGGTCGGTAGATTCGATGGTGGCGCGCGCCGCGGCTTCCAGCGGCGTCCAGAGTTTTTTGGCAGCAGCCTCGCGAGTGGATCACAGCCTTCAGACCATCCCCGGAGACCGAGGCGGCTTTCGGGCCTACGCCAGGGGCTTTTCCGCGGATGGCCGCACATGGTCGCTCGTGATTCTGCGCTCCCTGCATCCGCGGCGGGAACTGCTCGAACAGATTCGATTGACCTTCGCGTGGTTGATTCCGCTGGGGGTGTTGCTAGCAGGCATCGGCGGATATTTTCTGGCAAGAAAGAGCCTTGCGCCAGTGGCGGCCATGGGAGCGCAAGTGGAGCGCATCAGCGCGGAAAATCTGCACGAACGGCTGGAGGTGCGGAATGCAACCGATGAGCTTGGCCGGTTGGCCCGGACGTTTAACGAATTATTGGACCGGCTGGACCAAACGTTCGAAAGGCAGCGCCGCTTCATTTCCGACGCTTCGCACGAGCTGCGGACACCGATATCCATTCTACGCGGCGAAGCGGAGGTGGCGCTATCCAAGGCCGTCCGGTCTCCCGGGGAATATCGCGAATCGCTGACGGTGCTGCATCAAGAGGCACTGCGACTGGCGAACATCGTCGAGGACCTTTTCACGTTGACCCGCGCGGACGCCGGGGAATACCGGCTGGCGCGCAGCGATTTCTACCTGGACGAACTCGCAGCCGACTGCGTGCGCGCCACACGGGCCCTAGCTCAGGCAAAGAGCATTAGCTTGACGCTCGCGGCGCCCCAAGAATTGCACGTTCACGCGGATGAAGATCTTCTGCGGAGGATGATCCTCAATCTTCTGGATAATGCGATCAAGTACACGCCTGAAGGCGGCAGTATTTCCGTCGCGTGCAATTGCGCGCCGGACGGGTACGAACTCAGCGTGGCGGACAGCGGGCCCGGTATTCCCGCGGAAATGCAATCCCGGATTTTTGAACGATTCTTCCGCGCCGATCGCGCCCGCACCCGTGCGGGCCGAGACCGGGGCGCAGGACTGGGGCTTTCGATTGCGCGCTGGATCGCCGAAGCACATCTAGGGCGGATTGAGTTGGCGCGTTCGGACGCTACGGGCAGTGCGTTCAAGGTGCACATACCCGCAGCAGGGGAAACATTGTCTTCACCAGATTCCTCGCGTTAATCCTCCGTTTATCTGCCGATCTTTAACCTGCCTGTTGACGATCGGTCGGCCACGACTGCCGTCCTGTGCGCTCGCCTTTGGTCGCGAGAAGATCGTGCGGGCTGACACGGCGCGAAACAGCGTCGTAATCCCGCTGATCTCGGCTCTGTTCCGGCAATGTGCTCGCGCGGCGCAACAAAGTGAAAATCGAAGTTGTGAACCGGTGGCCATGCCAGGATTGCCGTGGCGTTCTTATCTGACTGGAAGAGGCCCGCTCGGTTTTGGCGCCGTAAGGTGTGGAACGGACGCGATCGCGGCTCAGCGGACGTCGAGGAGGAATACCAATGAAGCCTTCACCTCGGGCTCGCGAGCGTAATCGAATGTTCCGTTCTTGCGGCCGCAAGCGAGTGACGAGAATAGTCGGGTCGGCGCAGCACTCGCTTCTTCTTGCCGCCTGCGTCACGCTCGCGGCCGCCGGCGCGGCGCTTCCGGCGTCCGCACAGACGGTCTCCGCGGTAGTCCAAGACCAATCCACGGGCGAGGCACAGGTCCAACTGCTGCAGCCCCAAGGGCCAAACAACAGCACTCCCCCGGTGACGGTCACGCTGCAGGACGCCATCGAACGCGCACGAAAGAATGACGCGCAATTTCTGGCAGCGGTCAGCGAGGCAAAAAGCTCGCGTGAGGATCGCCTGCAGGCGCGTAATGCGATTTTGCCCACGGTCAGCTATACCTCTCAGGCTCTGCTCACCCAGGGAAACGGCGGCCGGACCAACGTCGGGCGATTTGTCACCAACGACGGCGTCCACGTCTACCGTTCGTGGGGAGTGCTGCACGAGGACCTCTCGCCCAATAACTACATGGGCACCGCGTATCGCCGCGCTGCGGCTGGCGCAGCCATCGCCAATGCCATGGCCGAAATCGCGAGGCGAGGCTTGACGGTAACTGTCACGAAATTCTATTACGCGCTGGCAGACTCCCAGCGCAAATACGCCACCGCACAAGGAGCTCTGGATAGTGCAAAGCACTTCTACGATATTACGCAAGATGCCGAGCGCGTGGGACAAGTGGCACACAGCGATGTGGTGCAGGCGGAGATCCAATACCGGCAACAGCAGCAGGCATTTCAGGACGCGGGGTTGGCGATGACATCCGCGCGGCTGGATCTTGCCGTGCTTTTGTTCCCCATTCTAAATGAAAATTTTACGGTGGTGGACGATCTCGATAACCCTGTTACCTTGCCGCCGTTTGCCGAAGCGGAAAAGATGACGGCACACGAGAATCCTGAACTGCGTGTAGCTATGGAGTCGCTGCGCAGCGCGAAGCTGGACGTTACCGCCGCGAAAGGCGCTTTCCTTCCCGCGTTTTTCATGGACGCCGACTACGGGATCGAGGCGAATGACTACGCGCTGCACAGCAGAAACGTCGAACAACCCCAAGTCGGCGTGCTGCCGAACCTTGGTTATTTCATCACGGTGGGCGTGAACGTGCCGGTGTGGGATTGGGGCACGCTGCGCAGCAAAGTGCACCAGTCGGAATTGAAGCAAGAACAGGCGCGCGCGGAGCTGAGCCAAGCTCAACGGCAGCTCTTGAGCGATTTGTACGGCTCGTACAACGAGGCCACGGTCGCGCGAATGGCCGTAGCGGAGTCGCGCCACACGGCCGAACTGGCGGCCGAGAGTTTGCGCCTGATCAACTTGCGCTATCGCGCGGGCGCTTCGTCCGCCCTCGAGGTCGTCACCGCCGAGAACACTTTGACGCAGGCGCGCAATACCTATGACGACGCGCAAATGCGCTATCGAGTGGCCCTGGCCACGCTGCAGACCGTGACGGGAAGCTTCTGATGAGGTCCCATAGGATGCGAAAGCCGTGGAAAAAAGTATGGACCGAGATGACTCCTCGATGACGCATCTGCATCACGCCGCGCGCGGGGCGTGCGCCACCCGGCCCCTTGCCGCATTGTTGCTAGGCGCAGTCTTGTTTGCGCAGGGATGCGGGTCCCAGCAGGAAGGAGAAGTGGAACCTAACGTGACGGTGCAAGCGGCCACTGTGGAGATTGCCACTATCCATGCCAGGATATCCGCCGACGCCATCCTTTATCCATGCGATCAGGCGGCGATTGTGCCAAGAGTAGTTGCGCCGATCAGAGAGTTCTACGTTGATCGAGGCAGCGCAGTGCACGCCGGGCAATTGCTGGCCGAGCTTGAAAGCCGGGACTTGGCCGGTGCCGTCACCGAAAACCAGGGCGGATACGAACAGGCGGAAGCGGGCTACAACAGCGCGCTGCAAACCTCCAAGCAAGATCTGCACACGTCCAAGGAACAACTGGATGCAGCGCAAAAGCTCTACGCCAGCCGCGAATTCCTGTACAAGCAGGGTGCGATGGCGGCGAAGGACGTCGAGGATGCGCGCATCGCACTGACTCAAGCCCGCAATCAGTACGACCTCGCGGAGAAGGCGTACAACCTGAAAGCAGCGGAGGGACAGCTGACGGCGGCCAAGGGCAAAACGATCAGCGCCGAAGCGCAGTTGAGTTACGCGAAGATTTTGAGTCCTATCAATGGCGTCGTAACTGACCGGCCGTTTTATGCGGGAGAGACCGCCCCGAGCGGCGTTGCAATTCTCACCGTTATGGATTTGTCCAAAGTAGTGGCGCGTGTTTACGTTTCGCCGCAGGAGGCGGCCCACTTGCGCCCCGGCGATCCTGCTTCGATCGCGCCGGGAAACGGGCAATCCGAAATTCCCGGCAAGGTGACAGTGGTGAGCCCAACTCTGGATCCCAACAGCACCACAGTCCAGGTTTGGGTCGAGGTGCCGAATCCCGGAGGCCAACTCAAGGCCGCTGCTACGGTGGGTCTTAGCATCGTGGCGAGCACGGTGAGAGATGCGCTCGTGGTTCCAGCTGAAGCAATTCTCACCGCTTCCGATGGAAGCACCTCGGTGATGGTCATTGGCAAGGATGAGCAAGCCCATCAGACCGTCGTCAAAACCGGAATTCGCGAAGGCCGTCAAGTGCAGATCTTGAGCGGTCTGACTGCAAATGAGCGCGTGGTGACTGCTGGCGCTTACGGCTTGCCCGATGGCGCGAAGGTGACGATTTCCAAGGGCGGCGAACCTAACGGCGGCGGGACCGATTGAAAGCTGATCCGAGCCCTCTATGACAAATTCGATCCGAACTCCATCAGGTGTTCCAGAAGAGCCGAAGAGCAACGGAGAAATGTATTGGTTCGCCCGGGAACACAAATCAATCATCTTTCTCATTATCACCTTGGCAATGGTGGGAGCATATCTGGCATTCAGCATTCCCATAGCGGTCTTTCCCACCACGGATTTCCCCCGCGTTCTCATCGGAGTGGACAACGGAGTGATGCCGATCGATCAGATGTTGGTCACCATCACGCGCCCCATCGAGGAAGCCATCCGCGGCGTCGAGGGAATCGAAGACGTCCGGTCTATCACCAGCCGCGGTTCCGCCGAAATAGATCTGTATTTCAATTGGAAAGTGGATATGTTTCAGACCCTTCAGCGCGTCAACGCGGCGCTCGCGCGCGTACAATCCACTTTGCCACCCACGGCCACGATCGCTAGCGACCGACTGGAATTCTCAAGCTTTCCGATACTGGGATATGGCCTGACGTCAGATCAGGTTTCGCAGGCACAACTGTGGGAAATCGCCACTTACGACATCAAGCCGCGGCTTGCGAGCCTGCCGGGCGTTTCGACGATCTTGATCCAGGGTGGCGAGGTGCCGGAGTTCCACATCGTGCCAGATCCTGGGAAGCTGCGCGCCGCGGCGGTGAGCATTTCGGATATTCTGTCTGCGGTTGACCGCTCGAACATCATTCAGTCACCGGGGCTTTTCTCCCGAAACCATCAGTTGTACCTGGGATTGATCAGCGGTCAGGCGCGTAATGCTCAGGAAGTCTCGCAAATTTTCGTCAAGAACGCGCCGGGGGGAGGGCCGATTTATGTGAGCGACCTGGCGAAAGTGACGCGCGCGTTCGAGCCGCACTTCACGATCGTCACCGCGAACGGGCAGCCGGCCGTGCTGGTTAATATCAATCGCCAGCGCTCGAGCAACACCATGCAGGTGGCTACCGCGGTAAAGGCCGAGATGAAGGACATTGAGAAGAGTTTGCCGCCTGGTGTGCACATCAGCATTTTCTACGATCAATCGTGGATCGTGGGGCAATCAATCAAGAGCGTGCGGGACGCGATTCTGATTGGGTTGCTGCTGGCGTCGGCGGTGCTCGTGCTGTTCCTGCGCGACTGGGGCACGTCGTTCATCGCGGGAATGGTAATTCCGATTAGCCTGCTGGTGACGTTCATAGTGATGTGGTTTCTCGGCGAAAGCTTCAACCTGATGACACTCGGGGGAATGGCAGCGGCGGTCGGTTTGATTATAGACGACGCGATCGTGGTGCTGGAAAACGTGGTGTTGCACCGCGAAGCGGGCGAGGAAAAGCTTCGAGCTGTGGCGTTGACGCTCGAGGAGCTGTCGCCGGCGCTGGTAGGTTCCACGCTGACTCCCATCGTCGTCTTCCTGCCGCTGATCGCGATTACTGGGGTGACCGGCGTCTTTTTCCGGGCCATGGCGGTGACCATCGGGGTCGCGTTGTTAACTTCTCTCACCCTAGCGCTGACCTGGACGCCGACACTGTGCCTCTACTTACTGCGCAAGCAATCGGATTCCGACGCCCGAGAGACGTCTCACAGGCTCGAAACCGCGCTCCGGGCCACTCCGGACATAGCGTCCGCCGCGATGCCAGCCGACGCACCAAGCCGCAAGGAAGAGATGAGCCGGCTGTTGCAAGCCGAAGAGCGGCATTTGATGAAGGGGTATTTCGGCGAGGTGATTCGGTTCTACGAACGGTGGTTCCGCAGGAGCCTGAAATATCCGGCGTGGGTACCCGTCCTGGTAGCGACTTTAGTCATCGTATCTTACTTTTGTTACCGGCATATCGGCTCCGACTTGCTGCCAAAGATGGACGAGGGCAGCTTCATCCTCGATTACGTGACGCCGTCTGGAAGTTCGCTGGAGGAAACCAACCGGATGGTCGGACATATCGTCCAGATCGTTCGCTCGCTCCCCGAAGTGGCGACCACCTCTCGCCGCACCGGGCTTCAGCTCGGCCTGGCGGCGGTGACCGAAGCGAATATCGGGGATATCTCCGCTGACTTGAAACCCGACCGCCAACGCGACATTTGGGCAATCATGAACGAGATTCGTGTCAAGGTTGCGCAGACGGAGCCCGCCGCAGAGGTCGAATTCACGCAGAAACTTCAGGACATGATCGGCGACCTCACCAGCGCTCCTCAGCCGATTGACATCATGATGGTCTCTCCCGACGCGAAACTCCTGGACGAATGGGCGCCCCGCGTGGCCGACGCCATCGGGAAAATTGAGGTAGGCGGGAAGCATCCAGTGGTGGACGTTGACGATGGGATCGATTCCACCACGAGCGGCCCCGCAGTTTCCTTTCGGGTAAACACGGCGACAGCCTCCCACTCTGGATTCACGCCGCAGGACGTGGCCAACGAGACGCAGGCGATGCTGAACGGGGTAGAGGCCTCGGCGCCCGTGGTCCTCAACGATCGCCCGTACGCCGTGCGCATCCGCTATCCTTCCGAAATCCGAGCATCGCTCTCGGCGATGAACAACACCATGCTCGTCGGCCCCGGCGGCCACATCGCAAATCTCGGCTCTCTCACTACCATGACCGACTTGCCGGGCCAGACCGAGATTTTGCAGGACAACGAGCAGCGCTACGTCGCGGTTACCGCGCGGCTCGAAGGTCTCGATATGGGCCACGGCATCGCCCACGTGCAAGCGGCGCTGGCCCAGATGAATCTGCCGGCGTCCATCCGCGTGGAATATGGTGGCCTGTACAAGACGCAACAGAGTTCGTTCCGCGACTTGTCAATGGTCCTCGCGCTCGCGATCGTCTTCGTTTTCCTGGTGCTGCTGTTCGAGTTCCATAATTTCTCCGCGCCCATTTCCATACTGATCTCGGCGGTGCTGTCCACGGCGGGTGTGTTCGTGGCCCTGCTCCTCGCCGGCATCACGTTCAACCTGTCGTCGTTCATGGGTTTGATTATGGTGATCGGGATTGTGGCCAAGAACGGCATTTTGCTGCTCGACGCCGACGAGAAATTCCGGCTGACGGGCTTTTCACGAGAAGAAGCCATCTTCCAGGCAGGCCGCAGGAGACTGCGCCCGATCGTAATGACCGCCGTCGCGGCGGTTGCCGGGATGCTTCCGCTGGCGCTCGCGGTTGGCGCCGGTTCGCAGATGTTGCAACCCTTGGCCGTGGCTGTGATCGGCGGCCTACTGATCGCGATGATCCTATCGTTGTTTGTGACTCCCACTATCTATTACTACATGACGCGTGAACATCGGAGCATTCCCGACCCAGAGGTCTCGGCCGGCTAGCGAGACGACTCTCCCTTGTTCGAGCCCAGCGCCCCGTTACGCGAAAGAAAAAATGCGATTCGAGGTTTCTGTCGAGGGAATGGAGACGCTCAGAACTTCTGCCGTCAATGCGTGACTGGGCTGTAGGAATGGGCCCACGACAATTGGCACGGGCCTAAGGTAATTGAAAATTGCCTGCGGGTGGTTCGGGGATGTTCTTATTCCAGTAGGTGATCCAGGTAACAAGTAGATCGTTGAACTCCTGCGGATGTTCGCGGTACATGAAGTGTCCCGCGTTGTTGAAGATGAACATCTGCACCTTGGTATTCTTCGTAGCGATCACGTCGAACAGAGCGAGCTCGCCTTTCAGTTGCGCGGTAGCGTCGGTTTCGCTCCAATCGAGGACGTCATCCTTCCCCGCCACCATCAGCACGGGCATCTGCAACACACCTTCCATTTTGATACGCTCAAGCATCTCGTCGCGATACTTCGCCGCATCGGCACGCGATTGCCCTGCCCCCGAACGAATGATTTCGCGTGCCTCCTTCGATTTCGGCAGGTTCGACATGTATTCATCGGCACGCCAATATTCGTCGTCGAAAGTGGTAGGCAGCCAGGCGAGTTCCACGACGCGACACTTCAGTCCTGCGTACTGAGTCTGGTCAGGGCACTTCTTGAGCATGTTCGCGAGTTTCGTCTGCGGCTGGGGCGGATTTTCGGGCCCGACCGCGAGGATCGTCAATGTGCGCACGATTTCCGGATGCTCGACCGCGAGATATAGCACGATCGCTCCTCCGGCCGAGTGGCCGACCAGGTGAACCTTGCCCAATTTGAGAGTCTGGATGAAGTTGTAAATGAAATCTACGTCGCCCTGGTAACTGTACTGCTTGTTTTCGGTCGGGTTGCCGGACATTCCGCTGCCAAGGCGGTCTACGGCGTAAATGTGAAAATGTTTCGCGAGCCCCGGAATATTCCGCGAGAAAACATTCGCGGTGGACGACCCCGCGGTAAACCCTCCGTGTACCATCACCATCGCATCGCCTTCGCCCGCTTCGTAGTACCGAGCTTTGACGCTGTTCACGTCAACGAATTTCGACTGCAATCCACCGATCTCGGACTGTGGATTGGGCTTGTCCTGCGCGAACGTGGACGCCGCGCCGCAGGCGACAAGAAGAGCGAAGCAGGCGAAAAGGGTTTTCGCAGGCAGCGCCATGCGGCAAATGCCCGTGCCGTCTGTGTTCTTGCCGGTTTGCGACGCGGTGATTTTCATCACGAATCTCCTCAAATCAGGTTGTCCCAGCGCTGGGGCGCCGTCCGTGTTCGAGTTCGCGAGTCGAGGGACGCTATTGCACCGCGGAACTGGACGGAATCACGGCAAGGTTTAGACGGGAAGGATGCCCGCTATCGTGATAGACGGCATTCAAAGCCTTTTCCATATGAGTCGAATAGCCTGGCCGCTCGCCCGTGTTGGCGTTGCGGTCGAAATATGGAAAATTACTGCTGGAAATATCCACTCGTATGCGGTGGCCTCTCGCAAAGCGATTTCCTGCCGCAAGGAGATCGACGGTTACTTTCCTGACTTCTCCGGGTTTCAACAACACGGGCCTGTCCAGGCCCACGCTCCAGCGCACACGAATGATTCGATCTTCAATATTCATCGCGAAGCCGAAGGGATAGTCCTTCGTCGGCGGACTGACGTCCACGAGCTTCGCCGTAAAATCCGTGTCGGGCGCCGAGGACGAGATCCAAAGGTCAACGGACAGGGGACCGGCGATGACCACATCCGATTCCAGTGGTGGAGTCTGGAAGACGAGTACGTCACGGCGAGAGGCCAGCGGCAAGTCATTCTCGCAGCCAAAAAACTTGACGCTGCAAACCTGATCGCGCGGCCCATCGGCCGGAAACGCCGGACCGACGCCGTCGTTCATCTGGCCTCCGATGGATGGAACAGGATGGGCCGGATCGTATTCGTACGCGCTGGGAGCTTCCGGCCCGGGAAACCGTTCAGACAGGGAACCATCACCGTGGAGATAATAAGGGCGCGACACCGCATTCGGCGGCGGCCATGCCGTCGTCGTGATCCATTCGCCGCCATCCTGCATTCGGCCGGCTTCGGACTTCAAACCACTTCCTCCGCCCATGATGAATGCCTTCACTCGAGGTTCCTGCAAGATTCCCGTGTCCTCACCCTTTAACGTCTGATCGAACCAGCGCAATTGCTCCGCGAACATATCGAACTCGGCCGTTGGCCCGAAGTCAACGTCGCCGGTAAAGCGCGGCCCGCTCAGTCTGTGCTCCCAAGGCCCGACGAGGAGTTTTGTAGGAGACTTGTGCCGCGACGACATTGCCGCAAAGTTGCTCAGACTCCCGCGCTCAAAAAAGTCGTACCAACCCGTGGTAAAGTACATCGGGATGTCGGGATACTTGTCGTAAGAAACCTGCGCATTCAGACCGTTTTGTTTCCAATAATCGTCATAGGTGTCGTGATCAACATAGTCCCGAAACCATTTCTCATACGCTGGCGCTGAGCTGAAAGGTGTGGCAGCCGACCTGTAAGGAAAAGCAAGGAGCCATGAACCAAGATCGTGGTGAGCAGCCTGACTTAGCGCCGCTAGCGTCAGTGGATTGCCGCGGGCTTCCCGGCTCGTCATCGCTAACGCCGTTAACGCGTAGAAGACATTGTGAAGAAGCATAAATGCGCCGCCACGCCATGCGCCTTCCTCGAAATAATCTCCCGCGCCTACCATGATAAACATGGCGCTCAGATGAGGTGGTCGCAGCACGGCCATCGCATTCTGGACGTGCGCCATGTACGACCCGCCGTAGGTGCCTACTTTTCCGTTGGACCACGGCTGGCCGGCCGCCCATTCCACCGTGTCGTAACCATCCGGCCCCTCGTTGATCGCGAAATAGAAGTTTCCCTCGGAATCGAAACGCCCACGAACGTCTTGCAGCAGAACGATGTAACCGTGTCGTGCAAAGTAGCTGGCGGCATTCATTTCCTTTTCGGCGATTGGATTGATTTCCGGACCAACGCGAGGAGTCTTTCCGTACGGAGTTCGGCAGACCAGCACGGGAAACCTACCCTGAACCATAGCGCCATTGTGGGCGGGCATGTAGATGTCCGTTGCCAATTTCACACCGTCTCTCATCGGGACCATCACATCTTTGGCGACGATGACGCCGTACTGCGCGTCAGTCGTAGCTTGCGGAACCCGGGGCGCCACGGATCGGGGCTTTGCAAGAAAGACGAGGAACGTTACCGCAATTAGGAATTCCAGCTTTGGTCGCTTCCCGGACAATTCATCTCCTCGCGCTGCAAACGAGACTTAGAAACGAGCGGAGCCGCAAAAGTCGAATCAGTTGGAAGACTTCAGACTCTTTAGCGCCTTCGAATAATACGAAAGATCGAAGTACCTCTCGGGCGCGGGAGGCTTGCCGTGCCACTGCCCTTCAACTTCCGCGCGAATCTTCAGAACCTCCTTGAATCCTTCCTCGTCGAACCGCGCATCGTTTTCGAAACCGCCAGGGCGTTCTACGGTAATGGTGTATGCCTCCCCGGCCTCAGTTGGGGTCAGCTTCCATTCCTTCGCCATTAACGCGATGACTTGTTGCTTGTTCGCAGGCGCGAGCAGCCAGCGCTGCGCTTCGATGAAGGCCGCGATGTACCTTACAAGGAGGGCGGAGTTGTCCTGGGCCCAGGACCGCCTGACGAAAGCGCCGATCGCTTGATAAGGACCAAGTAACTGCTGCGTGGTACCCAGCGAAACGAACCCATCCGCTTTCGCCAGGACGGAGGTCGGCGCGCCGAGCATGGACGCCGCAAAATCCTTATTCTCGCGCATCGCCTGGCGCCGAATGGGCGTGGAGCCGACTTGCTGTAATTGATAATCGCGACCTGCTTCCATTCCATTGGAGAGCAGTATTTTTTTCAGTTGCAGCGCATACGCGGTATGCGGAGCGTCAACAATCAGAGTCTTGCCGCGAAGGTCCGCGATGGAATGAATGCCGGGCTGGGCAATCACTTCATTGGTCGAGCCTTCCCCGCCCATCACGATTACCACGTCCGTTTCACCGGATTCGAACATCGCGACTTCGTTGTCCACGGCAGCGTGGGCGATGGCGAATTGTCCGCTGGCCAGACCCGTGCGAAGAACGGCGGAGTTCGGCGCAACTTCCGCCTGAACTGAAATGCCGTGCTTCGCAAACACGCCATCGGTTTCGGCGACTACGAGCGCAAGTGGGCGCACGGGCAGACAGATCACGCGAAGGACCGAGAAATCTGGGTGTTGGCCCACTGCCGTACTTGCGGCCGCGCACAGCAGAACGGTCATGTAACAGATCGTGAGCCGCAAATTCTTCTTCATGGTTTCCTGAAGAGCGCGCCCGCCAGCGTGTATCAATAGCGGCGCGCCGCACTCTTTCGCGCAAACGCTCTTCCTGTCAGATAACCTGAAGCGACCGCTTCAGACCCACCTGCAATGCGAGGTTGCTGCCGACACCGACAAGCGGGTTCTAGGCCGGGACATCAGGCGTCGCGCAATCGTATCCGAAAAGACTGGCGCACGAGCGAAAGACCCCGCAGTGAGCGATCTAGCGCCGGTTGCCAATTCAGGAGTTAGGCCTAGAATTGTTAGTCATCGGACACCATGGTCCGACAGCTGTACCACCACACCGTATGCGTGTCAATATTTTTTCCATGCTTTGTATGAACGATTCAACAGCCTGTTTGGAGTTCCCCAAACGGCCCGAGGTTTAACGGAGAGCTCCCACCGTGAAAGTATCTTGCGGGAGCATGGTGCCGCCGTTCTTACACACGTCCCGCAGCTCATCGCGACCGCGAGCGATCCAACACGCTAAGCACCGCGCTTTAGGTACGTCGTCAGCTGACAGGCCTTTCGCCGCAGGGGGAATGCGGTCAAATGACCCCAAGCCGTGAGAGCTTTTCCACGTAAGCTTTCAGACCGCGGTTCAGGGCAGCTCCGGTGAAGTTCATTAGCCGTGGGGAAAGCAGGATATGACGACTTGATTGTGCTGGCGAGTCAGCGTAATCCAAGAAAACTGAGGGCCAGCGCGAAACCATTGCGGAGGCGTGCTAAAGCGGCCTAAATCCGTCGCTTTTGGGCTAGCTAATGGTCCGACCACTGGACCACCAGACAATTGTTCTTGGCTCTCAACTTCTCTTGGGAGTATCATGCGCGCCGTGCCGACTTTCGCAACGCCTGCTCTTGTTCGAATTCTGGGAAATGTCGGGGGGAGCCTGCATAAATCGAAGCTTCGAGGTGGATCATGCCAAGAGATTCCGCAGATTCGGGGAAGAAATTCCAGGCCGGCGAACCGAGTGGACGCGAGTTGGTGACCAGACGAGAGATTCTATTGGGCGCGGCAGGTATGGTGGCCGGCGCAACCGTCGGCGGTATCGCAAGCGCATTCGGAGGCCGCGGGCAGGCCGAAGGTCTTTACGAATACGATTCTTCGCCCAGATATTCGCTGCCCTTGGGTGCGCTCAACTACCTCGACCGGAAACAGTACATAAGCAATATGGAAGTGATCTCCTTCCTGCCCGGTTCTTTCATCAGTGGCGGGGAACCATTAATGGTCTCTTGGGCGAAGGGCAAGCAGCGAATGTTGCCCGCCGACGGCGGGTTCGTGGACATCAGCGACGCGAAAAATCCTGCTGTCGTCAACGCAAAGGTCGTTCAAGGCGCGGGGCCGGTAGTCTATAACACAAAAATCAAGAAGTGGATCATGATGACCACCGCCGCTCAGCCGCTCACCGGCGCAACGCCCGAATTCCCTGACGGCAAGTATGACAAGGTGCTGAGAGACCGGGTCCTCGCGTACACAGGCCTTCGCGGAATCCGAACGTACGATATAACGGATCCCACCAAACCAGATCTGCTCCAGGAATTCAGTACTGGAGTTAAGGGCAATGGCACGCATGCCAATTTTTACGACGGCGGCCAATATGCGTACCTCGATTGCGGATGGGACGATCAATTGCGCTTAGAAAATCATCAGCGGCCCTACGGCAATGGCCTCATGATCGTGGACCTGTCGGATCCGTCGGCAATCAAGGAAGTTTCGCGCTGGTGGGTGCCTGGCCAACTGCTCAGCGAAGAAGAGGAATACCGGAAGTATCGTTTCGCGGGTGACCACACATCTTGGACGAGCAATCACGGCGCCATTAGCGTCCCGAAGCGAGTCGAGGATGGAGGCACGATCGGCTACGGAGGCTTTGGCGCGTTTGGATTTTACGTGATGGATCTCACCGATATCAAACACCCCAGGCCATGCGGCCATACGCAGTATGAATTCAACGCGATCGGCACCATTCCGTTCCACACCTGCTATCCGGTAATTGCGGATGCCGCGCATCCGCAGCTCCGAAATCTCGTCGTCGGTACTCATGAGGCGCTGGAGGCGGACTGTCGCGAAATTTATCACACGCCCTATGTGGTTGACGTGAAAGATCCCAAGAGTCCCAAAATCATCGGTTTCTTCCCGCGGCCCGTTGCTCCCAAGGACGCGCCTTATGACGACTTCTGCATGGCGCGAGGGCGTTTTGGTTCTCACAACACGCAATGTTGGTTGGCACCCGGGAAATCGAACCCCGCGATTGTGGCCATCGCCTGGTTCAACGCCGGAGTTCGAGTCTTCGACCTCTCAAACCCTACTGCTCCGAAGGAAGTCGCGTATTTCGTTCCGCCCCATACCGGAGAGATGGACGACTACGAGTCTTGGTGGCG
Source organism: Candidatus Acidiferrales bacterium (assembly GCA_049300435.1). GTDB lineage: Bacteria > Acidobacteriota > Terriglobia > Acidiferrales > UBA7541 > Palsa-295. Next base: position 64,939 of record JBAQJS010000049.1, on the reverse strand, counting down.
AGGCTCGACGGAGAACGTGTTCGTGGAATTTGATCGCAAACTCATTTGGATCGGGACGCATGGAGGTACGTATTGTTTGTCGTGCCCGGCGCTGGGAAAACCGATCACCGAGGCCACGGCCGTGCGTGAGTGGTCAATTCCGCGTTGCAATGTGGGTTGGGACGACCAAAGCGCAACCACTTTTTATTTTGGCCGCTCGACGAGCGAGATCGCCTGAAACCTTACGGCCAGGGTGCCTAGCGCGCGCTGGTTTCGCGAGTGGCCCGGGGCCAGCGCGCGTCGAGCCGGTTTGTTGTGTGTGATACTGCAATCACGATTTGTTTCGGGACGGTTCTCCCAGCAGCCCGATAGGAATGCCGATGGCAAGACCGATTAGCCTCGAAGTCAATGGCCAGCGTTACGAAAGTCAATATGACCCGGAAACGCCTCTCCTATTCGTGCTCCGTGACGAGCTAGGCCTCACCGGCGCCAAGTACGGTTGCGGTGAAGGCCAGTGCGGAGCATGCACCGTCCTGATCGGCGGAATGGCTCGCCGTTCATGCCAGATTCCAGTGGGGGTCGCCGGGTCGCGGCCAATTACAACAATTGAAGGGCTGGAAAATCAGGGCCAGCTTCATCCTGTTCAGCAAGCTTTCCTCGACGAGGGAGCTTTTCAGTGTGCGTACTGCACGTCGGGGATGATACTTGCTTGCGTTTCCCTGCTGCAGCACAATCCCAACCCCAGCGACGCAGTAATTGTTCGCGGCCTACAGGGAAATGTATGCAGATGTGGAACCCATCCTCGAATCATCACAGCCGTAAAGACAGCCGCCAAAAGGATGCGGGATCGCAGTTCATGAGTAACGGCTCCGGAAAACTCGCCCCAGAACCTGAACGCTACGAGTTCAGCTCGGGTCCTATCCACGAATTCGAGTTGAAAAGGCGTGATTTCTTTAGACTTTTGGGCGCTGGCGTCGCGGTCTTCGCGGTGGCGCCCCCGACTCTAGCGTTTCAGGAAACGACGCCCGCGCCAGCATTCCACCCGGAGGACATCCCCAGTGATATTTCCGCGTGGCTGCACATTGGCGAGGACGGCAGGATCACGGCGTTAACCGGCAAAGTGGAAGTCGGGCAGAACATCCGCACTTCGCTCGCGCAAACCGTCGCTGACGAATTGCGTGTGCCCTTGGAAAGTGTCCGGATGATCATGGGCGATACAGCGCTGGTTCCTTTCGACGCCGGCACATTTGGCAGCAGAACGACGGCGACGATGACGCCGCAACTAAGACGAGTTGCCGCCGCAACGCGCAGCGTGCTGATCGAGATTGCGGCGAAGGAATGGAATTTGGCGCCCGAAAAGCTTACCGCCGGCAATGCCCAAGTCACCGATCCCGTCAGCGGTCGCTCGCTTAGTTATGCAGCGCTCGCACGCGGCAAGAATTGGTCCGAGCGAATTTCTCCTGCGGAACAAACTACTCCGCCCGGCGAATGGACCATCGCGGGCAAATCAGTTCCAAAGGCCGGCGCGCGCGACTTCGTCACTGGCCGCCATCAATACACCCCGGACTTGCGACCGGACGGACTTCTCCACGGCAAGGTTTTGCGACCACCGTCGTTTGGAGCCACCGTGATTTCCTGCGATCTCAGCGCCGCACGGACCATGGATGGTGCCACTATTCTTCGCGATGGCGACTTCATCGCTGCCGCCGCCTCGACGACACATGCGGCCCAGGGTGCCTTGGACGCGGTTCGTGTGGAGTGGCACGAGGTGCCGCAGCCTTCCAACCAGGAATTCTTTGCGGACCTGAAGAAAAACGCGTCAACCGCGACCGACGACCGTTACAGAAAGCAGAGCGGTTCACTGGAAGCGGGTTTCGCGGAAGCAGCTCAGCATCTGAATGGCACGTACACCGCAGCGTTCATCGCCCACGCTCCGCTGGAACCGCGAGCGGCGCTTGCCGAGTGGAGCAATGGGAAACTTACGGTATCAACTGGAACGCAAAGGCCATTTGCCGTGCGGGATGAGCTTGCAGCGGCTTTCCACATTCCCGAGGCCCGTGTTCGAGTGATCGTGCCGGACACCGGTTCCGCATACGGCGGGAAGCATTCGGGAGACGCGGCGCTGGAGGCCGCGCGAATTGCTCGCGCCGCAGGAAAGCCCGTGAAGCTGCTGTGGACTCGCGAGGAGGAATTTACTTGGGCCTATTTCCGTCCTGCGGCGCTGATTGAAATCAAGAGCGGCATCACGAACGACGGAAAGCTGCTCGCCTGGGATTTTCATAATTACAATTCTGGAATATCCGCGATCGAAACTCCGTATGCGGTTGCAAATTGTCGCACTGAATTTCACCTCGTCCATTCGCCTTTACGACAGGGCTCGTATCGGGGGCTTGCCGCGACGGCCAATATTTTTGCGCGAGAAACTCATATGGACGAACTGGCGAGCATTGCAAAAATGGACCCGCTCGACTTTCGCCTGAACAATCTCTCGGACTCGCGGTTGCGCGCTGTCCTCGAGAGGGGCGCGGAGTCGTTTGGTTGGCCCGGCAATAATACTCAACCGGGGCGGGGGCGTGGACTGGCGGCGGGTTTTGAAAAGGGCGGATATGTTGCTTCGTTTGCCGAAGTCCTCGCCGATGCCGATTCCGGCGATGTACGCGTGACGAGAGTCGTCAACGTTTACGAATGTGGAGCGATCGTAAATCCCGACGGTCTGCGAAATCAGGTTGTAGGCGCAGTCATTCAAGGTTTGGGGGGCGCGCTTTTCGAACAAATACAATTCGGGAATGGCCGCATTACGAATCCGCACTTCGCTAGCTATCGGCTACCGCGCTTCCGGGATGTACCCGAAATCCAAGCGGTACTCATAGATCGCAAGGACATTCCTTCGGCGGGAGCCGGGGAGACTCCGCTTCTGGCCCTCGCGCCCGCGGTCGGAAATGCCATTTTTGCCGGCACCGGCAGACGCCTGCGCGCACTTCCGCTCGTGCCTAACGGACTCAAGAGTTAGCAACGAGCGGGATGTTGCGTCTGAAACCACGCATCGCAAGCGATCGAGCACTTTCACCAAGCATTGATAGCCCGCACCGACAATCTGTGCAACTTTGTAGAAGTGCCGCCAGTCGAAAAGAACGTCACCGAAGACGAAAATGGGCATCAGGGGTCCGACATCGCGGATCACGATTGTTGTCTGCGCGTTCGCCAGAGGGGAATCATTGTGAAAGCCCACTCTGGGTAAACTGGAGCGGTCGCGAATCCGGCGACTGCGACCCAAATACTCGTCTCGCGATGACGGTTCCGACTATAATGCGCGTTTGAACTCAAGCTCAACAATGCCGGTGCCAAGCGCCGAATGTTAGCGGAGCTGTGCGCCCTGCGAGGGCCGACAAGGCGTTCCTGTTCCGTGCAAGTGAGTCGGGCTGAGTCGCGCCGAGGGATCTCGAGTGCGCTCCCCGAGTGGACGCTCGAAGAAGCGACGGCGTACAAACACAGGACATTGCGAACGGAACCGGCATGAAAATCAATGGCTACCTGCTGAAAAGTACGATCGTGGCCGCATTGGGCGGTCTTCTTTTTGGCTTTGATACCGCGGTAATCTCCGGCACTACCGGAGCGCTTCGTCTGACGTACGATCTGTCGCCTAAGCTGCTGGGCATTACCGTCGCCAGCGCCATATGGGGAACCGTTATCGGGGCTATGCTGGCCAGCATCCCGGGAGAGCGCCTGGGCCGACGCGACAGCCTGCGCTTGATGGCGGTTTTGTACCTGATTTCTGGGTTGGGTTGCTCTGTAGCGTGGAATTTGAATTCGTTGATCGCCTTTCGGATAATCGGCGGATTAGGAATAGGCGGTTCCTCCGTGCTCGGTCCGATGTACATCGCTGAGGTCTCCCCTGCAAAACTTCGCGGCCGTCTGGTGGGGCTGTTTCAAATCAATTTGGTCTTCGGCATCCTGGTGGCTTATTTTTCGAATTATCTAATCGGACTCGCGCACTTGGGCTCGGAAGAGTGGCGCTGGATGCTTGGCGTGACCGCCCTTCCTGCTGCCTTGTTTCTTATCATGCTGTTCACGATTCCGCGAAGCCCGCGTTGGCTGGTGAAGAAGGGACGAGTGGACGAAGCCCGGGCCGTCCTGCAGCGGACTGGCGATGAAGACTACGAGCACGACTTGCAGGCGATCGTGGCTTCGATTCACGTCGAGCAGCAGCAAGCAGAGGAGAAATTGTTTACTAGAAAATATCGCCTCCCCATCTTCCTTGCCGTAAGCCTTGGTTTGTTCAACCAACTTTCCGGAATCAACGCCATTCTTTATTACCTCAACGACATTTTTGCTCGCGCCGGCTTCAGCAAAGTTTCCGGCAATCTGCAGGCAGTAGCGATTGGAGCGACGAATCTCCTGTTCACCTTGGTTGCGATGTCTGTTATTGACAAGCTGGGCCGCAAGACCCTGCTGCTGATCGGCTCGGTAGGCACAGCGGCGTGCCTCGCCGGCGTTTCTGCAATATTTTTCGCGAGGAGCCACGAGACCTGGCTCGTCTGGCTGCTGGTCGGCTACATCGCCTTCTTCGCCTTCTCACAAGGTGCGGTCATTTGGGTTTACCTCAGTGAGGTATTCCCCAACAGCGTCCGGGCTAAGGGATTAAGCCTTGGATGCTTCACGCACTGGCTGACGAACGCACTGATCTCAGCCATCTTCCCCCTGATATCAGCCCGATCCGGAGGCTATCCCTTCGTATTTTTCGCGGCCATGATGGTGCTGCAATTCGTCGTGGTGTTCATCATCTATCCAGAGACCAAAGGCATTACGCTTGAGGAGATGCAGAAAAAAATGCGCGCGGCTTGAGCCGGTATCCGGGACGCCGGGAAGGCTAAGTGCACTAAATTCAGGCCATTGCGCTCTTGTAGACGGCCTCGGTGATTCCGAGCTGTGAACGGCCCCGTTCGTCCAAATCCGCCACCGTGCCACGCCCTACGAAATCAACTTCGAAATTATCAGCAGGAAAGTCCGGCGGCGTCTTTCCCGTGAGGAAGGAGCGCGCCTGTTTTTCGAGATAAGCACTATTCTTTGCGCAGCCTGGGGCCGAGGGGATATACATCACGTTGCTGTAGCCGGTTCCCCGGTGTTCGTTTTCGACAGCGTGAACCACATCGCAATGCCAGAAGACCGTGTCCCCGGGCTCCATCAGCGGGATTGACGAGAGCGCTTTCAGCAAAGGACTGTGATACTGAACGTTGACCGAAAGAGCTCTTCCCGGTTCCGCGCCGCAAAGATTATCTTCTGGCACATCATCCTGAATGGCCCGCAGCAGAACATAGACCATCGATTCGGCAATAGGAATCAATTGGAGGGTTCCGTCTCCCGGGCCTTGGCGCGTGAGAGCTGTCCACCCCTGGAAGGTTCGAAACATCGAGCACACCGCAGGCGAATCCACTTCGCGCACCTGTGGGCGAAAGGCTGTGTCGAAGGCGTTGTAGTTCCGCCAGTCGCCTGCGAACACCTGTCGATATACCTTGCGGAAATTCTCGTCGAGCCAACGCTCGACGGAGCCGCCGTCCACGTGCGGCGAAAGACCGAGCGATGCGGAAGCGGGCGGCCGACGGCGAATGCGATCCGCGTAAGCTGGAGTTTCACTCGGGTTGATATAACGCACTCCTTCGCTTTCCGCTTGCCACAGACCGTTCAAAAAAACACGGACCTTCGTCAGCGACTCGGACTGCCGTGCCTCGACCTGGGGGCGTGACCAATAGATCCCATAGATTTGAGGCTTTGCTGAGGCCAGCGTGCCAAAGTACTTGTCCTCAGCGGCATTCGCGAGCTTCGCGTCCAGGTTGTTCCTTTCGACGTAGGCCGCGATCTCATCATCCCAGCCGATCGCTACTGCCTTGCTGAAAGTGCCGCGCACAACACACGCTCCCCGCGCCCGGACCTTCCCGATCAGTTCTGCAGGGACTTTCCCCGATGCAATATCCTGATATGCGACAACGGGAATCACTTCGCGTCCGGATTCACGCTCCGCGACGATTTGTTCCACGCGTCCCCGCATCTCGGCCTCTACCTCGCGGAAGATCTCCTTGTATTCGGGCAACGCTGCCCGAAGCTGTTGCTTCGTAGTCCGAATCGCTTCCGGGAGATTCTCAATTACCAAAGACATGTCGTTGCTCCTTTGCGCGAACTCACGAGCACCGGGGCCGCTCCTGCGGGCGACGGCGCAATTTTAGCGCATCCTGAGCGACTTCAACGGCGAAACCTTCTTGGACTTCTCGGACATTTCCACTCAGCTTAGGCTTGTCCGTGGCATACGCAAGCATACGTGCTGAGAGACGAGAGAACATACTGGAAGGCTGGTGTTATCGCGTCAGCCGTCGCCAAACACGGATTGCGTCAGGGAACGTCTTTTGCAGTTGTGGTGAGAACGAATTTGCCGTGCTTTACGCCGCGGAGGCTCAGAATTCCGTTGGCCAGGTCTCTGAGTTCCCCGCCGCGGCCCTTCATGATCACGACTTCCAGGCAGTTGTGATGGTCCAGGTGCACGTGCGTCGCAGCCAACACTTTGCTGCCGGCCCGATGCTGCGCCTCTACCATTTTCTCGATGAGCTTTGGCCGGTGGTGGTCGTACACGATGGTGAGAGTTCCAACCACGACCTTATTCTTATCAATCTCCTCAGCAACCAGGTAATCGCGGATTAAGTCACGGATCGCCTCGGAGCGATTTCCGTAGCCTTTCTTTTCGATCGCCTCATCGAACTTTGCCAATAGATCGTGCTCCAGGGAAACGCCAGTTCGCGCCAGGTCAGCCATCCAGAACCTCCGAGGTCGCAATACCGCATCATAGCGCAACTGCTGATGCGCTTGATGAATCGGCAGGCCGCAGCATTCACACCCCTGGTTCCTGCCACGCGTGTGACGCAACTCTGTGTCCTACCCCACCCCCTGCAGCTCCTATACCAAAATCGTAGCACGGTTTGTAGGAACGTGTTACCGTGATGCGCCGTGAGTCATACGGAGGGTTCGGCCCATCGAGGGCCAGTCGTGAACCAGGGCCGGATGCGAGCGAGCCGCACAAGACGTGAGCCTGGGACGCTTAGTGCGGGCGTCGTGCTTGTAATTTGCGGCGCTGTCTCGTTGTGGGCCGCCGCCAATGGCAGCCTCTCTGGAACGCTCCGTGATCCGAGCGGCGCTGTTGTCCCTGGCGCAACCGTTCAATTGATCAACATCGCGCTCCGTTCGCAATTCAAAACGACCTCGGACGGTCGAGGCTTCTACGTTTTCCCTGCACTTCCGGTTGGCCGCTACGAACTCACAATCCAGGCAGCCGGATTCAAGACGCTGAAGAGAACGAATCTAGCGGTGGATACCGATGCCGCGCTGAAGCTCGACGTGGTCCTGCAAATCGGCCCGCGTTCGGAATCCATATCCGTGGAGGCCGCGGCTGCGGCCACCGAAGCGCAAGTGGACACGGTGTCCACCTATCTAGGCGAGCTCGTAACGGGTTCGCAGATGACCGCACTGCCATTGAACGGGCGCAGCTACACCGATCTGCTTGCCATTCAGCCGGGAATCATCCCGGTAACAACGATGCTGCCCAATTCGGTGATCATGGCCGGAGTAACCGGAGGCCTCTCACCGTCGGGAGATTTGAATCCGGGAAATTTATCAGTGGACGGGCAGAGAGAATCATCGAACGGGTTCTTCGTGGATGGCATTGATGTGCAGGAGCACATGAACGGCGGGACGTCTATCGTGCCGGATCTGGATTCGATCTACGAATTCCGGGTGCTCACCAATAATTTCGATCCCGAGTACGGTAACTATAACGGCGGCATAGTAACCGTCGTTACGAAATCGGGCAGCGACGCCTACCACGGGAGCACCTTCGAATTCCTGCGTAACACCGCCTTGGACGCTCGTGGATATTTCGACCCCAATCGGCCAGCCTTCCGGCAGAATCAGTTTGGCGGGACGCTCGGAGGGCCGGTGAAGCATCGGAAGATCTACTTCTTTGCGGATTATCAGGGCACTCGCACCAATGAAGGCGTGGAGACTGGATTGATCTCGGTACCTACGGTAGCGCAGCGCGGCGGCGACTTTCTCGATCCTGAGACGCAGACGAGCACACTCACAGGCAGCGTCAGTGGGCCCTATCTGGCGTCGCTGCTGACGCAAGAACTTGGATGCCTTGTTATCGCTGGAGAGCCCTACACAGGCGTTTTTCCACTGGGAGTCATTCCGCAAAGCGCGTGGTCGGCTCCCGCCCGGGCCTTGCTTCAGTACGTTCCAGCGCCAAATGACGGGGTCAATCAATTCTCCACGTCGGCGTTTCCGCAGACGGTGCGCGACGATAAGACATCGGGACGAATGGACGCGAATAGCGGTTGGGGCCAGCTTTCCGCGTACTATTTTTTCGACGATTATCGGCTGGACAATCCGTATCCGGGGCAGCAAGGCGGCGCCAGCATACCGGGTTTTGATGCACTGACTTACGGCCTGGCGCAACTCATCAGCCTGGGAGACGCAAAGGTCTTTGGTTCCGGCACGGTCAACGAGTTCCACGCCGGGTTCCTTCGCTATGCGAATGTGATCGGACAACCCAAAGGAGGCCTGGGGGTCAGCCTGGCATCCCAGGGCTTCGCCCCGCCACCAACGGGCATCGTGGTGCAGGCGCCGCAGTTTGCAGGCGTGGAAAATATCACCTTCCCGTCTTTCGTAATGGGTGTTCCAGTCACCAATGAAACGCAGGTGAACAACACACTCTATTTGAGCGATGCGGTCTCGAAGGTGCTCGGGTCGCACACTCTGAAATTTGGAGGCCAGTTTCACACGGATCAGGTGAACGAGCATCCCAATGCCACCTTCAACGGAACGTTCAACATTGACGGCACCGAGACAGGAAACGCCTTTGCCGATTTCCTGATCGGCGTGCCGAGCAATTTCACGCAATCGTCGGGTCAACCCTTCTACTTGCGAGGCCGATATGAAGGTCTGTTCGTACAGGACAGTTGGCGCGTGCGCAACGATCTGACGATCAACGCAGGGCTGCGCTGGGACTACATCATGCCGTTCTGGGAGAAATACAATCAAGTACAGACGATCGTTCCGGGAAGGCAATCCCTGCTATATCCCGGCGCTCCGGGAGGGCTCGTCGTTCCCGGCGATCCGGGAATTCCGAGCACGATTGCGACGTCGAAGGGGCGCAACTTTGCTCCGCGCCTCGGGATTGCGTACGCACCCGGATTCGATGACGGAATTCTGAAGGCGATTTTCGGGAACAGCGGGAAGAGTAGCATTCGCGCAAGCTACGGAATTTTCTATACCGCGTTTCCAGGGTTGTCTGCCGGCGTCATGTACGCCGTCCCGCCCTTTGGCTACAACTACTTGAGTCCTAATCCGCCGCTCTTTGCGACTCCCTTCATTAACGCCAGGGACGCAGAGCAGAACGTCAATCCATTTCCGCTGGCATTTCCGCCGCACAATATTTCCGCGAAGAACCCAGACACGATATTCGACTGGCCCAGCGTCATTCCCATCAGCGCAGATCCTTACTTCTACGACCGCAATTCGGTTCCTTACACGGAAGATTACATGCTTTCATACGAGCGGCAGATTACGTCCAACATGCTGCTGACGGCAAGTTATGTCGGGAACCAGGGGCACCACCTTCTCGCCGTCGTTTCCACGAACCCCAGCGACCAGGCTCTGTGCCTCAGTCTCAGCCAGCAGAACGAAGTCGCACCCGGCAGCCTCACCTGCGGCCCTTTCAGCGAGGACTCCCTGATTACCAGCAGCACCGGCCACGTGTATCACGGCACCCGGGTTGGCCTGGGTCCCAACTACGGAGAAGATACCGCTCAGAGGACCATTGCAAATTCGAATTACAATGCGCTCGAAACGAATCTGCGTTATGTGGGGAAGAGGTCCGATTTTCTCCTCGGATACACCTACAGTAAATCCATTGATCAGGCTTCCAATCTCGGAGAACAGCTGAATCCCCTGGATCTTCACGCCACCCGCGCGATTTCGGCTTTTGATCTGAAGCACAATTTCGTCGCAAGCTACAAAGTGGAGGTTCCCTTCGATCGCCTGCTCCATTGGAATAGCCGTCTTACCGACGGATGGAGCGTGGCAGGGACCACGCGCTTTAGCACCGGCTTTCCGGTTACGCTCTACGACGATTCGGACTATTCGTTACTGGGAACTCTGGGGAACGGCATCAACAACTACCTGCTCGACACGCCCGAATTTAGCGGCGGCCCGCTCCACATCAACACCAATCCGCGAAATGGACGTCCCGCGTTTAACACCTCCGTCTTGACGCCGGAGAAGCTGGGCCAATTGGGCAACGCCCCGCGGCGATTCTTCTACGGACCCGGCATTCAAAATTTCGACATGACGTTGATCAAGCAACTGCGCGTCACGGAGTCGAAATCGTTTGAGTTTCGGATCGAGGCCTTTAACGCCTTCAACCACGCCCAGTTCTACGGACCAGCTTCAGTGGACGGCGAGGTGAACGATCCAAATTTTGGCCAGGTCGTCAGCGCGGCGCCCCCGCGTCTGGTTCAAATCGCCGCGAAATTCACATTCTAGGACCGTGTCTTGAGGTGTCCGGCTCTCCCGCCGGACGCTCGCCGTCATTGCAACGAGCGAAGGCACGATAGACGCCGTTCAGTGCCTCGATCGAGAAGAAAACCAGACACGCCCCTTCCATTTGGGTACAATCTCGGCGATAAGCTTCCGTGAGAGGCTGCCTCGTAGAATTGCGAAGCGCGCGGCGCCGCGGCTTCGAGTTCCGGAGGTCGAATCGCATGCCGAAATGGCCCGAGCCGCGAATGACGCCCAGTTCAATTCCCGTTCCCCTAAAGGAAATTGATATTCTCTGGATTACCGCCGGCCTCAGCTGCGACGGAGACACCATCGCGATGACCGCCGCCACTCAGCCGAGCATCGAAGACATTCTCCTGGGTGCAATTCCGTGGATTCCCAAAGTACGCCTGCACAACCCTTTTCTCAGCTATGACAACGGCGAAGAGTTCATGAGGCATTTCCACCAAGCAGCGGAAGGGAAGCTGTCGCCTTTTATCCTGGTGATCGAAGGCTCGATACCCAACGAAACGAATAAGAGCGAGGGCTATTGGGCGACGTTCGGCACGGATCAAGCCACGGGACAGCCCATCCTGACGTGCGATTGGATTGACAGGCTGGCGCCGAGGGCCTGGGCCGTCGTTGCGGCAGGCACCTGCGCAACGTACGGCGGCATCCATGCGATGGAAGGAAACCCCACCGGTTGCATGGGGCTGGCGGATTATCTGGGCTGGGAATGGAAGTCGCTGGCGGGAATTCCCATTGTGTGCGTCCCGGGTTGTCCGGTGCAGCCGGACAACTTTATGGAGACTCTGCTGTATCTACTCAATATGGCTACTGGACGAGCGCCCATGATTCCGCTGGATGACGCGCTCAGGCCCACTTGGCTCTTCGGGCAGACGGTTCACGAAGGTTGCGACCGGGGCGGCTATTACGAACAGGCGGAGTTCGCCGAAGAATACGGAGCGATTCAGTGCATTGTGAAATTAGGCTGCTGGGGACCGGTCGTACAATGCAACGTGGGGAAGCGTGGCTGGATGGGCGGCATTGGCGGCTGTCCTAACATCGGTGGCATTTGCATTGGGTGCACCATGCCAGGTTTTCCGGACAAATTCATGCCGTTCATGAATCAGCCGCCGGGCTCTCTCCTTTCCTCGAGCGCCGTTTCGACGTACGGACGCGCCATTCACGCTCTGCGGCGGTTTACGCAGGCTTCGCTCAATAAAGAGCCCACTTGGAGAGTCCGAACGAAGAAGTAGCGCGCGCAGAAGCGTAGCCGAATCGCATTTGCAGTGCGACGAGTGGTACTTTTGATGAACTCCCTGCAGCGGAAGGCGATATATGGCACCAGGCGCAGAACGAGTCTCGGGCTGGACGGTTGAGCCGGATCAACCAGCGGCTGCGCCGGCGAATCCTGCCTCTCTTATCGAGGCCGAAGCCACGCTTCGGCAACTGGGGCGGACGTCTTCCTGCAAAATCGCTCCTTGGAGCAGCGCCTCTTGGGTTCCCCATCACGCGATGTGCGCTTCGAAGGCCCCGTTCTAGGGCACGAATCGCCCCAGATGGAGGCGCGATATCGCGCTCTCGTTGAGCAGGTCCCCGCGGTGGTATTCATGGCGTATCTGGATCGCGGGGTCGGCGAAGCGTACGTGAATCCCCAGATTGAAGCCGCGCTCGGCTTCTCGCAACAGGAGTGGTTAGAAGACCCCGTTCGCTGGTACACCCATATACACCCCGACGACAAGCAGCGCTGGAGCGTCGAAGCGGCGGAAATGTTCCTTTCGGGTAAGCCGCTCCGTTCGGCTTACCGGGTGATTGCGCGCGATGGCCGCGTGCTCTGGTTTCACTGCGAAGCCAAGATGATGCGCCATGATGACGGATCGCCTTCGTTCATTCATGGTGTGGGCTTCGACATCACGGAACTCAAGCGCGCCCAGGAAGCCTTGCAGGAAGAGCGCAACGTGCTTTCCGCAATTCTAGACACGGTCGGCGCTCTCGTCGTTGTCTTGGATTCTCGGGGACGGATCGTGCGCTTTAACCGCGCCTGCGAGAAAGCTACGGGCTATTCGTTCTCGGAGATCAAGGGTAAGCACGTCTGGGACTTGTTTCGGACATCGGAGGAGATTGATAACTTCAAAACCATCTTCCGCGAATCGTCGTCGGGCGGCCCATCCCGGGACTATGAAGGTTACTGGCTGACGCGTGAAGGCGTCCCTCGACTGGTTTCGTGGTCCAGCACTGTCCTTGGCGGAAAGGATGCCACTCCGAAGCACATCATTGTCACCGGCATTGACATCACCGAGCGCAAGCGCCTGGAAAAGGCGATTCTGGAAATCAGCGCGCGCGAGCAACAGCGCATCGGCCAGGACCTGCACGATGGCCTCGGCCAGCATTTGACGGGCATTGCCTTCATGAGCAAGGTTCTCGAACAGAAGCTTTGTGAGAAAGGATTGCCGGAAGCCGCTGAAGCGCAAAAAATCGTGAAACTGGTAAACGAGGCGATCAACACGACGCGAGAGCTTTCTCGTGGACTGCTGCCTGTAATGACCCAGGATCACGGCCTGATGACGGCGCTGCGGCAATGGTCGGCCGAAGTCGAGGATCTCTTTCATATTTCCTGCCGATTCCACTGCGACGAACCCGTCCTGATTTCAGACGTGAACAAGGCAACGCACCTCTACCACATCGCCCAGGAAGCCGTGAATAACGCGATCAAGCACGGCCACTCTGAACGCATCACCATTTCCCTGTGGGTAAGCAACGGGGAGGGCACTTTGCTGGTGGTGGACAACGGCCACGGAATCCAGGACGCTCCCGCCAACCACTCCGGCATGGGCTTGAACATCATGGGCTATCGCGCCAGGATGGTCGGCGGCTCCCTGGAAGTGCGCCCGAATGTGGGCGGCGGAACAGCTGTCACCTGCTTGTTCCCACTCGACAACGCCAGGTGACGAGGAGAGCAGCATGTCCACCAAGGCGCAGGTCAAGACGCAAACCAGCGAAGCGAAGGTGTTCCTGGTGGATGATCACCCGATCGTCCGGCAAGGTCTGGCGCTGCTGATCAATCGCGAAGCGGACCTGGTCGTGTGCGGAGAGGCGGACGGTGGCTATGGTGTGTTGCAGACAATTTCGGATCTTCAGCCGGACATCGTCCTCCTGGACATTTCGCTGAATGGCCCCGACGGCCTCGAGATTTTGAAATCCATGCGCATGCGCGAGCCGAATCTGCCGGTGCTGATCCTTTCGATGCATGACGAACAGACTTACGCCGAGCGCGCCCTGCGAGCCGGCGCTAACGGCTACATTATGAAACAGGAAGCCACCGAAAAGGTCTTGATCGCGATTCGCCGCATTTTGCGCGGCGAAGTGTATCTGAGCGACCGTCTCACGAACCGGATGCTGAAGCATTTCGTCCGCGGATCGGTTCCTACCGCTGAGAACCCCCTCGCGAATCTAAGCGATCGCGAACTCGAGGTTTTTCGCCTCATCGGCGAGGGCCACGCCACCCGCCAGATTGCGGACGAGCTGCACATCAGCATCAAGACCGTCGAGTCCTACCAGGCGCACATCAAGGAAAAGCTGGCGCTGCGCAGCGCCCGCGAGCTCGTTCAGCGCGCCATCAAGTGGTCCGTGAGCGAAAAAGGTATGTAGCGCTGCCCGGCGCTCCCTTTCCTGGTTCGGCGCTCCCAGGCCTTTCCTCCTCGAAATCCGCAGTACGTATTCTTCCCTAGGGAGAACCCCTACGTTTGTACGGGAACCCCCTATAACGAAAATGGCAACGCCCTGCTTGAGACAGATCTTGCGTCCAGTGTATTGCTCCCCGTGTCGCCTTGGCATGCAGCGATTCCAGACCCACGAGCTGTGGTGTGCAGCAACGTTTTGGAAAGGAGATCAATCTTATGGCCGCAGAAGCTATTCCGTACGGGCGTTCCACGCAGAAGCCCTCCCCCGTGTCGGATATTCATATCGTCTGGATGACATCAGGACTCGGCTGCGACGGGGACTCCGTTTCCATTACCGCAGCCACACAACCCAGCATCGAAGATGTGCTTCTTGGGGCTATCCCCGGCCTGCCCAAAGTTCATCTGCACAATCCGGTCCTCGCCTATGAAAACGGTGATGAGTTCCTGAAGTTCTGGTACCAGGCTGCGGAGGGCAAGCTCAATCCGTTTGTGCTGGTCGTCGAAGGCTCCATCCCCAATGAAAAGATCAAGAAAGAGGGGTATTGGGCCGCGCTGGGCACCGATTCAAAGACGGGTCAGCCCATTACGACGAACGAATGGGTTGACCGGCTGGCTCCCAAAGCACTGGCCGTTGTCGCCTGTGGCACCTGCGCCACTTACGGCGGCATTCATGCCATGGCTGGCAATCCGACCGGAGCAATGGGACTCGCCGACTACTTAGGCTGGGATTGGCGTTCGGGAGCAGGCTTGCCCATCGTGAATGTGCCCGGCTGTCCGGTGCAGCCGGATAACTTCATGGAGACGCTGCTCTACCTCTTGTACCAGGTCGCAGGGCTCGCGCCCATGATTCCGTTGGACGAGCAATTGCGGCCGACTTGGCTGTTTGGCAAGACCGTGCATGAAGGCTGCGACCGCGCCGGCTATTACGAGCAGGGCGACTTTGCCGAAGTGTACGGCTCGCCAAAATGCATCGTGAAGCTGGGCTGCTGGGGTCCGGTGGTGAATTGCAACGTCCCCAAGCGCGGCTGGATGGCCGGCTTGGGCGGCTGCCCGAACGTCGGTGGAATCTGCATCGGCTGCACCATGCCAGGCTTTCCGGATAAGTTCATGCCCTTTATGGACGCGCCACCGGGATCGCACGTATCCGCAGGCAGCATCGGCGTTTACGGCCGCGCCATCCGTGCCCTCCGCTCCATCACGAATTCCACCGTCAATAAGGAACCGAAATGGCGACACACGGGTTCCGAACTCACCACGGGCTACCACCCGCACAGTTACTAAGAGGAGAGGTCAGCAAAAATGAGCACTATAGCCGGAACGTTGAAGGATACTCCTGCGAAATCCAAGAATCTCGTGGAGATGAATTGGGATCCCATCACTAGAATCGTCGGCAGCCTGGGTATCTTCACCAAAATTGATTTCGACAATCGGCGCGTCGCCGAATGTCATAGCACATCCTCGATCTTTCGGGGCTACAGCATTTTCATGAAGGGGAAAGATCCCCGTGATGCGCACTTTATCACCAGCCGCATTTGCGGAATCTGCGGCGACAATCATGCGACCTGCGCCACCTACGCGCAGAACATGGCCTTCGGCATTCGCCCACCCGCCATAGCCGAATGGATCGTCAATCTCGGAGAGGCTGCGGAGTACATGTTCGACCACAACATTTTCCAGGACAACCTGGTCGGCGTGGACTTCTGCGAACAAATGGTCAAGGAAACCAATCCTGGCGTGCTGGCCAAGGCCGAAAAGACGCTGTCCCCGCACTCGAATCTGCACGGTTACCGTACCATCGCCGATATCATGCGCGCGCTGAATCCCTTTACTGGGGCGTTTTATCGCGAAGCGTTGCAGGTGAGCCGCATGACGCGCGAAATGTTCTGCCTGATGGAAGGGCGCCACGTGCATCCCTCGACCCTCTATCCCGGCGGTGTGGGCACCGTGCCCACAGTGCAGCTCTTCACCGACTATCTGGTTCGTTTGATGAAATACGTCGAATTCATGAAAAAGGTCGTCCCGTTGCACGATGATCTGTTCGACTTTTTCTATGAGGCCTTGCCCGGATACGAACAAGTCGGCCAGCGCCGCGTCTTGCTGGCTTGCTGGGGGTCGTTCAACAATCCCGCGGTGTGCGATTACACCTACAAGAACATGACCAATTGGGGCCGCGGCATGTTCGTCACTCCGGGTGTGGTCGTTGACGGGAAACTCGTCACCAACGACTTGGTGGACATCAACCTGAACATTCGCATCTTGCTGGGCAGCTCGTATTACGACGAATGGAAGAACTCCGAGACGTTCGTCAAGACCGACCCCTTGGGAAATCCCGTGGATCAAAACCACCCGTGGAATCAGACGACAATCCCGCGGCCCCAGAAGCGCGATTTCGGCGGGAAGTACACATGGGTGATGTCGCCCCGCTGGCTTGATAAACGTACAGGTGACCATCTGGCCCTCGACACCGGCGGCGGACCGATTGCGCGCTTCTGGGCGACGGCACTCGCAGGCATCGTGGACATCGGCTACATCAAGGCCACCGGCCACAGCGTCAAGATTTATTTGCCAAAGACCACGTCGCTGCCGGAAGTCGAGTTCGAATGGAAAATCCCCAAGTGGAGCAACGCCATCGAGCGGGATCGCGCCCGAACTTATTTCCAGGCCTACTCTGCCGCCGCCGCGCTGTACTTCCTTGAGAAGGCGTTGGAGGAGTTGCATGCGGGCAGAACAAGGACCTGGACCGATTTCAAGGTTCCGGAAAACGCCATCGGTTGCGGTTTCCACGAGGCCGTCCGCGGCGTCCTCTCCCATCACGTGGTGATCAAGGATCAGAAGATAGCCAACTATCATCCGTATCCGCCTACGCCCTGGAACGCCAATCCTCGCGACATCTACGGCACCCCGGGCCCGTACGAAGATGCCGTGCAGAACACCCCGATCTTCGAAGAGAACGGTCCGGACAAATTCAAGGGAATTGACATCATGCGCGCAGTACGCAGCTTCGATCCGTGCTTGCCTTGCGGCGTGCACATGTACCTCGGTAACGGAAAAGTATTGGAAACGCATCATTCCCCAATGTTTGGCCTCCAGATCTGAGGGGCGGAGAGGAGCAACGGCGGCGCGGCGAGCGGCGAACTGCGAGGAATACGCCGACTCTTCTCGCGGACCGTTAAAGTCGGGAAAGGCACCGGGATGCCCGAACAAAAAGAGCTTCAGCGGCGGATCGAGTCAATTGAAAGCTTGATCCGTGAAATCGAGTTGGTGTCTGATCCGGCGGTTCGTAGCTTGTCCAAGCAACTCATCCAGTCCCTGATGGATCTTCACGGCTCCGGCCTCGAGCGCATGCTGGAGATCGTTCACGGCTCCGGCGAAGCGGGGCAGAAAATCATCGAAGTAATGGGCCACGATGATCTCGTTCGCAACTTGCTGTTGCTGTATGATTTGCATCCCGTGGGCCTGCAGGAGCGCGTTATGGAGGCCCTGGAGAAGTCACGTCCCTATCTGCGGTCGCACGGCGGGAACGTCGAGTTCGTCGGTGTCAGCGAATCGGGAGCCGTGACCCTGCGCCTCGCGGGAAGCTGTCATAGCTGTCCATCGTCGGCGGTTACTCTGCAATCCACCGTCGAGCAGGCCATCTACGACGCCGCGCCCGATGTTACGGAAATCATCGTCGAAGGTACTCCTCCGGTCGCGGACCCTCCCGCGTCCTTCATTCCCCTCGCGAGCCTGCAGGCAAACGGAATGAGCCCGGCCCACATCACTGCCAACAGTTCTCGCACCGTCTTGTCCTCCGCCGGCCAGACGGACTGGGAGGACGTGTTCGGCTTGGATGCCATTCCCTCTGGCACTCTGCAAATGCAGCAAATTGGTGGGCAGCGCATACTTTTTTGCAAGCTGAATGAAGACTTTTACGCTTACGGCGTCACGTGTCCGGGCTGCGGTCAGCATTTGGAAGGCGGCCTGATCGAAAACACGATTCTGGTTTGCCCGATTTGCCGGCAGCGTTACGACCTGGTGCATGCCGGTCGCGGAGTGGACATAGCTACCTTGCATCTCGACCCCATCCCTCTGCTGCACGAAAACGGCCGTGCCAAGGTAGCCATCATTTCCAGAGTCGAACGGAGCGCCACATGACCGTGTTCTCTTCTGATCCCCGGGCACTTCCGAAGGCCGGCGCTATGGCAACTTTGCGGCAATTTGCTCACAAGCGAGCGCCTATCGAAAGTTGCGAAATGTGCAGCCGCGAGCTCAGGCTGGAACATCAGCATCTGATTGATCCGGAGAAGCGAAAACTGATCTGTGCCTGCGATGCATGCGCGGTGCTCTTCGCCACCCAGGCTGGCACAAAATTGCGGCGAGTTCCGCGGCGGGTCCGATTTCTTCCGGATTTCCGAATGTCGGAGAGTCAGTGGAACAGCTTGATGATTCCCATCGAGATGGCGTTCTTTTTTTACAGCTCGCAGCACGGGCGCGTGATTGCATTTTACCCGAGCCCGGCGGGCGCCACAGAATCGCTGCTCGCGCTCGAGACCTGGAACGACGTGGTCACTGAGAATCCGCTCTTGGGCGAAATGACGCCCGATGTAGAGGCGCTGCTGGTCAATCGCATCGGCGCCGCGCGCGGCGTCGTGCCGCAGTATTACGTCGCCCCAATTGACGAATGCTACAAGCTGGTGGGCCTGATTCGGCTGAATTGGCACGGACTTTCCGGCGGCACCGAAATGTGGCGCGAAATTACGAAATATTTTCTGGCGCTAAAGGCTAAGGCTGGCGTTCCCGGAGAAAATGCGAATGCCTGACCTGAATTTCAAGATCGAGGCCGTCGAAGCGGTTGCCTACGCTGCCGCTCCGTTGCTGGCATTCAAGCTGGCAGTGATAAGCGCGCCCGCCGGGCAGATCATCCACACGGTAGTACTCCGCGCGCAGATTCAAATTGACGTAACCCGCCGCCATTATAGCCGGGAGGAACAGGAACGGCTCCAGGATCTCTTCGGCGAGCCCGAGCGCTGGAGCCAGACGCTTCGCAATATGCTATGGACCCACGCGAGCGTGGTCATTCCTGAATTTGTCACCGAAACAGCCGTTGATCTCCTCGTGCCATGCACCTTCGACTTTAACGTCGCGGCGACAAAATACTTTCACGGCTTGACCGACGGCGACCTGCCCTTGATCTTTCTGTTCAGCGGAACCGCGTTCTATCAGGATCCGGGTGGTTCGCTGCAGGTTGCTCCAATATCCTGGGACAAAGAAGCGAAGTTCAGGTTGCCGGTGCAAGCCTGGCGCCAGCTCATCGAAAGCTACTATCCCAATAGCGCATGGCTAAGCTTACGCAAGGACGTCTTCGACCGTCTCTATCAATATAAAGTGCGTCATGGAATCCCCACGTGGGAACAGGCGCTGGAGCGCATGCTGGTCGAAGTCGAGGAAACGACCCATTCATGAACTCGAAATTGATCGAAGGCATCGCCAATGCCGTGCTCTACGAAGGGTACATGCTCTACCCCTATCGTCCGTCCGCGGTGAAAAATCGTCAGCGTTGGAATTTCGGCGTGCTGTACCCCAGAAATTACTGCGAGATTCAGAAGGGAGCGGATTCCTGGTTCATGACCACGCAGTGCGTGGTCCAGGGCCCGGTTTCCGCGGTTGTGGACGTCAAAGCCCGCTTCCTGCAAGCCGTCTCGCGCCAAATTGGCAAACCCTCCGCTCCCGTGCGTGCCGGCAATTCCGATCCGCAAATCGAAATCATCGAATCGCTTGAGGTGGGTGGCAAGACTTTGTACTCGTGGCAAGAGGCCGTGGAGCGTGACGTGTCGCTTCTGTCACTTCGGATCGAAGACCTGCTGGCCGCGCCGGTCAGCCGTGTTTTTGCATTTGCTGCTGCGCGCGAGTTGGAATCCGTTAAGGACGATTGCGGCCGGGTGGCAGCGTTCATTGTGCGTAGGCGCGAAAGCATTCGCGGCAGCGTTAAACTCAGAGCCGAGAAATGTGGCGCGGACCTCTTTAAGCTCACGGTAGTGGTTTCCAATCTTGCGTCGCTCACGGATCCTCAAGTTCTGCCGCGCGAAGAAGTATTGTTGTGGTCGCTTCTTTCCGCCCACTCCATCCTCGGAGTCGCAGGCGGTGAGTTCATCTCGCTGACCGACCCGCCCGCGGCTCTGCAGCAGGTTGTTGCGGACTGCAACAACGTAGGAACTTGGCCCGTATTGGTGGGCGAGGATGCCACCAAAGACGCTATGCTCTCTTCGCCGATCATTCTCTACGACTACCCGCAAATCGCGCCGGAAAGCCCCGGCGACCTCTTCGACGGTACGGAAATTGACGAGATCCTGGCGCTCCGCATCCTCACTTTGAGCGATGACGAAAAACGCGAAATACGCCAGACCGACGAACGCGCCCGCGAGGTGCTCGAGCGCACCGAGACGATGCCGGTGGAACACTTCCTCAAGCTCCACGGCGTTTTGCGGGGGATGAAGCCCGTTGCCGACCTCGGCGTTGAGCCGGCCGGCGAGGACACGCGATGAACGAATGGGAATGGCAACTGCTCGAAGAGAAGCCTTCGCTCGAGGCCGTCACCATCGGCAGCGTGCAGGTAAAAATCGGCGACCGCGTGCGCCTGCATCCCAGAAACGGCGGCGACGTGCTGGATATAGCGCTCGCGGGCAAAATCGCAACCGTGGAATGCATTGAACAGGACTACGAGGGTCAACTGCACCTCGCGGTCGTGCTGGACGATGATCCCGGTCGCGACATTGGCATGATGCGCCAGCCCGGCCATCGTTTCTTTTTTGGCGTCACCGAAGTCGAACCGCTGCCGCAGGACCCTGTCCCTGCCGTCGTCGCTACTAAGACGCCGCGCATACTGGTGGCGGGCATCGGGAATATTTTTCTGGGAGATGACGCCTTCGGAGTGGAAGTCGTCAAGCGTTTCGCGTCGCGTGACCTTCCGGAAGGCGTCAGCGTGATGGACTTCGGGATTCGCGGGTTCGATCTAACGTACGCACTTGTGGACGGCGCTGACGTCACCATCCTGGTTGACGCCTGTCCCCGCGGTGGAGCTCCCGGCGATTTATACATCGTGGAGCCGGATTTCGCATCGCTCGACGGGGCAGCTACACCGCCTGCCGCCGTGGATGCACACGGAATGAACCCCATGAACGTGATTCGCGCCGCGCTAGCGATGGGCGGACCGCTGAAGAAAATACTGCTGCTGGGATGCGAACCCCAAACCTTCGGCCCCGAGGAGGGTCAGATGGGCCTCAGCGGGCCCGTCGCGGCGGCAGTGAACCGCGCTGGTCCGTTATTGGAATCTGTCATCGGGAGAATTTTGCGGGGTGAATGGCCATCGGATCAGATTTGAATCGAATTTCAGAAAGGAGATTCCATGGACTCTCAGTTGATGACGCAGGAGCGCAATGGACTTTCGGCTGACAAGGACACACTGTATTTACTTGGGGGCGCGGCCTTGGTTGTTTTCGGGGCTGGACTCATTCTGTCCAATCCAGTCGTGCGGAGATACATGGGGCAGTTGGGGGTCGGCAACCTTGCGAAGGACTTGATGCCGGATATTGATCGCTACCTCAAGCTGCGTTCGATGTAGAGGTTCGCGAACAACAGTAAGGTGCGATTTCGATACAGTGCAAGCATCTCCTGCAATGCCAGGGGACCGCTGATGGAAGCACCGGTTCGTTACGAGTTTGATCCGCACGCCAGTCAACTGACGGTTCACGCCTTCGCCAGTGGCTTGGTTGCCGTCGTGGCGCACAACCCTAAATTCGCGATCCGCGATTTTTCGGGGAAGGCCCAATTTGTTCCCGGCGGTCTGGCCCAGGCCACGCTGCGGGTGAACATCAAGGCGAATTCGTTGACCTTGATGGATGAGGTGAGCGAGTACGACCAGCGCGAGATTCACCGCGTCATGTCTGAAGAAGTGCTGGAGACTCGGCCTTTTCCCGAGATTGTTTTCGAGAGTTCCCAGGTGACCGCTGTCAAAGTCAGCGAAAGCCTGTTTCGCGCGACGATCGTGGGGAATTTGACGATGCATGGCGTCACACACACCCATAGCTTCAGCGCGCAGGTTGTCGCCGGGGACGAAAGCTTGAGGGGCTACGGCGATTTCACCGTGAAGCAGACGGATTATGGGATTCAGATCGCTTCGGTTGCGGGTGGCACGCTCAAGATGAAAGACGAAGTCAAAATTGCGTTCTTCATCATCGCACGAAAGCTAGGGTGACTCACATGGCTGGCGCACTGGGAGCAAGAATGTCCGCACAAGAGAGCCCGGCGGCTTATCGAATCCAGCCCACGGCGAGCCGCTTCACGGTAAAGGCCTTCGCGGCGGGACTGCTTGCCGCAATGGGTCACAATCCGACGTTCGCGATTCGCGATTACTCCGGAGAAGCCGGCTTCACCGGAGACGAGCTTGCTCACCCATACCTGCGCATTACTGCGCGTGCGCAATCTCTCGAGGATACGGACGACGTTAGCCAGAAAGACAAGCAAGATATCGAGGCGAGGCTTAAAGAACAGGTTCTGGAGGCTGCAAGGTTTGCGGATATCGCCTTCGAGAGCGCGAGCGTCACGCCCTCCAAGGTTGGCGAGAACCTCTACGGCGTGAACATTATCGGAAATCTCACCCTGCACGGATTCACTCGGAGCGAGACGATTCGTGCCCAGCTCTCCTTATCTGGTGACTCATTCCGCGCGTTCGGCGAATTCTCGCTCCGCCAGACCGACTACGGAATCAAGCTGGTTTCTGTCGCGGGCGGTTCGCTCAAGGTCAAGGACGAAGTGAAAGTGTCGTTCGACATCGTGGCCCGAAAGCAGGAGTGAGGCGATGAGCTTCGACGACCAGAGCAATCAGCCCTCGAGTGGAGGATGTCACATGTGTTTGGCCATACCAGGGAAGATCGTCGAGATTTCTTCAGAGAATGCAAATTCCGCCCTCGTCGAGGTGGTCGGGGTTCGCCGCCACATTGATCTCGGCCTCCTCGAAGACGATAGGCCCAAGCCCGGGGACTGGGTGCTCATTCATGTGGGCTATGCTATGAGCAAGATCAGCGACCAGGATGCCGTCGAACAAATGCGTACCCTCGAAGCGCTGGGCGAGAGCGAAGCCGCCATGCAGGAGGTCCGGGGGTACGGATTGGAAGAGACCGATACGAAGCCTGCTACTTGACCGGAGCTGAAGTGCAAGCGCAAATGTGAGCGCAAGCGGGATTCGCTACCCCGCAGAGGCTGCATACAATGAAATACGTGGACGAATTTCGAAGACCTGAGGTAATCAACAAGACGGCTGAGGAAATTCGCCGCCTCGTGGATCCCCATCGCCATTACCGGCTGATGGAAGTCTGCGGTGGACACACCCACGCCATTTACCGTTTTGGACTGAAAGACATTCTCCCCTCCAATATTGAGCTGATCCACGGACCCGGCTGTCCGGTCTGCGTCCTTCCGATGGGCCGCATTGACGACGGTCTGTCCATTGCCACCAAGCCCGGAACGATCTTCGCCGCGTTTGGCGACATGATGCGTGTGCCCGGCACGCTAGGTAGCCCGCTCGAGCATAAAGCGCGCGGAATGGACGTGCGCATCGTCTATTCCCCTTCGGACGCCATCAAACTCGCCAAGTCCAACCCCGAAAAACACGTCATGTTCTTCGCCATCGGGTTCGAGACCACCGCTCCCTCCACGGCGCTCACCATCCTGCGTGCCAAAAAGGAAGGCCTCCGCAACTTCTCGGTCTTTTGCAACCACGTCACGATCATCCCCGCCATCCTGGATTCACCGGACATGCGCTTGGATGGCTTCATCGGCCCCGGCCACGTATCCACGGTCATCGGCTGCCGCCCGTACGAGTGGATAGCGAAAAACGAGAACAAGCCGATCGTGGTTGCCGGCTTCGAGCCGCTCGATCTGCTTCAGTCCATCGTCATGCTTCTTCGCCAGCTGCGCGCTGGCGAGGCCAAAGTGGAAAATCAGTATAAGCGCGTCGTTCCCTGGGAAGGGAACCGCGCCGCGCTCCGTGCCATGGCGGAGGTCTTCCAGCTTCGCCCGTACTTCGAATGGCGCGGCCTCGGTTTCATATCGCAGTCCGCGCTTCGCTTGCGCGAGGAATACGCCGATTGGGATGCCGAGCGCCGCTTCGATGTCCCCGGCATTCGGGTGACGGATCCCAAGGCCGCGCAATGCGGAGAAGTGCTCAAGGGCGTCCTTCGACCCGCGCAGTGTAAATTGTTCGGCAACGAATGCACCCCGGAGCATCCGGTCGGTGCCTTAATGGTTTCTTCGGAAGGATCATGCGCCGCATACTACAATTACGAACACCGGAAAACGGCCCAACTGACGACCATCAGCGCCTCGGCCTGAACGGCGAAGCTCCACCCGCCGTTGCGCAGCCCAAGATCCGTTTTCGCGAGCCGCAAATTGAGATGGCTCACGGTGCTGGTGGAAAAGCCAGCCGCCGTCTGATCGAGGGCCTCTTCGTTCCGCTGCTCTGCGGCGCCTCCACCGCACCGCTGGCGGACGCTGCGCATGTGAACCTCAATGGCGCGCGCGTCGCGATCACCACCGATAGCTTTGTAGTCAAGCCGCTCCGCTTTCCGGGCGGTTCCATCGGAGAGCTTGCCATAAACGGAACGGTCAACGATCTCGCTGTCTCCGGAGCGAAAGCAGAAGTACTTGTCGTGACCTTTATTCTCGAAGCCGGCCTGCCCTCGGAAATTCTGCAAGCCGAGGTTCAGGCCATGGCTGATGCCGCCCGGGAAGCAGGCGTTCGCATCGCGGGCGGCGACACCAAAGTAGTGGAACATGGCAAAGCCGATTCCATGTACATCTCCACCACCGGAATTGGCGTTCCAATCCCCGGGATCGAAATCAATCCGGCAGCGGTGCGGCCCGGTGACAAGGTTCTGCTCTCGGGACCGGTCGGCGACCACGGCATCACCATCCTTCTCGCGCGCGGCGAGCTTGACCTCGAAGCGGACTTGTTTTCAGACACGCGCTCCGTTTTGCCCCTTGTCGAAGCCATCGTCCGCGCTGCGGGTCCTTCGATTCGCTGGATGCGTGATCCCACGCGGGGCGGTGCGGCTACGACTCTGAACGAATTGGCGCGAGACTGCGGTCTGGGCGTCGTTCTCCGCGAAGACGCCATCCCTGTCCACGATGCGGTCCGCGGCGCTTGTGAATTGCTTGGGTTGGATCCGCTCCATATAGCCAACGAAGGCCAATTCCTCGCCGTCGTTGCACCGGACAGTGCGGAAGCTGCATTGCTTGCGCTGCGGCAGACTCCCGGCGGCGAAGAAGCGCAAATTATCGGGGAAATTCAGGAGCAGCCCGCAGGCGCTGTGCTGGTCACCACGCTGTATGGCGGCACGCGAATCGTGGACATGCTCGTAGGCGACCCTTTGCCGCGGATTTGCTGAGACCAACGCATGACCACGCAATGCGCACTCGCGACGCAGATTGAGCAGCGCCTTCTGGCGCGCAATCCGGTTTACGAATCTTTCTTCGCGCGCGAAGCGAGCCGCCTCGCCGAGGCTTGCCGGGAAATGTCCGATCGCTTCCTGCGCGGAGGCCGTCTGCTTGCTTTTGGATGCGGTCCCTACGCTACCGACGCACAGCACATTTCAGTCGAGTTTGTGCATCCCGTGATTGTCGGCAAACGTGCTCTCCCGGCTCTGGATCTTTCCATCCTTTTCCGCGCGTGGCTGGAATCGATCGTCGCCGCGGATGACATCGTCATGGGATTTGGCCCCCCGGAAGGCGACCCTCAGGTCGCGGCCGCTCTTTCCTTTGCCCACGCCCGCAACGCAATGACCTTCGCCCTTCCCGGTCTCGAAGGCTCCTATGCCGTCGCTCCGCACACCTCCGACGCCTTCATGCATCAGGAATTGATTGAAATCCTGTACCACACGCTTTGGGAGACGGTGCACGTCTTCTTCGAACGCCGCGAGCTGGGCCACGATGTCGGCGCAGCCGGGTTTCTTTACCCGTTTCTCGGTCAGCAGAAGCAGGGCTCGGGCGATGCCATTGCCGAGGTCGCTGATTCAATTCGAATGAAAGTTGCTGACGACGCGAAATTACGCGAACGCGTAGCGGCCGAAGAGTCCGAGAAAATCGGCAATGCCGCCACAGCCATCTTCGAAAGCATTCGGCGCGGCGGCAAGCTGATCATCTTCGGCAACGGCGGCTCCGCCACGGACGCCAACGACTGGGCCATAGATTGTGTGTCTCCGCCCGCCGGTTATCGTCCCCTGCCGGCGGTTTCTCTCTCCCTCGAGCCCGCCAACATCAGCGCCATCGCCAACGACGTTGGCACCGACCTCATTTTCCTGCGCCAATTCATTGCGCAGGCGCGCCCCGCAGACGTCGCCGTCGGGATTTCCACCAGCGGCGGCTCGCGCAATATCATCATGGCTCTCGAGGAAGCCAGGAAACGCAATATGCTCACCGTCGCCCTCCTCGGCTACGACGGCGGTGAAATTTTGCGGCGAGGTCTGGCCGATTTCCCGATCGCGGTTCATTCCGACTACATACCGCGGATTCAGGAAGTGCAGGCGTCGGTTTATCACGTGATTCGCGAAGCTCTGGAGGCGCTTGGCCGTGCCTAAACTGGAACTTTTCGGTTCGGCGGGATGCCCGCACACGCAGGAAATGCGCGAGTGGCTCGAATGGCGTGGCGCCGAATTCGTCGAGTATGACGTCGAAGCCGACCGTCATGCTCGCAATCGCCTGCGCGCGCTATCGGGCGGCCAGCGCACCGTGCCGGTGCTCGTGGAGGACGGCAAAGTCGTGCAGATCGGGTGGCAGGGCCGGGGCTGCGTGGTCGGCGGAGAGTAACCAGAGAATGAGCGCCTGCTCCATCAAAGTCCGCGGCGTCGTCCAAGGCGTGGGATTTCGCCCCTTCGTCTTTCGCTTGGCTTGCGCGAATACTCTCGCGGGGTGGGTGTTCAACGATCAGGAGGGCGTTGAGATTTTTCTCGAAGGCGCAGACGATAGCTTGGAAGCCTTTGTCGAGGAACTCAGGGCCGCTCCTCCACCCGCCGCGCGCATCACGGAAATCGAAATTCGCACGTCCGAGCCGGTTGGTCTGGCCGATTTCACGATTCGCAATAGTTCTCGCCGCGAGCGCCCCACCGCGCGAATTTCGCCGGACCTGGCCGTGTGCGAAGATTGCCTGAAAGAGCTGTTCGATCCAGCCGACCAGCGCCATCTCTACCCCTACATTAATTGTACGAATTGCGGCCCCCGCTATTCCGTCACTCTGCGTCTCCCCTACGACCGCCCGAACACCACGATGCGCAGCTGGCCGCTCGATGAGTTCTGCACGCGCCAATATGATGACCCGCGAGATCGCCGTTTCCACGCGCAGCCCGTCGCATGTCCCGCCTGCGGTCCCGGGTATTATCTGCAGGCTGGCGACGAAAGCGCGGTCGGCAACGCAACGAGCATTCGCAAGGCCACGGAACTTCTTGCCGCAGGCAAAATCGTCGCGCTGAAAGGCCTCGGGGGCTACCACCTCGCCTGCGATGCCAGAAACACCCCCACAATTCGGGCATTGCGCGAACGCAAGTTTCGCAAGGAAAAGCCATTCGCGCTCATGGTTAGGAACCTTGCAGCGGCACGGCGGATCGTCGAGCTGTCGTCCGCGGCCGAAGCCTTGCTCACATCTGTCGCGCGTCCCATCGTAATCGCGCCAAGGAGGGCAGACTTCCCTGAAGTCGCGCCCGGCAGCAAAGAGCTAGGCGTGATGCTGCCTTACACTCCGCTGCATCACCTGCTTTTCCAGGCCGGCGCTCCGGAAATTCTGGTGATGACCAGCGCGAATCGCTCCAGCGAACCAATCGCCTATGAAGACTCCGACGCTCTTGAACGGCTCGGCGCGATCGCCGACGCCTTCCTCATCGGCGAACGCCCCATTGCCCGGCGCGTGGATGATTCCGTCGCTCGAGCTGGCGCCTTCGGCCCGGCGGTTCTTCGTCGCGCGCGTGGTTACGCTCCGGGCGCCGTCACCACCATTCCCACGGTTCCCTCGGGCCAGCCCATTCTCGCCCTCGGCGCCGATCTGAAGAACACGATCACGCTCGTTGTGCAGGGCCAGGCATTCGTCAGCCAGCATATCGGCGACCTTCACGATTATCAGTCGCTCTGCGCTTTTCAAGAAACGATTGACGATTTGGTCTCGATGTACGACGTCCGTTGGAGCGACCTACTGGTCGTTCACGATTCCCATCCGCAGTACGCTTCCACCACGCACGCGCACTCCTTCGTGGATTGCGAACGCGGTAGCGTCCAGCATCATCGCGCCCACGTTGCCTCGGTTCTGGCGGAGCGCCGCGAATGGCAGAGGCGCGTCATCGGCGTCAGCTTTGACGGCACCGGTTACGGCGACGACGGAACGATCTGGGGCGGTGAATTCTTCGTAGGCAGCATGCGTGAAGGCTTTCAACGCGTCGCACATCTGCGCCGTGCAACCCTGCCGGGCGGCGATGCCGCCGCGCAATATCCGGTGCAGGCGGCGGCCGGCTTTCTGGCCCAGGTGGATGACCAACTTGACCTGAGCCGTCCTCCGTTCGATTTTCCCGCGCGCTATCAGGACGCGCGGGAGCTGCTGCGCAAGGGCGTCCGGACTTTCACCACGACGTCCATGGGCAGGCTCTTCGACGCGGCCGCCGCGCTGCTGGGCTTCACACGCGCCGTGACCTTCGAGGGTCAGGCGGCGATGTGGCTGGAGCAACTGGCTCGTTCCGCGGACAACGCCGATGCGTACCGCTTTCCATTCGGCGACAACGAGCTCGACTTCCGTTCGTTGCTGCAAGGCGTCGCGGAAGATCGCTTGCGCGGCCGTCAGGTCGCGGAAATAGCCCGCGCCTTTCAGCGGGGCATCGCCGAAGGTCTCGCCGCCGCGCTCGCGTCGCTATGCAAATCCAACACAGTGGACACGGCCGTCCTCTCCGGCGGCGTCTTTCAAAACGGGCTTCTTCTCGAAGACCTGCAGGCGGCCTTGCAGTCTGCGCCGATCGAGATCTGGACGAACCGCGAAGTTCCTGCCAACGACGGCGGCATCAGCCTGGGGCAGGCCGCGCTCGCGGCCTTCGGCCAATTCGCCCGCGAGGCCCACCGTGCATGAGCTCTCCATTGCGATGAGCATCGTTGAAATGGCCGAAGAAGAATCGCGGCGTCGCGGCGGCCTGCACGTCACGGCCGTGCATCTGCGGCTTGGCCTCCTGGCAGGTGTCGTGAAGGACGCGCTGCTCTCTTCTTACGAAATGGCCTGCGCAGACTCCCCGCTGCAGGGCTCGCAGCTCATAGTCGAGGAGGTTCCCGGCGCCGTGTATTGCCCTGCCTGCAACGCCCGCCGTCCCGTGCTCTCCTCTGAGTGGTTTTGTTGCTCCG
This sequence comes from Candidatus Acidiferrales bacterium, assembly GCA_049300435.1. Lineage (GTDB taxonomy): Bacteria > Acidobacteriota > Terriglobia > Acidiferrales > UBA7541 > Palsa-295. Next base: position 35,309 of record JBAQJS010000049.1, on the reverse strand, counting down.
CGTGCGGCTCGCTAGCCTCGGAAATCGTGCAGGGCAAGGAACTGGAACTGGTGTCACTGGAGGTCGAAACATGAGTCCCGCGACGCGCATGATCGAGGTGCGCCAGAACGTATTGAAACAGAATGATCTTGTCGCTCGGGCGCTGCGCCAGCGTTTTCACGATGCCGGCGTCTTTGTTGTCAGCATGGTGTCAAGCCCTGGCTCGGGCAAGACCACCCTGCTGGAGAAGACGCTGACTCTCCTGCAGCCGCAGTTCCGCGTGGCCGCCCTGGTCGGGGATCTCGCCACCGAAAATGATGCAGTTCGCCTGGCGCGCAGTCATGCGCCCGTGAAGCAGATTACCACCGGCACGCTTTGCCATCTCGAAGCCGCGATGGTTCAGACGGCCCTTGAGGGCTGGAATCTCGGCGATTTCGATTTTCTGTTCATTGAGAACGTGGGCAATCTTGTTTGTCCGTCCTCCTACGATCTGGGCGAAGATATCCGCCTCGTGCTCATGTCCGTCACCGAAGGAGAAGACAAGCCCTTAAAGTACCCGACTATCTTTAACAGCGCCGATGTGGCCGTTCTCACGAAGATGGACCTTGCCGCTGCAGTCGAATTTGACCGTGCGGCAGCCACTCGCAGCATTGAATCCGTCCGCCCCGGCATGGAGATACTCAGCGTCTCCGCAAAATCTGGTCAAGGCATGTCCGAATATCTGGATTTTTTCCAGGCGCGCCGCGCTGCCTCCCGGTCTGCCGCGGTCCATGCAGGCGCATCGTCGTCCACTTAGAAGGCTCGCATCGCAGACGGCACGCGCTTCCGTACGAACTGACGTCACCACACCCCTCACGTATTTGCGGCTCCTTAAGCGGCATCTGGTCACGCCTGGCGTTCGTTTCGTCACATTTATCTGCCTGTCGAATTGAATCAATTCGATAATCATGTTCGAGCTTGATTGCGTTGTAGCGTCTTGGCTCAAGAGAGGACCCGGTGAGTGCACAGGCCGAAAGAAGAAGAATCCTTGAATCCTTCGCCAACGGTCCGGCAACACTGGGCGCCGCTCTTCGTCGCTTCCCGCGAAAAATGTGGGTGTACAAGGACTCTCCGGATCGCCCCAGTATTCACGACACGATTTGCTCTTTGGCCGATGCCGAAGTGATCGAATACGTTTACTGCCGCCGGTTCATCGCGGATCCCGGCGTGCCGCCAGTTGAGATTGATCCGCACATCTGGACCGGAAATCTGGATTACTTCTATGTGGATATCAAGGCGGCGATGGGCGTCATCCGCTCTCTACGGCGAGTCACTTATCACTTCCTGCAAGTGTTGCCGCAGAATTCGTGGACTCGCGTGCTGGACCTTCCGGGCCACGGCCGATTGTCGCTCGACGATTGGCTGGAGATCCGCGAAAACAGCTTTCCGGCAAATATCACGCGGATGGAGCGAATTTACACCGTCTGGTGGGAAAATAGATCCTCGGTCCACACGCCAGGTTCCGCGTCTAAACACGTGCCTGTCGAATCTTTCGCTTCATAAAATCGCAGCCATGTAAGCGTAGCGCCGGCGCCCGGCATAATTTCCTTTTATTCCACTACTGACTGTGTTATCATTAGTCGGGTGCTTCTACGGCCCGCCTATGGAGGACGCATGCGCGGCCCCGCTTCCATCACCACCCCCCGCGCGTCCATCCCTGCCTCCGCCCCCACTCCACCCATCCGCGCATTTCTAATCGCGGATTCCGGGATTAGAAAATGACGCAACCCATTGAAAACAAACAACCGCACCCCGTTCTAATCGCGCCCAAAACGCCCACCAGCGCCCCCAGCGCGCATTTCCCGCACCATTCAACCCCACCCGCGCATCCCCAGCCGCCCTCGCCAGCCGCGCCCTATCAATCGCTACTGTCCGGAAATCGGAAACCACCTCAACTCCTTCCCTATCAACGAATAATTCATAATCAATCGCTAATTTTGGTCGCAACATCGTCCCCACCCTCCCTCCCCTTACGTAACACAAACCTAGCGCAAGGTCTTTTCCGGCGCCGGCGGTTGACGAACGCATCGCATGAGCCGATGCTAAAAGCCCAAGGGTCTCCTGCATGCGCAGGGGTAAGAAGGAGCGCAGGCACGTTCGCTGGCATCGGCCTGCGACTGCCGGTCGAGGGAAGACGGAAATGAAAATCATTTCAGCAGCCGCGCAGAGGATACTTTGCGCTCTCGGTGTTTTCTGTTGCTATCCTGCCTTGACGGCGACGCCCCAAACCGTCGCGCCCAACTCGGATCGCAAACCCGTGTTGGTTGAGCTGTTTACGTCCGAAGGTTGCTCCTCCTGTCCGCCGGCGGATGAGCTCCTGCAGAAGCTGCAGGAGCAACAGCCATTGGCTGACGCCGATGTCATTCCTTTGGAAGAACACGTGGATTACTGGAATCACGATGGTTGGAACGATCCGTACTCGTCAGCGGAATGGACCCAGAGGCAACTCGTCTATTCAACGCGGTTCCACGGGCAGGAATACACACCGCAAATGGTGGTGAATGGAGAAGCTCAGCTTGTCGGCAGTGACAGCCAAGAAGCCTTCCGCGCGATTGAAAGCGCCGCGCGCCATGTAGAAACGCTTGTCACCGTCACTTCCGGGAAGCCCGACGCTAAAGGCTCCCAGCAATTTGCCGTCTCGGTGGGCCCACTTGCGGGACAATCCCCCGGCGACTCTGCGGAAGTCTGGCTGGCGGTAACGGAAGATGATTTGCAGTCGTCGGTGAATCGGGGCGAAAACTCCGGCCGCGTCCTGCGCCACATCGCCACGTTGCGCTCGCTTCGCAAAATTGGCGCCGCGGATCCGAGCAGCGCGTCGGCGTCGTTCAGCGGAGACTTCCATCTGAGCTTAGACTCCCAATGGAATCGCGACCATCTGCATGTGGTCGTTTTTATACAGGAGAAAGAAAGCCGCAAGATTCTCGGCGCTGCTTCCACAAAAGTCGTACGTTAGAGCTGGCATCTGGCGCAACCCGTCTATAAACACACCTGATCTATGCCACTGTGAAACTAAACTCTCAGGTTCTCGCTCTCCCCGCGTCCTGACCATCTCTTGCGACGCCCACCGCGGCGACTCAGAGCGAGCCGCGATTTAGCTCTGCCTTTCAGCCTAGCGCTTTTGTATTATTCAGGCTGCGTGAATCCAGAAAAGGATGTGAATCTTTGAAGAATCGCAAGCCCGAGCTGGGTTCGCACAACCTCGTCCTCGGCGTTGATATTGGCGGCACGAAAATCGCAGCTGGCCTGGTGAACTCACGGGGCAGGGTCCTGCACGCCGCATCCGGTCCGATGATCGCGCGCCTGACTACGAATGATGGATTGCGGGCGGTGCTGGACACCATGGATAGCGTGATGGCAAATGTGCGCGCGTCGAAAGTGGCGGCAATTGGGGTCTGTGTGCCGGGGTGGGTGGATTCGGAACGGGGAGTCCTGCTCAGCGCCACGAATTTGCCATGCTGGAGAAACTTTGCGCTCGCGCGAAACATCGTAGGACATTCTGAACTGCCGGTGCGCCTCACCAACGACGCCAACGCGGCGGCACTGGCGGAAGCTAAGTGGGGCGCCGGCGCCGCTTACCGGGACATCTTCTACGTGAGTCTGGGAACCGGTGTGGGCACGGCGATGGTCCGCGATGGCGAAATTAGCCACGGACGAACGGGCGGCGGCGAAGGCGGCCACATGACCATAAATTTCCGCGGGCCGCTCTGTGGTTGCGGAAAGCGGGGCTGCATCGAAATGTATGCGTCGGGCACGGCGATAGCGAGACGCGCCCGCGGCGTGTGGGGCGAGAGTGGGAGCTTCCATTCTCGAGCTATGCAAATGGCTGGCGGCGGGGTTTCCGGCGTGACGGCTGAGTTCGTGAGCAAAGCTGCAGCGGCGGGCGATGCCCTGGCGAAGCAGATTCTTGAAGAAGCCGCAGACCGCCTGGCGATCTGGCTCGGCGGGATTATTGATCTCCTGGAGCCGCAGGCCATCGTCATCGGCGGCGGAATGGGGCGCGTAATGATTTCGTTCCGTGGTCGCATCCGGCAACGGCTCGAAACCTGGGCGATCAATCCGCGGCGCCACAAGATCCCGATCGTCGGCGCGCGCTACGGCCCTCAATCCGGCATCGCGGGCGCGGCTGCGCAATGGTTTGCACGGCGCTCCAGCTGATATCGAAGGACTGGCGGACCTCCACACGGGCCTCAGGGCCTAGGTCCTGGGAGGAATCTTGCGCACAGCAATCGTTCGGGCATTGCGGTCGCTGGCGCCTTCTTGGAGCTCGCGCTAGGCGCGGTTGAGACTCGGAGCGTACTTCGCGTTCCGCTGCCACTGGACTCTTCGAAATCCCGATGAGCGGAATGTGGCGCATCTGCGCCTTACGCGAGAAACAGCCCCTCTTGGACATCGCCACCCTCGCGATTCGGGCCGGCGCGCGGAAACCCCTGAAACCAAAACCCCTGTTGCTTCGTCGGAACATAATGCGTGCTAGATTTACCCTAGATAGTCACCCTTGTGGCCGTCCACGCATCGCTGAGTTGATCGCCGGCTAATAAAGCCAATCCGTTGGATCGATTCTTCATCCTTAAAATGGGCGAGGCGCAAGTTCAACATTCAGTCGTGAAATGAGGACACAAAGTGCCTGATAACACTCCTAAGATGGAAAGCTCCGACAGCCCTACTACCAATACGACGGCTGCGCCCTCCACGGGAACTGCCCATGCGGCGAAGCCGCCCGCGCCCCCGAGGCCTGCCAGCAAGAAGCATAGCCATCTATGGATATGGATCGTGCTTGCCCTAGTACTCGGCATCGGCGGCCTGTACTACTACCGGAATCAGCAAGCAGCCGCGCAGGCAGCAAAGGCCAGAGCGGCGGCAGCGAATCGCAGGGTGCCGATCACGACGACCACGGTAACGGAAGGCCCTATCGGCGTTTACATCAATGCGTTGGGAACCGTCACTCCGGTATATACCGCCACCATCACCAGCCGCGTGGACGGCCAAATCATTGGCGTGGATTATCGCGAAGGTCAAATGGTCCATAAGGGTGATGTTCTCATCCAGATTGACCCGCGCCCCTACCAAGCCGCATTGACCCAAGGCGAGGGCACCCTGGCGCACGACGAAGCGCTGCTCAGCGAATCCCGAATTGACTTGGACCGATATCAGCAGGCTTTCAACAGAAACGCCATTGCCAAACAGCAGCTTGACGATCAAACGCAAACGGTTAAGCAGTACGAAGGCTCGGTGAAGAACGACCAGGGAACGGTTGCGAGCGCCGCTACCAACCTTGATTACGCGACAATCAAAGCTCCGATTGATGGCCGCGTGGGCCTGCGCTTAGTGGATCCCGGCAATATCGTCACGGCGGGCAGCACCACTCCGCTGGTGGTGATCACCCAATTGCAGCCGATTACCGTAATCTTCAGCATCGCCGAGGATTATTTGCCCCAAATTCAGAAGCAGTTGCGTCTGGGAAACAAAATGGCCGTCGTGGCGTACGATCGGGCCCAGCAGACCAAGCTGGCCACTGGCGCGCTCTTGACGTTGGACAATCAGATTGACACCACTACAGGCACGGTGAAACTGAAAGCTATTTTTCAGAATCAGGATATGGCTCTCTTCCCGAACCAATTTGTGAATACTAGGCTGCTCGTGGACACGCAACAAAATGCCGCTCTGGCTCCCACCGCAGCGATTCAGCGAAACGCTCAAGGCACTTTTGTGTACGTTATCAAGCCCGACCAAACCGCCTCAATTCAAACGGTTGCGGTGGGCACGACGGACGGCAACGTAGCAGCGCTGCAGGGAGTGCAGCCTGGCGAGGTGATTGCGGTCACCGGATTTGACAAGCTTCAGGACGGAATTAAGGTCGCCGTCACCAATGGCGCAGGCGGCGCGAACGCCCCTGCGAATAGCGGCGCCGGGGCCGCCGGCGCAACGAACTCCAACGCGCAGGGAAGGCGCAGCGGGTCTCCTGGTTCGGGGTCGAGTTCCGGCAATGGAGGCGGCGGCCAGTGAATCCGTCTCGCCCATTTATTGTTCGGCCGGTCGCGACCTCGCTTTTGATGTTCGCGATTCTCTTAGCCGGGTTTGTGGGCTTTACCCAGCTGCCGGTATCCGCCCTGCCTGAAGTTGACTACCCCACCATTCAGGTCGTCACCTTCTACCCAGGAGCAAACCCTGACGTAATGGCCTCGGCGGTCACGGCGCCCCTCGAAAGGCAATTTGGACAGGTTCCCGGCCTCAGCCAGATGACGTCCACCAGCTCGGACGGCAGCTCCGTCATCGTTTTGCAATTTTCGCTGGAATTGAATATTGACGTCGCGGAGCAGGAAGTGCAGGCGGCGATCAATGCCGCGCAATCTTATTTGCCAGCGGATCTTCCCACGCCGCCGATCTACAGCAAAACCAATCCGGCCGATACGCCAATTTTGACGCTGGCGCTGACCTCGGACACGATTCCGCTCTCACAAGTGGAAGATCTTGCGGATACCCGGCTCGTCCAGAAGATTGCGCAGTTGCCGGGCGTGGGATTGGTCAGCATCAGCGGCGGCCAGAAGCCCGCTGTCCGCGTGCAAGTGAATCCGACGGCGCTTTCTTCCTATGGTATCAACCTGGAAGACGTGCGCACGGCGCTGCAATCCACCAGCCTGAACTCCGCGCTCGGCAACTTCGACGGCCCTCACCAGGATTACCAAATTGATGCCAACGACCAACTGCTCACCAGCAAGGATTTCGCGAACGTCGTTGTTGCCTATCACAACGGGTCTCCGGTGGTGCTCTCGGAAGTTGCGAACGTGGTGGATGACGTAGAAAACACGCGGCAGGCCGCCTGGATGAATCAAATTCCGGCGGTGATCGTCAACATTCAGCGGCAACCGGGCGCGAACATCATTCAGGTGGTGGACCGCGTAAAAGCCCTGTTGCCGTTGCTGCAGACCAATTTGCCCGCCGCCCTGCACGTGACGGTACTGACGGACCGCACCATCACCATTCGTGCATCGGTGAAGGATGTCGAATTCGAATTGCTGCTGACCGTGGGGCTGGTGGTGATGGTGATTTTTCTATTCCTGCGGAATGTTCGCGCCACCATTATTCCCAGCGTTGCCGTCCCGCTCTCGCTCGTGGGCACTTTCGGCGTGATGTATCTGGCGGGATACAGCCTCAACAATCTTACGCTCATGGCTTTGACGATCTCGACGGGCTTCGTCGTGGACGACGCCATCGTGATGATCGAAAACATCGTCCGTTTTATCGAAGAGGGCGATGACCCGCTGCGCGCCGCGCTGCTGGGGTCCGAGCAAATTGGCTTTACGATTGTCTCCCTCACGATTTCGCTGATCGCTGTTCTGATTCCGTTACTCTTCATGGGCGATATCGTCGGGCGGCTTTTCCGCGAATTTGCCATCACCCTCAGCGTCACGATCCTGGTGTCCGCCGTGGTGTCCCTCACGCTGACGCCGATGATGTGCTCCCGGCTTTTGAAACACGATCCGGAAGCCCAGAATAAGCGTTTTTATCGAGTGTCCGAGCGCGGCTTTCAAGCAATCATTGATTTCTACGCGCGGACGCTAAAATGGGTCCTAAAGCATCAGGTAGCCACGCTGATCGTGGCCGTGGCTACCCTCGCTCTGACGATCGTTCTCTATATCATCGTGCCCAAGGGCTTCTTTCCCGTGCAGGATACCGGCATCATCCAGGGGATATCGGAAGCGACGGAAACCGTTTCGTTTCCGCTGATGGCTCAGAAGCAGCAGGAGCTCAGCGCAATCATCTTGAAGGATCCAGCCGTGGAAAGCCTTTCTTCCTTCATTGGAGTGGACGGCACGAACACCACGCTGAATAGCGGCCGGATTCTGATCAATCTGAAGCCGCTGGAAGAGCGCGGCATCAATGCATCCCAGGTGATTCGCCGCCTGCAGCCTGAACTGGAAAAAGTGGTTGGCATCACCCTTTACATGCAGCCCGTCCAGGACCTGACCGTAGAAGACCGTGTGAGCCGCACCCAGTATCAATACACGCTGGAAGACCCCGATCAGAATGAACTGAACGAGTGGACCGCGAAGTTAGTCGCCAGGTTGAAACAGTTGCCGGAGCTACGCGATGTGGCTACGGATCAACAAACAGGTGGTTTGGCGGCGGCGCTGGTGATTGACCGTGTCACCGCTTCGCGGATGGGCATCACGCCTTCCGTGATTGATCAGACGCTCTACGATGGATTCGGCCAGCGGCAGGTGACGACGCTGTACACGCAGCTAAACCAGTACCATCTGATCCTGGAGACGTTGCCGGAATTCCAGAAGAATCCCGCGAAGTTGAACGATATTTACGTTCGCTCCGCGCTGGCGTCCTCCTCATTGACTACCTCTTCGTCCTCCGGGGCCAGCGGCGGGGTGATCACTGCCACCACCGCTTCCGGTGGCTCCTCCAGCACTTCTCCTCGGGCAGCTTCCAATGCGCCCGCAAGTTCCGGCTCCGCGGCTCCGGCCGCGGTCACCACCTCGAACGGAGCTGCCGTTCCGCTCAGCGCGTTCACTCATTTTGAATCGAAAACGGCCCCGCTATCGGTAAATCACCAGGGCCAATTCCCCGTGGTGACGATTTCCTTCAATCTCGCTCCCGACGCGTCTTTGGGCGAAGCCACCAAAGCAATAGACAAAGTGCAGGAAGACCTGGGCATGCCTCTGAGCGTTCAGGCAGCGTTCCAGGGAACAGCGGCGTCTTTTCAAGCCTCGCTCAGTAATGAACCGATATTAATTCTGGCTGCCCTGATCACGGTGTACATCGTTCTCGGCGTTCTTTACGAGAGTTACATCCATCCCATCACGATTCTTTCCACTCTGCCGTCCGCGGGCGTCGGAGCGATTCTGGCCCTTTTGATCTGCGGGCAGGAGCTGAGCATCGTCGCGCTCATAGGAATCATTCTGCTGATCGGAATCGTGAAAAAGAACGGAATCATGATGATTGATTTCGCTCTGGAGGCCGAGCGCAAGCACGGCATGAATTCTCAGGACGCAATTTATGAGGCATGCTTGCTGCGTTTTCGCCCCATCATGATGACCACGATGGCCGCTCTCCTGGGCGGTTTGCCGCTCGCGCTTGGAACCGGCATCGGTTCGGAACTCCGCCGCCCCCTGGGAATCGCCATGGTGGGCGGTCTGCTGCTCAGCCAGGTGCTCACTCTTTACACCACGCCGGTGATTTACATTTTCTTCGATAACCTTGCGAAAAGATTGTCCGAGTATCGCGCGGGCCAGGGAAGCACCGAATCCGTTCCGGCGGACTAGCCATGAGTATCTCCTCACCATTCATTCATCGGCCGGTTGCCACCACGCTACTTACCGTGGCGATTGCCCTTGCGGGCGCCGTCGGTTTTCAGGTGCTTCCCGTGTCTGCCTTGCCGCAGATTGACTTTCCCACGATTTCCGTCGGGGCGGCTTTGCCAGGCGCCAGCCCGGAGATCATGGCTTCATCCGTGGCGACGCCGCTGGAGCGGCAGTTTGGCCGCATCGCGGGCATCACGGAAATGACGTCTTCCAGTTTCCTGGGCACCACCAGCATCACCATGCAGTTCGATCTGGATCGAAATATTGACGGGGCGGCGCGGGACGTACAGGCCGCCATCAACGCCGCGCGCAGCTACTTGCCCGCCAACCTGCCGAGCAACCCAACCTATCGCAAGGTCAACCCCGCGGACTCCCCGATCATGCTGCTCGCATTGACGTCCAATGTTTACGATCGCGGGCCCATGTATGACGCAGCCTCCACCATTATCGAGCAGAGACTTTCGCAGATTCAGGGCGTAGGGCAAGTGACTGTGGGCGGCAGCTCGCTGCCCTCGGTGCGCGTGGAACTCAATCCCACGCAACTGAATAGCTACGGCCTGGGCTTGCAAGATGTGGCTTCGATGCTGAGCCAGCAGAATGCCAATCTGGCGAAAGGTCAGATCGCCAACGGGCAAATCAGCGCCGACATTATCGCCAACGATCAGTTGCTCAAGGCCGACTATTACAAGAATCTCGTGGTGGGCTACCACGACGGCGCGGCCATCAAGCTCTCCGACGTGGCGGATGTGGTGGATTCCGTAGAGAACATCCGCGCCGCCGGATTCATGAACGGCAAGCCGTGCGTGTTATTGATTATCTTTCGCCAGCCGGGCGCCAACATCATTGAAACGGTGGACCGCATTCGCGATGCGTTGCCTTCCCTGAAGGCCTCCATTCCCGAGGCAATGGACCTTTCTGTGACGCTGGACCGCACCACCATGATTCGCGCGTCTGTGAAAGACGTGGAACGAACCATGGCCATCTCGATAGGACTGGTGATCCTGGTCGTTTTTCTTTTTCTTCGTAACGTCCGCGCCACGCTGATTCCCAGCGTCGCGGTTCCGGTTTCGCTGATTGGCACGTTCGGCGTGATGTACCTCTGCAACTACAGCATTGACAATCTTTCCCTCATGGCGCTCACCATCGCCACCGGCTTCGTAGTGGACGACGCCATCGTGGTAATTGAAAATATTTCGCGATATCTGGAGCAGGGCATGAGCCCGATGGAATCCGCGCTGAAGGGCGCGAGCGAGATCGGGTTTACGGTGCTTTCCATCAGCCTTTCGCTGGTGGCGGTGTTCATTCCCATCTTGCTGATGGGCGGTATCGTCGGACGGCTCTTCCGCGAGTTCGCGGTAACCTTGTCAGTCGCGATAATGGTGTCGCTGGCGATCTCCCTCACCACCACGCCTATGATGTGCTCCCGGTTGTTCAAGAGCCGCGACGAGGAGCACCACGGCAAAGCGTATAACACGAGCGAAAAAGCCTTCAGCGCCGTGCTGGGATTCTACGAACGCACTTTGCGGTGGGTGCTGCAGCATTCGGCGATCACGCTTTTCGTCTTGTTTGTCACCATCGCGCTGAATGGCTTCCTCTTCTACGTTGTGCCCAAGGGTTTCTTCCCCCAGCAGGACAATGGCACGGTTTTCGGCGGCATCCAGGGCGCGCAGGATATTTCGTTCCAGGCCATGCAAGCTCTCACGCTGCGCTTTGTGGACATCGTTAAAAAGGACCCGGCGGTAGAAAACGTCGGGGCATTCACCGGCGGCGGCGGCGCCGTCAATACGGGCTTCATTTACTTGGCCCTGAAGCCGCTGGAAGAACGCAAGATCAGCTCGAGCCAGGTGATTGATCGTTTGCGCCCCAAGCTGGTGTCCATTCCCGGGGCGACCGTCTTCCTGCAAGCCGGGCAGGATTTGCGCATCGGCGGCAGGCAGAGCAATGCCCAGTATCAGTACACGATTCAAAGCGACAACGTGGACGACTTGGTGGCGTGGGGTCCGCGGCTGCTGATCGAAATGCGCAAGTTGCGCATCCTGACCGACGTCAATACCGATCAGCAGAACAGCGGACTGCAGGCCTCGCTCGTTTACGACCGCGACACGGCGTCGCGACTCGGCATCACTCCGCAAATGATTGACAACACCTTGTACCAGGCGTTCGGCCAGGCGCAAGTTTCCACCATGTACACCCCGCTGAATCAATACCACGTGGTGATGGAGGTTGCCCCGCAATTCTGGCAGGATCCCACCGCGCTCAATGATATCTATGTCCGCCCGGCAATAGGGAAGGAAGTGCCTCTCAGCGCGATCACCCACTATGAACCCAAGATTGCCCCGCTTTCGGTAAACCACCAAGGGCAGTTTCCTTCGGTCACTGTGTCATTCAATCTGGCGCCGGGCGTTCCTCTCAGTGAGGCCGCGGCGGCGATTACGCAAATGCAGGAGAAGCTGGGCGTGCCGCCTACGATTCACGGGATGTTTTCCGGAACGTTGGAGGCCTTTCAATCGTCACTTTCGACCCAGCCATTCTTGATCATCACCGCTCTCATGGCCGTTTATATCGTGCTCGGCATCCTCTACGAAAGCTATATTCATCCGATTACGATTTTGTCCACGCTGCCGTCGGCGGGCGTGGGCGCGGTGTTGGCGCTGCTGCTCTTTCACATGGACCTCAACGTGATTGCGCTCATTGGCGTCATCCTGTTGATTGGAATCGTCAAGAAAAACGCAATCATGATGATTGATTTCGCCCTCGCCGCCGAACGCCTCGAAAACAAAACCTCCGAGGAAGCGATCTACCAGGCTTGTCTGCTGCGCTTTCGGCCGATCTTGATGACCACCATGGCGGCTTTATTCGGCGCGTTGCCGCTTGCGCTGGGCACGGGCACCGGCTCCGAGCTGCGCAAGCCGCTGGGCATCACCATCATCGGCGGCTTGATCGTCAGCCAGGTGCTCACTCTCTACACCACGCCTGTCGTCTATCTATACTTGGATCGCCTGCGGGTTCGCTGGGCTCGCACCCACCGTCACGCCCTAGGCAGCACGGCGGAGGAGCCGGCAGATTGATGAAACGCAGCGCGCAAATTATGAGAACGAGCGGGCCATGGAGAGGAAGCAGAATCCATAGGATTTCCATGACGGAGACATTTCAATTGAAATCACGGCCCTTCATTGCTTCGATTCTTTCCGCTCTTCTCGTTGCCGGTTGTACAGTCGGCCCGAAGTATCAGCGGCCTTCTGTACAGGCTCCGACCGCATACAAGGAGCTTACTCCCGCCGACTTCAGCAAGACCGACGGCTGGAAAGTGGCGCAACCGCAAGACGCGGCCCTGCACGGCACGTGGTGGACCATGTTCAACGACCCGGAACTGAACGCTCTGGAGGAGCAGGTCAACATTTCCAACCAGAACATAAAGTCCGCCTTTGCGAGTTACATGGCGGCGCGCGCTCTGGTGAAGCAAGCCCGGTCGCAATATTTCCCCACGGTAACGGTTGGTCCATCCATCATTAACGAGCGCCAGCCCGCCGTCGGCAGCTCGTCCAACACCGCGGGTCAAGACGTTACGCAGTACATCTTGCCGTTTGACGCCACGTGGGTGCCGGACTTGTGGGGCCGCGTACGTAATCAGGTTCGGGCGAATACCTCTTCGGCCCAGGCCAGTGAAGCGGATCTGGAAAATGCGCGCCTGACGGCCCATGCGGAGGTCGCCGTGGATTATTACGAACTCCGCGGACAAGATGACTTGAAGCAATTGCTCGATTCTACCGTGATCGCATACCAGGAGTCCCTGGATCTCACCAAGGCGCTCTACGACACCGGAATTGACTCGGACGAATCGGTCGCTCAGGCGGAAACCCAGCTGGAGTCCACGCAGGCGTTGGACACGAATTTGGGGATTCTGCGTTCGCAATACGAGCATGCCATCGCAATGCTGGTCGGTCAGCCGGCGTCAAGTTTTTCAATTCCCGCCGAACCGCTGAAATCAAGACCGCCCGCGATTCCCTTCGGCGTGCCGTCCCAATTGCTCGAGCGCCGCCCCGATATCGCTGCCGACGAGCGCCTCATGGAGCAGGCCAACGCGCTGATCGGTGTAGCGGTGGCGGCTTATTATCCTACCGTGACCCTGAACCCGTCGGCAGGCTTGTCCGCTAACTCCTTTACCAGCTGGTTCACCTGGCCCAGCCGGTTTTGGTCGGTAGGCCCCGCGGTATCGGAGACGATTTTTGACGGCGGCCTGCGCAAAGCCACCGTAATGCAGTATCGCGCGCAGTACGATGTGACGGTGGCCAATTATCGCGGGACGGTCCTCACCGCTTTTCAGCAAGTGGAAGATAACCTCGCTGCGCTGCGAATTCTTTCGGTGGAAATCCAACAGCAGGATACGGCGGTCACGTCGGCGGAGCGCAATCTGAAGATCGCCACCGACCGCTACAAATTGGGTATCGATCCCTATCTCAACGTCATCACCGCTCAGACCACACTGCTGAGTAACAAGCAAACCGCCGTGGATCTGCGCATTCAGCAAATGACCGCGAGCGTTCAGCTCGTTGAAGCGGTGGGCGGCGGCTGGGATTCGTCGCAGATTCCCACCCCCAGCCAGGTGCTGCACCAGGAGCCGGCTTCACCGCCGCCTCCGGCTCCGCAAGGAAAACAATAGCGGATCACCTGGGTCGGCGAACTCGGTCCGTGCGCTTGCATCGCGCTTTTCCATGTTCCGGTTGCTCGCGATTTTGGTATGGTGCTGTTGGCGCCTCAGTCGCCCTGGCACTTTGCGGCTGCTGCGCCCATACTTGCTGATGGCTCCGTGAAAATCCTGCAAAATTACATTAACGGTCGCTTTGTGCGTGGCGGGCGCGAGTTTGCGGATATTAATCCCGCCGATGGCTCCGTGATTGCCCAGGTGTCGGAAGCGGATCGTGACCTCGTGAACCAGGCCGTGGCCGCCGCGCGTGGGGCACTGGCCGGAGAGTGGGGCCGCTGGCCGGCTTCCGCTCGCGCCGCCATGCTGCACAAGATTGCGGATGGAATCGAGGCGCGTTTCCAGGATTTTCTTCACGCGGAAGTTGCGGATACGGGCAAGCCCATATCCCTCGCATCGCGAATTGACATTCCCCGAGGTGCCGCAAACTTCCGCGTGTTTGCAGACGTCGTCAAGACCGCGGCCCTCGAATCCTTTCGCACGGAAACTCTAGACGGCGTCATCGCGCTCAATTACGCCGTGCGCAAGCCGCTGGGAGTCGTCGGCATTATCACGCCATGGAATCTGCCGCACTTGCTGCTCACCTGGAAGGTGGCGCCGGCGCTGGCCTGCGGAAACTGCGTCGTCGTAAAGCCTTCCGAGGAGACCCCGGCGACGGCAACATTGCTGGCGGAGGTGACGCAAGCCGCCGGATTGCCGGCGGGTGTATTCAATGTGCTGCACGGCTTCGGTCCCGATTCGGCGGGAGAATTCTTGACCGCACATCCTGGAGTGGACGCAATTACGTTTACCGGCGAATCGCGCACGGGCGCGGCGATCATGCGCGCTGCCTCTTCCACCGTGAAGCCGGTCTCCTTCGAGCTGGGCGGGAAGAACGCGGCGATCGTTTTTGCCGACTGCGATTTCGACGCCGCCGTGCATGGTCTTGCGGATGCCGTGTTCCTCAATACCGGCCAGGTCTGTCTCTGCGCCGAGCGCGTGTACGTCGAGCGCGCAATCTTCGATCGCTTCGTCACGGCGCTCAAGCAAAAGGCGGAAGCGTTGCGGCTGGGCTGGCCGATGGATCAGGCCGCCACGACCGGACCGCTCATCTCCAAAGATCATCGCGCCAAAGTTCTCGCTTACTATCAATTGGCGCGGGAGGAGGGCGCCACGGTTGTAACGGGCGGCGGCATGCCTGCATTTGGCGATGGCCGTGATGGCGGCTTCTACGTCCAGCCCACGATTTTCACCGGCCTGCCTGAATCCGCCCGCTGCGTGAAAGAAGAAATCTTCGGCCCCGTTTGCCACATTGCGCCGTTCGACACCGAAGAGGAAGCTATCGCCAAAGCCAACGATACCAGTTACGGATTGGCCGGCTCGGTTTGGACCACGGATCTAAAACGCGGCCACCGCGTCGCTGAAAAGCTACGCGTCGGCATTACCTGGGTCAATTGCTGGTTTCTTCGCGATCTTCGCACGCCCTTCGGCGGGGCGGGCCTTTCCGGCATTGGCCGCGAGGGCGGGATGCATTCGTTGAACTTTTATTCGGAACTGAACAACATTTGCGTTAAGTTGAGTGATTGATGGGAATGGAGAGCAAGGTCGTCCCGGGAAAGGCGCAGCCGCGCGGCAGATTTCCGCACATCAAGCGCGCCGGAGATTATCTTTTTGTCTCCGGCACCAGTTCGCGTCGCGCGGATGACACCATCGCCGGGGCGGACGCCGATGCCCAGGGCGGGGCGCATCTCGATATCCGCACCCAAACCCGCGCCGTCATCGAAAATATCCGCGACGTTCTCCTCAGCATGAATGCCCAGTTGAGCGACGTCGTTGAAATATCCAGCTTCCTGGTGAACATGAAAGATTTCGCCGGCTACAACGAAGTCTATGGCGAATACTTCGACGTGGGCGGACCGGCGCGCACCACCGTTGCCGTCCATCAGTTGCCGCACCCACATCTCTTGATCGAAATGAAGGCCATCGCATACAAACCGATCGCCGCAACCGAAGGGAGCAAATAATGCCATCCATCAAGACCATGAAGGCCTTTAATTTTCAGGGCTGGATTGACGCCAATCGCGACAAATTGAAACCGCCGGTTGGCAACGCCCAGGTCTGGGACGATGGCGATATCATCGTCACGGTCGTTGGCGGCCCCAATCAGCGCGTGGATTACCACGACGACCCCACCGAAGAGTTCTTCTACCAGTTGAAGGGCGACATTTTCATTCGCGTGATGGAAGAGCCGGGAAGGCCGCCGGTCGAAATTCCCATCAAGGAGGGAGAAATCTTTTTGCTCCCGAAACACACACGGCACTCTCCGCAGCGTCATGCGGCCGGAACGATCGGCTTGGTGGTGGAAATTCCGCGTCCCGAAGGCGTGAAGGACGGCTTTGAATGGTACTGTGGGAAATGCCATCATCTGGTTCATCGCGCCGAAGTGCTCTTGAAGAGCATCGTCACGGATCTGCCGCCCCTCTTCGAGCAGTTCTATCAGAATGAGAAATTGCGCGTTTGCCCTAACTGCGGCGAAATTCACCCGGGAAGGCCGGTAAAGAAGTAGCTCGTTCGTTGAGAATCGAAAGCGATATGCAAGTCACGGACATTCACACACATTTCTTTCCAGAATCCTGGCCGGACCTCGCGGCGCGCTTCGGAACGCCCGATTGGCCGCGGATCGAGCATACCGAGCCCGGCAAAGCTGCGATCATGATTGGCGATCGTGTTTTCCGGCGCATCACTTCGGCGTGCTGGGATGTGAATGTGCGCCTGGAGCAAATGGATCGCGACGGAGTGGATCGGCAGGTGATTTCCGCCACGCCTGTGCTCTTCGCCTACAATCGTGAGCCGCGGCACGCGCTGGATTGTGCGCGCCTTTTCAACGACGTAGCCCTGGAATTGTGCAGTCGCGGGGATGGCCGATTGCAAGCGCTCTGCCAGGTGCCGCTCCAGGATATTGACGCGTCTTGCGCCGAACTCACTCGCTGCATGCGCGCGGGTCATCTCGGCGTGCAGATCGGCAACCACGTAGGCGATAAGAATCTCGATGATCCGGGAATACTGACGTTCCTCCACCATTGCGCGGACCAGGGCGCCGCCGTTCTGGTGCACCCCTGGGATATGATGGCTGCGCAGCGCATGCCCAAATACATGATGCCGTGGACCGTCGGCATGCCCGCGGAAACGCAACTGTCGCTCGTGGCGCTGATCGTCAGCGGAGCATTCGATCGGCTGCCCGCAAGCCTCCGCATTTGCTTCGCGCATGGTGGGGGAAGCTTCGCATTCCTTCTCGGGCGGCTGCAGAACGCCTGGCAGCATCAGGAAATCGCTCGAGGCGTCTCGGAATTTCCGCCGAACCACTATCTCAGCAGGTTTTATGTGGATTCAGCCGTATTCGATGAGCGCACGTTGCAATTTCTGGTCGAGATCATGGGATCGGACCGCGTGCTTCTCGGCTCCGATTATCCCTTCCCCCTGGGCGAAGAGCGTGTCGGCGCGCTCATTCGCGGCAGCCGGCTTTCGCCGCAAGTAACGGAGAAATTGCTTGGCGCCAACGCGAGTTCCTGGCTCGGACGGACGATAGACTCCGACGCATCCGGGCCATCGGCGCCGGTAACTCCATCGGCCGCGGCGAAAGAAATTCAAAGAGGTGCCTCGCTTGGCTGTCCAGCCCGCGGCGCGGGTGATTCCGTTGGGTCGCCGCTCGAAACCGGCAGTCAGCGTTCTGGGAACAAATTGACCTACAGCTCCTACCTCCAGGTTCCGGAATTATTGCGCCTTCAGCGTCCTGAATCGTCGCCCGAGCACCATGACGAATTGCTTTTCATCATCGTTCATCAGACCTACGAACTCTGGTTCAAGGAATTGCTCCACGATCTGGATGCGGTGGTAGCGAACTTGCGCGCTGCCGGCCAGAATCCCACCTCGCGTGACGGTGTGTATGAAGCCGCACGCCTGCTCCGCCGTTGTACGGAAATAATGCGCGTGTTGGTCGAGCAGTTCACCATCCTCGAAACGATGTTGCCCACCCACTTCCTGGCGTTCCGCGAAAAACTGGCCCCGGCCAGCGGGTTTCAGTCCGAGCAATTCCGCGAGCTCGAATTTCTCTGCGGCCTCAAAGACGAGAAAATGCTCCGCTACCACGAACTGACGCCGGAAACGCATGCGATCCTTTTCCGCAGGCTGCGCGAAGATTCGTTGCGCGACGTCTTTTTCCAGGCCTTGCAAGCCCTCGGCACCTTGCAGCCGGCCAGCGCCGCCGCAACGGACGAGGAACGCTTCCAGGCTCGTGCCAAGGCGATCCACGCGCTGTACCAAGACGAGCGCCATCACCGCGACTGGATTGACGTGTGCGAACGTCTGACGGAATTCGATGAGCTGGTCGTAAGCTGGCGGCTCCGCCACATTCAGATGGTCGAACGCACCATCGGCATCCGCATGGGCACGGGTGGCAGTTCCGGTTCGTCCTATTTGAAGCTAACGCTCGATAAGAAATTCTTTCCGGAGCTGTGGGAAGCGCGAGCCTATCTGGAAGAATGATCGCGGTAGCCGCGATGCCGCGGCACGCCGATCCTTTCCCAAGCATGCACAATCGCTCTCAAATCATTACGCTCGTTGGCGCAGGCCTCACCGGTCCGCTGCTGGCGATGTCCCTGGTGCAGCGCGGCTTTGGCGTGCAGATCTTCGAGCGTCGTCCGGACATGCGCTTGGTTGATGCCGCCGCGGGCCGCTCCATCAACCTTGCCGTATCGGCGCGCGGGATTCACGCATTGCGTGAAGCGGGTATGTGGGACGAAATGCGCCGCATCGTCACCCCGATGAAAGGTCGCATGATGCATTCTCTCGCGGGCGACCTTACCTTCCAACCTTACGGCAGAGACGACTCCGAGGTCATCAACTCCATTTCGCGAGCAGACTTGAACGTCGCGCTGATGAATGCGGCGGAAGCGTGTGGCGTCAGAATTCGCTTTGGTGAGCGCTGCGCTGGCCTGGATGCGAAAACCGGCGCCGCACGTTTCCTCAACGAACAGACCGGGCGCGAAACGATTATAAATTCCGACGTCGTGATTGGCGCCGACGGCTCGGCCTCCGCGATCCGCCTAGATATGCAGAAACGGCCGCGATTCAATTTCTCCCAGGACCATCTGGACTATGGTTATAAGGAACTCACCATCGCGGCGGGCCCAGACGGCAAGCATCGTCTTGAGCCGCATGCGCTGCACATCTGGCCGCGTGGTTCCTACATGCTTATTGCGCTGCCGAATGTTGACGGCACGTTTGCCTGCATCCTGTTCCTGCCGTTTGAAGGCGACGACAGCTTCGCGGCCCTCGATACCAGCGACAAAGTGTCGCGCTTCTTCGCGGATCGGTTTCCCGACGCGGTCCGATTGATGCCCCGGCTTCAGGAAAACTATTCGGACAATCCCACCGGCTCGATGGTCACGATCAAATGCTCGCCCTGGCACATGGACGGCAGAGTGCTGCTGCTGGGCGACGCGGCTCACGCGATCGTGCCTTTCTTCGGCCAGGGCATGAATTGCGCATTTGAAGACTGCACCGTATTTCTCGAGCTTCTCGATCGGCACGGCCCCGCTTGGCCGCGGCTATTCGCGGAATTCGAGCGCGCCCGCAAGAGCAACACCGACGCGATTGCGGATCTGGCGCTGGAGAATTTCGTCGAAATGCGCGATCGCGTCGCCGATCCTCGCTTCCTCTTCAGAAAGGCGGCCGAGCTTGCGCTACAAGCCAGACATCCGCGCTATTTCGTGCCCAAGTACGCCATGGTCACTTTTCATCGCGTCCCGTATTCCGTGGCGCTTTCGCGCGGCAGGATTCAGGATCGTTTGCTCGCGGAATTGTGTGATTCGGTTGCTCGAATAGACGATCTCGACTGGCAGAAGGCGGACGCCCTGATTCGTCGCAACCTGACGCCCCTGGAGAATCTCTGAATGGGTGCCGTGAAGTTCGAAACCAGCCGCGAATTTGCGATGACCCTGACCGCCGCCGATCCGCTCGTGGCCTATCGAGATCGTTTTCACATTCCGAAGACGCCTGGCGGCGCCGACTGTGTGTATCTCTGCGGCCATTCTCTCGGGCTTCAGCCGAAATCCACGCGCTCCTACATCGAGCGCGAGCTGCACGATTGGGAACGACTCGGCGTCGAAGGTCACTTTCACGCCAGCAACCCATGGATGCCGTACCACGAAATGCTCGCGCAACCCACCGCGCGCCTGGTGGGAGCTTCACCCGGTGAAGTGGTGGTCATGAACTCACTCACCGTGAATCTGCACCTCATGCTGATTTCCTTTTACCGGCCCACGCCGGCGCGCCACAAAATCGTCATCGAGTCCAATGCCTTTCCGTCGGACCAGTACGCGATCCAGTCGCAAATCCGCTACCACGGCTACGATCCGTCGGAATCCCTTATGGAATTGTCGCCGCGCCCGGGCGAGACCGTGCTTCACACCGAAGACATCGTTGAGTTGATCGCTGAAAAGGGTGCGCAAATCGCGTTGGTTCTGCTCGGCGGAGTGAATTACTACAGCGGCCAGGCGTTCGATTGTCCACGCATCACAGAGGCCGGGCACGCCCAGGGATGTGTCGTGGGGTTTGACATGGCCCACGCCGCCGGAAATATGCAGCTACAGCTTCATGATTGGGACGTGGATTTCGCCGTCTGGTGCAGCTACAAATATCTCAACAGCGGTCCCGGCGGAGTAGGCGGGTGTTTCGTCCACGAACGCCACGCGAAGGATCCGAATCTGCCTCGATTGGCGGGCTGGTGGGGCCACGACAAGGCCAGCCGCTTCCGCATGGAGCCCGATTTTCAGCCGATACCCGGCGCGGAAGGCTGGCAATTAAGCAATCCTTCTATTCTGTCCATGGCTGCGCTGCGCGCCTCGCTGGACATTTTCGATCAGGCTACGTTGCCGCGCCTGCGTGCGAAAAGCGAAACGCTCACGGGCTACCTCGAATTCCTGCTCGATCAACAGCCGAGCGGCAGATTTTCGATCATCACGCCCCGCGATCCCGCGCAACGCGGCGCGCAACTCTCGCTGCGGGTGCCGAAAGGCGGCCGCGGGGTGTGCGATCGCCTCGCGCAACAGGGCGTGATCTGCGACTGGCGCGAACCGGACATTCTGCGCGTCGCCCCTGTGCCGCTGTATAACTCGTTCCTGGACGTTCACGCGTTCGCTTCGAAATTCCTGGTGGAAGTCAGCGCGTAAGGCAAGGCTCAAGCGAACTCTCGCGCGCTCCAAAACCGGCGCTCACCCGCGACTGTCGTCGCGTGCCTTTACTAGTTCAATTGTGGCCGCCCCCAATTGGTTTCGGACATCCGCTAATCCGAAGACAATGTCGAAATGATTCGCGCCGGCGACCTCAAACGCGGAAACCGGGAACCCGGAGTGCACCAGTTTCGCCGCGTAGGTCCGGCTCTGCCTCTTAAATTCCGACGTCTCATTCTCGCCCCACGCCACGATCGTCTTTACCGGGCGCCCCGGCTTTAGACCCATCGGGCTTAGCACAGCAATGTCCGCAGCAGCCAGACGCAGCGCCGCGTCAATGTATGTTCCAACCAGTGGCTCGAGATCGTAGATTCCGCTCAAAAGCACCGCGCCGGCGATTACATCCTCAGGCGCTCCGTACGCGCTCTGCCAGCCCTCGCCCAGCAGCATTGCCGCGAGATGCGCGCCAGCCGAGTCACCTGCAACATGAATGCGCTTTGGACTGAACCCCAGTGCCTCAGCTTGCCGGTGCAAGTAAGCGATGGCCCGGCGGCACTGATCAACAATTTCGGTGACGCGCGCGCGAGGTGCCAGCGTGTACTCAACGGCCGCGAACGCAATCCCATTCGCCACGCAATCCGGCGCGGCAAACAACGAATCGTTCTTCGAGAGCTCCTGCCAGTAACCGCCGTGGAAATAAACGATCAACGGCGCGGCGTTGGACGCGGCAGGGAAATAATCGAATGTCTCGTCCGGCTTTGCGCCCCAGCGCAGATTCTTCTGGCAGCGCAATTGTCGCTCGGCCGCGCGACTGCGCTCGGCATATTCGTCCAAATACGGGGCTGGCGACGGCACACAGCTGCTGGGCGAATATTGTCGCTCGCGTTCGGCGAGCGTCCAATTCCGCCAGGCGGCGTTGTCCTGCCTCAAACGGTCCTCCCTGCGCGAATGAACTTACCGAAGATTGCACATCCGCGAAAGGGCCATTTTTCAAATGTACGCTTCTTCCGGATCGCTCGCCGCCAGCAGTGACGCGATCGAAGGATGAACGGACTCCTTTTCCCATGCCTCCAGCAGGCTGGAAAAGAAGTAATGCCAGTACACGTCAGGCACGGCGCGCCGGAACAGCCTGGCGATTTCATCGGCCATCGTTCCATCCCCTCTTTTCATCGTTGTGAAGGGCGCGAAATCCACCGAATCAATCCGGGTTAGCTTGCCGGCGAGGTCCCGCACCTCTTGCTCTCGCTGGGCAAGTAACGCCCGCCATCGGTCTGCCGCTTTTTCGTCCAGGAGTCCGAAAACGGTTCCGCCATCTCCGAGCAGCACGGGATGCTTGCGCAGCAGCGTCAATTGCGTGCGGCCATACATTTCAGCCCGCCGCAACAGGTCGGGTACCGTGAACGATGGATGCAGGTGCACAGCTACCGCTTCGGAAACGTAGCGAATGCAGAACCCTCTGTGGCTCAGCCGCAGACCCAAGTCCGAGTCTTCGGCGACGCGAAATTGAGGATCGAACGACCCGACCCCAAGCACGGCTTTCCGCCGCACGCTCAAGTTACAGGTCACTACGTATGTGTATTCCCAGTATTTCCCATTCTTCAACGTCGCTTGCGGAAACAGGAAGGGGCTTTCGCTCAGAAAGCGCGTGAGCGCTCGTTCCTGTGCGGCCGGAGGAAGGCGAAAATCACCCAGCACGGATTGCCGTTCTCCTGGATGCTCCTGATGCGCTCTCAAATGCTCGGCCAATAGGCCGGGCGAGGCGATGGTATCGTCATTGAAGAACAGCAGGTACTCGCCTTGCGCGTGCTGCACGCCGCGCCGCCGCGCCGCTCCTGCTCCCGCATTGATTTGGCGCAAATAGCGGAAGGGATAGGCGGGCCGGAACGCGCGCGCGAACTGTTCAGTGCCATCGGTTGAGCCGTCATCCACAACGATCACTTCAAAGTCGCCGGGCGCGAACGATTGCTCGCCGAGCGCGTGCAGGCACGCCGCTAATGTCTTCTGCCGGTTATGAGTTGGAATAATTATGGAGAAGGTGACGGCCGCCGCGCGCGATCCCGTCTTCTTTCCGTTGCTCGCCGGGCGTCCTGGTTGCACTGGGTCTTCCGCCGTAAAGAGAAAGCGCTTCGCTCTCTGCGCGTAAACTTCTGCGGTGTTGTCGTCCCCAAGTTCGTGGTAACACTCCGCCATCAGCTCCACCACCCGCAAGCACAATCCGCTCGCGGGCAGGCGCCCGCGCACGATGCTGAAGATATGGCGCAGTTGAGCCAGGGCCTTCGCTGGCTGGCGCTGGCTGAAGAATTCCTCGGCGAGGTTCACATAATGGCTCAGCCGCAACGAAGTCCGCACCGACGCTGCCTGAGTCAAAATCTCCGGAAATCGCGATTCGACCAGTTGATAGGACCACACGAACCCCGGCTCGTATGCTTTGGGCTCGATTTTTCTGGCTTGCTGCATCAGGCAGCGCACCGCCTCTTGCATCCGTTTTTCGCTGAAGTCTTCCACGATGTGCTCGCGCCCCTGCCGCGCCAGCTTGCGCCATAGGTCCTCTTCCGTATAAAGGCGGACCGCAGCATCTGCGAACTGCTCGGAGCCGTCGGCAATCAAGGCGGTTTCGCTGAGGCGCAGGTTCATGCCGTCCGCTCCCACGGTCGTCGTCACCAACGGCAGGCCGTGCGCCAGCGCGGAAAGATTCTTGGTTTTTATTCCTGTGCCGAATCGTATCGGTGAGACGGCCACGCGGCATCCGCCGAAAATGGGGTCTAGATTCGCCACGTAGCCAACGCGCCTGACCCCTTGATGCCCCAATCCCAGCTCGACGGGCAGATTGTTGCCGACCAGCAAGAGCTCCGCTGAAGGAAGCCGCTTGCGTATTCGCGGCCATATCTCCGCAAGCATCCAATCGGCCGCGTCGCGGTTGGCCAGATTATCGAAGTTTGCAAGGAAGAGAAAGTTTTCTCGCTCGGAGAATCCGCCGGTCTCCGGTTCAACCGGCGCGATCATGGGCATCCGTCCGGTGCGCAGCTCCGGCGCCGTGCGCAGAAGCGCGCGACGGTCATCTTCTGAAATCGTCAGAACGACGTCGGCTCGCCGGTAAACTTCGAATTCGCGGCTGGTGAAATCGCGCGACCGTTCGTAATCCGCCCACCGGCCGGTTAGCTCCGCCATCTGCATTTCACGCAGCCCTTGCTGGTCGTCTGTCAGTACGGCGATGAACGTCTGCGGAGAAAGTCGCCGTATATCTTCCATGTAGTGTTCGGGGATGGAAATGCCATTCCAGAACCAGTGAAACAGGATGGCAAGATCGAACCTGTTGTCACAAAGCAGCTTCTCGAATGTCCACGCGACCGGAAAATCAAACCCCAGAAATCGCAATCGTTCGGAGTCGGGCGTGAATACTCGTATCCCCAGCTCTTCCACGGCCGGCGCGTAACGCGCGCGGTTTACGCCGCTGCGGGCGACGTGCACTACGTCGTGGCCCTGTGCGCGCAGTTCACGCAACATCTGCATCCACTGCACGTCCGCCCCATGGCGGTCCGGATGCGGCAACATTTCGTGTATCACCAGGACTTTGAGCGGTCTCTCAACCCCATCTGCTGCCGTTGTCGCCTGCTGTCGGCCGTGCGCTTCGTTACCTCGCGCCGCGGATGCGGCGTCGCAGCCCTCGCCGCCAGTTGCAGTAATCTCGTTCTGATCTGCCGTCATTCGCTTTGCCTCGAAAACCGGCCCTTAAGGGCGCAGAGGAGGTTTATGCGGATCATTAACCCAGGCAATCGCGCTGCCGAATCGCCGAAATCTCAATGCTCCGACATCCGCGCAGACCTAAAGTGTGAGGAGTTCAAATGACACGGCAGCTATGGGAAGGCGTAGCAGAAAGAGCGCGTAGTCCTGTGGAATTCCGAACTGTCTAAGCTTCGATTAAAATTCTCTCAACAATTCCCTGCACAATCTTGTCGCCGATCCGCGCTGTTCCAATCCGGCACGCACATCTCACAATCAGTTCTCCAGTCACCGGCAGCTATCGTGCGGGTTGTTGCTGCGTCAAGCAATGAAGCGTGCCAAATCCCCACACCAGATCCACCGCGTGAATGCCTACCACCGCGCGCCCCGGGAAGATTTCACCCAGAATTCCGAGCGCCACGCGATCGTTAGGATCATTGAAGGTGGGAACCAGCACCGCTGAATTTGCGATGTAGAAGTTCGCGTAGCTCGCTGGTAACCGCACGCCTTCGAAATAAAGGGGCGCCGGCATGGGCAGTGATACCACGTCGAATTTGCTGCCGTCTTCCAGGCGCGCGCCGCGCAAGCGCTCCCGGTTTTCTTCCAAAGGTCGGTAATTCGCATCGCTCCGGTTCTTCTCGCGAATCAGCACTACCGTGCGTGCGTCAACAAACCGGCCAAGGTCGTCAACATGTCCGTGGGTGTCGTCGCCCGCAATGCCCTTGCCTAGCCACACCACATTTTGTACGCCCAGGCTCTCGCGCAGCACGGCTTCCGTGTCCGCGCGGCTGAATCCCGGGTTGCGCACCTGGCGTTTTTGGTCCAGCAAGCACTCTTCGGTGGTCAGCACGGTGCCGCGGCCGTTGACGTCAATACTTCCGCCCTCGAGTACCACGTCGCGTCCGCTGTGCCGCACGGGCAAGATCTCAATTCGCAGGCGTCGCGCCACCTTTCCCGGAATCGCGTCGTCCAGCTGCCAGTCGGGATACCGCGCCCACGCGTTGAACCGGAATCGTGCGATGGCCACGGAGCGCCGGGGCTTCGCGCGCTTCACGAAAATCGGCCCGAAGTCGCGTGTCCATCCGCGGTTTGTTGGAAAATGAAAAAATTGCACGCGGGCCGGCTCCACGCCTGCCTTCTTCAGAACGGCGCGAACCTGCCTTTCGTGTTTCTGGGAATTGACCAGGATGCGCACGATCTCGCCCGGCGCAATCTTGCGCACGATCTCGCCATACACCCATTGAATGGGATCGAGCTTCCCGGGCCAATCGGTAGGGTTATGCGGCCAGCCGAGCCACGTCGCCTCATGCTTTTCCCATTCTGCCGGCATGGAAAAGCCCAAAGCTGCAGGTGTGATGGGATCGCTCATGGGATCGTGAAGTGTGGCCGCTTCAAGGTTTATCGTCGAGGAATCTTTGCTCGATGCCGCTGTAAGCGTCAATTCGCCGGTCGCGCAAGAACGGCCAATTGCGGCGAACGTCTTCCAGGTGCGTCAGGTCCACCGTCCCATACAGAATTTCTTCCCGGTCGCTGGACGCCTCCGCGATGACCACTCCCTGCGGATCGCACAGGAACGATCCGCCCCAGAATTCCAGGCCGTCTCCGCCGGACGGCGGAATTTCATGGCCGACGCGATTCACCGCCGCAACGTAAAGTCCATTAGCGATTGCGTGCCCGCGCTGCACCGTGCGCCAGGAATCCCGCTGCGCCGCGCCATTCGCTTGTTTCTCGCTTGGGTGCCAGCCGATCGCCGTCGGATAAAAAAGAATGCACGCCCCGTGCAGCGCGGCCAGGCGGGCTCCCTCCGGATACCATTGATCCCAGCAAATCAGCGTTGCGATCTTTCCCGCATCCGTTGCAAACGCACGAAATCCCAGATCCCCCGGCGTAAAGTAAAATTTCTCGTAATACGCCGGATCGTCCGGGATGTGCATTTTCCTGTAAATCCCCGCGATTTTTCCGTCCGCATTAATGATCGCCGCCGTATTGTGATACACCCCGGCGGCCCGCCGTTCGAAAAGCGGCGCGATCACTACCGTCTTCGTTTTCTGCGCTACGGAGCTGAGCGCGTTGGTCGTCGGTCCGGGAACGGCTTCGGCGAGGTCGAAATTGGCGGTATCCTCGCGCTGGCAGAAATATTGCGACTGAAATAACTCCGGCAAACACACTACTTGCGCGCCGTTACGCGCCGCCTCTTCGATCTTCGCGATGGCTCGCGCCAGATTTTCCTTCGGCTGCGGCGTCACCGCCATCTGCACCAAGCCGACGCCGAATTGCGATTGGGTTGTCACCATAAGAAAATCTACACGAACCTTGGATGCGGGGCCATACGCAAAAGACGCAGAGCGGCGAACACCGTCCATGTGCCGACGTACGAACCGGCATCTTCCATCCGGGTCTTGCGCGCCGAGCTGCTGGCAGCAATCTCGTTAGGGCGAGCCAGGCCGCGAATCAACTCGCGCGGCCCGGCCGCCCGAAGCAGACGTTTCCGCGTCCTTTGATCGTATTGGTCTATCGTTAGCGGTGATCCCCGCCGAATCCGCAACCGTCGCCGCTGGAAATATCCGTCAACACATTGTCTGCCGCGGTGAATTTCTTGCTGTAGCAACCTCCGAAGGAATCGGAGGACGTGTAAATCTGCGAGCTCTTCTGCCCTTGGTTTCCCAGGAAGTTGAAGTTGGCGTCAAATTCCAGCGTGTCCGTTGGTGCCACGGTATTGGATACCGCCCGGGTGTAAATCGGGAAGCCATTCACCTTGTCCGTTTCGTTGACGATGTACTTCTGCTGAATCGTAGTGGGCAAGCTGTAACTGCCGTCCGCGTTTTCCACTTCCGAGTAATCTACCGTCAGCGGATAAGAAAAGTCTTCATCCACTTCCGTCGCCAGGAACCCTTGCCTGGTCGTGGTCTTGGAACTCACCACCGTGCTCTGGCTGATATCCTGCGCGAACTCCGTAGCCGTAATCGTGAACTGCTGTGCGTTGGAAAACTTGATGTCCTGCTGCACCGTCGTGCTCACCCGTCCGTGCGACGTGTTCACGTAGCCTGCCAGCGTGAATTGTCGCGTGGATGTCACCGTCACGGTGCCGCTCACGTTGCCGCCCGCTGTGCTCAAATTCTCGCTGACATTGGGATTCGGTCCGCTGCCGATCGTGTTCTCGGTGACTTCGCCCTCCACGTGGCTGGATCCGTGATCGAGATACAGCAAGAGCGTCCCCGTCACGTTGAAGTAGCTTTCGGCGTTATACACGCTGATGGCAACCGTGTGTGTTGCTCCGTTGCTCAGCACTCCGGCAAACGGGGTCAGGTCCACACGGTACGGCACGAAGTTCAGCGTTTGCACTCCGGGAAGGGGAAACCATAGGTACGGATCAATGCCGCCAGTGAAGATCCACGGATACACCGGAGCGACGCCCGCGGGTGTGCCGTCAATAGAAATCTCCGCTTCTCGGAATCCAGTATTGCCACAGTCATTCTCCGTCTCCGCCACGGCGTCGTTCGGTGAGCAGGTGTACCAGAACTCGTCGGTGGATTGGCCTTGTGTGAACACGTCAAGATAGGCGCGTTCGATATTCCGCGGCAGCGTAAACGCCTGCGAGAGCGCGCTGCTGGTGCTCGAGAGGCCCACAGCGCCTCCCGGCGCGTCCGGCAGCGGCAGCACCACATCTGGCGTGGCCGGCGCCGGGTTGGACCGGTCCGGTGGATAGAAATCAATCTCGGCGTTGCCGTAAATAATTCCGGTGTAGGTCGAATTCACCAGGTTTCCCAGGTTCGCTTGGCCCGCTTGCGCCGTTCTTAGCAGCGCGCTGTAGTCCGTCAAGTCGCGCTCGACGTGCCACGTCGGCCCGAAAGTGCTCGATGGCTCCGGCGTTGTCCCGTAATAGACATTCACGTTCCCGATCGTTACTTCCGCCGTGCGGTCGTACTGGTTCCCCGGGGTTTCGTTGAAGTCCAGGACCAGTATGGCTTTCGCCCACGGCCCCACACACTTTGAAGGCGGCGCGTAATCGAACGACTTGATGTTGAAGTCCGCGAATTCCAGATTGCTGAAGAGGGTCACGACGCACGGTTTCGTATTCGGATGCGTCAGCGGAGGATCGGCCGTCACTGTGTTCGGCGATCCGATTACGGGTTGATCGGCCAAACTCGAATTCTCCTGTGCCGCGGCTGAGCAAACGAAAGTCAAACTCAAAAGTATCGCGAAAATTACGGTCCAACGACGCACTCCCAGGTGTTGAATCATGACAGGCGCCCCCTAGAGACACGGTTTCCCGCTCCAACTTTCTCGGGATGCGCTACAGGATATGCATTCATCCGAACTTGTCAAGCATAGGGCGCTCGCGGCCCTGTGGAATACCGCCCGGCGGACCAGACGAACGGCAGGCGAAGCCAAAGCGCAATAAGCCTTTGGTTTCGCGTCTGCTACGCCACAGACCACTGGCTCCCGAGCAGTTCTCGCCTAGATAACACCCTGGCGAGTCTTGGGGTTCACAGCAGGCATCGAATCCGGTACCATTGGACTCTAAGCTAGAGCACCGGCAGAGCAGTTACCTACGGGGCGACTGAGGGAACGGCCAGATGGGAGTACCAGTATCGCAAATGTGGACGACGGCGTCCTACGTCATCAGCCAACGGCTGAAGGGGCGTAAGCGCTACCCGTTCGTATTGATGCTGGAGCCCCTTCTGCGCTGCAATCTGGCCTGTGCCGGGTGCGGCAAGATTCAATATCCCGCCCACGTCTTGAAGAAGGAACTGACGCCCGAGGAGTGCTTCCGCGCCGTCGAAGAGTGCGGCGCGCCGATGGTAAGCATCCCCGGCGGCGAGCCGCTGATGCATCCCCAGATCGCCGAAATTGTGGACGGCCTGGTGGCGCGCAAGAAGTATATCTACCTCTGCACCAACGCGCTGCTGCTCAAAGAAAAGCTGCATCTGTTTACGCCCAGCAAGTATCTGTCCTTTTCCGTGCACATGGACGGCCAGCGCGAAGAGCACGATTTCGCCGTCTGCCGCGAAGGCACCTACGACAAGGCCGTTGAAGCCATCCAGCTCGCTCTGCGGCGCGGTTTCCGTGTAACCACCAACACCACTCTGTTTGACGGCGCGGACGCACAAAGCGTCCGCCGGTTCTTCGACGATATGATGGAGTTGGGCGTCGAGGGCATGATGCTCTCGCCCGGATACACGTACGATAAAGCTCCTGACCAGGAACATTTCCTCAGCCGGCGAAAGACCCGCGAGCTTTTCCGCCAGATTCTCAGCAATCGCAGCGAGAAGTGGCGCTTCAACCTTAGCCCCCTGTTCATGGAATTCCTCATGGGCAAGCGCGATTACAAATGCACGCCGTGGGGCATGCCGACGTACAACATTTTCGGTTGGCAGAAACCCTGTTACCTTTTGCAGGATGGCTACGCCGACACTTTTGAAGAACTGATGCGCGAGACCGGCTGGGACCAGTACGGCACCGAGAGCGGCAACCCCAAGTGCGCAAACTGCATGGTCCACAGCGGCTACGAAGCCAGCGCCGTGGACGATATGTTCGGCTCGCTCGGTGGATTTTTGAGCGCGGTGCGTGGCACGCTGTTCAACAAATACAAAGATCCCGATGCCATGGGTGGCGCGTCGCGCGACCCGGAACAAGATTCCGGTCGGCTCGTGCAAATCGCAATGTCGCCGAAGGCCTAGCTGTTCCCGGTCGCTATGTCGGATCCAACTACCTCCATTTCGCATGAATCCGCTCCCGAGGAACACCTCGGCACCATCCACGAGAATCTCGAAGGTTGGATTCCCGCCCTCGCGACGGTCTCGGAAATCCATGAAGCGCTCGAAAAGGCCTTCGACTACCGCGGCGATCTCACCATTACTCTGAAAAGCGGCCAGAAAGTGGAAGGCTACGTTTTCGACCGCAAGATCAACGGTCCGGCGCTGTCCGATTGCGTGATCCGTGTGATGCCCAAGGATCAGCCCGGAAAGCTCACCATCGCCTACAGCGAAATTGCAGCCCTGGCCTTCACCGGGCGCGACACCGCCGCCGGCAAGAGCTTCGCCGCCTGGGTGAAGAAGTACAATGAGAAGAAAGCCGCGGGCGAAGAGAACATTGGAATTGACGCCGAGCCGCTCGACTGAAGATTTTCGTTACTCCGTCCCGATCTTGGTCCCACGCTTTGCTTTCTGCTGTTGGTATTCCTTCCACGTCAGGTAAATGATCACGCCGTCGAAGACCGTCAGAGCGATCAACGCCCAGGAGTGGGTCCGCGTGAATCGGTGCACCTGGTACACCATGAAGGCGGTGAAAACCATAATCGTCAGCGGATAGGCCCAAATCTTATTGAGCCAGAGCGAAATCACCAGCGCGATCTTCACCACCCCGTGGGAAAACAGATAAATCGCGGCGAATGTCGTGCCTTTATCCGCCAGCCTTTGCGAGGCGTTCAACACGTGCGAAAAAATCACGTTGTGCGGCGCATCCACCAGCAGGTTTTCGCACACTCGTCGCACGATTTCGTTCATCCCGGACGGCTTCACGAACCACAGCGCCACCCCGACGAAGATCTCAAACAATGCGCCCACGCCTTTCAGCGCGATGCCCACTTCAAACGATTGGTGCAGAATGGATTTGCTCTGCATTTTCAAGTGGTGATCACGAAGACTTGCCTTCCAGCAGGTTCAGCTCTTGCGCGAAATATTCGCGCCAATCGAGCGGCAGCGCCTCCAGCTGCGTCGCCCGCCGCAACAGGGGAAGATCGGCTTCGTGGTTGAAAAGCTTGTTGATGTCGCTCACCGAAACGCCGTTGCCGGCCTGCTGAATTCGTTCGATCGCGTCTCCCGCCTCCACCAGTCCTTCCTCGATCACCGCAAGGTAGAATCCCGAGCGACCGCTCTGCAGAAACCGCTTCAAGATGTCGTCCCTTTGGAACTTCGCCGCCAGTTTCAGGCACGGCACCCGT
Organism: Candidatus Acidiferrales bacterium; assembly: GCA_049300435.1. GTDB lineage: Bacteria > Acidobacteriota > Terriglobia > Acidiferrales > UBA7541 > Palsa-295. Next base: position 3,407 of record JBAQJS010000049.1, on the reverse strand, counting down.
GGTTGCGTCACCCGCACCGTGGCGTGCCCAATCCGTAAGATGTCCCCGATATGCGTATCGCTCTCGCGCAGCCCTTCGGTCGTCAAATTTTCCCCGAACTGCCCCCACGGCAAATCCATCCCCGGAAATTCCTTGCTCCAGAACGAATAATGTTCCGCCGGGTACGCATACACCGCCTTATCGGGTCCACCGTGCACGGACAAGTCCGCCTGGCGATCGCCGTCGAGATCCAATTGGCGCATCATCACCGGCCCGCGCACCGGCTCTTTGAAGATGCCGGTCTTGAACGTCTGGCCTCTCCAGCTGATCAAGCGCGGCAGTGCGACGTTGACGGATAACACTTTCATTGCGTCTCTATTTCTCCGGGCGATCGCAAGCGCAAGCCGCTCGCTTCACCACTGTACGCCAATATTCGCACGACCACCCCTGCCGAGGCGACCTCCGCAACCCTGTCTGGCAGCCACACCGTCTCGCCGCCCGTACCCCGGGCTTCGTCGTGGAAGAATCGTCAATCCGCAAGCAGGTTTGGTCAATTTCCGCCGCTTACTCGCTATAATTCCCACAGTTACGCGGTTTGTCAGGAGCTGAGCACATGGCTAAAAAACGCTTCAAAGACCTCACCGAGAAGGAGATCCTGGCGCTGGCTATCCAGCTCGAGGAGGAGGACAGCCGCGTGTACGGCGATTTCGCCGATGGCCTCCGTGAAACCTATCCCTCCACCGCGAAAATGTTTGAGGAGATGCAGGCCGAAGAGTCGCGTCATCGCCAACGTTTGATTGACTTGTATCAGAGCCGCTTCGGCAATCACATCCCGCTCATTCGCCGCCAGGACGTGAAGGGCTTCGTCGAGCGCCGGCCCGAATGGCTCGTTCGACCCCTCGGCATCAAGACCGTGCGCAAACAAGCCGAAATCATGGAGCTTGAAACGGAACGCTTCTACGAACGCGCTCTGCAGCAGATTTCTGATGCGTCCACCCGCAAACTTCTCGGCGACCTCGCCGAAGTCGAGCGCCAGCATTACACCGCGGCGGGCTCCATCGAAGAAACGCAAGCCGCTTCGGGTGCCCGCAAGGAAGAAGACGCTTCCCGGAAGCGCCTGTTCATGTTGCAAATCGTTCAGCCGGGCCTCGCGGGCTTGATGGATGGTTCGATCTCGACCCTGGCACCTATATTTGCCGCAGCGCTCGCCACCCACAAAACTTGGGACGCTTTTGCCGTCGGACTGGCCGCCTCGGTCGGCGCGGGAATTTCCATGGCCTTTGCCGAAGCCCTCTCCGACGACGGGTCCCTCACCGGCCGGGGCAAGCCGTTGCTGCGCGGAGTCGTTACGGGCTCCATGACCGCGCTAGGCGGTTTGGGGCACACCTTGCCTTTTCTGATTCCCGAATTTCACATGGCCTTTTCGGCGGCGGTCGCCGTGGTTGTGTTTGAGCTTGCGATCATCAGTTACGTCCGCCACCGCTTCATGGACACGCCGATCATTGCCTCGACCCTCCAGGTCGTCGTAGGGGGCGGACTGGTGTTTGCCGCTGGAATCCTGATTGGAAGCTCCTGACCGCTGCGCCTGACCGGGCGAGAAGGAATGCGGCTGCCCGATTTCCTAGATGGGCACGGCATACGATTCTTTCCGGTGCGCTCGCTCCAATCCTTGTATCTTGGACTTGGTGTCCGCTATCCCTGGGGCGTCACGGCCATGAAAAAACTTCGCTTTCTTGTTTCGCTGACTACCGACGACAACGATTATCAAATCGAACAAGCCCGCGCCGCCGCGGAGACCGCCCGTCGCCTCGGAATTGATTTACAAGTCATCTTTGCCGGCAACGACTCCATCAATCAGAGCCAGCAGCTTTTGAGCGTCATTCAATCCGATTCCGCGCAGCATCCTGATGCGATTATTTTCGAGCCGGTAGGTGGCACCGCTCTGCCCCATGTGGGCCGCGCTGCTGCGGCCGCCGGCATCGCGTGGGTGGTGCTCAACCGGCAAGCGGATTACGTCGCCGAGCTCCGCCGCGCCAGCCGCAGCCCGGTGTTCTGCGTGAGTTCGGATCATCTGGAAATCGGCCGAATCCAGGGACGCCAGGTTGCCATTCTTCTTCCCCACGGCGGCACCGCCTTGTTCATTCAAGGCCCGTCGGACACCTCCGCCGCCGTGCAACGTAGGATCGGAATGCAGGAGACCACGCGTCGCGACGTGAAACTGATCGCCATGAAGGGCCAGTGGACGCAGGAGAGCGCCTTCCAGGTCGTATCCTCGTGGTCACGCTTGTCCACCTCGGAGAAGGTGCCGATTGACGCTGTAATCGCCCAGAACGACGCGATGGCCCTCGGCGCCAGGAAGGCACTCCAGCAACAACCGAACGCCGCTCTGCGCGAAAAGCTGTTGAGCGTGCCATTTCTGGGTTGCGACGGGCTGCCCGGCACGGGCAAAAAACAGGTCAGCGACGGAGCTCTCGCCGCAACTGTGGTGATTCCGCCGAATACAGCTCTCGCGATCGAGATGACGCTTAAAGCGCTGCAAGATGGTGTGCGTCCCGCTGAAATCGTTTTGACGCAGCCGCTATCATTCCCCGCGCTCGACGAGCTGGCCAAGCGCGCGGAAAATAAGGGCGCGGTCACAACGCGATGATATTCAGGAAGGACCTCCCTGGGTTCGGCCGCCGAGGAGATTCGCAAGTGGAGTTCGTGCCGCGCTTGATATCCACAAAGCCGTGGATTTCCACAGTTTGAGCCCCTATTTAAATTTGCATTACAGCTTGACAGTTTGAGCACATTTCGGTAGAGTCGGGGTTCGTCTGTAGTCCTTCCAGCTGGCCTGGATTGATCTGCTCTTTGACAATCGGATGATACATGCCAGAACCCGTTTGGTTACGGTTCGTGCGCCGGGTGTACCGGTGTACGGACCACATTTGAGATAACCGAGCGATTTAAACAGTTCGTTCCCATTCGTGGCATTTCGATGCGAATCGACAATGTTCACGTCTGGAAACACCAGATTTCAAACGAGAGTTTGATCCTGGCTCAGAGCGAACGCTGGCGGCGTGCTTAACACATGCAAGTCGAACGCGCAGCATTCTGTAGCAATACAGGGTGTGGGCGCGTGGCGAACGGGTGCGTAACACGTGGATAACCTTCCTTCAGGTGGGGAATAACCCAGTGAAAATTGGGCTAATACCGCATAACATGACGATGCCTCCTGGCATTGTCTTCAAAGGCGCAAGTCGCCAGAAGAGGGATCCGCGGCCGATTAGCTTGTTGGCGAGGTAATGGCTCACCAAGGCAATGATCGGTAGCCGGACTGAGAGGTTGGCCGGCCACACTGGAACTGAGACACGGTCCAGACTCCTACGGGAGGCAGCAGTGGGGAATCTTGCACAATGGACGAAAGTCTGATGCAGCAACGCCGCGTG
>JBAQJS010000048.1:0-26839 GCA_049300435.1 Candidatus Acidiferrales bacterium | reverse complement strand
GTGCACTCCATCACCAGCTTGCCCGAGGAGTTTAGAACCGCGATGGAGATCGCTTCCTTGTGCACATCCATCCCGATATACTTCACGTTATCCATTGAGGGCGCTCCTTTCTGAGGTAGGTTCGAGCCGACACTCAAAACCTACTCCAATTGGCGCGCCCTTTTATATTGCGTCGCGTAACCGTCCATTTGAAGTAAAACTTCACTTTTCCGATAAGGGCATTGTGCCGCGATGAGGGCCGCTGAGAAGCAAACCTCGCAAGCAGCTCGGGCACCATTAGCAGGGCATGAATTGACCCTGTCACTTCTGCCAATTGAACGCCCACTGCTTGGCAAGTACCTTCGGACCGAAACAGCGGGTCGTGACTGCATTGGAGATACGGACATGAAAGATAATCTGATGAGAACCGCTTTCTGTGGACTTGTGACTTTCTCCGCATTTATCGTGCTCTGTGGTGTTGCCGCAGCACAGAACAACCAGGAGAAGGGCATCATTAATGGACGGAGTGGCGCCACCATGACGATCCAGACTCAGGATTCCGGGAATGTGACCGTACTGCTCACACCCGACACGCAGGTGGAGGAACCGGAGGGAGTATTCCGCAAAAAGCACTTAAACATGACCGCTCTGGTCCCGGGACTCTCGGTAGATGTGAAGGGGTACGTCAATGACAAGAACCAATTGGTCGCGGACACTGTCACGTTTCATGGCTCCAGCCTCCAGACGGCTGAGGATATTCAGGCTGGTCTGACCCCCACGGAGCAGCAAGTACAACAAAGCGAAAAACAAGTACAGGCGCAACAACAGTTAATTCAGCAACAGCAGGCGCAACTTCAGGCCGAACAACAGGTGAGCGCCGAGCACGCGGCGGAAATTGCGGCGAGCAAAGCGGCCATTGTGGCGGCGAACAAGCGCTTCAGCGAACTGGGTGATTACAACATTTTGGGCGAGGTGACGGTTTTGTTCGGAAACGACAAGGTCACCATCGAGGAGCAATACAAGCCACAACTTCTGAAGTTGGCTCAGCAGGCCAAGGGCATCACTGCTTACATCATCCAGGTGAAAGGCTACGCGTCGAAAGTAGGCAGCGCCGCGCTCAACCAAACGTTGAGCACGAAGCGCGCCGAGAACGTGACGGATTTCCTCGAACAACAGGGCCAAATTCCGCTGACCAACATCCTGGCTCCCGGCGCCATGGGCACCAGCAGGCAGGTTGCGCCCGACACGACCGCCGAGGGGCAAGCCGAGAATCGTCGCGTGGTAGTTAGGATCCTACAGAACAAGGGTGTCGCCGGCACATGAGCTAGCCGAGGCATCAACAGAGATGCGATCCGCAGGCGGCCGTACCGCAACTCAGCATTGCAGTCAAGTCCCGGTTAGTCGGGTGGTCTCAATGGGTCGGCGCAACACTAAGCTTGGACCCCCACCTGGCATTGAAAACAAAAGCCAAAATCGCTAGCTAGGGCTAGACCGGCAGGAACGCCGCCCTGGCTAGGTTTTGGCCGAGTACAGCCGAACAGATGGTTCTGCCGCCGAAGCATTGCCGAATCAACGCACCGGATGGTGTTGCATCAACCGGTTGAGCCCGCAGCGTTAATCGTCCAAATGCCGAAAAACCGGCAAAAAGGGCTTTTTGATCAAACAGCGTTGGAAGTCTTGATTGGAATAAATTTTGGTCTGTCGGTGCGTTTGTTCTAAATTACGAACCGACGGTGCCATCTTGATCAGAGCCGCGGCGAGAATTCGGCTCCTCCACCGTTTCTTTTAGTGGCTCTAATTTCGCAGGAGGCAAGGTGAGTTCGAGATGGCCACATTCCAAACAGACCGAGACGTCTTGGCAGACGTAAATTGGGGACCGATTGATATTTTCAAGCCCGCGAAAAGCAATAGACATTTCTGATTTGAAGCTCCGTTGGTTGTTGGAGGTGCATTTCTTGCACGTCATAACGTTCTCTTGACCGGCAGCGACCAACGCCCATCAATACTTCCCAGTTTTGGCGGTCCGATTCTTTTTTTGGTCACTGTTAAAACTAACAATTCTAAGTCCCGTTGGCAAACGCTATTGTTTGCGACAGAAGGCCGCCTCCTGCCGCGCTGAGGGCATTGCCTACTAAGCGAAAGTTCTTGGCCAGCGCTTGTTCGTGTCTCTAACTCAACCTGACAGGGCATATGAGTAAAGCGCACATACTTGTGGCGGACGACCACCGTGGCGTCAGAGAGCTGGTAGAAGAAATGCTAGAAGCGGCCTTTGAAGTTGTTGGAACGGTCGATAATGGCAAGGCTCTCGTAGATACCGCCATGAGATGGCACCCCGACTTAATTGTCACTGATATCTCCATGCCGATTCTTAGTGGCATTGAAGCCGTTACGCAATTGAAGCGGTCCGGATCGCGGGCCAGGGTGATTTTCTTGACCATGCACTCGGACCCCGATTTCGTACGAGTCTGCATGAGCTTGGGAGCTTCTGGATATGTCGTGAAATGCCGCATGGAAACCGATCTGTTGTCCGCAGTCGGCGAAGCCCTCGGCGGCCGCATTTTTCTTTCACCAACCAACGACCATCAGAACTAAAAGTGCCGGGAGCCGCTTTCCCTTCAACAGATAGATTCCACTTGGACGGTAAGTCGCATAACCGGACATTTGAAGCGGGACTTCACTTCTCCGATTAATGCGGTGGTCTCAATGGGTCGACGCAACACTAAGCTTGGACCCACCTGGCATTGAACACAAAAGCTAAAAGCGCTGGCCAGGTTGGATCAGCCGGAACGTTACCCTGGCTAAGTTTTGGCCGGGTCAGCCAAACAGATCGGTTTTTCAGGGGAAGTATCGGCGGATCAACCGATGAGAAGGTGTTGCATCCACCGGTTGAGCCCGCAGCGTTAATCAGGATTTAGCCGGTGAATCCGTCGCTCAGTGGTCACAGGAAAACCATACATACGCCCTGACGTTGCCAGCCGCAAGAGTCGCAAGTCCATTCGACGCCCCACCATTCAGAAATCGAATGGTGGGGCGTCCGCGAGTTTGGTATCGCCCGCGTCGAATGGAAAACGATTAGCCGACCCAAAGGCGGGTCAGCCTCTCGCTTAGAAGCTGAATACGACGCCAGCCTGTATGCGGAAATTGCTCTGATTGTTGTTGCCGGCTGTGAACGAATTGCCGAAGCGCGTAAGGACGTAGTCGGCCTCCGCGGCCCGGATGGCGATGGATTTATTGATCGGGATGTCTAGGCCTCCACCAATGATGAAATCAAACGCATTGTTGGAGGGAGAATTGATGCAACCGCCGCCCACATTGCAAATATTTACGTATGCGTTGGAATGGGCGCCGCCGAACATCGCCTCCGCGAACGGCTGGAAATGGGGGGTGCGGTATTTAAACACGGGACCTACGTTGTAAGTGAAGAGGTTGCCGGAGACTGGGGCTCCACTGGGAAAAGTCCTGGTGGTGCTGCCATAGCCCTCGAATTCGGCTTTGATTCCAATCATGTCGGTCAGAAAATAAGTGAACGCGCCGCCGCCACCGTTGAGAGAAAAGGCGCCGAGTCCGGAAATGTTGTTGTTTTGCGGATTGAAGCGCATGTAGGAATAGTCCCCGGAAACTTCCATTTTGGGGGTATCTTGCGCAAAGGTAGTCGTTCCAAACAGCAGAAAAAGCCCAAGAAGTGCTGCGCCTGCAATTTTCAAGTGAATCTCCTTTTGATTTAGTCGTTCCTGGTGTCGCCCAACATCGGCCGAGCTCAACCTCGCACGCGCAGCACTTTGCGTGGTTCGTCTAGCACGAAAGTCAGGCCTTGCCTATGTACTCGTGCGCTGAGCTAAACCGAACTCGCCTGTCCCTCTGTTGATACTTGACGCGGCGGGGGGTGCCAACTGTCAAAAGTAACAACGACCCTGACAATAAACGAAACAGTTAGCGCGTGAAGAATGGCCATCAGATATCAAATCCAGCCACCCTAGAAGGGTGGGGATCGATACTGGTTAATTTTACAGCGCGGAAACACCAGCCGCGCGCCGCCGCGGACCAAGTGAAGGCCGATGGCCCCACGCGGCGGCGCGATGCTCGGAGCACTCAGCCGCCGCTGGAGTGAGCGCGTGAGACAAGAACGCTCTTCCCGGGAGGGCGTCCCCCGGGAGCCTGCACATGCTGCCGTTCACTCTCCCGGCTCGCCACTGCCAGAAATACCAGATTCCCGAGACGCCGGAACCAGCGGTCTATCGCCGGGCCAGCCGGAGGCGGCCGTTGTCCAGTAAAAGCTGCGGTGGTCTCAATGGGTCGGCGCAACACTAAGCTTGGACCCACCTGGCATTGAAAACAAAAGCCAAAATCGCTAGCTAGGGTTAGACGGGCAGGAACGCCGCCCTGGCTAGGTGTTGGCCGAGTACAGCCAAACAGATGGTTCTGCCGCCGAAGCATTGCCGAATCAACGCACCGGATGGTGTTGCATCCACCGGTTGGGCCCGCAGCGTTTATCGGGCATCAGGCAGCGAGACCGCAAGAGCTTGACGGGATGCCGGAAGCTAGACGCGTAATTCATCGTCCAGGGTGACTCGAACGGAACGAGGCAATGGAGATACAACTCGGGTTATTCCAGTGCGGGCCCGCCCCACGGAAGCCCGGTGACAAGCAAGTCCTTGCAAGCCGCGTGACAGTCAGGTGAAGTTCAGGAGCCCAAACTGTCAGTTCTGCCAATTGTACGCCCGCTATTCGGGAGCTATGCTGGGTTCGAGATGTGCTACCGTAGCTGTCTCGGAAGGTCCAAACATGAGCACCAATATGACGGGAACCGCTTTCTGTGGACTCCTATCTTCATCGGCATTTCTCGTGCTCTGTGGCGTTGCCACTGCACAGAACAGCCGGGAGAAAGGCATGATCAAGCGGCGGAGACGAGCCGCCACGACGATTCAGACCGAGCATTCCGCAGGAAACACTTAAACAGACCGCTCTGGCCTGCAGAACAAGTTTATTGCAGGCACCTGAGCTAAGGATCCCGGGCGCCGACAATTCTTCTCGGCTGCTAATACACCGCACCACAAAGCAAATCTCGAAGGAAAAGAGCGCACCATGAGGCGTCTTTCGCACAAGTTTCTGTCACAGACTGGGCTTGCTTTCGGAAGATCGTTCTGGCCTCTTTTTGCGATCGTGGTCATCGCGGGCGCGATACTTTGGGGGCCTTGGGTGAGCCTGGCAATCACGGTACTGGCGGTAACTGCGGCTTTGAGGTTGTTATGAACCGAGATCAACGCAATGTCACGGACGCGTTTAGCCGTTGGCGCATTCTTTCCGATCCCCAGGACGGGCACTGCCTAGCCTTCCACATCGCTTGCCTCGCAGCGTACTGTTGCGCCTTCTGGCTATACCAGCACCCTAAGCTGGTTGGCGTCACTGGTCCGTGGACCCGCATAGCTTTTGTGGCAGCGTCGGCGACGATGCTTGGTTGGATCTCCGGCATTGATGTCGGTGTCAACTTCCACAACCATTCACATCGCCCAATCTTCACCTCGCAATTCGCCAATCGCTGGTTCGGTCGAATCTGGGCGTTTTCCGGCGGGTGGCCGTCATTCTTTTGGGAGTACTGCCACGTCACCATTCACCATGCCAGGCTGCTAGCCACTGATGATTGGACTCTCCCAAAGCAGAATGCCGACGGTTCATTTGAAGACTTCCGACGGTACCTGTTCATGCATTGGCCGTGGCGCCTCACGACTCATCTCTGGAGGGACCTGACCGCGCGCCAAAACCTGCGTCGCAAGTCGCTCCGTGAACTCGCCATTTTCCTTGCGCTTTGGTCAATTCCTTTTTGGATCGATTGGAAAATGGCCGTATGGCTATGGGCGCTGCCGCACTGGATCGCGAACGTGTGGGTGATGGGGTCGGGAATGTATGCCCAGCACGCGGGATGTGTCCCGAAGAGTGACGCGAGGCCGGTTAGTCACTCCACTGTGTTCGTGTCGAAATTTTTCAACCTCACAATGTTCAATATCGGTTTTCACCTCGAACATCACGACCATCCCAGGGTCCATTGGTCGCTGCTGCCTGAACTTCATGAGCGCCTGAAGCAGGATTTGATCGACGGCGGAGCGCACGTGGTTCCTTACGGTAATCATCATGCCGCATTCTTGCTTGCAGGCGACGATGCAAGCAAAAAGCGATTCGCCGAGCAAGCCTTGGGATACACAAGCAATCGGTAGCTTGGCGCGCGCCCCGTCGCAGAGGCGAAACGATAGCCTTGGACTCTACGGGTGCACATCCTTTACTGTTGGCACCGGTCAACTCCCGATAAGTTCGGTGGTCTCAATGGGTCGACGCAACACTAAGCTCGAATCCACCTAGCATCGAAAACAAGAGGCAAAAGCGCTGGCTAGGTTAGATCAGCCGGAACGTTACCCTGGCTCGGATTTGACTGAGTACAGCCAAACAGATTGGTTCTTCAGGGGAAGTATTGGCGGATCAACTGATTAGATGGTGTTGCATCGACCGGTTGAGCTGGCAGCGTTTATCAGGACTGACTCGTTCTTTGCGACAGGCCTTGTTTAAAACACGATTACCGCGGCACCATGCTTGAAGCAGCGGAGGTCTTTACTTAGTCTGTAAGGACTTGATATAGCTTACCAAACTTGAAATCCGCACATACATGATCCCTTGATCCGAATCCATCGACGTAAACAGCGGACCCCACACCGGCATTTCTGCATCGCCATGTGCCGGAGCCTTCACGCCGTGCCGCAGCACGTTTGCCACATAGCTGTCTGGGAATTTCCCGCCGTGTCGTTTCGCCAGCGTCGTCAAGTCCGCGGGTGGCTGTTTCAAAGCCGGCGCTGCCGGCCCGTGTCCCTTCGCATCCTTGCCGTGGCACACCGCACAGTAGTCTCTGAACATACCGGCGCCCGAAAGCGGCGCCGTTTGCTTGATCGGTTCGTTTTTGACCTGCTTATCTTGCGCTAACGCCGTGTAGCCAAGACCCAGAAACGGACCCAGCAAAATCAAAATTCCGATCTGAAACCTTATGCCGCGAGGAATCTCGAAGTATGGCATGGCTAACCTCCTTGCCTACTATTGCGGCGGGTAGAGTGCGAGGTACATGTAGGCATCAGCGGCTTCGTCCTCGCTGAGGTAGAGAAAAACAGGCATCCTGCCCCTGTACGACGCTGGCGGCGTGCCCATGATGATGGGCGCACCGCTAGTGACCTTTCGCACGAACCCCGGGAGAGTCGCACGCGTCGTCAGAGAAGAAAGCGGTGGAATTGCACCTTCCATTATTTGCTGAGGGTCAGGGTTCGGCCCTGTCGCGCTATGGCAGACGTGACAAGTGGATTTCACGACGAGCTCTCCGACACGGTAGGACGATTCCTTTACCGCAATCTGATTCTTTTCCGCCCCCGGTACGTCGGAAAGTTGTTCGAGGTAAGCGATGAGGGAGCGGATTTCCGGCTCGCTCAAACTGGGTGGCGGCATGCTTTCTCCTCCGTTATGAAGCCGCTGCAGCAGAATAATCCTGGATTCATTCGCCATAGCAGTTACATCGGATCGACTTATTTCCCGACCGGCTTTCTTCATTCGGTTCAGAGTGGCTGCGACGGAAGTCGCCTGCACCGGGCCGGTAATGGAATTAATTTCCGGAGGAGCGCCCTGGCCGAACTCCCCGTGGCATCCCCGGCAATTCAGGCGATAGAGATCTGAACCACGCAGCAGAATGCCTTGAGTGGCGTAGCTGGGCGATAGCTGCAGTTGCCAGGGCGCGGCTTCGTCTCCCGGGCCTGTCGGAGCCGGCCCTAAATCCCAAGTCTTGCCCATACTCGTTTCGCTAAAAGACCTGTTCAGGTGGCGAATCCAACTCTCGCCTTCCACCGCCGTTACCGAGATATCTCTGGTCCCGGCGGACTGACCGAGCAGCGACGAAGCGAGCGCCAAGATCGTCACGAACGTCACCAGATGTCGCCATTGCCCTTTCTTAGACCCACAGATATCTGTCGATTGCTTAATGTGTGCTGTCCTTTCTAGCGGCTCGCTACTTCTTTACTATCGTCAACTCGACGTTGGTTGTGGCATCCGTCACTGTGATCGACTGCGTGGTGGGTTTGCCGTCCGAGCTCCAGGTCTTCAGGGTGTATGTGCCCGGCGGAACGTTTTTGATCGTGAAAGCACCGTCAGAGCCGGTCAACGTGAAGTACGGCGTCGGAACAATTACGACGTAGCCGATCATATCGAAGTGAAAAGTGCAGAGGATGGTGGCCGCGCCAGTGTTGTCGAACTCGAAGGACTTTTGTTGGCCGGGCGACACGATTACTAAATTGTGCGCGAGAGCCTTGTCGCCGCCGATGGAGGACCAATGGACGTTGTGAGCTACGTGGTCGCTATTTAGAAAATCTACCGTGGTGCCCTTCAGGATAACGATGGTCTGCGGAATGAACTTCATGTCGCGCTGGTCAACGGACGCGTGTTGCGGGGGCGCATCGAATTTCTTGCCCGGAATCGCGTCGATGTAGACAGCGATGTTTTCCGCTGACTTCAATCCCGTCGCTGAGACCTTTCCTTCTACGTCCCCTGCTTGCGCGGCGCCTACCAAGAGCGTCGCGCCCAAAAGAACCGCCATGAGGACCGCTCGCCTGATATTGTTCATTTAAGAATCTCCCGTTTAGAAGTTCCACACGCCGAATCGGCGAACCTTTCCAAGTATTGAGTGTGTCCAGGGTGTACTGCGGTGATCCAAGACACGGCCCGTTGTGACACCCGTCACACCAAATGAGTGGTGGGCTACCCGTAGGCGACGCGGTCAACTCCTGGTAAGTTGCTTTGCCGCCCATATGAAGTAGAACTTCACGATTTCGTAAGCGCGTTAATCAGAGGGTCAATATAATTTGGTTCCTCAGTGCGAGCAGCCCAATTACATCCGGCACGACGAATTAGGTGACCGGACGATAACCCGCGAGGCCTACGCAGCAGAGATAACCAAATCGCGGCAGGATCGACCGGACGTGCGGATTGTTGTGTACGACCACACATTTGAGGGCGACCGCGCGTGGTTCCGCTTTACGATGAAGTGGACTGATCTGAAAACCGGCGAGACGCGCACAAGAGCAGGTATGCAGGCCTACCGGATCGAGGCTGGTAAGCTCGCGGAGACTTGGGTGATGTACCAACCGCTAGGCTCGGCCTGGACGGACACCGTCGCGCAGGAACACTGGACGAGCCCACCGCCAATCAAGTAGCCGTGTAGTGTCGTCCGACAATTCCCTCAATCTGAAAGCTAGTGCCTGGTAAGTCGTGCCAGCTCAACCGATGGATGCAACACCATCCAGTGCGTTGATTCGGCAATGCTTCGGCGGCAGAACCATCTGTTTGGCTGTACTCGGCCAAAACCTAGCCAGGGCGGCGTTCCTGCCGGTCTAACCCTAGCTAGCGATTTTGGCTTTTGTTTTCAATGCCAGGTGGGTCCAAGCTTAGTGTTGCGCCGACCCATTGAGACCACCCGCGAAACCGGAAACTTGGTCCGGGGACGTGCTGCAACTTTCCGATTGTGGCGTTAACAAGGCAAGTAGAAATGCTTCGCTGCTCTCCTTCAGGTGGCAGTCGTTGACTTGCCATTGACGGCAACCTAAGACGTTCATCCAATGAAAGATTCCTATCTGATCGGTCCGACCATTTCACATTACCGCGTGCTCACTCGGCTTGGGGGCGACAGGCTGGGCGTTGCGTACGGAGCCGAGGACGCAATTCTCGGACGCCATGTGGCGTGGAAGCTCCCAGCTGCGGAATTGGCGAGGGGCCCTCAGGCGCCTAAACGATTTCGTCGGGTGGTGCCCGCCGCGGTTTGGACTTGCCAATAGGTACGGCGTCCCGTCGCTCCGACTGGCCATAATGCGACGCTCAACTGAATTGATGATGAAAGGAGAGTAAAGAAAACGCGAAGCAACTCCTCAGCAGCGCTCGTGTGAGGGCGGTCCTACATCTTATGACTTTAAATCCCGCACGACTCCCGAGTGCTAGCAGTAATAGGACTTCATTACTCCGGCATTGAATTTTAATTCGCACCATTTCGACTATTTCATTTGACAATTACTTTCCTCGGGCATAAATTGCACCCAACTTACCCGCACAGTTTCTCGAGTCCCTAGGCCCGGTCAATAGAAGAGGTGAAATCTGTGAAGCGCGTTGCCCTCGGCCTCGCGGTCCTTTCTTTCCTCGCTGTCGCACCTTTCGTCGCACGAGCCGCGACGACTCTTGGCTGGGATGACTTTGGTTACTCAGGCCCCCACGACGTTCTCTACATCCAGACCAACCACTCTGCCTCGGGAGAAAACGCGGTCGTCGCGTATCACCGCGACCCCAAAGACGGCAGCCTCACTCTGCTCGGTGACCACGATGTGAAGGGGACCGGGAATTTGAACGTCAACCAAAGGATCGGACCCGATGATACCGACCAGGAAGTGATCGTAAGCACCGATTACCGCTATTGTTAGCGAGCAATGTAGGAAGCGACGACATGTCCAGCTTTCGCTTTGACGACGTCTTTCATCGAATGGGGCTTGGTGGCATGGGCTCGCGTAACCCGCACTTCATTCGGGATTGGCTTTCGCCCCAAGCACCGGATTGAACCGTAGAGAAGAAGCGGCGGGGTTGTCGTCCTCATAGGTCACGGTCTCAAAAGAACTTGTTCCCTCACGTTCAAAGGAGAAATGAACATGCTCAAGATCGAATCGTGCAAAGTTGGTAGCAATAGAACCCACTGGTGGGCAGCGGCTGTCTGCCTCCTGGTGGTTTGCTTCGGGTCGGCGTTTGCCGCACCTTGTATGGCCCAAAGTAAAATCTATGTCGAGAGCAACGATCCCTCCGGGAATGCCATCCTCGCTTACCGGAGTGATGCTTCCGGAAATCTGACGATGATCGGCTCGTACGCCACGGGAGGCAACGGCCTCTACACGCTTCAGTTCGGACCTTACGACAACGATGCTCCCGTGCTCCTTAATTCTGCGCAGACGCTGCTGTTCGCTGTGAACGGAGGTTCGAACAGCGTATCCGTGTTCCACGTCAACGGGGATGGGTCGCTGCTCGCCGTCTCGGGATCGCCTTTTCCTTCAGGGGGGATCTTTCCGGTCGGCTTGGCATTGAATGGGCACACCCTGATCGTGGTAAACAAGAGCTCGCAAGAACCTACGACACCTGTGCCTTTTGCAGGGGCGCCCCAGGCGCTTCCCAATTACTCGACCTTCACCGTCTCCAATACTGGCGCGCTAAGCGCGAACCCGGTGTCTACCCAGGACGTCGCCTACGACAGCTCTCCCTCTCAGGCTCTGGTGGCGCCTCGGGACTTGCTGGACATCTTCGGGGGCGCCTTGGTCTTTGGCGATGACTTTGTCGGCGGGATCCTCCACTCATTTTGGATTAGCGACTCGGGGAATATCACAACGCTTCAATCGGTTGGCTTGCCCGCCTCTGAGTACCCGGCTGGCGCTCCTCACTGGCCTTTGGGTATGGCCGTTGACAGCTTCCACCATTTGCTATACGTGGGGTTTCCCACGGCCAGCAAGCTGGGTGTCTTCTCTTATAGCCCATTGGGACAGCTGACTTTCCTGGACAGCGTGGCGAACTCAGGCAAAGCGCTTTGCTGGCTCGCGCTTGACCCTATGGGGCCTTATCTATACTCCACCAACAACATTGATGCTTCGGTCTCGACGTATAGCCTCGCCGACCCTTCTTCGCCGTCTGAGACCCAGCACCTGATAATGACGCTGCCGGCTACAAGCAGCCCGTTTCAGCTCCAGGTGGATGCGCGCGGGAAGTTCCTGTACATAGTCGGCCAGTCGGTGACAACCGTCGCTGCGCCGCCGGCTGACGCCGGTGCGACGAGCGGAGGTAACGTGATCCATGTCTTTTCGATTGATCGGATGACTGGGATGCTGACGGAAGTGCCCAGCTCGCCGACGGCTTTGCCGGTTCCAGACGCCACTCGTGCGCAAGGGATGGTCGTCTTTTAAGCTGTGTGCGTGCAACCCCGGCCCGTCGGCGGCCCGGGGTTGCACGCATCTCGGTCGTATTGGCGGTCAATCCTTCGGTCGCAGAGCAATGTACGCCGGCACAGGTCGCCAGGAAATCTGTTTCCGAAAGAGTTCGCGGGAAGTGCGGCAGCTCGCCGAGGGTGTCCGCCACGCCCCTGGTCTTTTTTGTCAGGGCGTGGGCCGGTTCGAATACGCGGGAACCACGGATTGGTAGCTTATGACGGGACCAAAAACGCGGGGCATGTACCGCTGGTCAAGAAATTTCATAATTACTCTGAGCGCTCCCGCTGGATAGAATATTCACTTCAGCCCACCCCCCAAAACGCTTGTAGTTGGATAACCGGAAACTTGAAATCTACATGGACGGTAATCGCGTTAATCACCGTCCCGATCCGATAGAAACCATCAGTATTACGGAATCGTCGGGTGGGTGATGCTCCGAGTTCCCCCCGATTCATGCGCGCGGGCTGGGGAGCTAACTGTCCGCTCGGTCCAGTTGCCGAAGCTGTCGGATTGATAGCTGAACCGTACGATGCGGGATTCAGGCGTCGCAGAAGGCGAATCGGGCGCGTCTGAAGAAGGATTACCGCCGTCCCCACCGTTTGATTCTCCAGGCCGTTTCAAATCGCCGTATGTCTTCGAGATTTTCTCGATTTCGCCGCCGCTGCGTTAGCCGGGTAGATGGTGCGTGGTTGCCACTTCGGAAGGGGCCGGTTTTGCAGCGGCTTCCTTCGTTGCGGCTACCGCCTTCTGTTTGCATAGCTCCTGCTGGACGTTGGGACTCGCGGCGCACTGTTTGAATGCTTCCGAGGCGTCGGAATATTGCTGGAGATTTTCGAGCGAAACGCCGAGCACATAGTAATCGGCAGGATCGGAATCGGAGCCGCTGGAGGTGGCTTTATTCATCTCGGTGACGGTGCCGGCGAAGTTTTGCCTCTGGTAATTGACGAGCCCCAAGCCGCTGTGGGCCTGAGATTCGTATTCGGATTTTGCGGTGGCGAATTCCTTGTCGGTCATATTCGCCGGCTTCGTGAGGGTGGGTAGAAGCTCGAGCACATGCTTCTCATATTTTTCGGCTTTGTCGAGTTGGGCGGGAGAGACATTGGAGGAGTGGGGCAGGACCCAGCCGGTGAAGACCAAGACCGTGACGTCATCTGGATCGAGCGCCAAGGCCTTGTCCGCGTAGCCATCCATTTTGTCGAAATCCTGCTTTTGGTATTCGGAGATACTCAACTGCGAGTAAACCGCCTCGGAAAAAGGGCCATCGGGATATTTTTGGACGAAGGAGCCGCCGACCTGAATCCGCTTATCGGGATTATCCGCTTTCAGCTTGGAGAAAGCCTTGTATTGGGTCTCTTCGGCAGGGTCGGCTTTGGCGGAGGAGGCGGAGCTGTGGGGTGCGATGGGTTTAGTGAGAAGGTCGTTCATTTGTGCCTCGGAACAAATTGCTCCGGACTGCGCGAATGTCCGGGGCGCCACGAAAAGCGCGAGCGCGCTGGCGACCGCGGCTAAGGTCAATTTCTCAAAAAGCAATGGGAATTTCATCTTTGCCTCCTCTGGCTACGCAGATTGTACGCAAATGACGAGGATTCGGATGGGGCCGAATTGCTTGGGTTCCGACGACCAGTGGAAGGCTGCCGACAATGCTTAGGCAACCATGGGTAAGCTTACGCCTGTTCATTTAGAAGGTGGTAAGAATCGAATGGTTGCTCGGATCGAGCGAATGGGCATAGGACGCGGAGGCCGGGAGCCGCGCCTGCGCCGGGCGTTGGCGGTGCTGCGGCGATAGTGAGCGAGGCTCGGCTGATTAGCTAGGCGCTGCGTGCCTCGGGCACCCAGTCTCCCACGCGACTCTCGGCCCTCTCGGATGACCAGAAAAAGCGATGGGCCAGGAGTCCCGGTTAGAACGATGGTCGCCACATGGACGACCGTTATGTTTCGCTGGATTCGGAACAGATAGGCTTCGTTGCCAAGAAACGATGAAAACCGCTGCTAGAGAAAACCCAAACCACCGGGACACAATGCCCAGCAACCGACCACTTGGTGCGGGCGGTCAGAACAGATCTTGCCCCATTACGTGGGCTGCGAAGCAAGAAAAATTACAGCCGAAGGAGAAGTGTTTTTTCTGAGCTTCTACATTTATAGAACTATCGGGCATCAGGTCGGAATCATGGTCGTCTCGCGCTGGAGCGAGTTGCAACTCTAGTCGAGTCCGACGCGGCGGACTAAATCCGCGAGCCGAGGGTCTTTGCGGATTGGGTCGAAGTACGGGTGTACTTTGACGAACTGCATCATATTGGATTGTTCTTTGTAAGCC
This sequence comes from Candidatus Acidiferrales bacterium, assembly GCA_049300435.1. Taxonomy (GTDB): domain Bacteria; phylum Acidobacteriota; class Terriglobia; order Acidiferrales; family UBA7541; genus Palsa-295. Next base: position 12,529 of record JBAQJS010000048.1, on the reverse strand, counting down.
TGCTCAAGCCAGGCGAAGGCTCCCTCGTTCTCGCCGAGCCCTAAGTAAGCATTCACCAGGGCGCCCGCCGGAGCATAACCTGTGTTTCGCCGTTGCCTAAGTTCAACCAGGAGCCGAAGCGCATCGCTGCGTTGCCCAGCGTGCGCGTACGCCCGGATCAGTATTCCAAGCGCGCCTGGGCTGCGGTTCGACAGTGCAACCGCCTTCTCCAGCACTGGGATTGCATCTCCGGGTTGATTGTTCGCGATCAACACGAAACCTAGGTCCATAAGGGCGCCAAAGTCATCCGGCCGCGCCGCCAGTTCGCCTCGCAACTCGTGGATCGCTTGGTCGTAGTGGCGAGTCTGAAACAAAATCCACCCGAAGTCGTCGAAGGAAACGGCAAGTGGATCGAGTTCCCGGCCGCGCTCCGCCGATGCCAGAGCCTCGTCCGCGCGTCCCTGGCACGCCAGCCACAACCCAAGTCCCTCGTAAGCAGCAGCGCTGTTCGGGTCCAATGCCAGAGCGCGCTTGTATTCTGTCTCTGCGTCCGCCCAGTGCCACTGCTCCCGCTGCACGCTGGCCAGCAGGACGTGCGCTTGGGCAAGATTCGGATCGAGCTCCAGCGCTTTCTCCGCCGCGGCCATCACTTTCGGGCGCGTCTCTTCGGGGGAACCGCCGATGAAGACCGTGCCGAGATCGCTGTATACATTTGCCAGCCCCACATAGGCGGGCGCGAACGTAGGGTCTCTCTTGATCGCATCCTCAAAGTAAGGAATGCTGGCCTCGAATGCGGCTTTGCTGCTGCTTTTGTTGAGCGCGAATTCGCCCTTCGAATAGCTCTCGTAAACTTCGGGCGCCACGGGTCGCGCGGTCGAAAGCCTTTCGCGTTCTTCGCCTGTGACCGTCGCTTCGACCTTCTTGGCGATGGATTGCGCCAGTTCGCTCTGGAGAGCAAAAACGTCCTGCAGCTCGCGATCGTAGGTCTCCGACCAGAAATGCTCGTCCGTGGAGGCGCGAATCAGTTGCGCAGTGACGCGAATTCGATTGCCGTCTCGCATCACCGAGCCTTCCACGATCGCATCCACCTGCAAAGCCTTGGCGATTTCGGGCACGGAGATTTGCGGATTCTTGAACCGCATCACCGACGTGCGTGAAATCACGCGCAAGTCGTGAATCCTGGAAAGGCGGCCAATCAGCGCGTCCGTCATCCCGTCTGCGAGATATTCCCCGCTGGGATCGCCCGTCATGTTCTTCAGTGGCAGGACGGCCAACGACCGGATTGTGGACCGGGTCGCCACCACCGTGTGCCTGCGAACCATGACATAGGAGACGGCGGCGAGCCCGATGACAACCGCGCCGGCCACAATAAGCCAGCGGTGCCGCCTCAGTGCCGAGCTGGGTGTCGAGATCGGCTGGGAGCTTATGACCGCGGGCGGCGCGGGCTCGTTCTGCGCTTCCGGCTCGTTATTTTCGTCCAGGCGCGGCTGCCGGCTTTGGCGCCAGGCGTCCAGCTCGGACGTTAGGGCGTACACGGAGCCACGCTTGTCGTGCACGTGGCGATGGACGGGCATTCCCTCGCGCTTCTCCCAACGCTGGACGGTGGTCACGTCGCGTTGGAGGTACCCCGCAATTTCCTTCCACGAATCCAGGTGGTAATCGGACGGTTTTTCCTGGCTGCGAATTCCAGGGAACGGGTCACCCATTGCGCTCTCCTGAGCTGTCCGGCTTATCGAGAGGTAAGTTCCCCCATTGTAAGCCACCGCCCGGGAAACGGCAAAAGACCGCATTTGACGGCAAACGGCTATCCCGCGCATTGCAGTTTGACGAGAGGGCGCAACGTGCCCCATGGTTCCCACACAACTCAAGCGCGAAATTGTCGCCTTCGAATTCCTGGCGACAAATCCTTGTTGGAAGCTCCGACGTCTGGTGTCGCCCGCGGAGCTGTCGGCGAGTGAGGCGCGAATCCAAAATCTGGAGGTGTCTTATGAAGAGCAGAACGTTGCGGTGGGCAGTAAGCGTGGTGGTGCTGGCGTTTGCGGCAAGTATAGGCGCTCCGGCGCAAGGACCGCTGCCCAGGCAATTCAGCGGCGTAATCAACGACTACTCGCCCATATCCGGCGGTACGACTGCGTGGGAAGTTCGCGGTCCGTGGCACTTGAACCTGAAGGGAGACTCGCGCACGGCCGATTTCTCAGCGGCTGTGACCATGGAGTTGTCAGTGCTTGGACAGTCCTCTGCAAATGTATTGTCAGCGTCCCTAACGCAGCATACCCACCACATCACCATGAAAGATGCTGCTGTCTCCATTGAGACGGTCGAGACATCCGACTGCCCGACGTTCAGCCCTCCTACCAGCGGCTCTGTTTTGGTGGTGACCGGTGACGCCAGTGTGACAGCCAACGGAAACGTAATAACACCTTTCGACCCGAGTGGTGGGACATCGCCACTGACGGTGTGTGTCAGCGGTGGGCCAAACGTGCCGTATGCGAACGTCACATTGCAATTCGGGAAGCCTGCCTCGATGCATTTCGGACCACAGGCGATCCACGGCGTTGTTCGCACCCCGAAGAGGTCCGATGAGGACGATCATCAATACGACCGTTAGGATGGACAACGGACGCGGCAAACCGTCGCCGTGGCCGCCTTTATAGCGCGCGCATGCGCTGTCTTTTCCGCCGCGCTGAGGGCAAATTCAGTTCCGGAGTGCTTGCGCGGCTCGCGGCACGTGAACGCTTGACGAAAAACGTGGCGATGCACGAGTGATCGCCCGGGTCGGGTCATAAAGCGCAGGGAGGCGCGTCGCCCTATTTTCGGATCGGTTTGGTCGTCATGTCCTGGCCCGCTGGTCCGCCTTTCGTTGCAGATGCTACTGCAGTCTCCAGCTTGTGCGACGATATGGTTCGGGCAATTAGTCTCCCGCGGTCGGCGCGTTCGGCGGGCTGGCGGAACAATCCCACCGTGCTGCGATAAAAAACAATGAATGGAGCTATGTGGCTTGCCGAAGGCGCGCCGAATCACGTGCAGCGACTGCCCCGCCTTCCAACGGCTCCATACCTCGGTCTGCAGCGTCATCGAAAGCGCCACTCGTTTCCCTTGGGTCATACACACCACTTCCAAACAGAAGTCTTATATTAGGCATACACCCACTGAGACGACCACATCAATCAGGAGTTGCGAGGTTAAGACGCAGCGTCTTACTGCGCTTGCACAACGGCGGGCGGCTGCCACGTGCCTTCGCCCATGGGCAGAATCGAGGGCGGCGTTTCTTTCGGCCAATACAGCCGCATCACCAGGTACACAGTGTCGTTCGGTGCGGGCAGCCAGTTGGATTTTTTGTCCGCCGACGGCGCGTCTTTCTGGATGTACAACGTCAGTGAGCCGCCTGGGTTTTTCTTCAAGCTCGGCAGCATCGGCGAATTGATCAAATAGCGATTGATCGGATTCTCGATCAGTAGTTGGCTCTTTCCGTCGTACATCGTCACCGACCAGAACGCGTTTACCGGCGGCAACTGCCCGGCGACAAAGGTAATCGTGTAATTGTGCTTGCTCGTGTCGATCGCGTCGCCGTTCGGAAGAACTCGCGTTGCCGGATAGCAGGCCTCAATAGCGGTATTTCCGTAAATTCCTGCGCGCGCTGCGCCCGCACGGCGCAGCCAATCGCCGTTGTAGAACGCTCTGTCCCCGAACCAGGAACCCACCTGCCAGCCATTGATGTCCTTTGAGCCGCTGGCGATGAACTTATCAACTGCGTCCGACCCTGCATTCATGCCCAGTAGCACCGCGGCCTTGTGCTCGGCGGAAAGGTCCTTCATTGAGAATTTCTTCCCTGGACCGATTCCGATGCTCGCAAGTTTCGCGCGAATGCCAGTCTCTTCCGGGCCAGCGGGCGCAAACTGCATCGCAAAATCCAGGTAATCAAAAAAGTTCTGTTTCACCGACTCATCAGTAGCCGCCATGAAATCAATGGCTGGCGCTGCGGCTGGCGCAGGCTGCTTTAGGTAGCTAGAGAGAGACTGTCCCTCGTAGCCTTTCTGGACGTTCACCACGTTCGGCATGTCCGTCGGGCTTAGCAATTGGGTTCGGAAAATCGCCATCGCGAACTGCGTGCTCGAATGAAACACTTTCTTGATTTTTGGCGGTGTAGCACCCGTCCAGTCCGGTCCAACAACCAAATAATCGCCCGCTTCCGTACCCGTCGCTCGCGTTCCGATGTATCCGAAATTGAAAGTGTCGCCATCCGTCAACTGCACCGCGTAATATCGCGACCGCGGGACCGCGGGAACCGACACGACGAAAGGCTCTGTGCGGAGGTCCATTGTCAAGAGCGAATACGGTGTATCGCTGTTGGGCGTAATCACGGCGGTGTCCTTATACGTGAACACCCGCGCCTCATTCGAAATCGCGTTGAAGGGCGCTTTGAATTGCGACGAAGTGTTGTCCACGTTGAACTGATACATCACCGCGTAGTTCATCACCAGCGGCAGCCCGTAAATGAAGCCGTCCTGCGCGATCTGCTTGGTCTGTTCGATGCTCGGCACAGACGCGCCATTGATGACGTCCTGCTTCTCAGCCTGACTGATGGCATCGTTCTTCCCACCGCACCCAGCGAATACGAGACACAAAGAAAGTGCAGATGCCGCGAGGCGCAATTTTCTCTTCACAGTTTCTCCCGTGAAACTCCGGCGGCAAGGCCGTGATCGTTGCAGATGCTAAGCCGGAGGATCTGTGGAGGGTATTGTCAAAAGTGACAGAAGCAGTTGTGTTGTGCCGTCGGTTCGCTGACTCCTGATTAGTTCTATAAAAGGAGTCAAGGAGAAAACGCTTCTCCTTCGGCTGGATTTTTTCTTGCCGTCCAGCCCGCCTCGTTTGAGCAGGATTGTTCTGGCCTTCCGTTCCGTGATCTCGGGACGCTACGCACGGCTGCGCAACGGTTTGGTTCTCACTGCCAGCGGTTTTCATCCCTTTGGCGCGACGAAGCCGGTCCGTTCGGGGACTCACAAGCAGCACGGTGGTCAGGTGACGACCATGGACCGGGCGCCGGCTCGAGCGGCGGAGACGAGGCGGAGGAGACCAGGCGGGCGAGGCAGAAAAAAAGCCCATCCTTCCCGGGAGGAGCGGCGAGAAGGATGGGCTGCGGTGCGTGTCGCGTAGTGCGCGACGCGAAGCCCTTACTTAGGGCTGAGGCTTAGCGATGACCTCCGCCGTGGCCGCCGCCGCCGTGGAAACTGCCGCCACCGTGGAAGCTGCCGCCGCCGTGGAATCCGCCGCCGACTGCGCCGTGGCCGACGTAAGCCGGACCGCGTCCGACGTAGCCGCCGCTAAAGCCGGGGCGACCCCAGTAACCGGGACGGCCCCAGTAACCCGGGCGTCCGTAATAGCCGCCGCGGAACCACGGGCCGGCGCCGATGAACAGGCCGCCGGAGAACCAGCTCGGGCCGTAGTACCCGTAGGGAGCGCAAGCGTAGGGGTAGTAACTATAGTAGCCGTAGGAGCAGACGGGAGCAGCACCCACATAACCGGGACCGACTCCGACGCCCACCGCGAAACCTTGAGCATGAGCATTCGGAGCGACCGCCAGGCAAGTGCCAAGAACCGCCAGAATCATGAGGTATTTCATATTTGGGCCCCTTCTGAGCCCGTGAAGCCTTTCCAGAACTTACTGCCTTGCGACGCTTCCGATTACGTGGTTCGCGTCTGTATGGTGAAACACGGAAGGAAAGCGAAAGTTGCGGTGAGCGAATTTGGGGTGCTGGGTCAGTTTCCAGGAAATGCGTTTATCATGAGATAGAACCTCCTAGAGTCGTCGCTGTGGGCAGACCCTCAAAGGGTCCGGCTTGCTGATTCGGCGAAATTTATGGAAGGCAGGCGCCGTATCTAAAGCTGAGCGTTTAGGAGGAGGACCATGAGCGCGAGCAAGAATCCGGGTAGATTGGCAGGGTGGTTGTATGTAGTCACGTCGCTATTCGGTTTCTTTGCCATGGGCTATGTGCCTAACAAGCTGATCGTCCATGGAGACGCAGTGGCGACGGCCAACAACATCGCGGCGTCCGAAACACTCTTCCGCCTCGGCATCGCCAGCCAACTGATCGGAATGGCAGGTTTTATCTTCGTGGCGCTGGCTTTATACGAGCTGTTCAAGGGCGTTGACCAGCGGCAGGCCGCGCTTATGGTGATTTTGATTGTGGTCTCGATCCCCATGGCATTTGTGAATGAGGTGAACTCCCTGGCTGCTCTTATGTTGGTCCGAGGCGGCGACTTCCTATCCGTATTCGACAAGCCTCAGCGGGAGGCCCTGGCTATGTTGTTTCTCAATCTGCACGGGCGCGGATTGGTTTTCGCCGAACTATTTTGGGGTCTTTGGCTCTTGCCGCTTGGCCGCCTCGTCTATATGTCCCGATTCGTGCCGCGGTTCCTGGGCGTATGGCTGGGCCTGGCGGGCTTCGCGTGGGTGATCCTGTGCTTTACCGGCATACTATTGCCGCAGTACGCGGGCAAGGTGAACAGCTATTGCCAGCCAGCAATTGTCGGGGAGATCGCATTCATGCTGTGGCTGGTCATCAAGGGCGCCAAGCCAGCGCGGCTGGACGCGGCGGCGAGGTAGGCCGCAATTCGCGAATTCACGAGCGATTTACCTGCACCGGATGCTCGCGAGGCTTAGCTCAACACAGAGTGAATTTTACGTGCGATTTTGAAAATCATCCGACAACCCGATTATCAGCAGTCTGGGCCCCGCGAAATTCCGTTCTCACGGGCGGAAATAACAACAGCACTGCGGCGGTCATCACTGCAGGGTCGAGCAAGAACTCACAATGCAAGGTGGGTTCGAGCTTAGTGTTGCGCCGACCCATTGAAACCTCCCGCGTAATTGGAAAGTTGCTTACGGGCGGATTGTAATTTTGCGAGTGGCGCGTTCGTTGGGCACTAGCCGGTTGCATCCAGAGCCTGTCGCGAATTCTTTGTTGCACTCGCGATGCGATCTGCGCCGCGCAACAACTCAGAATGTGAACGCGATGGCTATTATCCACAAGCAGTGTTGCGAGGGCGAGTGCGGTTGTGCGGAGGACTCTCAGCGCCCGGCGCGATCATTCACTGGGCGCGGGCTCGTCGGGCAACAGGCCGACTACTGAGAAGGCAATCGCAAAAACGAGGACGCTGAGGACAATCACCGCAAAAACAACCGGGGCCAGATTCTCCGCGCCCGGAACACCGTATTGCAACGGAAGCGTCGCCAGCACGCCGGCGGCAAGACCACGAGGAACAGCGGCGCAGAGGAAGCAGATATCCTTCTTTCCTAATCCCATCCTCCTTGTCGAGATCAACACGGCGGGAATGCGGAACGCCATGAGGAACAGTACACTGACGGCCGCCAGGGCAATCTTCTTCAGATCCGTCGGGAACATAAGGCCGATCAGAAAAAAGAAGAACGACTTGATGAGGAACGTCATCTGGTCTTGCATGACCTTGATCGTTTCCGTTGTAGCGAACACGTGTCCCTGGGCGCCCGGAAACAGGCGTGGCACGATAGAGGAAGCGTTACCGACCAAAAGCGAGGCCACCAGGACCGCCATGGCGCCATTGCCCCTGAACAAATCGGTGATGCCATATAAAGCAAGCATGGACGCCAGAAATACCGTGTAGCCGTGAGGTTTGTCCCGCAGCGCAGGTATTCCGGGAATCAGGAATGCAGCGGCAATCACGCCCACGGTCACGCCAACACCGAGTTCTCGCGCGAGGGCAAGGAACGGGCGAGAAAGGTCCGCACTGCCGGTCACGACCAGATCGATGAGTACCATCGTTACAACGACGGTAAGCGCGTCCGTCGCGGAGGACTCGACCTCCAGAATGCGCGCGATTCTGCCGGGCACGCGAGCCATCGCCATAGTCGGCATAATGATGACCGAACTGGTGCCGGCGACTATGGCGCCTACCATCAGCCATACCAAGTGCGGCGCAGGGCGTACATAGCCGAGCTTTGTAGAGAACCAAAGGAATCCGTAGATCGCGATCAAAGAGAAAACGAATCCCGACAAACCCAGAAAAATACCCCTGGGCGCGGCCGCCGCCAACTCGGTAAGTCGGAGACGAAACGCTCCGTTTGACAGAATGACTGTGAGGGCGATCGCGCCAAAAAACGGGATACCGGGGTTAATAAGTCCCGAGTGGATAAGACCGGACACGGGGCCTGCGAGGATACCGGCGAGCACCAGCCAAACCACGTCCGGCACACGCGTTCGCGCGAAGATGAACTCGCCAAGCGCCCCTAGGAGCAGGATTCCGGCAATCTCAACCACCAACTTGACGACAGGATCCATTCTTACCCTTCTGTCGGATGTTGCGCGCCGCCCCGAATGGGCGGACGCCTTTATAACATGAACTCCGACGAACGTCCCGATTAGTCGTGGAATCGCAAACTGAGGCGGTACTTGATTTGGGACGCGTTGACGGGGCGCGCGGGGGCTTGCTACTCTGAATCGCGGGAAGCCGCCGAGCATCCGATGTTGTTGCCGCAAAAAATTCAGCAGATGCAGCAGATCGTAGGGAGGAATGCGCATGGCTACGCCAGCACGGCCCAGGGTTTTCAAGAATTTCATCAATGGAGAGTGGGTGGAAGCGCGCAGCGGGAAGGCCATTGAGAATCGCAATCCCGCGAATACGGGGGAGCTGGTGGGGATGTTCCCGGCGTCCACGGAAGAGGACGTGAGCGGAGCGATTGACGCTGCGCGGGGAGCGTACGAGAAATGGCGGCTGACGCCCGCGCCGAAGCGCGCGGAAATACTGTATCGCGCGGCCCAAATTCTGGTGGAGCGCAAAGAAGATTACGCGAAGGACATGACGCGCGAGATGGGCAAAGTGCTGGCGGAAACGCGTGGGGACGTGCAGGAAGCGATTGATATGACGTACCTGATGGCCGGGGAAGGGCGGCGGCAATTCGGGCAGACCACGCCTTCGGAACTGCCGGACAAGTTTGCGATGTCGGTGCGCACCCCGGTGGGAGTGGCGGCGCTGATCTGTCCGTGGAATTTTCCGATGGCGATCCCGTCGTGGAAAGCGATGCCGGCGCTGGTGACCGGCAACACGGTGGTAATCAAGCCCGCGGAGGACACGCCGCTATCTACTTACAATCTGATGCAGGCACTGAACGAGGCCGGGCTGCCGCGCGGAGTGATGAATGTGGTGTTCGGAGACGGACCCAGCGCGGGGGCGCCGCTGCTGGATCATAAGGATGTGAACCTGGTGAGTTTTACCGGTTCGACGGAAGTGGGGCGGATCGTGAGCCAGGCTTGCGCGCCGAGTTTCAAGAAATGCCACCTGGAAATGGGAGGCAAGAACATCATCATCGTGATGGACGACGCCAACCTGGACCTGGCGGTGGACGGCGCGGTGTGGGGCGGGTTTGGCACCAGCGGGCAGCGCTGCACGGCGGCGAGCCGCGTGGCGGTGCACAAGAAAGTGTACGGGGAGTTCGTGGAGAAATTCGTGGCGCGGGTGAAGGCGCTGAAAGTGGGCGACGGGCTGGACTCGGTGACGGACATGGGACCGTGCATCAACGAGCAGCAATTGAACACGGTGATGAAGTACGTGCAAATCGGCAAGGACGAAACGGCGAAGCTGGCGACCGGCGGGAATCGGCTGGAAAGCGGGCCGTGGGGGCGGGGGTGGTTCCACGAGCCGACGGTGTTCACGGACTGCGACGCGAAGATGCGCATCGCGCAGGAAGAAATATTCGGGCCGGTGGTGGCGGTGATTCCGTTCGAGGATTTCGAGCAGGCGCTGGCGATCGCGAACGGCGTGAATTACGGGTTGTCGGCTTCGATTTATACGCGCAACGTGAACCATGCGTTCCGGGCGCAGCGCGATTTGCAGACCGGGATCGTGTACGTGAACGCGCCGACAATCGGCGCGGAGACGCATTTGCCGTTTGGCGGAATCAAGAATACCGGCAACGGGCACCGCGAATCGGGCGAGGCGGCGCTGGATTTTTATTCGGAGTGGAAGACCGTGTACATTGATTACTCGGACCGGTTGCAGCGGGCGCAGATCGATAACGCCTGAGCGGCGGCGAGGGACGCGGCTTGCGGCGTGTGAAAAATGCCGCGTGGCTGGAAGAGCGGGGCCGCGGAAGCGGTTGTTACTTGTACTGAATGACTGCCTGACCGTCCACGATTTTGATGTCGCTGACGTCCGGAGGCAGGCGCAACTTCTCGCGATTTTCGGGCGAGGACATCAGATTATCTACCGCGGCGTTCAGAGTTGATTGCGGAAGCGGCAGGGAGCCGAGCATGCCGCTGACCGGCTCGAATTTCATGTAGCCGTTGTCCGCGGTCAAGTGGCCGTCCAGCTCCAGCGAAATATCCTTCCCGTGGAAATTGAAAATCACGTAAGCCTTCACCAGGTCGCCCACCATATCCACTTTCACGTCTTTCACGGAGGATTGCACTTCTTCGAGAGTCTGCGGGTCACCGGCGCCGAGCGCGGCGGCGGGATCGTTCGCGGCGGCGTTTTGCGGTGACGCAGCATTTGGGACAGCGGCCGGCGTGTCGCTCGGGAGCGCGACCGGCGGCACCGGCGCCTGCAACTGCAGATTTTGCGCGAGGTAGGCGTTCAGCTCGCTGCGATCGAGCGCGACTTGTCCGGGCTGGCCGGCGGCTTTGGCTTGGTCGGCGGCCTGAAACTTTTGTTCGGCGCGCGCGGCGGCGGCGGGATCCACCGGGATATTCGGCGGCGAGGACTTGTGCAGGACCAAGGCGATGGTCAGGAGCAGGGCCACCAGGCTGGACCAGCTGAGGACTTTGTAGATCTTTTGCGCGAGCGTTGCGTTGCTCATACCGGCTGCTCCTGTAGCGCGGTTCCGCGGAGCTGGGCTGCGTCGCCCGAGCGGAGCGCGGCTTGCAGTTCAGTCTAGCAGCGGGGAGGCGAGGGCGCGGGCGGGGCTGCGGGAGTGACGCCCATTCGCCACTGGACGGAAGGACAGGCGGCGGCGCGAGGCGGATGCGCCGAAGAAAGCGAGGTTGCGCGCGCGTTACTTTTTTCCGGCGAAGACTTTGGCGTAGTAGAGGATGCCGGCTACGGATTTGCCGTCGCGGATTTTGCCGCTGCGGATCCAGCGTTCGGCTTGGCGCAAGGAAAAAATGCGCAGGGAGATTTTTTCGTCGGGCTCGGGATTGGCCGGGCCCTTGCGCAGGCCTTCGGCGAGGAAAATGACCATGCTCTCGCGCAAGAAGCCGGGGCTGGGAAACAGGTCCAGCATCTGGCGCATCCTGCGCGCGGAGTAGCCGGTTTCTTCCTGCAGCTCGCGGTGCGCGCCCCGGACGTAAGTCTCGCCTTCCTCTTTTCGCCCGGCGACCAGTTCCCAGAGATATTGACGGACGCTGTGGCGATACTGGCGGATGAGCAGAATGCGGCCGTCGGAGAAAACCGGGAGGACCACGACGGAGCCGGGGTGGTCAATGATGTCGCGCGTGGCGTGCACGCCGCTGGGCTCGACGACTTTTTCGCGGCGAACGTCGAAGACGCGGGTGTGCAGGACGACTTTGCTGCTTAGAACTTTGGCGGTGGATTTTTTGGAGGGCAAGCTGGCTCCTAGGGTTTGGATTTCCTTAGCATGGTAACGCAGGTTCGGTTGCCGGGCATTGGGCGATGGGGTGGGGGTGCCCGGTGCGTGGCGAACGGCGCGGAATTCGGCGGGGCTATGTGGGTTGGGCTTTGGCTTTTGCTTGGGCGAGCATTTGGGTGGTTGGGTTGCGGTGCCCGCTGCGTCCCGAAAGGCACGGGACACAGCGGCCGCTACATAACCTTACTTTGACCTGGGTTTTCAGTCCTACTGGGATTTTTGCCGTGGCTGCGGCGGATTTGTTGCCGTGGTTATGCGGCTTGCATATACTGCTGGCGGACCTTATGGCAATCAATACAGTGATCGTGGATGACGAGCGGCCGGCGCGGGATGAATTGTTGTACCTGCTGAAGAGTTTTCCCGAGGTGAATATTATCGCGCTGGGGAAGAACGGGCTGGAAGCCGTGACGTTGATCAAGGAGCACGAGCCGGACCTGGTGTTCCTGGACGTGCAGATGCCCGGGCTGGACGGATTCGGGGTGATCAAGAGATTGCTGGAGCGCAAGCTGCGCGTGCCGCAGATCGTCTTCGCCACGGCGTTCGACAATTACGCGATCCAGGCGTTCGAAGTGAACGCGGTGGATTACCTGCTGAAGCCGTTCGACAAGGCGCGCATCGCGAAAGCGCTGCAACGCGCGAAGAAAATGGTGGACGCGCACACTTCGCCGGTGGAGCGGCTGGAAACGCTGATGGGGCAACTGGCCGCGCCGGGGGCGACGGCGGCGGCGAAATCGGCGCAGCCGGTGAAGCTGCTGGTGAAAGCGCAGGAGCGGATGTTCCTGGTGGACGCCGACGACATGATTTACTCCTCGATTCAGGACGGCACGATCACGATTTTCACGCGGGACTTCGAAGGCGTGTCGAATTACCGCACCATCGAGGAACTTTCCGCGGCGCTGGACGCCGACCGTTTCTGGCGCGCGCACCGCTCTTACC